>JAJQCT010000003.1:0-31967 GCA_021202555.1 Clostridiales bacterium
TCTTCGCCCTCTCTTCTTAATCCCAAAACTTTTTACCCTTCCCAGCTTATTTTTTTGCTTTTTTTGTCTCACATCATTGACAAACGAACAATGAATTCGTGAGTGATGATAAATGTTCATTAGCCGGTGATGTGAAACCGAAAACAGGAGAAAAAATATTTGGTATAGTGCTGCCCTCGGGGTTTTGAAAAGCTCTATATTATTCCTCATGAATCTGTTGATTTTCATGCGGTGAATGTGGTAAAATAATATAACCGAAATTATTTTGCGCGCGGGAGGTGATTTTTTTGTGGTTAAAATAAAAAGCGTTGACAAAAATTCGCGTGCCGCGCGTGCGGGAATTGCCGCCGGTGACATTCTCATATCCGTAAACGGACATGAAATAAATGACGTGCTTGATTACGGCTTTTATCTTGCCGAGCGAAATGTGGAAATAAAGCTCACCCGCGGCGGTGAGGTCTCTTTCATTAAAATAAAAAAAGGCGTTTATGACGACGTGGGTCTGAATTTTGAAACGCCCTTGATGGATAAAAAGCACCGCTGCGAAAACGGCTGTATATTCTGCTTTATTGACCAGAATCCGAAGGGAATGCGCGAGAGCGTTTACTTCAAGGACGATGATTCGCGTCTTTCCTTCATTCACGGAAATTATATAACGCTTACAAATCTGGATGAGCGCGATATCGACCGCATAATCGAAATGCATATCTCGCCGATAAACATAAGCGTTCATACGACCGACCCCGTGCTTCGCGTGAAAATGATGAAAAACAAAAAGGCGGGCGAGGTGCTTTCATATATGAATCGCCTTGCCGCGGGCGGAATTGAGCTTCACTGTCAGATTGTGCTTTGCCGTGGAATCAACGACGGGGATGTGCTTAAAAAAACAATGACGGATCTTTCGTATATGTACCCGTCCGTCACGAGCGTTTCAATTGTCCCCGCGGGTCTTACGGGACACAGGGACGGGCTTTATCCGCTCACGCCGTTTTCGCAAAAGGAGGCTGCCGAAATCGTAAGGCTTACAGAGGATTTCGGGTCGATGTGCGCCGAAAAATACGGCTCACGGATTTTTTACGCCTCGGATGAGCTTTATATCAAAGCGGAAATTCCGATTCCGGACGCTGATTTTTACGGGGATTTCGAGCAGCTTGAGGACGGAGTCGGCATGATTGCGGATTTCCTTTCGGAAATAGACGCAGAGCTGAGGTTTATCGACACATATGATTACAGTCCCGACACCCCCCGCAACGTCAGCATCGCGACGGGAGAGGCAGCCGCGCCCTTTATAAAGAAAGCCGTTGAAAAAATCGAGTCGGTGTGCTATAATCTTCACTGTGAGGTTTATACCGTCAAAAATGAGTTTTTCGGCGGCGAGGTAACTGTCGCGGGACTTCTTACGGGAGTCGATATTGCGCGCGCGCTTCGCGGACAGAATCTCGGGGACGAGCTTTTGGTTCCCGCGTCGGCGCTTCGTGCGGAGGACGGCGTATTTCTCTGCGGGCATACGACGGAATGGCTCTCGCATGAGCTTGGCGTACCCGTAAAATCATCAAAAAGCAGCGCATCTGATTTTATTTCGGGACTTCTCGGCTGCGAGACAGAAGGTGGAGACAAAAATGGCTAAAAGGAAAAAAAGCAGAAGGAAGAAGGGCGCCGGATATTACGCCGTTCCGATTATCACCGTGGCTGTGTTCTGCGTCGTGATTTTGGCGGTTGTAATCGCCGTTTCAAAAAGCGGCAGCGGCGAGGATACGGGCAGCGATACGGATACGTCCTATTCGTCAGCGGAAGAAACGTCCGAGAGCGGCGGGACGACATCCGATGATACTGACGCTGTGACTGCGGACACGGCGGATTCGTCGTCGTCGGACACGACCGGGAATACGGGCGCCGATAATACGAGCGGGACTGAAACAACGATGGGCTCATCCGACGTAAACTCCGGGGACGATACGACGGCGGCGGGCGACGCCGAAACGACGGGAGAATCGCAGGTTGTTATCGATTATCCGTCCGTCGATACGGATGCCGTTGACATAATGGACGAGGACGCCGAGAAAATCAACGCTATGATTGAGGAATACATGGACGAGAAGGTTGAGGCTGAGGCGCTCAACTCCGACCCCGAGATGACGGGAAGCTACAAATACGAGGTCACCTCGACGACGACAACATATGAATCGGACAGCTTCATGTCAGTCGTCGTGACGGGGCAGTACTATATTTCCGACACGGCTCACCCGACGATATTCTGCTACACCGTCAATATTGACATCGCCTCGGCGAAAATTCTCGAATCCGATGAGCTTATATACGATTTTTCACCGATAAAGGAAATGTTCTCGGACGGACAGTTTACGCTCGTATACGGCATTGACGGGCTGCTTGACGAGACGAATTACGAGGACATGATAATCGGCTACTACAGCGAATACGGAATTTATCCCGACGTTTACTATACGGAAACGGGCTTCGGAATCGTAATCGACCTTGTATACGCGCTTGGCGGCTACGCGACCTTTGAAATTCCCGTATCAAGCGTTTCGGATTATATTTACGTGCCGGACTGATACGGCGCAAAACAACATTAAAGAAAGACGGAGTGATAACATGGCAAGACCGATTGCTGCCATAGTGGGACGCCCGAACGTGGGCAAAAGCACCCTTTTCAATAAGCTTATAGGCGAGCGCCGCGCAATCGTTGACGATACGCCCGGCGTGACGCGCGACAGAATTTACGGCGTCGCCGAGTGGAGAGGGCAGGAGATAGTAATAATTGATACGGGCGGCATTGAGCCTAAAACGGACGATATAATCCTCTCGAAAATGCGGGAGCAGGCAAACGCCGCCATTGAGACTGCCGACGTGATAATTTTCATGTGCGACGTAAAGACGGGACTTGTTGCAGACGACAGGGAAATCGCGGCTATGTTGCGGCGCTCGGGAAAGCCCGTGATACTCACGGTGAACAAAGCCGACAGAATCGGCGACGTTGAGGAGCAGTTTTACGAATTTTACGAGCTTGGATTTGAGCGCGACCCGATACCGGTTTCGTCGATTCACGGAAACGGAACGGGCGATTTGCTCGACCTTGTGCTTGAGCTGTCGCCGAAGGACGGCAGCGGCGATGATGAGGAGGGCGTGATTCGCGTCGCCGTGACGGGAAAGCCCAATTCGGGAAAATCGTCGCTCATCAACAAAATTCTCGGCGAGGACAGGCTTATCGTGTCCGATGTCGCGGGGACGACGAGGGACGCGATTGACGCGAAAATCGAAAATTCCCACGGCGTTTACAGCTTTATCGATACGGCGGGAATACGGCGCAAAAGCAAGGTCGATGACAAAATCGAAAAATTCAGCGTGCTTCGGGCGAGAGCCGCCGTCGAGCGCGCGGATGTCGTTATTATAATGATTGATGCGTCCGAGGGCATAACGGAACAGGATGAGAAAATCGCCGGAATCGCTCACGAGGCGGGCAAGGCGAGCATCGTCGCCGTCAACAAGTGGGATTTAATCGAAAAGGACAACGACACTCACGGCGAATTTGTAAAGAGCATAAAAAATGCGCTTTCATATATGACCTATGCGCCGACGGTTTTTATATCCGCAAAGACGGGGCAGAGAATCGACACGCTTTTCGATGAGATAAACAAAGTTTACGCGGGAGCGAATCAGAGAATATCGACTGGAACTCTCAATGATTTCCTCTCTGACGTCACTGTGCGCGTTCAGCCGCCGACGGACAAGGGCAGACGGCTCAAAATATACTATATCACGCAGTCGTCCGCAGCGCCGCCGACATTCGTAATCTTCTGCAACCGCGCCGACCTCTTTCATTTCTCGTATCAGCGCTACATCGAGAACGGTCTGCGCGAGACGTTCGGCTTCTATGGAACGCCGATTCGCCTCGTAATCCGCGAAAAGGGCGAAAAACAATAATTTTTATATAAATCGAAGGGCATCGTTATGACATTTTCGGATTTTTGGTATCAGGGGCTTCTCGGCTGTTATTTTGCCGACTTTGAGGGGACTGCTTTCGATATTTTCATGTTTTTTGCAGGCTATATTGTCTGCATTATAGGCGGCTATCTTCTCGGAAGCGTAAATGCGGCGATTATAATCTCAAAATACAGATATAAGCGCGACATAAGGGATTCGGGAAGCGGCAACGCGGGAACGACAAATATGCTGCGTACATACGGCGGGGACGCCGCCAAATGGACGCTTATCGGCGACATTGCGAAAACAGTTGCCGCGTACCTTCTCGGCACGATTCTTTTCGGCATTCGCGGCGCATGGTTTTCATGCACCATGTGCATTATCGGTCACTGCTTCCCCATATTTTATAAATTCAAGGGCGGAAAGGGCATGGTATGCGTCGGTGTGACAGTTCTCATGCTCGATCCCGTCGCGTTCGGCATTCTCTTCCCGATATTCGTCATAATCCTTGTCGGAATGAAATATATGTCGCTTGCGTCAATCATGGGAATGCTCTTTTATCCGCTTGTTCATCAGCTTGTCATGGTCTATCAGCCGAACCGCTACTGGCCAATGTCAACCTTTTTCGCCGTCATAATTTCTCTTCTCGTAATATGGCGCCACTATCCGAACATGAAGCGCCTTATGGACAAAAAGGAATCAAAAACCGATCTTGTGGCGAAAATGATTAAAGGGGACGATCCCGACGGGAAACGTCAGAGACGCCTTGAGCGCCTGATTATGTTCATATGCGTATGCGTAGCGATTCTCGTTTTTGTGCTTGCTGTGTTTGTGAATTACAAAAAAACGGAATCGTCAGTCTCTGACGACACGTCCGAGGAAACCTCCGCCTCCGCGGAATCAGGCGGCGGGGACACCGACGCGAACACCGGAGCGGCGAGCGAATACGTCACGGATGAGGACACCGGCAATGAGTGAGACTGCGGCGAAATTTGTGTCGCTTTTATGCGAGGCGGCGAGCTCGGGCGCCGATTTCAAAGCGACGCTTTCAAAGCCCTGCGCGGGAGGGGAATTTGTCAGGGTGACGTATTCTCCGTTTGAATCGGGCGCGGGTGCGATGATAAAGGAAGAAACGCTTTTCCGCGACGGCAAAATGGCGACGAAAAATTACCGCGGGGACGAGCTTTGCGCCGCGCTTGAGGAGAAAATCGCGCATTTTTCGCAGGGAAATCTCATGCTTTGCGGCGTGTCGGCACAGTATATGAAATCGAAAAAAGGTCGCGAGACGATTGTCGGCGCCGCTGGGGTGAGGTCGGCGATTTCATCCGGAAATTTGCCGCGCATATCGTCGCAGCACGACAGAAAAAAGAATTATTTTTTCGACGGGAGCGAGAGCTGGCTCCGCGTTCTCGGCGTCAGCGACAGGGATGGCAGGGTACACGACAAAAAAAGAGCGAAATTCAGGGAAATCGAGCGCTTCACCGAGCTGCTTGACGACAAATATCAGTCGCTCCCAAAATCGGGTGTGCTCAACGTCTGCGATTTGTGCTGCGGCAAAAGCTATCTCAGCTTTGCTGTTTACGAATATCTCACCGCCGTGCGCGGCAGGGAGGTGAAAATGCTCTGTGCCGACCTGAAAGCGGACGTTATAAAATTCTGCTCTGACGCCGCCCGCAAAATCGGGTGTGGCGGAATGATTTTTTCCGCATCGGACGTGTCGGACGACAGGCTTTATTCGGATGTATTCGGCGGCGAACACGTTCATCTTGTTGTTTCGCTTCACGCCTGCGACACGGCGACTGATATAGTGCTTCGCCGCGCGGCTTCGCTCGGAGCCGATCTCATTCTCTCAACTCCGTGCTGTCACCATTATCTGAACGGAAAGCTCAGCGGATGTGGGGAGCTTGAATTTATCACGTCGCATTCGATGCTCTCACAGAAGCTCACCGACGCTGTGACAGACGGGCTTCGCGTAAAAATGCTTGAAATTGAGGGATATTCGGTCGAAACGGTCGAGCTTATAGACCCCGAGGAAACGCCCAAAAACGTAATGATTCGCGCCGTGCGGAAAAAATCCCGCAGGGAGCGCGACGCTCGCGTGCGGGAATATAACGCAGCTATTGAATTTTTCGCGCTCGGCGGCTCGTATTACGATATTTATTCGTCCTCCGAATCGTTTGACGGGGAGGAATCGTCATCATGACGCTCACCGCCGTCGCCGCTGTCGTCGCAGCAGTCCTCATCATCGGCATTTTCGCCGCCGCATTCATCAAATACAGGTGACGCTTCAGCCGCCGCTTCAGCCGCCGCTTCAGCGGCTGCTTTAGTGGCTGCTTTAGTGGCTGCTTTAGAGGTTTCAACCCCTTTCATGTAATGCGCCGACGCCGAAACCGCCCCGTAAATTACGGAAAGTGCGGCAAAATTCAGCAGTGTACCGACCGCGCCGTTCATGAAAATGAGCAAAAACGAGTGCGGGCGATATAAATAATCGGCAGCTCCCGAAAATTCGGCGCCGATAAGCCCCGCGATAAGGAGCGGGAGCAAAAAAATCATGTAAACCGACGCCTCGCGCAGCGCGAATTTCGCGAAATATTCGGGCGAGCGCATTGCCTCATCCTCGGGCGCCTTTATGTTTTTCGCGAGCGTAAAGGTGAAGCAGAAAAAGAACAGCATCGGTATGAGATAGTAAAAGACAATCGCCGCCGCGGACGACTGCGCGGAGAGCGTCAGCACGAACATATACGAGAGCAGCGCGGAGCATACCGCGTTGATTATGAGTATCAATAGCTTGACTGCGTAGAATTTTATGTATTTCATGAGAGGCTCCTTTGAAGGATTTTGATTCAGCACTAACGGTAATTATAAATCGAATATTTGAGGGACTTGATAAATGGGCTGTGCCCATTTATCAATGTCTTATTATATCATAAAATCAAGCACTTCACCGCAAATAATTTTGTCCAATCTGTGATTTGACAAAATTATTTGACAGACTTGACGATGCAAGCTGTGCTTGCGTCGTCAATGTCTTGCGCTGCACCGTGAATATTGCGCTGTGCGCAATATTCACCAACTTGACGACTTCCATTGTGAACCAAGGGGGTCACAATGGAATGTCTTTGAATCTGTGATTCATTATTCAATGTTATTATAGCACAAAAATGCGCTTTCGTAAATAACCTGCGCCAAAAATTTGTTTTGCGGCGAACGGCAATTTTTATTGTTGATTTCGCTCGCTCTTTATGATATAATATGGCGTGAAAAGTCGAAAAGCGGCTTTTCAAAGCGGGGAGCGACAGCGCCCCTCATAAAAAAGGGAATACGGAGGCTATGTATGGACGCATATCTTAACGGCGAGCTCAGCGTAATCGCGATGCGCGGATGCGAGGAGTTCGCGGAGAGCGTTGACTTTTATCTGAAGCGGAAAATTGTTTCCGAGGGGGGAACTCCGAAGGAGACGTACCTTGTCAAAACGGACTGCATCAGATTCGGAAACGGTGAGGCGAAAGCGCTCATTAAGGAATCCCTGCGAGGACATGATGTTTTCATTATTGCCGATATGTTCAATCACAGTGTAACCTATAAAATGTACGGCATTGAAAACAGAATGAGCCCTGACGACCATTTTCAGGACCTCAAGCGCATAATCGGCGCGATAGCGGGCAAGGCTCACCGCGTGACGGTTATTATGCCGATGCTCTACGAGGGCAGACAGGACAAGCGCTCCGCGCGCGAATCCCTCGACTGCGCTCAGGGGCTTCGCGAGCTTATCGATATGGGAGTTTCCAACATTGTGACGTTTGACGCGCACGATACGAGAGTGCAGAACGCGATTCCGCTTTCGGGCTTTGAAAACGTACAGCCGACATATCAGATGATAAAGCAGCTTCTGCGTACATTCCCGACCCTTTCGCTTTCAAAGGACGATACGATGATAGTTTCGCCCGACGAGGGGGGAATGTCAAGATGCATATATTACAGCTCCGTTCTCGGAATCGACCTCGGCGTATTTTATAAGCGCCGCGATTATACGAGAGTTGAGAACGGACGCAACCCTATAGTTGCGCACGAGTACCGCGGACGCGATGTGCGCGGAATGAACGTAATTGTCGTTGACGATATGATTTCGTCGGGCGAATCGGTGATTGACGTCGCGCGTCAGCTTAAGACGAGGGGCGCCGCGAATGTTTACGTTTTCTGCACGTTCGGACTTTTCTGCAACGGGCTTGATTCGTTTGACCGCGCATATAAAGAGGGCGTAATTTCGATGGTGTTTACCACGAATCTCATATACCGCACGGACGAGCTTCGCGCGCGCGAATGGTATACCGAGGTCAATATGTGCAAGTATATCGCCGTCATAATCGATACGCTCAGCCGCGACATGACGATGAGCGAGCTGCTTGACCCCGTCGTGAAGATTCACGATCTGATGAACAGACATAACGTGAAGCTGGCGGCACATGGGGATGTGCAGATGACAATATCCCAGCAGATAACCGATGAGAACGCGGACTCCGATGCGGAAGACGAGGATTCCGACAGCGACCTTTGGCTTTAATATATTTTATTATCAGGGAAAAATATGAAAACAAGAATCAAAACCGTTATATCGGACGCCGTGGCGGCGTCCATTGTGGAAGCGTTTCCTGCGCTGAGTGTCACGGCTGACGAGATTTACAAAAGCCTCGAATATCCGCCCGACAAATCGATGGGGGATATTTCCTTCCCGTGCTTCAAATTCAGCCGCACACTCAGATGTGCGCCGAATAAAATCGCCGCAGCCGTATCCGAAAAAATCGAATCGTCGGGCGCGCTTGACGGCACGTCGTCAGTCTCCGTTGCGGGCGGATACGTCAATTTTACGATTTCCGCCGATTTTCTCGGAGGGGAGCTTTTGCCCGAGATACTCGCGGCGGGCGCCGATTACGGGCGCTCACGGGAGGGCGAGGGAAAAACCGTCGTCATCGATTATTCGTCGCCGAATGTGGCGAAGCCCTTTCATATAGGGCATCTCGGCACCACCGTTATCGGACATTCAATCAAGCTTCTTCACCAGTTCTGCGGCTATAACTGCGTCGGAATAAATCATCTCGGCGACTGGGGAACGCAGTTCGGCAAAATGATTGTCGCGTACAGGCTCTGGGGCGACCGCGAAAAGATTGAGGCGGGCGGAATCGACGAGCTTGTGGCGCTTTACGTGAAATTTCATGAGGAAGCGGAGCGCGACCCGTCGCTTGATGCCCGTGCGCGCGAGGAATTTCACAAGCTTGAAACCGGAGACGCCGAAAATCTGGAGCTTTGGCAGTGGTTCAAGGGCGTAAGCCTTAAGGAATACGGCGTGACATACCGTCAGCTCGGAATCGAGTTTGACAGCTGGAACGGCGAAAGCTTTTACACGGACAAAATGCCCGCGGAGGTTGAAAAGCTGCGCGAAAAGGGACTTCTGAAGCTTGATGACGGCGCGTCGATAGTAGACCTTTCCGAATATAATATGCCCCCGTGCCTCATTCTGAAAAGCGACGGCTCGACGCTTTACCCTACAAGGGATATTGCCGCCGCCGTTTACCGTGCGGAAACTTATCACTTCGACAAATGTATATATGTGACCTCGGCGGGGCAGAGCCTGCATTTTGCGCAGTGGTTCCGCGTCGTCGAGCTGATGGGGTATCCGTGGTACGACAGACTTGTGCACGTCCCCTACGGCACCGTTTCGATTGGCGGCGAAAAGCTCGCCACGAGAACGGGAAACGTCATACTTTTGAAGGATCTTTTCGCCTTGGCTATTGAAAAGGTGTCGGACATCATCACAGAGAAGAATCCGTCCCTTTCGGGCGAGGAAAAATCCGAAACCGCGGAGGCGGTCGGCGTCGGCGCGATAGTGTTTTATTATCTTTCCTCGGGACGCATACGCGACATCAACTTCAATATTGACGATGCGCTCAACTTCGAGGGGAATACGGGACCCTATGCCATGTATACCTACGCCAGAACGTGCAGCGTAATGCGCAAAGCCGAGGCGGAGGAAATTTCTCCGTCGGGCGGCAGCATTGAAAACGACGAGGAGCGCTCGCTTATTCTCACCCTGTCGCGCTTCGGCGAAGCTGTATCGGCGGCGCTTGACGAATATGAGCCGTCGCACGTCACAAGGTATATTCTCGACCTTTGCGCCGATTTCAACAGATTTTATCACGACTGCCCGATTCTCACGGCGGACGATGAAAAAACAGCGTCGTTCCGCGTGGGGCTTACCGCCGCGGCAGGAAACGTGCTGAAATCCGCGCTTTCGCTCATATGTCTGAAAACGCCCGAAAAAATATAATTTAACGGAGGTTATGTCATGTCAGGACACAGCAAATGGAAAAACATAATGCACAAAAAGGAGAAAACCGACGCGCAGCGCGCGAAGATTTTCACTAAAATAGGCAAGGAAATCACAATCGCCGTGCGCGAGGGCGGAGCAGACCCGGAGGCGAACGGAAAGCTTCGCGATCTCATATCAAAGGCAAAGGCGAACAACGTGCCGAACGACAACATCGAACGCACAATCAAAAAGGCTGCGGGCGGCGACAGCGCAGCTTATGAGGAGGTCACCTACGAGGGATACGGACCCGCAGGCGTCGCAGTCGTTGTAAAGGCGGCGACTGATAACCGCAACCGCACATCGGGCGAAATCAGGCATTATTTTGATAAATACAGCGGCAATCTCGGCACAACCGGCTGCGTATCGTATATGTTTTCCGAGCGCGGCGTCATAATCGTCGCGCGTGAGATTGAACCCGACGCGAAGGCACCGCGCGGAACAAAGCCGAAGCCCGTTGACGAGGACGCGCTCATGGAGGACGCGCTCGAGGTCGGCGCGACGGATTTTGTCGCCGACGAGGAATGCTTTGAGATAAGCACGGAGGTCAACGACCTGACGTTCGTGCGCGAATCGCTCGAGACAAAGGGCTATCCTATAATTTCAGCCGACGAGGATATGGTGCCGTCAAGCTATGTGACGCTTGAGAGCGAGGACGACATCAAGAACATGAATCTTCTCCTTGAAATGCTCGACGACAACGACGACGTATCGAGCGTATTCCACAACTGGGAAGGCGCAGACGAATAAAACCGACGCTTTACATCCGATTTTGCTCCGCTCGGCAAACGCCGAACGGAGCAAAGCTCTTTTTAGGCATTTGAAAACACGAAAAATAAGCGCATTTTTCGCCTTCGGGAGTGATTTTTTTGAAAAAAGCGCTTGACAAGCGCAATTTCATATGGTAAAATACATATTTGCGTGGTGCGGGTGCGCCGCGAAAAATACACACACACATAGACTGCGCGGTCGGTGCCCCTCGCGGGTTATCGCGCACCGGGTGTGGGAGAAACAACCGAAAGGAGACATAGGATTATGTCAGTTGTAAGCATCAAACAGCTTCTTGAGGCGGGCGTTCATTTCGGACACCACACAAGAAGATGGAACCCGAAAATGGCTGATTATATTTTCACCGAGAGAAACGGCATTTATATAATCGACCTTCAGAAGACCGTCAAGAAATTCGACGAGGCGTATATGTTTGTACGCGACCTTTCCGCAAACGGCGGAACGATTCTTTTCGTCGGAACGAAAAAGCAGGCTGCCGAAGCGATTCAGGAGGAAGCAAAGCGCTGCGGTCAGTACTACGTGAACGTCCGCTGGCTCGGCGGTATGCTCACCAATTACAGAACAATCCGCAAATCCGTATCGCGCCTTTACCAGCTCGAAAAAATGCAGGAGGACGGCACTTTTGCCGCGCTTCCCAAAAAGGAAGTCGCATCACTCCAGAAGGAAATGGAGGCTCTCGAGCGCAACCTCGGCGGCGTGAAGGAAATGAACAGACTCCCCGACGCGATTTTTGTTGTCGATACGCGCAACGAGCATAACGCCGTTGCTGAGGCAAAGAAGCTCGGAATCCCCGTCGTGGCAATCGTCGATACGAACTGCGACCCCGACGACGCTGATTACATCATCCCCGGAAACGACGACGCAATCCGCGCAATCAAGCTCATTTCGTCGCTGCTCGCCGACGCCGTAATCGAGGGCAAGCAGGGCGAATCGTTCGACAAGGGCGAGGAGCCGGAGAAGCCGGCGGAACCGAACGAGAGCGCCGAAGCTGAAAAAAGCGACGCGGAATAATTTATTGATTGGAGTTTGATAATATGGCAGCAATAACAGCAAAAATGGTAGCCGATCTCCGTACAAAAACGGGATGCGGCATGATGGACTGCAAAAAGGCGCTCAGCGAGGCGAACGGCGACATGGACGAGGCGGTAAAGATTCTCCGTGAAAAGGGACTTTCCGTGGCGGCAAAAAAGGCGTCGCGCGTTGCGGCTGAGGGAATCGTCGATATAATGACCTCCGAGGACGGAAAAACCGTCGCGATGATAGAGGTCAACGCCGAGACGGATTTCGTCGCGAAAAACGCAACATTTCAGGCGTTTGTCCGCGGGATTCTTTCGGTAATCATCAAAAATCGCCCCGCAAGCATTGAGGAGCTGAACGAGCTTCCTTACGACGAGAGCTTCACCGTTGAGGGAAAGCGCAAGGATATGGTTTTCACCATCGGCGAAAACATGACAATCCGCCGCTTTGTCGTTGTTGACGGCATTACGTCAACTTATATTCACGGCAAGGGAACGACGGGCGTCGTCGTAAAATTCAACACGAGCGAACAGATCGCGGGCAAGGCTGAATTTACCGAATTTTCAAAGAATATAGCGCTTCAGATAGCGGCAGGCAATCCTCCGACATATGTTTCCAGAGATAGTATTCCCGAAAGCGCCGTTGAGGAAGAGCTTAATGTTCAGATTGCAGCGGCAAAGAACGACGAAAAGCTTGCGAGCAAGCCCGAAGCCGTTCTCAAGAAAATTGTCGAGGGCAAAATGGGCAAGCTCTTTTACGAGAGAGTATGCCTCGTTGAGCAGCCCTACGTCAAAGAGGACAGCATAAGCGTAGGCGAGTATGTAAAGCGCACCGCGAAGGAGCTTGGCGGAGAAATTGAAATCTCGGGCTTCTGGCTCTATGAAAAGGGCGAGGGTCTTGAAAAGCGCGAGGATGATTTCGCGGCTGAAATCGAATCGCTCGTCAAGGGAAAATAATCGGGCAACCCGAAAATCCCGCGATTTTTTCGCGGGATTTTCTGTTTGTAAATCGGAATATGCGAATTGCAAAAAATAATGTTTGCGGTGTCGCGCATTTTATGCTATAATAACATTGACTAATGAATCACAGATTCATTAGTCAAGTTGGTGAATATCGAATCCGAATCACAGATTTGCCTTCAATATTCACGGTGAAGTGCTTCATTTTATGATACATTTACTTACAAAATCGCTTGAAACGGAGATTTGGAATGAGTGAACCGAAATACAAAAGAGTACTTGTGAAGCTGTCGGGTGAGGCGCTTCGCGGTCAGCAGAAGGACGGCATTTTCGATTTTTCGATGCTTGACAGGATTGCCGCCTCAATCAAATCGTGCGTCGATATGGGCGCCGAGGTCGCGCTGCTTGTGGGCGCAGGTAACATATGGCGCGGCGCCAAGGGCGTCGGCATGAACCGCTCGTGCGCCGACAGCATGGGAATGCTCGCGACAATGATAAACACACTCGCGCTCAAGGATGCGCTCACGCGCGCGGGGGTAGATGCCGTGGCGACATCCTCGTCCGAGATGGGCGAATACGCTGAGCTCTACAGACGCGACCGCGCCGTAGAACATTTATCGCACGGTCAGGTCGTGATTCTCGGCGGCGGGCTGGGAAATCCCTATTTCACGACGGATTCGGCGGCTGTGCTGCGCGCGCTTGAGCTTGACGTGGACGCGGCGATTCTCGCGAAAAACATCGACGGGGTATACGACAGCGACCCGAAGAAAAATCCCGATGCCGTAAAGCTCGAACGAGTGAGCTATTCGTATATAATCGACAATCGTCTCGGCGTTATCGACCTGACGGCGGCGGAGCTTGCGCGCGAAAACGGGCTTAAAATACTCCTCTGCGCGCTTGAGGACCCCGAAAACATCATTCGCGCCGTCGCAGGCGAGAAAATAGGCACAATTGCGTCGGACGAGTAATCGCCGACCGAAAATACAATATTTTTTCCGAAAAGGAGAGACATCATGAAATTCAGGACGGACGAATTTGAAGGCAAGATGAAGAAAACAATCGCGGCTTACACGGATAACCTTTCCGTTATACGCGCGGGTCGGGCAAATCCCGAAATTCTTTCAAGGGTAACGGTTGACTATTACGGCGCGGAAACGCCGCTTATGCAGGTGGCGGACGTGAGAGCGTCCGACGCGAGAACGCTTCTTGTCACTCCGTGGGATCCATCGCTTGTAAAGAAAATAGAGAAGGCAATTCTCGCAGCCGATGTCGGAATCACGCCGCAGAACGACGGAAAAACAATTCGCCTTGCTGTCCCGCACCTCACCGAGGAGCGCAGACGCGAGCTTAAAAAGCAGATTGAGCGCATGGGCGAGGACTCGAAGGTTGCGATAAGAAACATCCGCCGCGACGCCGTCACGAAGGCGAAAGCGGACAAAAAGGAAGGCACGCTCACGGAGGATGAGGAGAAAGCAGCCGAAAAGGACATCCAGACGCTCACCGATTCGTATATAAAGGAAGTCGACGCCGTATCCGAGCGCAAAATCAAAGAGGTAATGGCGATATAATGCCGCGCCTTTTCGGGAAAAGCAAAAGCGCCGATAATGCCCCCGTTTCAGTCGATGAAAGGCTCTGCCATATAGCCTTTATCATGGACGGCAACGGAAGATGGGCAAAGTCGCGCGGAATGCCCCGCGAATACGGTCATTCAAAGGGCGCTGAGACGTTCAAGAAAATCGTGCGCTACTGCGGGGACATCGGAATCAAAATCGTGACGGTTTATGCGTTCTCGACTGAAAACTGGTCGCGCCCCGACGCGGAGGTCAGACGCATAATGTCCCTGCTCGGCGAATATATAGACGGAGCGGAGCGCGAGCTTGATGAAAACAAAATCCGATATGTCTTTCTCGGGGACAAGGACGCATTTGACGCACATCTTCGCGAAAGAATGATAAATCTCGAGCAAATATCGGCAGGCTACGAGCTTCGCCTCAATATCGCGGCAAATTACGGCGGGCGCGCGGAAATTGTCCGCGCCGCGTCCATTCTGGCGTCGCGCGGCGAGGAAATAACGGAGGCGTCGCTGTCCTCGTGCCTTTATACGGCAGGCTGTCCCGACCCCGATTTGATCGTGCGGACGGCAAATGAGCAGCGCGTGTCGAATTTTCTTTTGTGGCAGGGCGCATATTCGGAGTATTACTTCACCCCGACGCTCTGGCCTGACATGACGCCTGACGACGTTGACGCGGCTGTGCGCGATTTTTATTCGCGCGGCAGGCGATACGGCGGTGTCGTGAACAAATAGAGGGGTGAACGGAGACAAAATGGCAAAAAGATTACTCACGGGAATTATACTGCTCGCAGTTCTGATTCCCGTGCTGATATTCGGCGACACGGCGGTGCTTCCCGCACTCTTTGCGGTAATATCCGTCGTCTCGCTCTATGAAACGGCAAAATGCGCGGGAGAGGACAAAGGAAAAAATCTAAAAATCATGGTACCCGTGTATATTATCGCGGCGGCATTCCCGTTTTTCGAGTTTTTCACCGAAAACAAAGCCGTTTCGATATTGATGGCAGCAGGCGCGCTCGCGGCGTTCGCCGTTTTCTTTTATCACGTCGTGAAATTCGGCAAAGCAGCGCCTATTTCACAAAATGCGCTGATTTTGTTAATGCTCATCTACGTTGTCGGTGCGTCCTCGTCGGCTGTATCGGTCGCAGTCGAGGAAAACGGCGTTTTCCTCGTACCGCTTATAATCATATGCTCATGGGGAACTGATATTTTCGCGTATGTGTTCGGCAGCCTTTTCGGTCGTCATAAGCTCTCGCCCACCGTCTCGCCCAAAAAATCAATCGAGGGCAGCGTCGGCGGCACTGTTATGGCAGCGGCTCTGACTGTCGCATACGGCGCGATAGTTTCGCATTTCACCTCTCTTTTGGCGAATTACGCGGCGCTTTTCGTGACGGGAATACTGATTTCCGTGATTTCGCAGATGGGAGATTTGAATGCATCCGCGATAAAGCGCTCGCACAATGTGAAGGATTTCGGCAAAATATTTCCGGGACACGGCGGAATGCTCGACAGATTCGACAGCGTAATCGCAGCCTGCCCCGCTTTATACATCATCTCTCTTCTCTTTACATACTTTTTGTGAGGTAAACGTAAAATGTGTAATGACGAAAAAAGCTTTCGTGATAATAAAAGAATTTCCGTCCTCGGCTCGACAGGCTCGATAGGAACCCAGACGCTTGAGGTCGCCGAGCATATGGGACTTGCGATTGACACGCTCACTGCCGGCAGCGATGTAAAGGGACTTTACGGGCAGTGCCGCAAATTTTCGCCGCGCGCCGCCGCGCTTTCCGATGAGAATGCGGCGCATGAGCTGAAGGCGCTGCTTTCCGACACGGATATTAAGGTATACGGCGGCAAGGACGGCGTTGTTGACGCCGCGGGCGGTATGGTCTCCGATACGGCTATAGTCGCAATATCGGGAATGGCGGCAGCCGAGCCGATGATTGCGGCGGCTCACGCCGTACCGCGCATCGGAATGGCGAACAAGGAGGCAATTATCGCCGCAGGCGACCTTCTTCTTTCCTCGATTAAGGACGCGGGAGCGGAGCTTATACCGATTGACAGTGAACACAGCGCCATATTTCAGTGCCTGAAATGCGCCCCCGGCAGTGGCGCCGGTTGCGCCGGAAAGAGGACGCTGAAACGAATACTTTTAACGGCGTCGGGAGGACCCTTTTACGGCAAAACTCGAAAAGAGCTTGAGGGCGTAACGCCCGCGACCGCGCTTGCCCACCCGACATGGCGCATGGGACGCAAGATAACGATAGACAGCGCGACATTGATGAACAAGGGCTTTGAGGTAATCGAGGCTATGCGCCTTTTCGGCGTGCCCGCGGATAAAATCAAGGTCGTCGTTCAGCGCGAGAGCATAATTCATTCGATGGTCGAACTTTGTGACGGCGCGATAATAGCGCAGCTTGCGCCTCCCGACATGAGATGCGCCATACAGTACGCGATAACATATCCCGACCGCTCGCCCTCTCTTTCGGGTGAGGTCGATTTTGATGCGCTCGGAGCCATAACCTTCGGCTCGCCCGATATGGAAACCTTCCCGCTTCTTGCGCTTGCATATGATTCGGCGGCAAAGGGCGGCACATATCCCGCGGCAATGTCGGCGGCTGACGAGGTTGCGGTCGGCGCGTTTCTTCTCGGGAAAATAAGCTTTTACGGAATATACGACATCGTTTTATCGGTGAGGGATAAAATAGCCCGGACGGGGGATTTTTCGCTTGACGAAATATTCGAGGCGGATACGGCGGCGCGCGAGCTTGCGCGTGAGATGATTTACGGCAAATAAACGACCGACCTGCTGCCTCTCTGACATGACGGCTTGAAAAGGGGGATTTTCAGTGAGTACCGCTTTATCGATTGTAATCGCGATTTTTGTATTCGGGCTTCTCATTTTCGTTCACGAGGGAGGGCATTATGTCGCCGCGCGCCTTTGCGGCGTTACGGTGAAGGAATTTGCCATAGGAATGGGACCGAAGCTTGCCTCATGGGTGAGCAAAAAGACGAATATCCGATATTCGCTGAGGCTCTTGCCGTTCGGCGGATTTACGAGCATGGAGGGAGAGGAGGAGGAATCCGACGACCCCCATGCGTTTGGAAAGCAGTCCGTCTGGCGGCGAATCATTATCATCGCGGCGGGACCCCTCACAAATATCGTTCTCGGAATCGTTATTATGAGCCTGCTTGTGATTTTCACAGATACTCTCGGCAGCACGACTATTCACAGCTTCATTGACGATACGGAAGTAATCGACGAAATGTCTGACGGGGAGACGGACACCGATACGGATGCGACCGGGTCGCTTTCGGAAAAAACCGGTCTTATGGTCGGGGATACGATAATAGCCGTTGACGGCGAGAGCGTTCACACGGCAAATGAGCTTTCGTATGAGGTCATGAGGCGCGGAATCGAGCCCATTGACATCACGGTTATCCGCGGCGGCGAAACTGTCGTTGTTGAGGACGTGGAATTTCCCGTAACCTCGTCGTCCGGTGTCGCGTTCGGCTCGCTTGATTTTTACGTTTACGCCGAGGAAAAAACTGTTCTGAACGTGATAAAGCACGCTTTCTGGCGCTCCGAGCTGACAATTGAGATGGTGTGGGAATCACTTTACGACCTCATAACGGGACGATACGGCGTTGAAGCCGTGAGCGGACCTGTCGGCGTGACGGAAACGCTCGGCGAGGCGGCATCGACGGGAATTTCAAATCTCGTTTATATCGCCGTCGTGCTGTCGATAAACCTCGGTGTGATGAACCTTTTGCCGGTGCCGGCGCTTGACGGCGGGCATCTGGTTTTCATGATAATCGAAATTCTTCGCGGCGGGAAAAAGATAAAGCCCGACACGGAGGCGATGATAAATTTCGCGGGGCTTTGCATTCTGATGATTTTCATGGTTTTCGTCACGTGCAAGGACATAGCCTCGCTTTTCGGGTAAGGGAGCGACCTAGATAAAATGGAAACGATAGAAAGACGAAAAACACGCGCCGTCACTGTCGGAAACCTCACCGTGGGCGGCGGCGCCGATATAAGCATACAGTCGATGTGCTGCCGCGACAGCCATGATTTTGAGGCGGTGTTCTGCCAGACGAAATCGCTCGCAGACGCGGGGTGCGAGATTGTGCGCATTGCGGTGCCCGACAAAAGCTGCGTCGGCGTATTTGAATATATAAAATCCCGCGGGGTGACAGTCCCGCTTGTCGCCGATATTCACTTTGACTATAGACTTGCCGTTCTCTCTGCCGGTGCGGGAGCCGATAAGGTTCGCGTAAATCCCGGCAATCTCGGTGAGATTGACAGGCTTTACGCCGTTGCCGACGCCTGCCGCGAGCATGGGGTCGCCATGCGCGTCGGCGTGAACGGAGGCTCCGCCGAGAAAAATTTTGTCGAGCGATACGGCGGCGTCACGCCCGAGGCGCTCGCCGATTCCGCGCTTTCGTATATCGACGCGCTCGATACATACGGCTTTCACGATATAGTTGTCTCGGTGAAGTCGTCGAACGTGAACACGATGATTCGCGCCGTAAAGCTTGTCGCGGGAAGGTGCGACGTGCCGATTCACATCGGCGTGACCGAGGCTGGCAGCGCGAGAATGGGAACGGTGAAAAACGCCGTCGGAATCGGCGCGCTTTTGACGGACGGAATCGGCGACACCGTGCGCGTTTCGCTGTCCGCGCCGCCCGAGCTTGAAATTTCAGCCGCGCGCGATATTTTATCTGCCTGCGGATATTCGAGAGGCGGGGTTGAGATTGTCTCATGCCCGACGTGCGGCAGAACCGCAATAGACCTTTTCGGCATTCTCGGATCCCTTGAGCCGAGACTTGAGAAAATCGACACGCACGGAATTAAAATAAAGGCGGCGGTTATGGGATGCGCCGTAAACGGTCCCGGCGAGGCGCGCGAGGCTGATGTCGGAATCGCGGGCGGGCGCGGCGAAGCGGTGCTTTTCAGGCACGGCGAAATTATAAAAAAAATCAGCGAGGCGGACGCCGCCGACGTGCTTGTCGCGGAAATAGAAAAAATAATAAACGAAAAGACAGCTTGAAGGATTTTAATCCTTCAAGCTCAGAAGGATAAAATCCTTCCAAGCTTTGCACACGGCTTATAGGCTTGAATAATTTATCAAAGAAATGAAGGACTTCTCTAATGGTTGAAGGCAAGCGGACGCTCTGCGAGGTGTTTTCGCGGTATAAACCCGACAGTGAGGCGCGTGAGATTCTTCTTTCCGCAGACAACTACAGGGTGACGGCGGACAAGGACGCGCGGATGATAAAGCTGTACGTTTCATTTCCGCGCTATATAAAAAGAGATAAGCTTTCTTTAATAGAAAAGGGCATAGCCGACGAGAGCGCGTATAACCTTTCGTCCATGCGAATTTTCCCCTCCTATCCGCAGGGGCTTTTTTCGCTTGATTATCTGCCCGAAATATTCGAGGATATTGTGTACGAAAACGTCGTTTCACGCGGATTTTTCAACGATTACACGGCAAAAATCGAGGGCGGCGAGCTGGAAATCGCCGTTCCGTTCGAGGACGGCGGGATTGAAATGCTCCGCGACACCGAAAAAGCGGTTGCGGTCGCAATAAAGCGCGAATTTTCCGCCGATTTCGACGTACATATCATGCAGCGCGGTGATTACCTTGAGGCGGTGGCTGCATCGGAGCGCCGCAAAAACGAAATTCTTCTTGAATGCATAAGGCGCGGCGAGGATGAAAGACACGCGGCGGAAACGGCTGCTGCCGAAAAAATGTCTGACGCGATGGATGCGTACACAAAGCCCCTTGAGGGCGGCGCCGACACAGCGTCATACGACGCCGAAAATAAAATTCTCACAGTCGGAACGCTGACGCTTGACTGCTCCGACCCCGAGATAATATTCGGAGCGGCAGTGCGCCCCGATGCGGTGCGTCCGCTTTCGGATGTATGCCGCGAGGCGTCGAAATTTACGCTCGCGGGCGAGGTTTTCGAGGTGACCTCAAAGGAATCGAAGGACTACGAAAAGCTCACCGTCACAATCGGCGTGACGGACAATAAGCTTTCCGTTTATTTAAGGCTTCGCCGAATGAAGGATGAGGGCGAAAAGCTTCAAAAGCAGATAAAGGCGGGGGACGCCGTCATTGTTGAAGGGAAGATTACCTCCGACGATATGACGGAGCGGAAAAAGAATTTCCGGCGCGACGACGCGGCGGAAACAAATACCGACGCGCCGCCAAGCCCGCTGCCCGATATTGAATTTACCGTAAGACCCACATCAATATCGAAGGTGAAAAAGCTCATTCGCCCCGACAACGCCAAAAAAAAGCGCGTTGAGCTTCATCTTCACACTACAATGTCGCAGATGGACGCGATGTCGTCCGCCGAGGCGCTCATGCGCCGCGCGCAGTACTGGGGACATCCCGCCATCGCGATTACGGACCACGGAAATGTGCAGGCGTTCCCCGACGCTATGCTCGAATCGGAAAAATCGGGAATGAAGGTCATCTACGGCATGGAGGCTTACTTCGTCGATGACGAGGCGCGCGCCATGTACGGTGTATGCTCGTCCGATTTCGACGACGAATACGTCGTATTCGATATTGAGACTACGGGACTTTCAATCGCCAACGATTCGATAATTGAAATCGGCGCCGTCATTCTGCGCGGCGGGAAGCTCTGCGAGACCTTTTCGCATTACTGTAACCCAAGTCGCCACATACCAGAAAAAATAACGGAGCTGACGGGCATCTCCGACGAGACCGTCGCAAATGCCGAAACGATAGATAAGGTGCTTCCGCGCTTTCTTGAATTTTGCGGCGACAGACCGCTCATCGCCCACAACGCGAGCTTTGATACGGGCTTTATCAGAAACGCCTCCTCGCGCCTGCACTTAAAATTTGAAAACGCCTACATAGATACGCTCGCGATGTCGCGCTATATGAACACGGATCTGTCGCGCCATACGCTCGACGCCGTGGCGAACTATTACGGACTTGGCGGCTTTGAGCATCACCGCGCCTTTGAGGACGCGAAAATGTGCGGCATGATTTTCATCGAGATGACGAAGCGCTTCATGAACGAGGGCATACGCGACATTTCTGACATGGAAACGATAATGTCCGAAAACGCCGATCCGTTAAGGCTTCCGACATATCACATGATAATACTCGTGAAAAGCAAAGCGGGACTGAAAAATCTCTATAGGATTATGTCGGACAGCTACCTCAAATATTATCGCCGCCATCCGAGAATACCGAAAACCGTGCTTGAGGAGCATAGGGATGGGCTTATCATCGGCTCGGCGTGCGTCGAGGGCGAGCTTTACCGCGCGATTCTCGATTCCAAGCCCGACGCAGAGCTTGAAAGAATAGCGGAATTTTACGATTACCTTGAAATCCAGCCCACATCGAACAACGCCTTTCTCATATCCGAGGATAAGGTAAGCGGCGTTGAGGAGCTGCGGGAAAATAACAGAAAAATCGTAAATCTCGGCAAAAAGCTCAATAAGCCCGTCTGCGCCACCGGGGACGTTCATTTCATGGATGAGGAGGACGAAATTTACCGCCAGATTCTCATGAAGGGAATGAAATTTTCCGACGCCGACAGGAAAACAAAGCTCTTCTTCCGCACGACGGACGAAATGCTTGAGGAATTTTCGTATCTTGGAGAAAAGACGGCGGAGGAGGTTGTCGTCGAAAATACAAATCTGATAGCGGATATGATTGAAGACGACATCCGCCCTATTCCGAAGGGAACATATACGCCGAAAATCGACGGCGCCGAGGAGGAGCTGACGCGCCTTTGCTATGAAAAAGCGCACGAATGGTACGGCGAGGAGCTTCCGGCGATAGTGTCCGAAAGGCTTGAAAAGGAGCTTGGCTCGATAATCAAAAACGGCTACGCCGTGCTTTATATCATCGCGCAGAAGCTCGTCGCTTATTCGGAAAGTCAGGGCTATCTTGTAGGCTCGCGCGGAAGCGTCGGCTCGTCAATCGTCGCGTCGTTTTCTGGAATCTCCGAGGTAAACCCCCTGCCTCCGCACTACAGATGCCCGAAATGCAGATACAGCGAATTTCACAAGGATGAGTACGGCTCGGGCTTTGATATGCCCGACAAGGACTGCCCCGTCTGCGGTTCGCGGATGGTCGTTGACGGACACGACATCCCCTTTGAGACGTTCCTCGGCTTCAACGGCGACAAATCCCCCGACATCGACCTCAATTTCTCCGGCGACATTCAGGGAAAGGTGCATAAATACACGGAGGAGCTTTTCGGCGAGGAAAACGTGTTCCGCGCCGGAACGCTCGGCACAATAGCGTCAAAAACCGCATACGGCTTTGTCATGAAGTATATCGAGGACAAGGGAAAGCGCATGACGAGAGCAGATGTGCAGCGCTACTGCGACCGCTGCGTGGGAGTGAAGCGCAGCACGGGACAGCACCCCGGCGGCATAATCGTCGTCCCGAGCGAATACGACGTCTATGATTTCACGCCCGTTCAGCACCCCGCGGACGACCCCGATTCAAACATAATAACGACGCATTTCCCCTTTTCGTATCTTCACGACACGATTCTGAAGCTTGACGAGCTGGGACACGATATTCCGACAAAGTACAAAATGCTCGAAAAATACACAGGCACGAGCGTTCTCGACGTTCCGATGAACGACCCCGACGTGTACCTCCTTTTAACATCGACAAAGCCGCTCGGCATCAACTCCGGCGAGGACAAGCCCGGCACGCTCGCGATGCCGGAGCTCGGAACGCATTTCGTGCAGTCGATGCTCGTCGACTGTAAGCCGAAAAATTTCAGCGATTTGCTTCAGATTTCGGGGCTTTCGCACGGCACGGGCGTCTGGCTCGGCAACGGTCAGACGCTTATTGAAAGCGGCACCTGCGACATTACAACCGTCATCGGCTGCCGCGACGACATCATGCTCCGCCTCATACGCTACGGTCTTGACAGCGCGCTTTCATTCAAGATAATGGAAAAGGTGCGAAAGGGAAAGGGACTTGAACCCGAATGGGAGGAGGAAATGCGCAGATGCGGCGTTCCCGACTGGTACATCGATTCGTGCAAAAAGATAAAGTATATGTTCCCGAAGGCACACGCGGCTGCATACGTCATGTCTGCAATCCGCCTCGGCTGGTATAAAATCAACTACCCCGTTGAATTTTACGCCGCCTATTTCACGGCAGCTCCCGACGGATTTGACGGCGAGCTTGTGCTTCACGGGCTGCCCGCGGTGCGCGAATATATCAAGGAAATGTCCGACAAATCGATGAATTCGCTGACGCAAAAGGAGGACACGCAGCTCATGGCAATGCAGATAGTCGAGGAATACTATCTGCGCGGGCTGAAATTCCTCCCCGTGAATATATTCAAATCCGATGCCCGCGCGTTTGTTCCCGAGGACGGAAAGATTCGTCTGCCGTTCATGTGCCTGCTCGGAGTAGGGGACGTTGCCGCCGAGCGAATTGCGCAGACGCGCGACAGCATGAAGGGCGATTTTTTCTCGGTAGAGGAGCTTCAGCACGGCGCGCAGCTTTCAAAAACCGTCATGGATACTCTTCGCCGCAACGGCGTCCTCGAAGGTCTTTCCGAATCAAATCAGCTTTCAATGTTTTGAAACCGCTGACCGCACCGGAAATACCGCACCGGAAATGACATCATCGGCAAATTTGCCGTATTTTGTCTTGACATTCCAAAAAAATTATGATAATATAACATCGAAGAATGAATCAACGGCACAGGGGGACAGTATAACCATGCAGATGACGTTTCGCTGGTACGGCGACGGAAACGACAGCATAACACCCGAAATGATTCGCCAGATTCCAGGCGTTTCGGGACTTGTCTGGGCGCTTCATGACAAGCAGCCGGGCGAGATTTGGGAACGCGATGAAATTGAAGCGGTGCGCAAAAGAATCGAGGGCGCAGGCTTCAATATGGATGTCGTCGAGAGCGTGAATGTTCACGACGATATAAAGGTCGGACTTCCCACGCGCGATTTGTATATCGAAAATTACAAAACCACGCTTGAAAATTTAGCCGAGTTCGGCGTAAAGGTCGTGACATACAACTTCATGCCGATTTTCGACTGGACGCGAACCGATTTGTTTCATCCGCTGCCGGACGGCTCAACCGCGCTTTACTACGAAAGAGCAAAAATTCAGGGCGATTACCGCGCAATGGCGGATTATATTCTCAATAATCTTCACGGAATGACGTTCCCGGGATGGGAGCCTGAAAGAATGGCGCGCCTTGACGAGCTTTTTGAAATGTACCGCCCCGTCACAAAGGAAATGCTCTGGGATAACCTAAAATATTTTCTCGACGCGATAATGCCGACGTGTAAAGCGACGGGAATCAGGATGGCGATTCACCCCGACGATCCGCCGTGGGATATTTTCGGGCTGCCGAGACTGATTGTCGACAAGGAATCGATAGGTCGCTTCCTTTCAATGGTGGATGATGAAAATAACTGCCTCTGCCTCTGCTCCGGCTCCCTCGGCGCGAATCCCGAAAATAACATTCCCGACATAGTGCGCACATACTGCGGCAGAATCGCGTTCGCACATATCAGAAACGTGAAGCATTTCCCGAATGGGGACTTTTCCGAAACCTCGCACAGAGACTGCGACGGCGACGTCGGAATACTCGAAATTCTGAAGGCATATCACGACTGCGGCTTTGAGGGCTATATACGCCCCGACCACGGCAGACATCTCTGGGGTGAGGTGTGCCGTCCCGGCTATGGGCTTTATGACCGCGCGCTTGGCATTATGTATATGCTCGGCGTGTGGGATACACTCGACAAGGACGATACAAAAAAGTAATTTTTATCCCGAAAGGAGAGGATATATTATGTCAGGAAGAATTGTTCTCAACACAATTTCACATCACGGTAAGGGAGCGCTTTCAAATATAGTTCCCGAGCTGACGGCAAGAGGGCTGAAGAAAGCCTTTGTATGCACCGACCCCGATCTTGTCAAATTCGGGGTAACGTCAAAGGTTACGAATTTACTTGATGAGGCGGGCTTTGAATATTGCGTCTACTCCGATGTAAAGGCTAACCCCACAATCGAAAATGTACGTCACGGCGTCGAGGAATTTGCGGCGTCCGGCGCGGACTCTATCGTCGCTATCGGCGGCGGCTCCGCCATGGATACGGCAAAGGCAATCGGAATCATCAACACAAACCCCGAATTTGCCGACGTGCGCTCGCTTGAAGGAGTCGCGCCCACGAAAAATCACGCAACCTTTACGATTGCGGTACCCACAACGTCGGGTACGGCTGCCGAGGTGACGATTAACTACGTCATCACCGACGTCGAGAAAAAGCGCAAATTTGTATGTGTCGATACGCATGACATCCCCGAGGTCGCCGTCGTCGATCCCGAAATGATGATGACAATGCCGAAGGGTCTCACAGCGGCAACGGGCATGGATGCTCTTACTCACGCGATAGAAGGCTATATTACAAAGGCTGCATGGGAAATGACGGATATGTTCCATCTCAAAGCGATAGAGCTTGTGTCGAAAAATCTTCGCGCCTCCGTCGCGGGAGATTCCGACGCGCGCGAGGGAATGGCGCTTGCGCAGTATATTGCCGGAATGGGATTTTCAAATGTCGGTCTCGGAATCGTTCATTCGATGGCGCACGGACTGTCCGCGCTCTATGATACGCCTCACGGCGTCGCCTGCGCGATAATCCTTCCTACGGGACTTGAATTCAATAAGCCTGTGAGCGGCGGACGCTACCGCGAAATCGGACGCGCTATGGGCGTTGCCGGCATTGATGCGATGAGCGCCGAGGATGCCGCAAATGCGACAATAGACGCGGTAAAGAAGCTCTCCGCCGACGTCGGAATCCCCGAAAATCTCAAAGGAATCGTTAAGGCGGAGGATATTCCGTTCCTCGCCGCAAGCGCTTATGCGGATGCCTGCCTGCCCGGAAATCCGAGAGATACAAACGAGGCTGAAATCGCAGAGCTTTATAAGTCGCTGATTTAATTTATAGAGCATAAAGCGTATAAATAAAAACATCCCCCGAGGGCTTTTTCCGTCCTCGGGGGATTTTCTGTTATGCACGTTTCAATATCGCCGTCCCCCCGCGCCCCTACTTGATTATCCTTTCGAGATTTGCGGGCAGGGCAAGGTCTGCGATACTGTTTATCTGCTTTGTGAGCGCATCCGTGACGGATGAAAGGGTCACCGTGTAGGTGCAAGCCTCGGCGCTGATAACAGTGCTTTTCGCATAGCTCGGGAACAGCAGCCCATGGGAGGTTTTCGGCAGAATGATTCGGCTTAAAAGTGCCGCGCGCCTCACCTCGTCGCTCGAACCGTCCGCGCTTTTGATATTGTAAAGCTTTTCAAGCCGCTCAAGCATCTCGCCTGTCGCATAGGTGATGAAAATCCCGTCGCGCACGAATTCTATGTCGTCCGCCGCCGCCGAAATAAAGCTGTCAATTACCTCGCCGAGACGCGAAAACTCGCGTATATTCGAGAAAATCGGCGGCAGATATGATAAATACGCCTTCATTTACGCCTCCTCATCCGCGGTTTCCTCCGTTTCCTCATCCGTCGTCCCGTTTGCGTCCTCGACGCTCCCGAAAATCGGAATTTCATCGCTTGAAAGCACAATATTCGTGCTCACGTATTCCCCCGACGAGATGTCATAAAGCTGCGTGTCCGAAATATCCTCAAGCAGTCCCGTGTCGAGCAGACAGCTCTCGATTTTTGAAATTCTCACAGTCGTGCTGTCTGATGATTCCCAGTTTGCCGCAAGATCGTCAATATACGCTGCAACCGCCTCCTCAAGATATGATTTCGCCGTGTCAAACGTCCAGTCGCCCTCAAATGTCATCGCCGCCTTCACAGTCACCGCGTATTCCTCAGCCCCCACAACCGTGACGGCGTGACCGATGGGAGCGTATCCCATGCCCTCGCCCGAGCTGTCCGACGGGTCAAGGCTTTCCTTTATCTCCTTGACAACCTCCTCGTCCGGCGCGCCGCCTCCCGAGGAAATAATCACAACCTTGACCGTGCCGCCGCCGTTATACGCGGGATAAATGCGCACGCCGCCGACCTTCTCAAATGCATCGACATAATTTCTGTACGACGCTATGTTTCCTCCGAATGCGGGAAATCTCATCGCCGAGATAACGCGGGAGCGAAGCGATTCGACGCTTTCCTCATCCTCGCCGGCGGAAATAAGTCCGAGCGCCTCCGCGTATGTAAGCCCGTCGATATAAGAGGTCGGAACGAGCGTGCCGACGGAATTTCCCGAGGTCGCCGACCCCGCCGTCTCGCACGTCAGCTCATAATAAAAATATCCGTCCTCCGCGTCCGCGTAATCAGCCGCACCGCCCGAAACATATGTGTATTTGCCTAAAATGAATCTCGTCCCCTCGTCGATTTCCGTGTCAAATCCGCCGACAATGACGGACGATGACGCCTCGCCTCGCGACAGTCCCGCCTCCGCCGCGTGTAAAATCAGATATTCCTCCGACGCCGTGTCGGGAAATATTTCGTTTATCACATCCGACAAAGACGTATAGAGCGCCGAAAGCTGCATTGCGGCGGGAGCCGCCGCGTCGTAGAAAATCGAACCCTCGGACGTGTCAATATCGTCCCCCGCCATTGCGAGCATTTCCGAAAGAATCGTTTCAAAATCCCTGTCCTCAAACATTGTCCTCTCCTCGCTTATATTTCAATAAATAAATTGATGTGACCCTTGGCGGGCAGGGAACTGCACGACAGAATTTCCGCGCCCTCTGCCGCCGCCGTCACGCGGCTTTTGTAAATTGCCTCGGCATACGGAACGCGCGAGCCGTAAAGGTCGCGCACGGCGACGCCATAATCGTCCCCGTAAATTTCAAAAACTCCCGCCTCCGTCATAAGCTCGAGAAAAATGTTCAAAGCCTTCTCGTCGTCCCCGTCGATACAGCCGCCCATATATCCCGAGCCGTTTTCGTAATAAAGCGCGTATGTCATCGCCAAATCCCCTTTTCATATGATTCCGAGCAGATAATAAAGCTCGCCGCCCGCCTCCGCGAGCAAAAAAACCGAATCCCCGACCGAAAGCGGGGACGCGGCGACCGCCTCATGTGTCTCCCCGCTGACGGTGACGCTCACACGGCGCGCCGATAAATGCTCCGGCACGACGATTTCGGACGATGAAAGCTTCGTATATTGATTCGTTCTTATCGAAATCGGCGACAGCGACAAAATTTTTCCCGTTATAACCTCGGGAACCCCGCTCGTTACGGCATAATTTTTCATAATCAGTTACTCCATTTTTGAATTTTTTACACCGACGAGAGCGAAAGCTTCACGCTCGATGAAAGATTTGTGTAAATATGCTCCGCGCGCTCGCAGAAAAGCGATTTTTTAACCCCGTCTATATAAACCGCGACGGTATATCCGCCCTTTGCCGATAAAATCTCATGCGGAACGACGCACTCCGCCGTCACCTTCGGCGAGGAATAATCGCGCAGAATGCCCTCCGCTGTCAGAATGCCTGCGCCCGCGCGCGAAAGCTGCCCCAGATAGCGCGACGTGCCGTAAAGCGCCCTCGCCTCCTCGTTTGATACCCTCGTGTACTCTCGCCCGTCCTCCCCGTCAATATAAAGCATGACCTCGCTGTAAAAATCCTCGTCTATGCTCTCCTTCACCGAAAACGATGAGCATTCCGACGGAAAAATCACATCTTCGCATAATAGCTCTCCCTCGGGCAGAAGCGAAATCTTCCCGCAGTCGTCAAAGAGCGCGTATTTGTCCCCTCCCATCGATTCGGTGAGCGACAGCGCCGTTTCCGTAATGTCGAAAAGCGACTTCATATCGCATATTTTCGTGCCGAGCTTATATTCCGTGTCACGGATTTCCCCGCGCGGGAATCCGTATGAAAGCGCGATTATGTGAAGTATCTCCGACGCCGTTCTCCCCGTCAGCTCAATCGTGTCGCGGTTTTCAAAATACCGCAGAAGATCGTATGCCGACGCCGTGTATTTGCCCTCTGTGCGCGTCACCGAAAAGATTCGCCCTGCAAAAAGCGTCGTGCCGCATGATGAAAGCGTCACCTCGTCACCGACAAAAATTGCGTTCACGCACTCAAACGTCAGTGAGGCGGGATACATTCCGCGCCGCGTCAGATACGACACCCTCCCAACCGTGTCGGCGACCTGCCCGCCAATTGTTATGACAGCGCCCGTCATGATGCATCCCGCACCGCGCGGAATTTCAGTGTAACGTCAACACCCGTGTCAGTCGGCTCGAAAACAGCCGATTCTACGCCCGCCTCAAGCACAATATCGCCCGCGCGCCCGCCGTCGCAGCAGGCAACGGCGGCAACCGTGACGGTCTTTTCGTAAAGCCCTGCTATAAATCCAAGATACCCCGACGGAGGCGGCGCGTCAATAAAATCAAAATCCTCCGCGCTGTCGGGAATTTCAAGCTTCACCGTCATCGTCTCCGGCTCCCCGCTGCCGATGCTCGATACATATCCGCCCTCAACGAGCATTTCCTCATCGACCGCCCCGACCTTTTTTACCGAAATCAGATCGGGAGAGACGGGCATAATGTACCCGTCTATATAAATGCTGTAATTCCTTTTCATCTTTTCAATCATAGCTTTCGCCCCGCGAAAGCTTCCTTTCTTTCGGAGTTGCGGCTTGAAAGATTTATCTTTCAAACCTTTCGGAATTGTGGCTGATTCCTCATGTAACGCTTAGTGTAGTATAAAATCCGGCGGCTCTCGGCGCAATTTCCGCGCCGACCGTGAGCGAGACGTTTCCGTCCTCACCGCATGATACCGAAGCGGAAACCGACGACGGGACGACACACCCGTATTTTTCGCCAAGCTCTGCCAGAGCGGCAAGCACGCACGACCTCAGATATTCGGGTCCCGTGCCGGCGGCAGCGGCGCGCCCCGAAAATTCACTTTTGAAAATCTCCGTCACCCGCCTTTTGATTTCGTCCTTTATTCTGACGGCGCATCCGTCCGCCCCGTCCGATGAAACGTATCTCAACACTCGGTATACGCCCTCCCCGCCGTATTCGACAAGCGCGAGCGTTCCCTCGTCCGCAAGCACCAGAGCCTCATCAATCGAAACGGGAGACGCCCCGCACATACCCCTATACTTTGCCGACGAAATCGAGCCGTAAAACGGAGATGCCGAGAGAAGCCCCGCGATAAAATATATCGCGTCAGCCCCGCACCTGCCTGAAAATGAAAAGCAGTATTCCTCATCCCCCTCAAAGTCCGGCGTCAGAAGAAGAATGATGTCCCCCGCGTCACGCCGCCCTGAAACATATTCGGCGGCAGCCGATTTCAAATCCCCGTCCGTCTCCGTCACGAGTATCACGTCAGGCGAATAATCGTCAAATGCCGACAAAAGCGCCGACAATTCCGCGTCGTCCGTCACCCCGTCCGAATCCTCACCTCCCGTCATGGGCAGACCCGCCGTAAAATAAAGCTCAGCAGACGTGTCAAACACGACGTATTCGTTGTCCGAAAGCCCCGATGCCTCCGAAACCGTCTGGCTCGATACTGCGTCCCCGTCAATATACGTCACGACAAAATAGCCGTCCGTATCCTCGTAAACGCCGAGCGTGATTCTGTTGCCCGACTCGCCCTCGTATCTCGCCCGCCCGAAATCGCATGACGCGGCAACGCCTCCCGACGGGCGAAGACAAAGCACCGTTTTCGCAGATGCAAGCGCGTCGCCGAGACGTAGAGCGCACTCCTCGGAGATTAAAGGACAGGCGCCGACCTCCCTTGCGCTTGAAAACCGCGTGATGCCGCCCGCCTCCCCGAATCCCGCGTCAATGACAACGCCGAGCGTGCCGCGCCTCGGCTCCGCTTCATGCGCGAAATTGCCGAAAACGGCAGTCCTTTCGCTTATATATTTCATATTTTAACCCCGCTTCTTTATACGTCAAGCGTCAGAATAAGCTCCGACATAAGCACCTGACGTCCCTCGACCTTTTCCATATCAAAAAATCGCGTATAAAAGACGGGCAGCCTGTACGTTATCGAAACGTCAACGTATGATTTGTAAAGCTTGCCCTCATGCTTTTCGGCGTCAAAAGGCGTCGTGCCGAGCGTGAGCGGCTCAAGCGCGTTTATTATTTTCCGCCCGCACTCGCCCGTCGTCATGCCGTCGGGCGGGAACGCCCGCACTCTCACCGTGATAAGCTCCGTTTCGCCGTCGCCGCCCGATGAGAGCTTTTCGGCGGCATAATAAACCGATCCCCTCGGCGCGGGGGGGGGGGGGCGGGCCCCCCCCCCCCCAAAAAAAAACCCCCCCGCCCACACCCCCCCCCCCCCGCCCCCCCGCCC
>JAJQCT010000003.1:31977-55541 GCA_021202555.1 Clostridiales bacterium
TCCTCCCCGCGTTTGCGCGGGCCCCCCCGCTGGACCTCTTTTCGGCGTAAAAAAACACCGCGCCCCGCGGCGCGGCGGGGGTCACCCCCCCCCCCGACGCCATTATAAGCGCCCCCTCGTCAAACGCGCCCGAAAGCGCGCCGCCGACAACATCGTAAATACCGAATATCATAATATCCGCCTCCGTATCTACCAGATCATTTTCCTGTGCGATACTGCCGACGCGATCCCTCGCCGCCTCATCTCATCCGCTGCGGACAAAATCAGCTCGCCTGCCGAATGACCGTCCGCGTATCTGACAGTCAGATCCCCCTCGCGCCGCTCGGACGCGAGCGACGGGGAACCTCTCATCGGAAGCGCGTGCGTTATGAAGCCGGCGGCGGCAATATCCGCGGCAGCCTCATAAAGACACTGCTCGATTTCGGAATACGCCGAAAGCGACAGCACCTCGCGTATCGCGCCCGCAACGGCAAAATCGACAAGACCGTCGTCGCTGCCGTCGGGCGCGGCGGGAAATACGGCGTCAAGCCGCATATACGTCATTCCCGCGATAATCTCGGACGCCTCCATTTATCCGAGCGAGATTATTCTCGCTATCGGGATGAGCTTTGAGTCGATTATGTTTCCGTCGGAATCCGCGGCAAGCTCCCAGTTTTCACCCGCGGCAAGCTCGTCGTCCGTCGGTGAGAGCGTCGCCTGATTCGATTTCGTATACGAAAATCCGAAGGGCTGCATGACCTTGCGCTGACGCGAATAAAGCACGTCCGCGCCGCCGTTTTCACCGGGAAGCCTGTCCATCTCATACGGCACCTTCGCGCCTATATCCTCGTAGAAGAACGAGCCTACGCCGAGAATATACGACGTATACTGCGTGCCGCCCGTCCCCTCCGCCGTCGGAAGCGAATCCGAAACGATGACAGAGCGCCCGTTCCACGTTCCGATAGAAAGGTCGCGCGTAATTCCCGCGCTGTCCGTGTAGGTGAGATAATTCATGAGCTGCAAATTCTCAAGATTTGTCGCTATCGCCGAATGAAGCAGCACAACGGCGAATTTGCCCTTGCCCGAGCCGCACGACTGCTGAATCGCGCGGTTGAGCGTCGTGCCGTCAACGGAGCAGTCCGTTTCAGATGTAATATCGAGCGTGTGCGTCGATATGAAATCGCTCTTTGCCGCATAAAGCGCCTCGTCGGATGCGGAATCCGCGAGCGTGAAAATGCCCGAAAGCACCGAAATGAGCGTTTTTTCATCGACCTCCTGCCAGTACTCCGCGACCTGACGCGCCACATTGTCCATATAATCGACCCCGTTCACGTCGCACGTGAAATCCTTCTCGCTCCATGCGTTCGCGCGTCCGATGACGGACGTGCCGAACTCGTAAAGCGGCGTCGTCACGACGGAAATGTCAGACGTGCCGTCGTAATTCTGCGCGTTGCCCGAAATTGCGCCGTAAAGCGGCAGCTTCGCGTATGACGCGCTCCCCGCACCCGTAAACAGCGAGTGAATCTCACTGTTTCCGATAAAGACGCGGCGCGCAATAAGCTCGCTCGTCTTTACCGTCGGTATGCGTCCCACATAATCGCCGAAAGCCTCGGCGTCGAAAACCTTTGAATCAAACTGTCCTGCCATAATATGTTCCTCCAAAAATCAAAAATAATCAAGAGTATGTCTTTTTGCTGCGGCGCATGAATTCGCTGTACGTCATGTCCTCCCCGCAGACCTCGCCGTCGCACGCCTCCGCCGGCGAAATTCCCACAAACGTGTAAATCTCACGCTCGTCTGAAATTTCCCCGCCGCCCTCAAACAAATACGGCGCCTCAAGCTTCAGAAGCGTCACCGCCTCGTCAAGCCCGTCGGGAATCCCGTCGAAATCGTTCCCGTCAAAGTTGTAATTCAGCACCGCGCGCGCCGCCTTCACGTTCAGCGCGCCTGCCGATTTCAGAAGCCCGTCAAGCGTACTTGAGTATTTGTCGGAAACGCGCCGCTTCTCCGCCGCCTCAAGCTCGGAATTTACCGCTTCAAGCAGCGCGTCCGCGCGCTCTCCCTCAATACCGAGCGATAAAAGATAATCAATATCCAAAATGAAACCTCCGCCGATTTATTTTTCGTTTTTTATCCGGCGCAGCTCAAGCTCCGCGTCGTCTATCATCGGATGAAGCTCCGCTGCCGTGCGCCGCGAGAGCATTTCCGCCGAGTCCGAAAGCGAATCAATCACGTCAGCCTCATTCACGAGCAGGTCGCGCCGGCACTTGATTTTCGCCTCCCTGAATCTGTAATCTCCGCGCCCCGTATAATATAAATACGAACGCAGAAATTCGATAATCCTGTCAAACGTCTCCGACATCGCGCTCTCAAATCCGTCGGCGTCGAGGTCGATGTCGGAGAATACGGCTAAAATATTCATGTTCGTCGGATTGCTTCCCATCCTGTCGGATGAAACGTCGTATCCTCGGCACGCCTCCGTGAGCGCCTCGGTGAGAATTGCGCGCAGACTTTCGTAATTTTCCGCGTTTACGTCAACGGACAGCGTATCAACGCCGCCGCTCCCCTCGCTGTCGGAACGCACCTTGACGGCGCCGTATGACGCGAGATTCCGCCTGAATTCGCCGAGATCCTGCCCGTCGAAATTCTTAAGCACTAAAACGGTGCTTCGCGCATCCTCCGCCATGTTGTCCGCAAATTCCGATATAAGCTCGTTCAGCCCGTCCTGGAGCGCTTTTGCGCCCCTTATGAGCGAAACCCCGCCTCCGCCGTATGTCATCGGAACGACGGGCGTTTCATCCCACACAAATCCGCGCCCCATGGCGTCGCAGAAGTGAAATCCGCCGGAATTGTCCCCGCCGCGCGGCGTCGGCTTCAGCCTGCCGCCCTCGAAAAGATATTCCTCCGTTCCTTCGGGTGAGTAAACGAATGCCCTGTCAAATCCGATTTTCCGCCGCCCCTCATATCGCTCCGACGGGCAAAGCCGTATGAGCGCATCAAGCACCGTATGCTCCTCGTCGCGCCAGAGCGGAACGCACATCGTCGGATTGAAGCGCTTCAGCTTAAATTCCCCCGCCTCGTCGATATAAGTGTAAATCCATGCGTGCCCGCAGTTCATCGCGTCCCTCGCGGCTCGCTGCCAGAAAGCCTTCGACCCCGCGCCGAAATATTTTTTCAGCTCGTCCGTGAATTTTCCTCCGCGCTCCTCGCCCTCGACGGAAATAATGGGCTGCCGCCCAAGCGAATAATTCACCTTCTGGTCGATAAGCCTCCCGTATTGATTGTTTACGATTCTTGCGCACGGGAGCTTCGGCAGACTGACAATTCCGCCTCCCTCGCCTACGGCGGTGCGGCACCTTTTCAGAATATCATGGTCTCCCATATAGTACCGCACCCCGTCAAGCGCCTCCCGCCGCTCCCTTGAGGTCAGAAAATCGTTTATAACCGATTCCAGAACGTCAAGGTATAGCCTGTTTTTTGAAGCTGACATTTTTGTCTCCTCATTTTATACTTTCATTTTCTCAAAAACTGAAATTCGACCCCGACAAAGCGTCAGTCACGGCGTATCTCATCGCGTCCATTAAGTGATCCCCCGAGGCGCGTGGTCTGTTTGTCGGCGTGCCGTCGGCGGAAGTCTCCCATGTGTATGAGCCTATCTTCGAGACAAAGCTTTTGCATGACGGCGAAATCACAATGCGGCACCGCCTCACCGCGTCAATCCCCGAGATTATGCTCCCCTTAGCCTTTCTCGCGGGCGCTATCCTTGAAATCCCCATCCGCCGAAGCTCCGCTATCGATTTCGGCTCCGCGCTGTCGGCGACAATCCGCTGACCCCCGTATCCCTTGCCGATAATCCGCGAGGCGAGAACGTCGTTTGTCAGCCCGCGCTCGTACATCTCGTCGAATACGTAAATCACCTGCCGCCTCCTGTTTATAATCCCGCAAAAAAGCGCTGTCGGGTCGTTGGCAAATCCGAAATCAAGTCCGAATATCGGAACGCCACCGTCATCGTACTCGCGCCGCATGTCGAATTCGCGTATCTCGAAGTCGGGATAGACAAGCTCGCCCGAGCGCCCCCATTCGCCCAGCCCAGCGACGCGGTACCGCTCGGGACGCTCAAGCCTCATCCGCTCGAACATCAGAGTGTCAGCCTCGTCGAGAAATTCATTCGATTTGTATGTCACCGTCATCGCCAGAATATCGGGAGACGGCGGCACGTCGAAGAATCTTCACTTCAGCCAGTGGTCGCCGCTCCATGGATTGAAGGTAAGCGTAATCTGCTTGAAATACCCCTCGGGAACCCTCCCGCGTATAAGCTCGTCAACCGCGTCGAAGTCAGCCTCCGAGGAAATCTCGTAAGCCTCCTCGAACCATACCCATGAAAGCACCCCGCGCGGCACGGAAAGGGAAGTGAGCTTCATCGGGTCGTCAAGCCCGCGAAAGTAAATCTTCTGTCCCGTCCTGCGCCGCGTAATTTCAAGCGGTGAGCGCTTGAACTCAAACTCTCCCTTCACGCCGAGCCTGTCCGCAGCCCATAAAAGCTCCGAAAAGCACGAGCGTTCAAGCGACGAATATGTGCGCCTGATTACGAGCAGATTCGCCGCCGGAAAGCGGCGAAGCGCCCAGATATACCAAAGCGCCGCAGTCTTTGATTTTTTTGAGGCGCGAGAGCCCTTGACGACGCGGTAGCGCCCACGGAATTTCCAGAATGCGCCGTAGCCGCCCCCGACAGCCTTTGAAATATCAACTCTGGAAGCCGCTGTCATCGCCGCTCTCCCCGCCGCCGAAATCGAGCCTGTCCTCGCCGACAATGTATACGGCGCTCTCCGCGCTCACACTGTCGGAGATGACCTTTTCGGCGCCGCGCTCCGTATATTTGAGGAGCATATTCGCCGCGTCCATCCGCTCCTTTATCGTCGGCGCCTTTCGCGCCGCCCTGCCCGCCTTTCCGCCTCCCGATTTCGTGGCGGCTGGCGCGTCCTCCGAAATATCTCCTCTCATAACTGCCGTGAGAACAGACATAATCTCCTCCGTCGTCGCCGTCGGAGACGCCTCGTCCCCGTTGGGCGGGCGTAGCAGCTCCGCCGCGATTTCGGGCTTTTGCAGAAGCTCGTACCCGTATCGCCTCCGGCAATATCCCGCGGAGCGTGCCGCCGCGTCGATTCCCATACCGCCCCTCACGTTGCGGCAGAATTTTCTCTGCCGCGCGTTAAGCGCGCTTTCGTTTTTTTCTATCGGCAATCCCTCCTTTTTTCTTTTGTTCCCGAAACGTCAGCCCTCGCCCGGGACATTTATCCCCAGCGCGGAAAATCCGCGCATGAAGAACAAAACGGTTCATTCGGCCTCCGAATGCTTTTGAAGGAAATCCGCTCCCTCATCTTTTCTCGCCCAGACGCATAACCTTTCCCGAAAGCTCCGATATAATCTCGGAAACGGAAGACATCCCGCAGACCTCAAGTATATCCGTCACTGTAAATTCCTCAATACAGCGCTCGCATATAAATCCGTGCTCGCGCCGGCTTGATTCGGGAACGTAAATACAAAGCTCGTCCCTGCAAATTTCCCCGCCGCAGACGGCGCATTCAATCTCATACCGTCCGCGCCTTTCCATAGGACATCCTCTTATATGCCCAACGTCACATCCGCATACATCGCACATTAACCCATCACATCCTTTCGTGTCACATTATTTCTGAACATTTGTTCGCTCAAAAGGTCTTGATTTTGCGCCGCGTGAACATTTGTTCGTCACCGGCGCAAAAAAAATTAAAGCCCTGATATTTGCCTGTGCTTATATTGCATCAAGACACTGAAAAACGGTCTGTGACCGCTTCTCAATGTCTTATTATACCATAAAGCCGGCGTTCTGTCAACCCCAAAAAGAACATTCGTTCACCAAACCGCAAAAAACGGCGTGAGGTGTACAAAACAGCGTACATCTCACGCATCCTTGATATATCGTCACTTCTCCCTTGCCGTATCGTCCGCTTCCTTTTCCTCGTCCGCCTTTTTTCCGCCCCTGCGCCGCCTGACGCATTCCGTCAGAAGATATTCTATTTGACCGTTCACGGAGCGAAAATCATCCTCAGCCCACGCGGCGATTTCAGCATACAGCTTTTCGGAAAGACGGAGCGGCACCTGCTTTTTTTCGGACACTATGTCAATAAAGCGTACCGGAATTTACGACGGGCTGAGCGTCGTGATTTCCGCAGAGAACGACGAGAAGATTTGAAACCATCGCAGCCTTGCGCTCATCGTCGAGATTTACAAGACCGCCCTCGTTCAAGCGCTCGAGCGCCATCTCAACCATGCCGACCGCCCCGTCAACAATCATCTTGCGCGCGTCGATTATGGCGGATGCCTGCTGGCGCTGGAGCATTACGGCGGCGATTTCCGTCGCGTATGCAAGGTACGTGATTCTCGCGTCGATTATCTCAAGCCCCGCCTCGCTCACCTTCGACTGAATTTCCTGTCTGATTCTCTCGACGACAACCTCGCTTGAACCGCGAAGGCTTCCGTCGTCGGCGTGACCGTCTCCCGTCGTGTCGATATTCGGCGCGACGTCGTATGGATAAACGCGCATGATGTTGCGCACCGCGCTGTCGCACTGAAGCGAGAGATATTCCTTGTAGTTGTCAACGCAGAACACAGCCTTTGCCGTGTCAGTCACGCGCCACATTACCGCGACCGCTATCTCGACGGGATTTCCGAGACAATCGTTGATTTTCTGGCGCGAATTTGAAAGCGTCATGATTTTGAGCGAGATTTTCTTGCTTTTGCCGCCGACCGAAATCTGCGAAGATGAGCTGCCGTCGTCAGTTGTAAGCTTTATTGCGGACGCGACGGATTTTTTTACGTCGCGGCTCTGACCTAAAACTGTGTCTGCCGCGGGATTGACCGAGCCGCAGAAGGGATTCACCGCGTAAAAGCCCGCCTCGCGTATCGTGCCGTAATATTTGCCGAAAAGCGTAAGAACAAGCGCCTCCTCGGGGTCGAGAATCCTCAGTCCGCAGCAGGGAATCCAGCCGATACAGGCAAGAACAATTCCCACAATGAGAGCAGTGCCGCCGAATGCTCCGAACTCGTATATTTCGTAGCCGTTCTCGTCGTAGCCGACAGACTCCATCGCCACCGCGCCGTAAATGATGAGGCTAATCGCGATTATGTAGACGAGGATTACCCCGAAAACCACCGCAATGCCATTCTTTTTTCCCGTCAGCACCTTTTCTTTGATGCCGGCGTCCCTATAATTCGTGTTTGCATTCATTTTTCGTACCTCCGTACATATTTTTTTCTTCACAGAGGGGAGCCGCAAACCGCGCCCCGCCTGTGATATCAATATGATATCATATTGATTTTGATTTGTCAACCCTCAAACGCAAATTTTTCAAAAAAATTTTTTCTTCCCGTCCTCCCGTGCAATATTTCCCATTTCACGTTTTGGAATAACGCCGCCTTTTATATGTCAATAATCCTTTTGCGGGAAATAAACCGCAAAGGGGGGAATTTCAAATGTATTACGGCAAGGTTGAAATCTGCGGGCTTGACACCTCAAAGCTGAAAACGCTCACAAGCGAGGAAAAGCGGGAGCTTCTTCTGCGCGCCTCGGGCGGCGACGGGGCGGCGAGGGACGAGCTGATTTTCGCCAATCTGCGGCTTGTTCTCTCCGTGATTCAGCGCTTTTCGGGCAGCCGCGAAAACATGGACGATCTCTTTCAGGTCGGCTGCATAGGACTTCTCAAATCAATCGACAGGTTCGACCTCGACAAGGAGGTTGAATTTTCCACATACGCCGTGCCGATGATAATCGGCGAGGTCAGACGCTATCTTCGCGACAACGCATCGTTGCGCGTGAGCCGATCGCTGCGCGATCTGGCATATAAAGCGCTCACCGTCAGGGAGGAGACGCTCCGACATGAAAACAGGGAAGCGACGCTTGATGAAATCGCGAAGGCGCTCGGGGTCGGAGTGCACGAGGTGACGGAGGCAATGTCGTCGGTCGCCGATCCCGTTTCGCTTTACGAGCCGATTTACAACGACGGCGCCGACCCTATTTACGTCATGGACCAGATTTCGGACGAAAGCTGCAGCGACGAGGCGTGGCTTGAGAATATCGCCCTGAAGGAGGCGCTCTCAAAGCTCACCCCGCGGGAGCGGTCAATAATCGAGCTTCGCTATTACGGCGGCAAAACGCAGACCGAAATCGCCGCAAGAATCGGCATATCGCAGGCGCAGGTGTCGCGCCTTGAAAAAAGCGCCCTCTCCCAAATCAGAAAGCAAATGTAAGCGGCAAAACTGAAAGCGTCCCCGACGTTTCCCCTTCCTGTCCCAAAGCGAAATTTCCTGTTGATTTTGCGCGTCGAATATGGTAAAATGTCGTAGAGAAAAATATGATGTGAAATTCGAGGGAGACATGGCGATAGGATTTTTTAAAAAGGGAGTCCACGGATACAAAAAGTCTGAGGTCAACGAGTATGTCGAGCAGATGTCGGAGGAAATAGAGCGCACAAAGCGCGAGGTCGAGCGCTCAAAGCGTGAGACTGAAAGGCAGAGACGCGCGATGGGGGAAAGAGCCGCCGAGGCGGAGAGAAGACTTGCGGAATGCGAGGAGCGTCTGCGCGACGACGAGGCGATAATCGAATCGATTTGCACATACGTTAAAAATCTTGCGGCGTCGGAGGGCGTTACGCCGATCGAGGACGAGGACTGTAACCGCCCCGCCGAAATCTGCGGGCTTATCGATGCGGTGATTGAAGCGTGCGTGAAAAGAGAGGCTGACGCAAAGGCTGAGGCGGCGGAGAGGCTGCGCGAAAACGAGGAGGCTCTTGAAAAATTCCTCTCCGACGTGAGACTTGCAGCCGAGAAGCTTTCGTCAGGGCTTGACGGCGGCGAGGAAACGGACGGCTGAAAATGTCTATAGGAAGCAAAATCCGCGAGCTGCGGCGTCAGCGCGGTCTGACCCAGAAGGAGCTTGCCGGGGACGAAATAACGCGAAATATGCTGTCGCTTATCGAAAACGATCTGGCGAAGCCGTCGCTCGAAACGCTCGTTTATATATCGGAAAGGCTCGACGTCTCGCCCGCGTATCTTCTCGACGAATCGGAAAGAACGCCCTCCGAGATTGAAAGTATGCTCTGCTCGCTTTATAACGAAGGCGATTTTGAGAGCTGCATCCGCTCGGGAGGGTCGCTTTCGGCGCTCGACGCGGGCGGCTTTCTGGCGCACTGCTATCTCAATCTCGCGGCGAAGCGCTATCTTTCGCGCGATTTTTCGGGCGCGAGGGAGGCGCTTCTTTTCGCGAAGGATGAAAGCGAGCGCTCGGCTGACATAACGGACACGGTTTACAATATGACGCTGAGGATTCTCTGCCTGCCGGAGCTTCGCGAAAAGGACGACGGCGAGTCCGTCTCGGAGCTTTTGCCGACGGAGCGCCTGATGGCGGACGATTTTTATATGTTCCTTCTGTCGCTCGCAACCGCGTCCACGGGCGAGGAAACAGAAAGCGTCGTGCTGTACGGGCTGCATATCTCGGCTCGGGGGATGATGTCGTCGGGGGATTACGACGGAGCCGTAAAGGCGCTCACGCTTGCCGAGGGGAAAATAAGAGACGATACGAAGCCGGCGCTTTCGTACATGATATACGACGACCTTGAAACGTGCGCTGCCGCGACGGGCGATTATAAGCTCGCATACGAGGCATCGACGAAAAAACGCATTCCGGCGGCAGAGAAAAAATAGCTTTATACGTCTCGCTTTGCGTTTTTCGTCGAAATGCCGGTGAGAGGCGCAAAAAAAGTTCTGAAAAATTACGTTTTACCCCTTGAAAAAAAACGCGAATAAGCTATAATATATATAGAGAGATTATAGTGGGAAAAAGCGGGGATTTTATCTCCGACAAAAACCATTTACTTTCGGAATCGGAGGTTGATTTATGCAAAGAAAAAATTTCGAGGCGGTTGCGGAGGCGATTCGGCTTATGCACGTAAAAACAACCGCTGCGATTAAGGACCTTCTCAGCGAGACGGACAGCAGGCATGAAAACGCAGCTCTCGCGGGAAAGCGACTTACCGCCCGCGCCCGCGTTTCGGCGCTCTTTGACAAGGACACGTTCGTCGAAACGGGTGCGCTCATTAAAAGACGCGCTACCGAATTTGACGCAGAGGCTGTCGAGAGCGACGACTTTGAGGGCGTAATTACCGGCTACGGCTCGGTCGGCGGAAGTCTTGTGTTCGTATTCGCCGAGGATTATTCCCGCTCTAAGGGCGCGATGAGCGAGGCTCACGCGAAAAAAATCACGGCTGTGTACGATATGGCTGTAAAAAACGGCGCGCCCGTTGTCGGAATATTCGACAGCGCGGGAGCGTTCGTGCTTGACGGAGTGTCAGCGCTTGCGGGCTACGGTCACGTAATGGCGGCGGCGTCTGCGGCATCCGGCGTTATTCCCCAGATAGCGATTATCGCGGGAGTATGTGCGGGCGGCTCGGCAGTCGCGGCTGCGATGGCGGACGTTACGATAGTCTCAAAGGCTGACGGGAAGATGTACGTCAAGGCAGGCTGCGATTCTCACGAATCAGTGTCGATTGAGACTGAGGATGAGATTTCGGCAATTGAAAAGGCGAAGGAGCTTCTTGCTGTTCTCCCGTCAAACAACTGTGAGGGAACCGTAAGAATTGACGGGGACGCGAACGGAACGGTCGACGTCACCGTGCTCGGCAGCGAAGGGTACGACGTAAAGGATGTGATTTCCGCAATATCTGACGGCGGTCGCGTGATTGAGCTTTATGCGTCATATGCGCCCGAGGTCGTCACGTCAATCTCGTTTGTAGGCGGCGTTGCCGTCGGTGTTGTCGCGACAAATCCCGCGCATGAGTCGGGCGAGCTTACGTCGGGCGGCGCGAAAAAAGCCGCGAAAATGATAAACTTCTGCGACAGCTTCGGAATCCCCGTGCTTACGCTTGTTGATGGAAAGGGAATCTCAAACGAGTCGTCTCCCACGCCGTCGGATCTCGCAAGACTTGCTTACGCATATACGACGGCTGCCTGCCCGAAGGTAACCGTTGTGACGGGAGAGGCTTACGGCACGCAGTATACGCTTATGGGAAGCAAATCCGTGGGAGCGGATATAGTGTACGCGCTCCCGTCGGCGAAGATTTCCTCAATGAAGGCTGACGCTGCGGTTGCGCTTCTCTGGGACGACAAATTCGCGGGAACGAGCGATCCTGCCGCAAAGCGCGCAGAGCTTGAAGCGGAATGGGATGCGAATTTCGGCTCCGCAACGGAAGCGGCGCTTCACGGCGAAATCGACGACATCATTGAGGGCGGAGAGCTTCGCGCAAGAGTTGCGTCGGCGCTTGAAATGCTTTCGATGAAGAACGCTGACGTTCCGGGAAGACGTCACGTCAATCTTCCCATGTGAGCGTGAAAGGAGCGTCAATGTTAAATATAGGCAAGTTACTGCTTGACGCAAACGCAGACGGCGCAGAGGAACTGGCGACAGTCGGCGAAAAAGCGACGACGTCGCTTCAGGTATTCTTGCTCGGTCTCGGAACCGTTTTCGTCGTGCTTATAATTCTTTATATCGTCATTACCCTGATGGGAAAGATTTTCTATCACGACGATAAAAAGAAAGCGACCGTGGCGGCGGCGCCCGAACCGGCAGCGGAGGCTGTTGTCCCGGAAAATATCGTCCCTGAGCAGGAGACTGACGACGGCGAGCTTGTTGCGGTAATCACCGCTGCAATTGCGGCTTTTTCGGAGGCGGGCGGCGGCGAGTCCGTACCCGGCTTCCGTGTTGTATCATTCAAACGCGCGTCCACCGCGACCCCGTGGAACAGAAATTTCAGATAGGAGAGGTTTTCAGCCATGAAGAAATATAACGTAACCGTAAACGGAGTTACATATGAAGTTGTAGTCGAGGAGACGGACGGCGCAGTTGAAGCGCCGGCGGCTCCCGCAGCGGCGCCGGCGGCACCCGCAAAGACATCAGCCCCCGCAAAGGCGGCGGCACCTGCCCCCAAGGCGGCAGCAGCAGCTCCCGCGGGAGCGGTTAAGGTAAACGCGCCGATGCCCGGCACGATTTTAAGCGTGAAGGTGAAGGCGGGTCAGTCCGTCAAAAAGGGCGACGTTCTCTGCATCCTTGAGGCGATGAAGATGGAAAACGAAATTCTGGCGCCGCAGGACGGAACCGTCGCGTCCGTAAATGCCGCTGAGGGCAAATCCGTGTCCACGGGCGAGCTTCTTGTATCTCTTTCATAAGCGTTATTTGGAAAGGGAGACATTGAACCGTGGAGTTTTTAACTAAATTTATTGAAACCACCGGTATAATGCAGCTCTTTTACGACAGCGAAACTGGAGCGTTCAATACGGATTTTTACAAAACGCTCATTATGTACGTTATCGTAGGCGTGCTTGTATATCTCGGTGTTGTGAAAAAGTATGAGCCGCTGCTTCTCGTGCCTATCGCGTTCGGTATGCTTCTCGGAAATCTGCCGGGAGCCGACCTGATGCACACGGAATTTTTCCTCAGCACGGACAGCGATCATACGCTTCTTGAGATGGTCAAGGAGGTTATCAACGAGGGAGGTCTTGTCGATATCCTCTATCTTGGAGTGAAGCTCGGAGTTTACCCGTCCCTGATATTTATCGGCGTCGGCGCAATGACGGACTTTTCGCCCCTGATTTCAAATCCGATTTCGCTTCTTATGGGAGCGGCGGCACAGCTCGGTGTATTCGTTGCGTTCGCAGGCGCGATATTCCTTGGCTTTACGCCCGCAGAGGCGGCGTCGATAGGAATCATCGGCAGCGCGGACGGTCCTACGGCGATTCTTGTGACGAAAACGCTCGCGCCTCATCTTCTCGGAGCGATAGCGATTGCGGCGTACAGCTATATGGCGCTTATCCCGTTCATTCAGCCGCCGTTCATGAAGCTGCTCACGACGAAAAAGGAACGCGCGATTAAAATGGAAACGCTTCGTCCCGTGTCGCACACGGAAAAGGTCGTATTCCCGATAATCGTTACGCTTGTCGTAACCCTCATCGTTCCGTCGGCAGCACCGCTCATAGGCTTCCTCATGCTCGGAAATCTCTTCTCGGCTACGGGCGTCACATCGCGTCTTTCAAATACGGCGCAGAACGAGCTTTGCAACATATGCACGATTTTCCTCGGAGTTTCCGTCGGCGCTACGGCTACCGCCGAAAACTTCCTGACGGTTCAGACGATTGAGATTATAGTTCTCGGTCTTACCGCGTTCTGCATATCGACAATGGGAGGACTTCTCTGCGGAAAGCTTCTCTGCTTTGTCACAAAGGGCAAAATCAATCCTCTTATCGGCTCTGCGGGCGTTTCCGCAGTCCCCATGGCGGCGCGCGTTTCGCAGACCGTCGGTCAGAAGGAGGATCCGTCGAACTTCCTTCTCATGCACGCAATGGGACCGAACGTCGCGGGCGTTATCGGCTCTGCCGTTGCTGCGGGCGTGCTTCTGTCGCTTTACGCAGCGTAAACGGGCACGAAATTCAATTGAAGAAAGGAACTACTATATATGGCAAAGGTTAAAATTACCGAAACCGTGCTGCGCGACTCGCACCAGTCCCTGATAGCGACGCGCATGACGACGGAGGAAATGCTCCCGATACTCTCCGAGCTTGACAAGGTTGGGTATCACTCGCTCGAGGCGTGGGGCGGCGCGACGTTTGATTCGTGCCTGCGCTTCCTCAACGAGGACCCGTGGGAGAGACTTCGCAAAATCCGCGCCGAGGTAAAGAACACAAAGCTTCAGATGCTCTTCCGCGGACAGAATATTCTCGGCTATCGTCATTACGCTGACGACGTTGTGGAGTATTTCGTGCAGAAGTCACTGGCGAACGGAATCGACATAATCCGTATATTTGACGCGCTCAATGACCCCCGCAACCTTGAAACGGCGATTAAGGCGACGAAAAAGGAAGGCGGTCACGTTCAGGCGGCGATAAGCTATACGATCAGCCCCGTCCACAACAACGAGTATTTTGCGAATTACGCGAAAACGCTTGAGGATATGGGCGCGGATTCAATCTGCATCAAGGATATGGCGGGACTTCTGCTCCCATACAGCGCATACGAGCTTGTGAAGGCGATAAAGGAAAAGATTTCGATTCCCGTACAGCTTCATACGCATTATACGACGGGTCTTGCTTCGATGACGATTCTCAAGGCGGTCGAGGCTGGCGTCGATATAGTTGACTGCGCAATCTCGCCTATGGCGATGGGTACATCGCAGGCGCCTACCGAATCTATTGTCGCGACCCTTCAGGGCACCGAATATGACACGGGGCTTGACCTTCAGCAGCTTGACAAGATTAACCGATATTTCACGCCGATACGCGAAAAGTACATCAAATCGGGGCTTCTCGATCCGAAGGTGCTTAAGGTGAACATCAACACGCTGCTTTATCAGGTGCCGGGCGGAATGTATTCAAATCTTCTCTCGCAGCTTAAAAATGCGGGCAAGGAAGAGCTTCTCGGAGAGGTGCTTGAGGAGGTGCCGCGCGTGAGAGCCGACGCGGGCTATCTGCCGCTCGTTACGCCGACGTCGCAGATTGTCGGCACACAGGCAGTCATGAACGTCCTCACGGGCGAGCGCTACAAGATGGTGACGAACGAATTCAAGGGCATTCTCAAGGGCGAATACGGCAAAACGCCCGTTGACATTGACCCCGAATTCAGAAAGTCGATTCTCGGCACTTACGATCATATCGATTATCGTCCCGCAGACGATCTCGAGCCTGAGCTTGACAAGCTTCGCTCCGAAATCGCGCAGTATATCGAGCAGGATGAGGATGTGCTTTCATACGCGCTCTTTGAAAAGGTCGCGCTCAAATTCTTTGAATCGCGCAAGGCAAAAAAATACGGTCTTGACGAGGGTGCAGAGGATAAGGAGCTTAAGGTTCATCCGGTGTAACAGAGTACAGAAGGGGGTTCTTTTGAAAAAGAACCCCTTTTTTAGAACTCCCGAAAAAGATATTATTGACAGCTATCCTCGCTGCCTCCGCGTTTTAAAGGACGGCAGGCGGGAAAATTATCAATTCGGAAAGGAGGAAAACTATCATGACGCGCAAAATTAAAACAGCGGCGCTTCTTTTTGCGGCAGCGGTACTCTTTGCGTTCGCTGTTTCATGTACCGAAGCTGAAGCGGACGGAACGGACACGAACAACAATACAACTGACGGCGAAAGTACGACGCTGACGAATGCCGATACAACCGACGGCGAATATATGACGCTGACGGGAAGGGTTGTGAAAACCGACTGCGCGCTGTTCTTCATCTTTGACGGCAGCGCACTTTACAGCGAAAATCAGTTTGCTATGATGTATTCGCGCTCGGACGACGTTGATTTTGACGACTATCTCACGGGAGATACAGTTGAAATAGTGATGAGCGATGTTCTCGAATGCTCACCCATGCAGATGGGAGTATATTCGATAGAGCTTTTAGAGCGTGGATGTGCCGACGACGTTGACGAGAGCGTTTATTCCGAGATTGAAAGCTCGGGATATATCGTCGAAAAGTAAAATCAGAGGCAAAAAAATCCGCCGACGTAAACCGTCGGCGGAATTGCTTTGTTTTCGGGCATTTTATTCTCCCGCGCTCGATAAAAGCACGGCGCATTCAACGTGTCCAGAGAAAACGATATTGATGTCTCGTGCAGTTCGATTGTCTGCACAAACTTTTCCATCAAACTTCCTTTAGTATCACCCAGCGTCCGTTTTTCTTAGCACCCTCACGTTCAATATAGCCTTGTTCCGACAAACTCTTCATCATACGCTGTACTTTTCTTTTGGAAAAACCAAGCTTCTCTGCGGCGAGCATCTGCGTAATAGAAGGTTCTGCTTTTAACAGAGACATCAGCTTTAAGTCCTCCGCTCCTAAGGCATCATTTAAAGCGCCATTTAAAGCGCCATTTAAAGCACCGTCCTGTGACGCTTTAAAATTCAAATTCCAAAGCGTAACAATAAAGCATACCCTGTTTGAGAAAAATTTTGGTGCAAGCTCCGGCTCATAATTTGCCGCATTTTCATATGCACCCACTATTTTTCCAAGTCCGCTTCCTTGTCGTTCCATATATCCAAGCCGACCAAAAATATCCGCAAGAATAGGATTCCTTCTTGTTGAAGGTATATCATCTATATTCCATTCCTGAATTTGCGTTCCATCCGGCATTCCGCCCGGAGAATAAATGGTCATCCTGTCATCGTACATATCAATGTGAACCTCACTGCCGTTTACAAGGTAATCACGATGTATCAGTCCATTCACCAGACTTTCCAAAATACTGCGTTCACAATAATCAGGCATTTCAATCCGAGAGTCCGCTGTTTTTTTCCACATGGTTTTCATGTTGCGCTTCACAAAAGCAAGCCCCTCATTCAACAGGATAATCAGGCTGCCCGAAAACTCGCCGCTGTCAATTGCATCAATTTGTCCTCCGCTCTTGTCAAAACCATTCCAGCGTGTACAAAAAAGCCGCGAATGGCGGATAGGGCAATCATCTGCAAGCAACGCACCCGCATTCGTAAGCTTACCGCCGGCATCACGAATGCCAAAGGAATCCATCAGCTTTTCTGTCATACTGTTGCCTGTCCAGGATTTGTAGCGTTCACGCAGCTTACTGAAGGAGTAGTCCTCATAATCATATGGTGACACAAGAGCGTCATAAGATGAATTGTTGCCTCTGAGTACAAGGCGTTTTAATTCCGTGGGGTCAGCGAGGACGCTTTCGTTACCAATTCTGATATATGCTTCCGTGACGCCATCAGCAGAATAATAAGGCGTGTCCGTTCCTGCCGGAACACGAACGGTCAAAATTTCTTTCCCATCTTCTACTGTATGGATTTGCATTACAATCTGAGGAAACGGAGAAATTCGCTCCTTCACCTTCTGACTGATATATTCCGATGCGTTTTTTAAATTATCAAGACCAATAACCTCCTCGTCATCTGTGACACCAAAAATAAGTACGCCGCCAACAGTGTTGGCGAACGCACTGACACTTTTCAGCCAGCTTTTCGGCTTCTTCATTTCAACTGCCTGTTTTTTATCGTATTCTGTTGTCTCTCCAAGAAATTTCTTCAGGTCCATGTTACCACCCCTGCTTTCTTTTATTTAAAAGGGCATATCAGCAAATATGGTAAGCACCATGCTTAAAATACAAAAACCCTTTTTTCAAGCCTTTTCGAGTCTAATTATTTTCCCCTTGACATCAAAACTGCCGTCTCGACGTGTCCGGATCGCGGGAACATATCGACGGGGGCGACGCGGCGGATTTCATATCCGCCGGCAAGAAGCGCTTTTGCGTCGCGCGCGAGCGTCGCGGGAGCGCATGAAATGTAGACTATTTTCTCGGGACGCGCGGCGAGAAGATGTGAAATCAGCTCACGTCCGCACCCCGCGCGCGGCGGATCGAGAAAAACGATGTCGGCGCCTGAAAAATCGCTCGTTTCAGCGCGCCCGACGCGAAATTCCGCGTCAACTCCGTTCAGCTCGGCGTTTGCCTTCGCGTTTGATACCGCGTCGGGGATGATTTCGATTCCGAGCAGCTTTACCCTGCCGCCCGCTTCATTGTAAAGCCTGCGGGCGGCGTAAATTCCGACGGTTCCCGTGCCGCAGTATAAATCCGCAACCATGTCGCCGCCCGAGAGCGATGCCATATCAGCCGCCGTATCATACAAAATCCGCGCCGACGCGCGATTCACCTGATAAAACGACGGCGGGGAAACGATAAATTCACAGAGACCGAGCCTGTCCTTGATGTATTTTTCTCCGAGTATGCGGCGGTACGTCTCGCGCCCGCGCGCCTTGAATGCGGCGTAAACGCACACGACGTCGGGAAAGCGCTCCGTCATCGCCGCCGCAAGCGAATGAAGCCCGCCGCAAAGAGCGTCGCCTTGCGTATCCGTGAAAAATGTGACGGACGTGCCGTATTCCGCCCGTCTTACCGACATTCGTCTAATATTGACGCCGCGATTTTTGGCATCCGCCGTCACAAACGCACGGATTTCGTCGGTTTCGGCGTCATGAATCATGCAGCGCCCGCACGGTACGACATCGTGCGTGCTCCGCTTGAAATATCCCGAATTTCCGTTCCCGTCAAGCGAAACCGTTGCCTTTGAGCGCGTCTCACTCGGCGACGGGATTACGTCCTCCGCGTCCACTTCAATCCCTTCGCGGCGGAACGCTGACTCAATGAAGCTTTTTTTAAGAGCGGTTTCATGCTCGTATGTCATGTGCCTGAAAAGGCATCCCCCGCACCCCGCCGTAAATGCGCCGCAGTCGGGCGCGATTCTGTGCGGCGAGGGGGAGACTACGCGCAGGATTTCGCCCTCCGCAAATGACGCGCGCTCGTCTGTAATTTTCACGTCAACCGTATCGCCGTCAACGGCACCCCACACGAAAAGCCGCTTTCCGTTCCCATCGGGAAGCGGAGCCACGCCCGCGCCGAGATTCGTTGTCGATTCGATTTTGATTTCCTTATATTCCCTCATGAATGTGAACCTCTCAGTGTCGCTTTTGTAAAAATAGTATTAAAATCGCGCTCTACCCGTTGATTTGATGCGAAAAAAATTATATAATATAGACGGCGTAAACTGTGCCGTTCGCGGCGCGGCGTTTTGCCCGCCGGAAACGGGCGCTTTATTTAAGTGCATGAAGCGCAAAAAGCATAAGAGTATATTATCACAGCGGGCGGCAAATGTCAAGGCGCAAAGCTCATGAAACGGAGGCGAGCGGATGGGCGATAATCAAAACGATGAAATGTCGGAAAAAGCCGTGGTGAGCGGAACGGAATCCGCAGGAAATGAATCCACAGGAAACAATCCCACAGGAAACATTTCCTCAGGAAATGTTTCCTCAGAAAATGTTTCCTCGGGAAACAATTCCGAGACGGAAGATATAGCAGAAGATATAGTATATGATGATATTGCGGATATTCCGACGACGCCGGAGAGTGCCGGAGAGGATGCCGAGAAAGAAGAAAGCGCAAAAAAAAGCGATGAGCAGGGCGAGAACGATACAGCATCAGGTTCTGCCGCGGCAGAACCTGATGCTGTAGAATCTGCTGCTATAGAACCTGATGCAAAAGCCGAGCATCACGCTCACAAAACGGTGAAAAGGCGTCACGCGGCGCGCGATCACGTCGCGGCAGCGGTGCATGGTGATGGCGAGCCGGACGAAAATATTTTCGCCGAGTCGCTTGACAAAATAAAGGCGGAGGAGCTGGGAGAGCGCCGGAAAAGGCGCTTCAAGCCGAAGGACATCATATCGAAGGTGCTTGAGAACGCCGTGCTCATCATATCCGCAGGTATATTTTTGTACTGCGTCGTAAATCTTGTCGTGCTTGTATATGAGCAGCTTCACGACAGCAGCTATTATCAGGAGCTGCTTGAGGACAGCTCTGTCGGCTCGCTCGGCGAGCTTATCAGTAAATCCGCGTCGTCCGGCAGCTCTGCCTCCGAGGACGGCGCATCGACCCTTGAACAGATGGATCCTTCGGATGTGTTCGTGGCAGGCGTTTCGCAGCCCGATTCGGGAATTGAGATTGACGCTGTAGAATACAACGAGGAGATTGAGGAGATAAAGGCGAGCATAGCGGCGCTCGCCGACGAATATCCCGACATTTTCGGCTGGATTTACATTCCCGACACGGGAATAGATTATCCGATAGTGAAGGGGGACGACAACGAGTACTACCTCACGCACGCCTTTACGGGTGATTACCTTGTTATCGGCTCGATATTTGCCGACTACAGACTTGATTCGTATATTCTCAACAATTACAACACCGTATTATATGGTCACCGCGCGACAACGGCGGGCACTATGTTCAACGATGTGAAGAAATTTGCCGAAAGCGAGGAGTTTTTCAACAACCACAACATCTATATCTACACCGCGACCGGATATTACGAATTTGAGCCGTTCAATGTTACAATGTTCTCGTCTTCATTCCATTATTTCCAGGTATCGTTTTCCTCCCCCGAGGAGTTTGTGGATTTTGCCTATGAGATGCAGTCATATTCGTCGTACAACAAGAATATGACGTTTGATTCCGACGACAGAATACTGACGCTTTCGACCTGCACGAATACGGGAATAAGCACGCTTCGCTATTGCCTTCAGGCAAAGCTCGTGGATTACTACGAATAAGCATGAATCCTGACATTTTGGTATGCCCGCTTTGCGGCGGCAGGCTTGAGGCGGCGGGCAGCGCGCTTCACTGCGCGTCGGGTCACGCATTTGACATCGCCTCGTCGGGCTACTGCAATTTAATGCGCCCCGGCAAGCTGCGCAACAGGCGGTCGGGAGACGACGCGCAAATGGTGTCCGCACGGCGAAGATTTCTTTCGGCGGGATATTATCGACCGCTTCACGACGCGGTGACCTGCGTGCTGCGAAAATACGCGAAAGGCGGCGCGGTGCTCGACGCGGGCTGCGGCGAGGGGTATTACACAAACGCATTTGCGGCTGATGAGGCGTTCACGGGAGCTCTCGGAGTTGACGCATCAAAATACGCCGTTGACAAGGCGGCAAAGGAGGCAAGACGGCTCGGGCTTTCGGAGGCGACGACGTACATAACGGCAAATTTTACCGATATGCCCGTGAAAAGCGGCTCTGCCGCCGCCGTTACGTCGATTTTCGCGCCGTGCGCATACGGCGAGTTTTCCCGTGTGCTGGCGGAAGGCGGCGCCGCTGTAGTTGTATCCGCTGGAGAGCGTCATCTTTACGAGCTGAAGGCGCTGCTTTACGGCAGCGAGAACGTGCGCGAAAACAAGAAAATCGATCACGGCGGTGCGGCGGCTCATTTCGGATTTGAGGTAATCGGGAACTCGCGCCTTGAATACAGGGAAACCGTCGAGGGCGAGGAAACGATTGCGGCGCTTTACATGATGACGCCGTACTCGAAGCGGACGTCGAGGTCTGATGCGGACAGGCTTTTAGGCTGTTCAGCACTTAATTTGAATTTTGATTTTGACATAACAGTACTTAGGAAAGAAAGGGCAAATAAAGCTACGTAATGAGACTTTCTCTTTGCATACCGATTTACAATGAAAAAGCGAATATAGCAGCGTCTGTTTCGGCGTACAAATCGGCGCTTTATGATATAACAGGCGGCGATTTTGAGCTTATTTACTGCGACGACGGAAGCACGGACGGATGCGCCGACACCGTTCGGGACGAGACGGACGGGCATATAAGGCTGACGGGGTACGAAAAAAACCGCGGAAAGGGATGCGCCGTGCGCACGGCGATTGAGGCGGCTTCGGGGGATGTAATAATCTACACCGACTGCGACAACGCCTACGGAACGGAGACAATAAAAAGAGCGCTTGACTACATGGAGGAAAATCCCGGGACGGATGTGCTTATCGGCTCGCGGCGTCTCGGTGAGGACGGGTACGCGGGCTACAGCGTTATAAGGAAGCTCGCCTCGGAGGTTTACGTCTGGATGCTGAAGCTTATCGCGGGATTTCACCACAGCGATTCGCAGTGCGGCTTCAAGGCGTTTCGGGGGAATGCGGCTCACGATATTTTCCCGCGCTGCATGACGGACGGCTTCGCCTTCGACATTGAAGCGCTGCTCTTCGCCGAACGGCTCGGCTACAGAATCGACGAATTTCCCGTAAGGATAATCAATCACAGCGACGCGACGTCGAAAATTCACATTTTTGGGGACACCTTCCGTATGCTGCGCGATGTGTTAAAGATAAAAAAGCACGTAAAGGCAAGTCTTTGAGCGAAAAAAGCCCTTACGACGAAAGTCGTGTGACGACGGAAGTCGTGTGACGACGGAAGTCGTGTGACGACGGAAGTCGTGTGACGACGAAAGTCGTGTGACAGCGGCAGAATAGGTACGAGGAGAGAGGTACGATATGAAAAGATTTCTGAAAATTCCGCTTTTGACAGTGCTCGCGCTCGCGGTGCTGGCGGCGCTTTTGTCGTGCGAGAGTGATACGAGAGCGTTTGTGCGGTACGAGACCTACGAGCGGATGCAGGACGCGCTTTCATTTACGATGCGCACCGTGCCCGACCTTGAGGATGTGAAATCCTACGGCGTGATGGACGGAAAGCTCGGTGAGATTGAGTACTATATCGAGAATGAGGGCGGACGGATGAACGGAACACTTTCGCTTCGCATGGCGACGGCGGCATACGCCGAAAAATACGCCGACGAGGACGCTCCCGGCATCGCGGGCGTATCGATTTCCTCGATAAGCAGCAGCGGAGAGGAGCGAATCGGCTCATACACCGTCGAATATTACGCGACGGAGGAAACTGTTTTCGGAATATGGAACGATTCGAGCTATTATTATTCGCTTTCGTTCACATTCGACGAGGAGAACATGATTCCCGTCTGGAGTGATATATATGACTATGTTGTTTCGGTGATTTCAACGCCGAACGGATAAAAAAGTGAGGAAATACGGACATGAAGGCTCAAAAAAGAAGAATACCGCTCGTGATGGCGGTCATAGTCTTTGCTGCGGCAATTCTCGGCGTGATGCTTGGCGCGGGACTTTACGCGGCGACCTCTGATGATGCCGAAACTGCGGCTTTGTCCGGCGAATGCGCGGACACGGAGATAACAATAACGGTTGAAAATCCGCTTTACGCCGGCGGCACGTCGTCGTCGGGTGCGCGGCTTATGTCGTCGGGAGTGACGAGGCTTTCTGCCGGCGGGACGCTTTATTCCGAACACCATGCTGAAACGTATAATTCCTCGTCTGATACGGTTGCCGCGGAAATCCGCGCCGGGATGGTCGCGAGAAACGAGACGATAACGGTGACGTTTGAAACAAGCTCTCCGCTTGCCGACGGCGCTCTGTCCGATTTTGTGGATGAGGCGCTTGAGGAAACGGGAGAGGGCAACGAGGGCGATTATCTGCGCTGGGGCTACTCGGAGTACTCATGCAGCGGCAGCTACAGCAGCAACGGCAGCAAATATAAATACGTTCTGACGTATACGTTCTCGTATTATACGAATGCGAGCGAGGAGGCTGCGGTTACAAAAAAGATAAGCCAGGTGCTGTCGGGTCTCGGATTTACAAGCTCGACGACGGACTATGAAAAAATATCCGCGATTTACGATTACATATGCGAAAACGTGACGTATGATTACGACGGGCTTAATAACGACAGCGACGTTTTGAAATATACGGCTTACGGCGCGCTTATCGAGGGGTCGGCTGTCTGTCAGGGATATTCGACGCTGTTTTACCGTATGCTCATGGAGTCGGGAATTACCTCGCGTGTGATTGCGGGTGTTTCCTACGGCGACAATCACGCATGGAACATTGCCCTGCTTGGCGGATATTACTATAATCTCGATTCAACATGGGATGCCGGTGCCTCAAGCTATAAATATTTTCTGAAATGCGACGCGAATTTTTCAAATCACACGAGAAACTCGGAATATCTGACAAGCGCATTTTACTCGCTTTATCCGATGGCGACCTCGGACTATTCCTCAGCTTCGGGCGGCACGACGACAGACACAACATACACGGTCACGTTTAACTCAAACGGCGGCAGCAGCGTATCGTCGCAGACGGTGAA
>JAJQCT010000003.1:55641-70385 GCA_021202555.1 Clostridiales bacterium
TGGTATACCTCGTCAAGCGGCGGGAGCAAATATTCGTTCTCGACCGCCGTCACGTCAAATCTAACGCTTTACGCGCACTGGACGGCAAGCTCGGGCGGCACATCGACAACATCATCGACAGATACAACAACCGCGGCGCCCGATGAAACAACAACCGCCGCGCCGGACGAAACGACCACGGCGCCGGACGAAACGACGACTGCGGCACCTGATGAAACGACGACCGCGCCGGATGAGACGACGACCGCCGCACCCGATGAAACAACTACCGCTGCAACGGATGACGTCACCGAAATTACCGGCGCCGCGTCCGAAACGGACGAAACGGAAGGCGGCACGGGCGAGGATTCGGACGAGGGCAGCGGGAGCGCGACTGACGGCGAATCCGTAACGACCGACGACAATGGAAACGGCAATGGGAACGGCAGCTCATCGTCGGGGTGCAGCTCGACGCTTACGGTGTCCGCAGTCCTCGCGCTTGCGGTTTCCGCGTGCTGCGCTCTTGCCGCAAGGCGCAAACATTAAAAGCGAGGCATCTTTCCCGCGAAAAAACGCACGGAGCTTCCGTGCGTTTTTGAGTGAGGAGCGCGCTGCTTGCGGGGAATTTTGCCATGACGACGACAATTTACGATTTGACGCATAAAAAATTTGCGTTTTGCTATTGTAAAAACGAAATAAATCAATTATAATATAACCGTATGTTTTTGGCGAATTGTCTCCCTCTTTTGCAAAGGTACAATATATACGATTCTGACGTATTTTTTCGATAAGGACGGTATTTTACGATGAACAGGCTGAAAAGGCACGATTGCTCACACGCCGCGCACACCTTTTTTAAGCGCATCTCGCTTCTTCTGATTGCCGCGTCGCTTGCGGCGGCTCTCGCTTCATGCACGGGCGGCGGGGATGCCGATGAAACGACAGGCGAGGTGACGGAGGCGCTGACGGAGACGGACGAGGTCACGACAAAATATGACGACGGCATCGACGACGACGCTGACACTGTTGACGGCATCGCGATTTACTCGGCGGAGGACCTTGCGAAAATCGGCGTTGACGACGATTACCCGCTCGACGGGGATTATGTTCTTGTCGCTGATATAGACCTTTCGGAGTATAACTGGACACCTATAGGAGACTGTACTGAAAGCGGCGCTTACAAGGGAGACGGAGTATTCTCGGGTACATTTGACGGGAGAGGTCATATAATACGCGGTCTTACGATTGACGAAAGCTCGGGGTCCGATATATATTGGGGGCTTTTCGGAACTGTCGGAAGCTCAAAAAAGAGCGATCCTGCCGTCATTGAAAATATCATTTTCTCGGCTGTTTCAATCGATGTAAGCACGTCGGGAGGCGCCGTCGGCACTCTCGCGGGGCAGGTGAGCTGCTACGTCACGATAAACAACATTTCGCTTCTTTCGGGAAGCGTGAACAACGACGGCTCGGGCGGTTCTCTCGGCTGCGGCGGACTTATCGGACAGTGCAGGACGACAGTCACGGGCGTGCGCTCAAACGAGTGCATTACTATAACGAATATTTTCTCAAACGTCACCGTCACTCAGACGAATTCCTCATGGGATACCTGCGGGGGAATTATCGGAAGAATACGCGAAAGCAATATCGGAACTCTCACGAATATTCTTCTGACAGCGCCGGTCACATTTGAAAATACGCTCGCGTCGGCAATTGCCTCGGGAGACGCGACGGCAAATACATATGAAAACCTTTATTTTAAGACGAATACGGGCAAAAAGCGCGACGGGCTGGGCTCCTCGGTGTCCACATCGGTGCTTACGGGCGGCGGAATGAGCTTCTCGGATAGCTGGACTGTGGAGGAAGGCTCGTATCCGCTTCTCACGACAATGCTTGAAAGCGACGGGTACAGTATTTTCGAGTTCATACTCTTTGAATTTGCGAGCGGGGAGAGTATATCCTCCGTCAAAACGAGCTTTACGGTATCGACCTCCGTTCTCGGAGCGGACGTGACGTGGACATCGGGAGATTCGGAATATCTTGCCGTATCGGACGACGGCACGGTGACGGCGACGCGCCCTGCCGATTCATATGTGGATGTGACGCTCACGGCGGAAATTGACGGCGAAACGAATGATTTTGTCGTGCGCGTGCTTGCCGTTCCGCTCGAGGGGTCGTTTAAGACGACATATGTCGTGGCGGACGAACCGATTGAGCTTGAGGGCTACGACGACGCGGAGGAGATAACATGGGAAATTTACCGCGTCGCGGCGGACAAAACGGTGACAAAGACAACGACAGAGCCGTCGATAACGCTTTCATCGACATACGAGGAAAGCATCATAACCGTCAAGGCTGACGGACACGACGACATATCGATTTATTTCAGCAGCCTGCCCATAGTGTATATAACAAGCGAAACGGATTATTCAAGCGTGAGGCAGGCTGTATATTCCGAGGCGGAGATGACAGTATGCGCGTCAGAGGATTACGACACCTCGGGGCTTTATTCGGGCGGCATCAAGATTAAGGTGCGCGGAAATTCGACGGCGACGCTCGACAAGCGCCCGTTCAAGATAAAGCTTGACGACAAGTCGAATCTTCTCGGAATGGACGACGGGGAAAACAAGCACTGGTGTCTGCTCGCAAACGCAAGAGACGCGACGCTGATGAGAAATATTCTTCTCAATCAGTTTGCGGCTGACATTGGCACGGAGACTGTCATCAATTCGGAAAACGTCGTGCTTATATATAACGGCGAATATTACGGCGTTTATCAGCTCTGCGAGCAGATAAGGGTCGATGAGACGCGCGTAGATATTTTCGACTGGGAGGAATACGCGAAGGACGCGGCGGAGGCTATTGCTCTTGCTCTTCGTGAGAGCGGCTCTCTTTCATACGCGGAGGCGGCGACGTTTGCCGACGCGCTTGAGGCGGAAATGCTCGAGGACTGGTCGTGGATGGACAACGGGTACGTCACGTATAACGGCACAAAGTACGTCTTTACGGATTACGGGCTTGACGAGCTTCCCGACGCGACGGGCGGATTCCTCATGGAGATGGACTTTTACAGTATGTACGCAAACGACTATGTAAAGACGTTCACCGCCTATCAGCAGCCGATTTATTTCAACACGCCGACGGCGGAAACGGCTGCGTCGAGAAATTCGCTTTACGGCACGGAGCTTTACAGCTACGCATATAAATATATTCAGTCGTTTGAATACGCGCTTCACAGCGACGATTTCGTATTCAAAAACAGCGACACCCACTACGAGGCTGTCGTGAACAGCAGGTACAATTATTACTACGTCGAGGTCGATTACACGGACGACCTAAACGATGGGCTTCACTATTCGGAGCTTTTCGATATGGACAGTCTCGTCAACAACTTCATTTTCTGCGAGATTGCGATGAACTGGGACAGCATGAAGAACAGCTTCTTCTTCTATAAGGACATCGACGGGCTTGCGAAAATAGGTCCGCAGTGGGATTTCGACTGGGCATGGGGCAATATCCTCTGGAACGGTGCGACGTGGGAGCCGACGCAGTGGCACACGACCTGCACCTCGTTCATGATAGAGCAGTATTATCAGGAGGAGCAGTGGAACTGCCTTCTCATACGCGACCCGTATTTCATCACGAAGGTATATGAAAGATGGACGGAGCTTCGCGATGAGGAAATCGAAAATCTCGTAGGCGCCGGCGGGCTTATCGACGAATACGCGGATTATATCGAGAAAGCCGCGCTCGCGAACGACGCGAAGTGGTCGTATCTCACGTATTACTATACGTATAAGACGGAGCTTGCGCGCATGAAGGAATTTATCGAAACACGCATGGACTGGCTCGACAGTCAGTTTGCCGACATCGATACGCTTGTTTCGTCACTTGGCGCGTATTACGCATCTGACGATATTACCTTTGAGAGCGTGAATCTTTCCTCATCGACGCTCACCGTGACGGTGACGGTTGATAGTGACGACATTGACTACATCATGTTCCAGATAAACGGAACTACGATGGAGGAGGTCGCGGTGAAAAACGGAAAGGCTACACTGACGCTTGACGTTTCGGGAATTGGCACCGACGGCTATAACTGCATCACGGCATATGCCGAGGATTCGTCGCACAATTATATTTACGACAGCGCACACAGCGACGAGGGCAATTATATGCAGGTTGTATCGAACTATTACGTATTTCAGAATTAAAGACTTTGAGAAGCGGTCACAGACCGTTTCTCAAGTCTGTTGAATATTTTTCCAAATCGCAGATTTGAAAAAATATTCACGGTTCACTGCTCGATATGATATAATAACATTGAACAACAAGGCATAGCCTCGTTGTTCAAGTTAGATGAATATTTTCCACAAATCACAGATTTGCGTAAAATATTCACGGTTCACTGCTCGATATGAAATAATAAGATATTAAACGGGCAGAGACCGTTTCTCAAGTCTGTCAAAGCGCATAATAACAAATAATATAAGGGGCTGATTTAATTGAAAAAGAAATCCGAATTTGTAAATTCGCTTATGAAGGACATTTCGCGCACTGCGTCAAGAAAGCTTGCCGCGGCGGACGACAAAATACGCAAAACGGCAAAGGACATGAAATCCGACGTCGCCGCCGTGAGGGAGCGCGATCCCGCCGCAAAAAGTGACCTTGAGGTGGCTCTGCTCTATTCGGGCGTTCACGCGATATGGGCGCACAGGGCTGCTCACGCGCTTTACGAGCGGGGGTATGAAATTCCGGCGAGAGCCGTAAGTCAGGGCGCGAAATTCCTGACGGGAATCGAAATTCATCCGGCGGCTAAAATCGGGCGAGGGCTTTTCATAGATCACGGCGGAGCCGTCGTCATAGGCGAGACGACGGAGATAGGCGAAAACTGCACGATTTATCAGTGCGTGACGCTCGGCGGAACGGGCAAGGAGACGGGAAAACGCCATCCGACGCTCGGCGACAACGTCATGGTCGGCGCGGGGGCGAAGGTTCTCGGCGGATTTAAGATAGGAAACAATTCAAAAATCGCGGCGGGTGCCGTCGTGCTTCACGAGGTGCCGCCCGACAGCACCGCTGTCGGAATACCCGCGCGTACGGTGAAAATGAACGGTGTGCGCGTCGGCTCGGACGAGATGGATCAGGTGCATATACCTGACCCGGTGGCGCAGGAGCTGTGCCTTCTGCGGCATAAAATCACGGAGCTTGAGGGAGAGATTGCGCGTCTTCGCGACGGCGGGCAATCGGAGTAACAAAATGGAGGACACAAAATGATTTGCAGAAGATGTCATCAGCTTTCGGACGACGGGCTTAACTATTGCCCGTACTGCGGGCTTTCGTTTTCGGACGACACCGAGGTTAAAAACGAGGGCGATTCTGGCGCGTCAGCGGAGCAAAACGGCTCGGGCGAGGAGCGCGAGCGCATAAATTTTGACGGCGGGCAGTACGGCGGAAATCAGTACGGGCAGTATCCCTACGGACAATATCCCTACGGCGGGAATCCCTACGGACAGGGGCAGCCGCCGCGCGCAAAGCGAGAGAAAACGCCGTTTCAGAAGGCGCTTTCGGGCTTTCTTCACGCGATAGGCTATTTTCTCCTGTTCGTCGTCATACAGAATATCGTCTTTTATGCGATGGTGTACGCCGAGCCGACGGTTAATTTCTATAATAATTTCTACAGCGCGATGCAGTCGATAGATTCATCTTCAATGACGGTCGATGAATATAACGCGCTTTACGAATACTATTACGAAATGTGCTACGACATATACGTTGACGAGGTAAACTCGGTCACGTCATCGACGCAGTATTCCTTGGCGTCGATTGTATCGAACGCCGCAACCGTAGCCGTCGTTTTAATAATCGGCAAAATCAGAAAGCGCACGTTCACGGAGCATATCGGGCTGAGACCTATAAAATCCCCGTATTCATATCTCGCGCTTCCGGCGGGAGCCGCGCTGATGATAATCTCGCTTTTCGCGATAAACGTGATACCGTTTTCGGAAGAGGTAATTGAGGAATACAACGAAACCTACAGCTTTATCGGCGGCGGCAGCGTCATAGCCGAGTTTATTTCGGTTGTGATTTTCGCGCCGATATGCGAGGAGATTATATTCCGCGCCTGCGGCTACGGGAGGCTTCGCCGCGGATTCCCCGTCGCGGCGGCGATTATAATGTCTGCGTTTATCTTCGCGTTTGCGCACGGCAATCTTATTTCGTATGTGTACACCTTCCCGATGGGAATTATTCTTGCATGGCTTTATTACGAGTACGATTCGATTTTCGTTCCGATACTCTTCCATATGGGGTTCAATCTGATGAATTATATCCCGATTCCGTTTGGCGAATCGGAGACGATAACGTCACTTGACATCATAGTGCTTATAATTTCCGCCGCCGTTTTCGCGGTATGCGCTGTGCTTATGATAGCATATCGCCCAAAGAAAAAGTTTGAAAGATAAATCTTTCAAACTGTCGTTTTGTGGCTTTCGCCGCCAAAAGGCGGGCGGCGATTCCGCAAAGCGGAAACAGCCACAATTCCGAAACAAGGAGTATAATCTATGTTAAGTCTTTATAATTCCGCGACGCACAGGCGCGAGGAATTTCATCCGCACGACGAAAACCGCGTCGGAATGTATACCTGCGGTCCGACAGTTTATCACTATGCGCACATAGGAAATCTGCGCACATATATAATGGAGGACGTTCTTGACCGCTATCTGCGCTACTCGGGCTACAACCTGAAGCGCGTGATGAACATCACTGATGTCGGTCATTTGTCGAGCGACGCTGACGAGGGCGAGGACAAGATGGTAAACGGCGCGAAGCGCGAGCATAAAAGCGTGCTTGAAATCGCGAAATTCTACACAGACGCTTTCCTTTCCGACTGCGAGCGGCTCAATATACGCCTGCCCGATGTAATCGAGCCTGCCACTCACTGCATTGACGACTACATCAGAATCATAAGCCGCCTGATTGAGACGGGGTATGCATATATCGCGGGCGGAAACGTCTATTTTGACACCTCAAAGCTCGACGAATACTACGTGTTCAACAAGCACAGCGAGGAAAATCTCGCCGTCGGAGTGCGCGAGGGGGTCGAGGCTGACGACAACAAGAAAAACAAAGCGGATTTTGTGCTTTGGTTCACGAAATCGAAATTTGACGCGCAGGAGCTGAAATGGGAAAGCCCGTGGGGGCTTGGATACCCCGGCTGGCACATCGAATGCTCCGCAATCTCGCTGAAGCATCTCGGCGAGTATCTCGACATACACTGCGGCGGGATTGACAATCAATTTCCGCATCACACAAACGAAATCGCGCAGTCGGAGGCTTATATCGGGCATAAATGGTGCGGGCTTTGGTTCCATGTGCATCATCTCAACACCGAGTCGGGCAAAATGTCGAAGTCATCGGGTGAGTTTCTGACGCTCACGCGCCTCTCGGAGCTTGGATATTCGCCGATGGCGTACCGCTTCTTCTGTCTTAATTCGCATTACAGAAAAACGCTTGTCTTTTCCGACGAGGCGCTTGACAACGCCGTCGGCGCGTATGAAAAGCTGCTCTCGCGAATAGCGGCGAATCTGCCTGACGGGAACGATATGTCGGGCGAATATGACCGCGCGGATTTTGAAAAATACAAATCCCCGTTTGTCGAGGCGCTCGACGGCGACCTCAATACATCTCTTGCGGTGACGGCTGTTTACGACGTGCTGAAGGCGCCTATATCGAATGCGACTAAGACAGCGCTCATCGAGGATTTTGACCGCGTTCTGGCGCTCGACCTTATAAAGGGGGCGAGGGAGTCGCGCGAAAAAATTAAAAAATCGGACGCTTCCGCGGCAGCAGCCGGTGACGATGACGGCGAGATTCTCGCTGCAATCGCGGCGCGCGCCGAGGCAAAGGCTCAAAAAAATTACGCGGAGGCGGACAGAATCCGCGCGGAGCTTCTCGCACGAGGGATTACTCTCATCGATACACGCGAGGGCACGACATACAAAAAAACGACATGAAGCGAAAAAGAAGGAAATCGTCGGCGGTAAAAAAGCCGCCGGCGATTTTATACATCCCCGCCGCGCTAATCTCGCTCTTAATACTAAAGCTGCGGTTCGGATTTTCGGTCGATCGCTCGGGCGTTCGCGATATTAAGGGACCCGCACTCATACTTGCAAATCACCTGACGAACTACGATCATTTTATTGTCGCCGCATCACTTTTTCCGCATCGCCTGACGTTTGTTTTAAGCGCGCATTTCATGATGATAAAGCCGCTTCGCCCGATTCTCAATCGACTGCACGTAATAACGAAGCGTATGTTCGATTCCGACGCGGGAACCGTGCTGAACATGATGAGAGCCGCGAGGGCGGGGAATATCATCGTGCTTTTCCCCGAGGGAAGGCTGACATGGTACCCGCATTCGCTTAAAATTACGGAGCCGACGGGAACGCTTGTAAAAAGGCTTGGAATTGACGTTTACCGCGTCACGGCAAACGGGGCGCTGCTGACATTCCCGAAGTGGTCGCCGAAATCGCACAGGGGCAAAATCCGCGTTGAAACGGAAAAGCTCTTGACGGCGGATGAGATAAAGACAATGACGGAGAGTGAGATTTACGCGCTTATCTCGCAAAAGCTTTGTCACGATGAGGAGCGCGCAATGCCCTGCGTGCGGTATAAATCGCGCGACACCGTGCGGGGGCTTGACGGCGTGCTTTACCGCTGCCCCGAATGCGGAGGCGAGGACACGCTCGAATTTGAATGCTCGCGCATCCGCTGCTCATCGTGCGGAATGACAGCGGCATTGACGGAGGAGTACAGATTTGAGGGCGCTCCCGTCGGAACGATTAACGAGTGGTACAGGTATCAGCTTGACGCATTTGACACAGGCGTTCCGCTCATGTCGGACGCGGTAGTGAACGCGAGCGACGAGAACGGTGTACTGATTCACGGCGCGGGAGAGGGCAAAATAAGGCTCGACACGGAAAATTTCACGTTTTCGGGTACTGTTTTCGGAGAGAGCGTATCATTTGAGATTCCGACGCGGACGATTGAAGCGCTGCCGCTCTCGGTTTCCGACCATTTTGACATTTATCACGGCGGCAGGCTTTACACGTTTTCGCCGCGTCCCGACCCGCGATATGCGCTCAGATATGTGATGTTTGCGGATCTGATGAAAGAAAAGAGTGAATAGTGAGGAGTGAGGAGTGAGGAGTGAGGAGTTTTACTCACTTCCAACTCCACACTCCACACTTCCATCTCCCCTTCGGGGGCTTTTTTTATATATTGCAGTCCGCATATTTCCCGGTCCCGCTTCATAAACATATAGACGCACATTTTTTGTATGAGGGGCGGTTTATGTATATCAGACGGAAATTCAGGCAATATATGACGGCGGCAACGGTGAAAACGATAACACCGAAGAATAAACCGAATACAATACAACGATGGGATTTCAAGCGAAAGTCTCTTTTTGTTTGTTATGTGTTACCTACGGTTCCAGCGTCAGATGACGTAAACCACAAAGTGAATCGCAACAAACACCCACAAAAAAGCAGGTCGGCGACCTGCTTTTTTGATGGATTAAATTAACCGCTCCCTTTCCCGCGCATTTACAGCTGCGAGATTCTGTCAACGGCAACGTCAGTCAGCGTACACGGAGTGACGGCGCCCTCCGCGATTTCCTCGATAAACCGCAGCGCCTCATCCTTGTCAAGGAAAACGTCGGGCAAAAATTCTTCGTCCGTTTCGGGCAATTGATTTTCGCCCTCTACGATGTTCATCGACATACAGAGAATCGAAAACGAATCGTATTCGACGCCGTAATCCCCGAAAACGCGGGATTTTGTGAGTATGTACACGGTGAAAAGCGAGCCTTCCTCGCTTTGGCTGTGCGACGTGAGAGCCGAAACAATCTCACCCCGCGGACGTAAATGGAGCTTTGATGTCATAGCGACACCTCCTGTTAAAAAATATAATGTACATGAGAAGCCGCGGCGTTCGCGATTTCCCGATGCTTTATTGTACCACATCCAAAAGTGCCATATAATGGATCAAAAATGCACGTATTTTGTCAATTTCGCAGTTAAAATGTATGTGTAAGAATAAAAATGCGCATAATTTTTGAAATTCCGGACAATTCACAGAAAAAAGGTCGAAGAAATCATCGAATTGTTGGATAATCACGTTCCAGTTGAAAGCCTCACGTTCATATTATATTTATAAATCAGAATCATATCTTGCTTCGACACATCGCGATGTTATCGTGGTTTTACTGAAAAATCGGACGATGAATTATATTTATTCCCTTTAAATAATATATAAAAGTGACTTCCGAAACATTTACAATTCATTTTGGGTGAATAATAATGCAAAACGCGAGCCCGGTTTGCCGAAAAATACATCGCACCGCAAAAAATTCAATCATGCACCTCATGCTCTTGACATTTTACGCGCTCTCTGTTCGATTTTGCGCATAAGAAAAGCACCTCTTGACGAGATGCTTTTCTATGCCATTTTCAGTTGGTTTGCTTTTTAAGGCTTTTCCGACGATTGGCGGCAAATAAATCGGTCAGTTGGTGAAAAATCAATCCGAGCTTTCATCAGAATCGGGGAAAAACCACAATTTGCTGCCGCGGCTGGAAACCTTACAGGCGACCAGCTTCACCATGGAGCGCAGGTGCTGTCATAAGGCGTTGTTTCCAATCACAGTGTAATTCCGGACCACTGGGGAAAACCTTTTTCAAAAAGTTTTCCCCGGTTGCTCCCCCCGCTATAACCTTCACCGACGCGGGGGTGAGGTTGCCTGACGTAAATTTCACGCATACCTCGCCCTCGCCCGTGCATCTCACAGCGCAGAAGAGCTTGCCCGCGTGGAGCTTTCGTGCGGGGAGATTCATTTTTGATAAATCGGAAAGGTTGCCGCTGTCCATGCCCATGTATTCGGCGGGACCTGTGACAACACACTGTACCTCGTCCTCGCAAAGCGGGGTAAATCTGCCTGCATCGTCACGCGCCTCAACCTCAATCTGAATTATCTCGCCGGGCGACGCCTCATCATGCCAAGCCTTCGCCGAAAGGCTCGAGGCGTCCCCGACCGTTTCAAGCACCGTCACCGCAGCTTCCTTTTCGTCCTTGTAGCCAACGGCGCGAAGCTCGCCCGCCTCGTATGGTATGTCCCACACCAAATGCAGGTCGTTTGTCGTCGCGTGTACGCCCGAGCGCTCGTACCAGTTGTTCACGGCGCCCGTCCTCGGCGGAAGCGCGAGTCCGCGCCTGCCGGCGCTCTTTCCGTTTATGAACAACTCTGCCTCGTCGCAGTTCGTGTAGCATACGACACGGATAAACTCGCCCTCACTCCCCTTGTGGTTCCAGTGCGGGAGCAGATGGAGTGTAACGTCGTTGCTGTTCCATATCGAGCGGAAATAGTAGTATGAGTCCTTTTCAAAGCCTGCGGTGTCTATCGGTCCGCAGCCCGCGCCGCGTCTTGGCCAGCGCGTCTCGCCGAGATAGTCAATTCCCGTCCAGAGGAAATCCCCCGCCACAAAATCGCGTGACGCCGTGTAGCGCCATAAAGCCTCATGTCCGAGCGTCGCTGTGTCATATCCTCCGAACGGTCCGTTTTTGCGGTATACGCCGCGGTCGCCGCCGACCGATGGGTTTTCCGAGCCGCAGAAGCGGCGCGCGGGATAGAGCCGCCTGTCCTCGTCGTAAAACGTCTCAGCGCGCTCACGCCATCTGCCGACGTAGTTGTAGCCCACAACGTCAAGCGCGTTTTCAAATTCGCGCATCGCGCAGGCGGTGTTTCCCGACGCAATGTTGTCGCACGCGCACGTCACCATGCGGCTTATGTCCTCCTCGTGGCATATCCCCTGCAAAAAGCGCACGATGTCCGCGCCGTCGGCGGATGACTGTTCGGGGATTTCGTTTCCTATGCTCCACAAAACGACTGACGGGTGATTGTAGTCGCGGCGTATCATCAGGCGCAGATCTGCCTCCGCGTCCGTGTCAAAGAACATTCCCGAACCGTATGAGAGCCCCTCGGAATAATAGTTGTTGTTTTTGTGTTTTGTCAGGTACCATTCGTCAAACGCCTCGTCCATGACAAGAAAGCCCATCTCGTCGCAAAGATCAAGCAGCAGCGGGTCGGGGGGATTATGCGAGCATCTTATGCCGTTGCAGCCCATTTGGCGAAGCTTGGAAAGACGTCTTTCCCATACCTCACGGTAGCTCGCCGCGCCAAAAAGCCCTGAGTCGTGGTGCAGGCACATTCCCTTTATCTTGACCGAGCGTCCGTTCAAAAGAAAGCCTCTGTCCGCGTCAAATGTCGCCGTGCGTATGCCGATTCTGGTCACCGCCTCGTCGATTACCTCGCCCGACACCTTCACACGCGTGATGAGCGTGTATAAATACGGGTCGCTGTCCGACCATAGGTGCGCCGACTTAATCTGAGGTCTGACCTCGCATCTGCCGACCTCCCCGTCGCGAAGCATTATCGCAATTCCCGATGAGGAGACGCATTTGCCCTCCGCGTCGTATATCTCGTGATATACTCCCGCGGTCACGTCCTCCTCACCCGCGCAAATCTCTGCCGAAATGAGAAGATCGGCAGAGCCTCGTTCGGGGTATATGCGGCTTGTCATGCATTTTATCCCCCACGGGGCGATTTGCACGCCGTCGTGGATGACAAGGGAGACGTTTCTGTATATTCCCGAACCCGTGTACCAGCGGGAGTTCGGCTGATGGCTGTTGTCAACCCTCACGCGTATCACGTCTCCCGCAGCAACATTATAAAGCGGTGCGATAAAGGGCGTGTAGCCGTATTTATGCGAGACGACAGCGTCGCCGTTATGATATACGGTCGAGTCCATGTATACGCCCTCAAACTGCAGATACGACACGCGCCCCTTTATTTTGTCTGCTGTCACGCGCGAAATGACGGTTTCGTATATGCCGACGCCTGCCTTCGCGTATCCTCCCCCGCCGCCCGTGGGTGAGGCTTCCGATAGGTCATATTCAACGCTCCAGTCGTGGGGGAGCGTCACCGCGCGAGGGGTGTCCTCGTCCTCAAGCCTGAAGCTCCAGCCTTGATTAAACGGTATTGTTTCTCTCATAGATTCTTCTCCTTACTTATATTATGTCATATCGAGTGCCGCACCGTGAATATTGCGCTATGCGCAATATTCATCTAACTTGACGACTTCCGCTGCGAATCTTTGATTTGAAGCGGAACGTCTTTAAATCTACGATTTATCCTTCAATGTTATTATATCATTGCTTAAACGATTAAGCAAGCATAATATTCGCATTCATTTGGAATGCGAAAAGGTTCGTGATTTCCCAAAGTAAAATCAATAGGGGAAGCAACAGTAGAAGTTGCTGTGGAAAAGAGTAAGTGGTTGAATTAAGTATTGGAAACCTTGTAACTGTCGTTGACAAAACAGATTGCACACATAGCTATATGAAGTGCATTTTTATGCATTCGGAATCAATCACTTCAGCTATCGAATTCGAAATGAACGAGTTTCAAAAAGGACTACAAACTGGCTGAAAAGAAAGGGTACAATATCGCCTTGCTTGATGAAGTTGTGACGATGCTTGCTGAAGAAAACGCCTTGTCTCAAAAATACAAAGACCACGCTTTGACTGGCGACTATGAAGGGTGCAGAGAATGTCACGGCTGCTTGTCTATGAAATCGTTCAGTGCGAGCTGATATTGTACTTGACGAGAACCGTCACGCACAGCGATCTGTTCTGACATTCGCAGAAACCATCAAACAAGGCGCTTGCAGCATATTGCTTGACATCGCTCAAACTATGTAATGTGCGGTGCCTCAACCAAAGCTGTGACGATTTCATCGTGACGCTTCCGCTCTCTAAAATAGCGTCACAGCGTCACGAAGTTTTCCGATAAGCGCAAATTACGCGGCAACAGAATGACAACAAAAATCGGATAGTCTGCGTCTTTCCGATAATACAAATAAGACAGATACTCACAGCTAAATTACAAAAGCAAATTTGTTTAGTACGCGCTTGTGAGAATTGAGTGGGAGTAGGTATCGAGCAAGCGAGATACATCGGCGACAGCCGATATAGCCCTCTGCAAGAGCGCAAACAGGCACAGTTTGCCGGCATTTTTGTCAGTTCGCTGACAAAAGTGCTTTTACGTTACTCTTGACAAGAGTAACAGAACGGAAGTAAGTAGAAATGAGGTGAAAAACATGATGAAGAGAACTATCAGCGCTATGGTTGTCAAAGTCTCGACCGCACACAACAATCGTGATTTCATTGCTGAGAATGTCGATAGGGAACGAACGAAAAATAATATTACGTATTGCAATGAGGACATAAAAGCGGTGTATCATGAGCTGTTCGATGATGCACTTGAAAAATATAACGCTAAGCAGACGCGCAAGGACAGAGTGATTGATGACTACTACGAGAAGATACGTACAGGCAAACAAGAGAAGCTGTTTCACGAGTTTATTCTTCAAATTGGGAATAAGGACAATATGGGAGCAGCGACCGAAAACGGGAAGCTTATAAAAAAGATACTCGATAAATATATGCAGGGATTTCAAGAACGCAATCCAAATTTGCGGGTGTTCTTGGTACATATCCATATGGACGAAGCAACGCTACATTTGCATATCGACTTTGTACCATTTACAACCGGCAGTAAGAGAGGACTTGAAACGAGGGTATCACTTAAAAAGGCACTTGAAGCGCAAGTCTTTGTCGGCAAAGGTAAGAGCGATACCGAGTGGAATAGG
>JAJQCT010000036.1 GCA_021202555.1 Clostridiales bacterium
ATATGGAAATGATGTTGTCAAGTGTTTTTTACAAAAAATATTTTTTTATTATGCATTTCAATCAAAATGTCCCTCGCGGCATATTGACGCGAGGGACAAAAAGAGCCTTTCCTTCAGGGGCAGCAGCGCCTGCCGCCCTGCGGCGGATCTCCGCCCTGCGGGATAAACGAGGGCGGGTAAAATTCGTTGACCGGGAACGACATCGTGCGGAAAAGCGCGCACGGGTCGTCGTTTTCGGGGCTGACGCATTCCTTGTCGGGGACGGTGTATTCCGCCGCCTCGATGAGATACTGCGCGGGGCGCTCGATTCTCACGACCGAGAAAAATCCAAGCGAGACGGTGAGAAATCTGTCGTCGTCGGGGTCGATGAGCGTTCCGTTTATGTCCGTCACAACCTCGCCCGGCACGTCGTCGGCGCGGCAGCAGCAGGAGCATGGCGTCGGCGGATCGACTATCTTTGAATTTAAGATAATCGGATCGACCGTTTCAAGCACGGCGACTGGGAGATTTGTCCCCACTCTCCCGCCAACGGGCGGGCGGCAGAAATTGTCCTCGTAGGGGTCGCTTCTGAAAATGCTGACATTTCCCTCGGAGGCAAAGAGAATGCTGCGCTTTTCAACGGCGGCGATTCCGACAATCTCCTGAGGCGAGCCGTTGACGCAGACCTCGCACGTAATTCTGACGAAAATGCGGATGTTGATCTGGTAAAAACCGCGGTTGAACGGTACGGCGTTTACGTCAATCGTCGCCCATATAATCTCGGCGCTCTTGGTTCTCACCGACTGAGTATGGCTTATCAGCTCCTGACCGAAATCCGTTAAAAATACTCTTACATCCTCGAAGCAGTCCTTGTCGCGGCATGAATCGAGAACTCTGTATGTGTCTATACACACGGTTTCCCGCCCGCAGGACGAGGAACCGAGGCTTCTGTTTTCAGGCATGGAGAAATTGTTCCTTCCTTGATTTTTTGAGGCAAGCGCCAAAAGACGCCGCCTTCATTTTCATATTATGCACCGCGCGCCCTTCATGCCACAGAGAAAAAGACACCAAGGTGCGAAGCTGTTTTCGCCCCTTGGTGTCTTTATTGAACGCTGTAACGTGAATATTTTATTCGGAGCATAGCTCCGAATAAAATATTCATCAGACGTTCCCATATGAATCTGCGATTCATATGGGAACGTCTTGTCTTTCAGATGATATTTGTATATCCCATGAGATATTCATCCGCTTCCTTCGCGGCGCCTCTGCCCTCGGAAATAGCCCATACGACAAGCGACTGACCTCTGTGCGCGTCTCCCGCCGTGAAAACGCCGGGTACGCTCGTCCCGTAGCTCCCCGCATCCGTCGCAATAACTCCTCTCGGCGTCAAATCCGCTCCGAATGCCTCCGCGACGTAATTCTCGCATCCGAGAAAGCCCGCCGCAATCAAAAGCAGTCCGCACGGCATCTCCTCCTCGCTCCCCGCGACCGGAACCATATTCGTGCGTCCCGTATTCGGGTCCTTTTCGGGCGTGAGCGATACTGTGACAACAGACGAGATTCTTCCGTTTTCATCCTTGCGGATTTCCTTTACCGTTGTCTTGTAAATACGCGGATCGTGTCCGTAAAGCGCAATCGCCTCCTCCTGACCGTAATCGACCTTGCATACCTTCGGCCACTGCGGCCACGGATTGTCCTCTGCGCGCGTATCGGGCGATTTAGGCATCATTTCAAGCTGCGTCACCGAGCGGCACCCCTGACGAATGCTCGTTCCTACACAGTCGTTGCCCGTGTCGCCGCCGCCGATTATAATCACGTCCTTGCCCTCGGCGCTCACCGAAAATTCGCTCTCGTCGCCGATTACGTGCCTTGTCGCCGCCGAAAGAAAATCCACCGCGAAATATACACCCTCCGCGTCGCGTCCCTCGACGTTCAGATCGCGCGGACGCTTTGCGCCGCAGGCGAGTATAACCGCGTCGTATTCGCTTGTAAGCTCATCAGCCGTAATATCGACCCCGACGTTGACGTTTGTCCTGAAAACTACGCCCTCGTCCTTCATGAGATTGATTCTGCGCTCAATTACGCGCTTGTCAAGCTTCATGTTCGGGATTCCGTACATAAGAAGCCCTCCCGGGCGCTCGTCGCGCTCGTAAACCGTCACGCTGTGTCCGCGTCTGTTAAGACTGTCGGCAGCGGCAAGTCCCGATGGACCCGAGCCTACGACAGCGACGCGCTTTCCGCTTCTGACGGCGGGAGGATGCGGCGTCATCCAGCCGTTTTTATATCCCTCCTCGATTATATAAAGCTCGTTGTCATGAACGGTAACCGAATCTCCGTAAAGTCCGTTCACGCATCCGACCTCGCAGAGTGCGGGACATACTCTCCCCGTAAATTCGGGGAAATTGTTTGTTTTGAGAAGGCGATCGAGCGCGGGCTTCATGTTCCCGTTATAAAGCTCGTCGTTCCATTCGGGAATCAGATTGTGAAGCGGACAGCCGCTCACCATTCCCGCGAACGTCGCCCCCGCCTGACAGAACGGCACGCCGCAGTTCATGCAGCGGGCAGCCTGACGGCGGCGCTCATCCGGCTTAACCGGCGTTTTGAATTCGTCGAAATTCTTTATGCGCTCCTCCGGAGAAAGCGCATGGCTGTTTTCCCTTTGGTATTCCAAAAATCCTGTCGGTTTTCCCATCGCTTTAACCTCCTTAACCGAGTACGCTGTAAAATGCGTCAAGTCTCGCCTGCTCGTGGGGAATTCCCTTTTCCTCAAGCTGCGCTATAGCCGTGAGCATTTTCTGATAATCCGTCGGAACGATTTTTTTGAAGCTTCCGATATAATCGTCGAAGCTTTCGAGTATTTTCCTGCCGAATTTTGAGCCTGTCGCCGCGACGTGATTTTCAATCATCGTGCGAAGCTCAATGTAATCGTGTCGCTCCGTCACGTTCGTCATCGACACCATCTGCTTATTGAGACGCAGGTACAGGTCGTGATTCAGGTCAAGCACGTAGGCGATGCCGCCGCTCATGCCCGCGGCAAAATTCTTGCCCGTAGGTCCCAGAATAACGGCGCGTCCGCCCGTCATGTATTCGCAGCCGTGATCTCCGCAGCCCTCGACGACGGCATATGCGCCTGAATTTCTGACGCAGAACCGCTCGCCCGCAATGCCGGAGATGTAAGCCTCTCCCGATGTCGCGCCGTAAAGCGCCACATTTCCGATAATGATGTTGTCCTTTGCCTCAAACGTCGATTTTTCGTCCGGCTTGACGATGAGCTTTCCTCCCGAAAGTCCCTTGCCGAAATAATCGTTCGAGTCTCCCGTCAGCTCAATCGTAAGTCCCTTCGGTATAAACGCGCCGAACGACTGTCCTCCGCCGCCCTTCGCATGAATGACGTATGTGTCGTCGGGAAGCGTTTTTCCGAATTTTTTCGTTATTACCGAGCCGAGAATCGTGCCGGCAGTCCTGTTTACGCTCGAAACATTCACGCTTGTCTCATGCGGACGGCGCTTTTTGAAGTAAGGCTCAAATTCGGGCAGAAGCACACTCTCGTCGAGCGTCTTCTGAAGCTCGAAATCAAATACCTTGTCAGCCTCGAAATGCTCATGCGGCATTTTCGCAAGCACCGACGAAAAATCAAGGTCTGATGCTCTCGGCGCCGATTCCGACACCTTTTCCGAATCGAGCATACAAAGCTTATCCGTGCGCCCGACAAGCTCGTCCATCGTGCGAACGCCGAGCTTTGCCATTATCTCGCGCACCTCCTCGGCGACATACGTCATGAAATTCACGACATATTCGGGCTTTCCGCAGAAGCGCGCCCTCAGCGTCGGATTCTGCGTCGCGATTCCCGCAGGACACGTATCCTGATTGCACACACGCATCATGACGCATCCCATCGAGATGAGCGGTGCCGTCGCAAATCCGAACTCCTCCGCGCCGAGCATACAGGCTATGGCAACGTCGCGTCCCGTCATGAGCTTGCCGTCCGTCTCGATTCGCACGCGCGAGCGAAGCCCGCTTCTGACGAGCGTCTGGTGCGTCTCTGCAACTCCAAGCTCCCACGGAAGTCCCGCGTTGTGAATGGAGCTTTTCGGAGCGGCTCCCGTGCCGCCGTCAAATCCCGAAATGAGCACAACCTGCGCGCCCGCCTTCGCAACACCCGCCGCAATCGTACCGACACCCGCCTCCGAGACGAGCTTGACGGAAATTCTCGCGTCGCGGTTTGAATTTTTGAGGTCGTATATGAGCTGCGCCAAATCCTCAATCGAGTAAATGTCGTGGTGAGGAGGCGGCGATATGAGCGCAACTCCCGGTGTTGAATAGCGCGTGTTCGCAACCCACGGATAAACCTTTTTCCCGGGCAGATGACCGCCCTCGCCGGGCTTCGCTCCCTGCGCCATCTTTATCTGTATCTCATCGGCGGAGCAGAGATATTCGCTCGTGACGCCGAAGCGTCCCGACGCGACCTGCTTTATCGCGCTGTTCATTTTCGTGCCGAAGCGCGACGGGTCCTCCCCGCCCTCGCCCGAATTTGACTTGCCGCCTATCGTGTTCATGGCTATCGCCATGCACTTGTGCGCCTCCTCCGAAATCGAGCCGTATGACATCGCGCCCGTCTTGAAGCGCTTTACTATCTCCGACACAGGCTCGACCTCTTCTATCGGTATCGCCTCTCCCTCGTCAAATCTGAAATCGAGCAGTCCGCGAAGCGTATGAGGTCTTGTCTCATCGTCAACCATCGCGGAATATTCTTTGAATCGCTTATACGAGCCGTAATGCGTCGCCTCGCGAAGCGCTATAATCGTTTCGGGATTATAGCGGTGATCCTCCGCCGCGCCCGATGAGCGGAGCTTGTGATTGCCCACGCTGTCGGGTGTAGTATCGACACCAAGCCCGAGCGGATCAAACGCATGGGAGTGACGCCACTGTACATCCTCCGCTATCTCGTCAATTCCGATTCCGTCAACGGGGCTTACCGTATTCGTGAAATACTTGTCTATTACGCTGCGGCTGATTCCGACCGCCTCGAATATCTGCGCCGCCTGATACGACTGAATCGTCGAAATTCCCATCTTCGCGGCGATTTTCACAATTCCCTTGAGTATCGCAAAATTGTAGTCGTTTATAGCGGTCGTTATATCCTTGCAGAGTCTGCCGTCCGCGACAAGCTCCTCTACGCATTCCTGCGCAAGATACGGATTTATCGCGCTCGCGCCGTAGCCGAGAAGCGTCGCGAAATGATGCACGTCGCGCGGCTCGCCGCTTTCAAGTATAATCGCGAGCGCCGTGCGCTTTTTGGTGCGCACAAGATAATGCTCAATCGCGGAAACGGCAAGCAGCGACGGAATTGCAACGTGGTTTTCGTCAATCCCCCTGTCGGAAAGGATTATTATGTTCGCGCCGTCGCGGTACGCGCGGTCTACATCAACGAAAAGCCTGTCAATTTCCTTTTCAAGCGACGAGTTGGAATAATAAAGCAGCGACACGGTTTTCACTGAAAAGCCGGGCTTTTTCATGCTGCGTATCTTCATGAGGTCAACGCTCGTCAGAATCGGGTTGTTTATCTGAAGCACCGTGCAGTTGTCGGGCTTATCCTCAAGAATGTTGCCGTCCGTGCCGAGATAAACCGTCGTGTCAGTCACAATTTCCTCACGCAGCGAATCTATCGGCGGGTTTGTAACCTGCGCAAAAAGCTGCTTGAAGTAATTGAAAAGCGGCTGATGCTTTGAGGAAAGCACAGCAAGCGGCGTATCTACTCCCATCGACGCCGTAGGCTCACCTCCCGTCTTTGCCATAGGAAGTATCGCGTCCGCTATATCCTCCTCCGTGTAGCCGAACGCCTTATAAAGGCGGCTGCGTTCCTCCTTTGTGTATGAGGGAACATTTCCGTTCGGTACGGGAAGGCTTGAAAGGGTTACAAGATGACTGTCGAGCCATTCGCCGTAGGGCTTGCGCGAGGCAAAATATTCCTTGCATTCCTCGTCCGAAATCACGGCTTTTCTCACCGTATCGACGAGAAGCAGCCTGCCCGGGCGAAGGCGCGATTTTACCAAAATATTCTCAGGGTCGATATCGAGTACGCCGACCTCGGATGCAAGAATGAGCTGTCTTTCCTTCGTTATGTAATACCTCGAGGGGCGCAGACCGTTTCTGTCAAGCACAGCGCCCATGATGTCGCCGTCCGAGAAAATTATTGACGCAGGACCGTCCCACGGCTCCATCATTGTCGCGTAGTAGTGATACATATCGCGGCGGCTGCGCGACATTGACTGATCCGTTTTCCACGGCTCGGGAATGAGCATCATCACGGCAAGCGGAAGCGGAATGCCGTTCATCACGAGATACTCAAGCGTATTGTCGAGCATCGCGGAATCGGAGCCCGTGGGCGTTATGACGGGATAAACCTTGTGCATATCGTCGCCCATGCATTTCGATGACATCGTTTCCTCGCGTGCGAGCATTCTGTCGCAGTTGCCGCGTATTGTGTTGATTTCGCCGTTATGAAGTATCATGCGGTTCGGATGCGCGCGCTCCCAGCTCGGCGTCGTGTTCGTCGAGAAGCGGGAATGCACCATCGAAATCGCGCTTTCATAGTCGGTATCCTGCAAATCGAGATAAAAGCGGCGAAGCTGATGTACGAGGAACATTCCCTTATACACAATCGTGCGCGATGAAAGGGACGCCACATACGTCATCTCGTTGCTCTTTTCAAAAACTCTGCGAATTACGTAAAGCTTGCGGTCAAAATCAAGTCCTCTGGCGATGCCGTCGGGGCGGCGGACGAAGCCCTGCATTATGTGCGGCATTGAATCCTTCGCGCGCTGTCCGAGTATCGAGCTGTCCGTCGGTACCTCGCGCCATGCGAGAAATTCAACGCCTTCCTTTTCGCAGATGACCTCGAACATCTTCATCGCCCTGTGGTGCGCGAGCGTATTCTGCGGGAAGAAAAACATTCCGACGCCAAAGTCGCGCTCGCCGCCGAGATTTACGCCGAGCGAGCTGCCGACCTTCGAGAAAAATTTGTGCGACACCTGAAGCAAAATTCCCACGCCGTCGCCCGTTTCGCCCGTCGCGTCCTTGCCCGCTCTGTGTTCGAGCCGCTCGACAATTTTAAGCGCGCCGTCAACGATGGAATATGAAGGAACGCCGTCAATGCTTATTATCGTGCCTATTCCGCAGGCGTCGTGTTCAAAATCCTCTCTGTATAAGGTATTTTCCTTGGAATTATCCACTGATGTGACTCCTTTCGTGCAAATTCAAGCTATATATACGAAAAAATGCATAAAACGCACTGACATTACCTCATCAAATCGGGACGTTTTTGCAATTTCACATTTATTATAATTCATTCGGAGCAAAAAATCAAGCCCCAAACAGTGAATTCCACGATTTTTTTGAATAATCGGGTGATAAAATTTTCATGCGCAGGTCTTGTGAATAATTTTGCCTTATCTGCGACAAAACAAAATTATTTGCGGCACAGCGCTCGCTATGATATAATAAGTAAAATCCCCTTATGAAAGGACAACATTCATGACTACATCGACATTTTCTCTTTACAAAGGCGACGACCGCGTTACGCTGACGTCGTACATTCAGGGCGACGCCGACGAGCTTTCCATGGAGCCGCGCGCGGCGCTCATAATCCTGCCGGGCGGCGCTCTTTCATACCTTTCCGAGCGCGAGGCGGAGCCTGTCGCACTCGCATTTCTGCCGCATGGCGTAAATGCGTTTGTGCTGCGCTACTCCGTCGGGGAGTTCGGCAATTATCCGCTCCCTCTGCTCGACGCGTCGCTCGCCGTCGCGCACGTCAGGCGTCACGCGGAAGAATACCACATAGACCCGCACCGCATTTTCGTCATGGGCTTTTCCGCGGGCGGATACGTCGCCGCAATGCTCGGCGTGAGATGGCACGAATCATTCATACGCGAGGAGCTTTCAATCGGATACGCCGAAAACAAGCCCGACGGTCTGATTCTCGCGTATCCCGTAATAACCGCGGGAGCATTCGCCCACCGCGGCACAATCGACGTGTCCCTCGGAGGGGCGCGGGATGAGGAGACACTAAAATCGCACAGCCTTGAAAATCTCGTAAGCGACCTGACGCCGCCGACGTTTTTGTGGCACACGGCGGAGGACGGCTCCGTTCCCGTCGAAAATTCGCTTCTTTTCGCATCCGCGCTCTCGGCGCATCATATTCCCTTCGAGCTTCATGTATTTGAAAAGGGATGTCACGGACTTTCGCTTGCGACAAGGGAGACCTCGTGCGGCAGATCGGGACTTGAAATTCCCGAGGTCGCCGAATGGGTGAATCTCGCCGCAGGATGGGTAAGACATTAAGACATTCCTTTCTGAATCACAGATTCAGAAAGGAAGTCTGTTGAATATTCAAATTGAATCATAGATTCAATTTGAATATTCACGGTAAAGTGTTCTTTTTTAAACCTATGTAATTTGAATATTCACGGTGAAGTGTTCTTTTTAAGCCTATGGTTCAATGTGAATATTCACGGTGAAGTGTTCTTTTTGAATATTCACGGTAAGGTGTTCCATACGAAGTCTTTCAGAGCGCTCCATACGATTCATCCGATGCGTAATATTTCAGCGGCGTTTTTCATATACTCATATATGAATCCCCGGCTGAAAGGACACGACACGGAAATGAATGAAAGCAAAACCGTACCTATAAAGGACGACGTTGATTTTGCACGTCTTTCGGAATTTATGCGCGAAATGGAGGCAATGTACCCCGACCTTCGCGTATTTTCGGTTGGCGAATCGATTCGCGGACGTGAAATACTGGCGGCAAGGCTCGGAAATCCGATGGCGCCGACCTCAACGCTCTACGTCGGAGCGCATCACGGCATGGAGCATATCACGTCAGCGGTGCTTATGCGCTTCATAAACGAATATTTTCAGTATAGGGCAGATGGACGGCGGATGTTCGGCGTAGGGATGGATTTTATCTTCGAGCGCCGCGCGATTTACGTCGTTCCGATGCTCAATCCCGACGGCGTGGAGCTGTCGCTTCACGGCGCGGATGAGAAAAGCCCGCTTTACGAACGGCTCCTCAAAATGAATGGCAGCGGCGATTTCACACACTGGCAGGCAAACGAGCGCGGGGTCGATCTCAATCACAACTATAACGCGGGATTTGTCGAATATAAGCGAATCGAAAAGGAGCGCGGCATTTTCGGCGGGTGCGCGTCGGGCTACAGCGGCGAATACCCCGAATCCGAGCCTGAGGTGTCGGCGCTCTGCGGATTGATCCGCACGCTCGAGCCGAACGTCATACTTACCCTTCACACGCAGGGCGAGGAAATCTACTGCGGCGGGGATTATGCGTCGAAAAAAACTCTCGGCGTGGGTCATCTGATAGCGGAAATGACGGGCTACACGCTTGCCGTGCCGACAGGGAGCGCCGCTTACGGCGGGCTGACAGACTGGTTCGTGCGCGAATACGGCAAGCCGTCCTTCACGCTCGAATGCGGCAGGGGAGAAAATCCTCTCCCGCACTCCGATTTTCCGAAAATCAGCGCGGGTCTGCGCGAGCTTCTCTTCTCGCTGCCAATGCTCATATAACATTGAGCAGCGAAGCACAGCTTTGAAGACATTCCGTTACGAATTACAAATTCATAACGGAAGTCCTCAATATTCACGGTAAAGCGCTCAATAATACGCAAAACGCCGTCCGATGAAAATCGGACGGCGCATTGTTTATTAGGCAAATGCATAGTTTAATTTTCCGGCTCGTCCCCGGTGTCCGCGTCCGCAGCAGCGGATGCTGTCACACCTGATTTTTCGCCGCTGAACGCGATGCTTTCGCAAAGCACGAAAATAAGATACGCGAAAATGTAGACAAACACGCCGTCAACCAGAATTTCAACATATGCCGAAATTATCGACAGCACGTCGAGCGCCTCCATGTCGGCAACTCCGTATTCGATAAATCCCGTGATATTCGCGTAAATTTCGTAGACAATATACGGGAATATCCGGAGCACGAAGGTCCATCCGAGCATTCCCGACACGCGGTGACGCTTCGAGACAAACGGAATCGCCGCCTCAACAGTGTCATCCCGCCGCCTGAACGCGGAGGAGAGAACAAGAATTAAAGCGTATATCAGAAGGCGCGCCGCGACGTTTATCTGCAAATAAACAAGTGTCTGAACAAAATAGTTTACATTCCCCGAAATAAGGTCGAGGAAAAACGAAATCATGTAGTTCGCCTCAAGGTAAAGTACAGCGGATACGAACGAGAAAGCCATATGCTTTTTCGCGCGGTGATAATGGAAAAACAAAATCGGCGCTATTCCCGACGCAAAGACGAGCGTGTCAGTCAGCGCCTCAAAAAGCGTCAGTGCGGTATAGAGAGTGCCGCCGCCCGATGAAAGCGTCACAGAAATGACTGCCGCCTGATTAAGGACGAGCGCCGCCGCCGACAGCAAGAGGCTGATTAAAAATACGCGCGTGAGCCGCTGCGGCTCGGGCGCCCTCGGCATTACAGTTTCAATTTTGCCTGCTTTTTTCTTTTCGGACTTTGCCGAATTTTCTGATTTTGCCATCGCACTCACTCCCCGCGCGGCACATTCCGCGCCCTCGAATATATATTTTTTGCGGCGGCGCACCAAATGTGAGCCGCCGCACAAAATCATTATCTGGCGGCGTCAGTTTACAGCCGCATACCATTTTTTATAGTTTGAAACGAAGTCTACCTTCAGCACCGACATACTTCTTATCGTCGCGTTGCTCCACGTTCCCGACTGCGGAATCACAAACGTGCTTATCGAATAGTTCCCAATTGACAGCATAAGCGTCACAAGGTCAAGCACATCCGATTCCGAAAGATTCGTTTTTATCTGCGGCAGGAATGTTTCCGCAAACGACGTAAGCTCCGTCAGCGACATTGTTTCGAGCTTTTCAAGCACAAGCTCCACTATTTTGCGCTGACGCTCCGTCCTTGAAAAATCGCTTCCCACATAGCGGTTGCGCGCGTAAGCGAGCGCCTGATTTCCGTTCAAGTGAATATATCCCGCGTCGCTCTCGCTTATAAGATCCGTTCCCGTCGCGTTGCCGAAAATCTTGTTCTGTGCGGCGATGTAATTGTTCATAACCGCAATTTCGGCAGCCGTAACGTCGAGATCGACCCCGCCGACGTAATCGACGACAGCGGCGGCGGTGAAGAAATTAACCGTGACGTATTTGTCAATCGATATGCCGATATTGGACTTTATCGTGCTGATTAAAAGCGACGCGCCTCCGTAAGCGTAGGCGGCGTTCAGTCTGTTCGACTGATACCCCTCAATCGACACGTAGCAGTCGCGCAGAATTGAGGTCGCCACAATCTTTTTCGACGTTTTGTTTATCGTTATTACCATCATCATATCCGAGCGCCCGCTGAAATTGTTGCTGCGCGAGTCAACGCCGATTACAAGGATGTTATAAAGATTGCTCGTGTCGTAGGTCGTCGTGACGGACGAGCTTCCCGACGAACCGTCTGTGGTGTCCTCACCGCTTGTTGTTCCATCGATAAGTTCGCTAAGCTCACCCTGCTGGTTTTCAAGATAAGTGTCCATCTCGCCCTCGTCAACGGTTTCGGCGGTCAGCTCCTCCGGGTCGTCAGTTTCGTCGATTTCACCCGTAAACGATTCAATGCTTTCGTTGTCTATCTCCGCGTAATTCAGAAGCGAATAATAGTAGTGAAACACACCGTATGCAACCGCGAAAAGAGCGACAAAAAGCACAAGAACTACTATAATTGTTGTAAGCGCGATTTTTGCCCCGCGTCCGAGCTTGCCCCTTTTCTTTTTTTCATTGCGTTTGTTTCCGAGTTCACTCATCAGAAATTACCTCCTTTATGAGCCCTCTCCGACGCGGGCAAAAGCTCCCTTGCGTTTTCGGTCAGCCTTTCAACAGCCCCGCGTCCTATATGTTTTTCTATAACCTCGGCAGCCTCTCCCATATTCGGACTCCGCGTATCAGTATTGTGACAGTCTGATGCGATGACGTAAATCACCTCATCCCGCAGAAGCTTCAAGGCGCGCCGTCTCATCATAAATCCCTCGTGAAGAAGCGGCTCCGTATTGAGCTGAAAGAGCGCGCCGTTTCGGGCGAGAAAATCCCATGTGCTGCTCGGCTCTGTTTTCAGATACCTGTCAATATGCGCCATCACGACAGTGAAATATCCGTCGCGCGCTATCGACGCCGCCTCGTTTTTCATTCTGTCAGTCCAAGGCTTGAACGGCATTTCCAAGAGAAGCACGTTTGTCCCCTCGATGCAGAGCTTTGACAGCTCATCGGAATGTGACATACCGCTCCAGTAGTATACCTCGGCGCCGAGATGCACCCGCGGCGCATCGGGCGTCAGCTCCGCACGCAATCTCTCCCACGCGGCGTTTCTGCGCGCCACAAAATCCGCCGGCGTCACGCGTGACGCGTAAAAGTGCGGCGTCGCGACAATTTCGTCAACTCCCTGTGAACGGCTCATTTTGAGCATCTGTACGCTCATTTGGACCGACTTGCTTCCGTCGTCGATGCACGGCAGAAAATGCGTGTGAAAATCAATCAATGCAGTTATCCGTCCTCCCTGACAGCACTATGCATATTCCAAGAGACCGATTTTTATCTCCTATTTTTCTAATCAAGTGTGATTGGAGCAGCATTTGCATTTGCATTTGCACCCTGCTCTCCCGAATGATGCGCTTCCGTCGATTCGCCGTAGCCGTAGCCGTACCCGTAGCCGTATTTGCCGCCGTAGCGCTTATATTCCTTCTGCTGCGCCGTCGAATACGTCACAACGATTCCGAGAATATTCGCCTTGACATTTTTAAGCTGCGTCACCGTCTCCGTAAGAATCTTTCTTTCATAGGAGTCCTCTCTCACGACGACGATAAGTCCCTGAACGAGCCTCGACGCTATGAGCGGATCGCTGACAGCAGTCACGGGCGGCAGGTCAAGTATGATATAATCAAACGAATTTGCGAGCGCCTGAACGACCGATTCCATGCGTGCGGAGCCGAGAAGCTCCGCGGGATTTGGGGGAACGTCGCCCGCCGCAAGCACAAAGAACTGTCCGTCCTTCGCTCTGTATTTCTGCATAAGCACATTCGCGCTGCTTGTCTGTCCCGAAACAAGATTGGAAAGTCCCGGACGCCCCTTGAGCTTCAGCTTCGACGCATCCGTCGGCAGACGCATATCGCAGTCAACAAGACATACCCTCGAGCCTGTCTGCGAAAGCGTATACGCAAGGTTAATCGCCGTCGTTGATTTGCCCTCGCCGCGAATTGACGAGGTGACACCTATAATGCGGCACTTCTGGTCGCCGGAAATGCAGAACGCCAGATTTGTACGCAGAAGCTTATAAGCCTCGCGCGAGGCAAAATCAAGCTTGTCGCAGAGCACACCCATATTGGTTGCGCCCGCCTGTCCTCCGATAACGCCTTTCTTTTTCTTTCCCGATTGATTAAGCTCGGGAATGACTGAAAGCACGGAAAGGCTGAATTCACGGCGCACATTTTCCTCAACCGTCGTGCGGTTGGCGCTGAAAATTTCACCTACTATGATTATGCCGCAGCTGAGAATAAGTCCGAGAGCCGCACCGAGTGCCGTATATTTCAGGACATTCGGAGATGAAGGACTTGTTGAGACGACAGCGCTGTCAACTGCTGACATCGAGATTCCCTCGACGATTGATACTATAATATCGGGCGCGACATTGAGAATTTCATCGGCGATTAGCGCCGCCTCCTCGGGATCCTCACACGTCACGGTGACGTAAAGAATAAGCGTGTCGCTGTCCGCATCGACCGAAATAAGCTTTTCAAGCTCGTCCGTCGTATACGAAAGATTCGCGTTCTCGATAACCTGACTGAGCACCGTCCTGCTTTCGATGAGGGCGGCATACGTATCGAGCAGGCTTGACGACGCCGAATAGTCACTTGACGAAATCGTGCTGCCCGCCTCGGTTTTGTTCATACCTATCATCGAAACCGTCGATTCGTAAAGAGGTGTGACGAAATAGCTCGCATAAACATAAAATAACAGTCCGAGCACGAGCACAGCCGCGACGATTATCCAAAGTCCATGATAAAGCGCCTTGAAAAGCGAGCCGAGATCAATTTCGATTTCATCTTCGTCTTTGAGTGAAGCGGTGCTTACAGCGGATTCATCCATGATTTAAGAATTCCTTTCCTGAAAGTGAGGCAGTGTCGCATTTTTGACCGGATTCAGCCGTAAAAATCGGATTTCCGGTACCGACACTTCATTTTTCGTTACGTCGGAGCAGCCGCCAATGATTATAAAACCACATCACCGGTGAGCTGCACCGTGAATATTTTATTTGAATTACATAATTC
>JAJQCT010000004.1 GCA_021202555.1 Clostridiales bacterium
GCTTTGATTGCTGTGCTTATTTACTGGATAACGCATATCGACAGCTCGGTAAAGGATAATTATCGTGAAAGCATAGAAACCGGCGGCGATATAGAAGCGGCTTATCTGGAGGACGGTCCATACGCTACATCCTATTATGAGCAAACCGCCGTGCAGGTTTTCGAGAAGTACGAAATCAGCTATCCGACAGAGCTGGAGACGGAGGACAAAAAATATCCCGTCATTGTTGTATGCAATGGGACAGGGTGGAAAGGCTCTTTGTCCAAAGCACAGTACCAGTTCTATGCTTCCTACGGTTTTATCGTCATAGCGACGGAGGAAACCTATTCGTGGAATGCGTTCGGCGCTGAAATGTGCATCCGTTATCTGGAGCTTCTGAATGAATACATAGATGACGAAGGAAATCCGAGTATTTTTTATCAGAAGATTGACTTTGACAACGTGGGCATTATCGGTCATTCCCAGGGCGGCGTTGGGGTGATAAACGCTATTACCAATACCGACCACAAGGATATTTACAAGGCTGCCGTTGCGCTGTCGCCGACGAACTATGAGTTGGCAGTCGCGTGTCAATGGCCTTATGATGCCACACAAATTGACATACCGATTCTGTTGATGTCCGGAGCCGGTGGAGGCGATGATTGGGTCGTAACGCTGGAGGGACTGACTGAGATTTACGATATGATACCGGGAGACAAGGTGATGGCAAGAAGGTGTGATACAGCGCATGGTCTCACCGGCGTTTCTGAGGACGGATATGTTATAGCATGGTTCATGTGGCAGCTGCAAGGTGACGAGGAAGCGGCAAAGGCGTTTGTCGGCGACGACGCTGAAATATTGAATAATGAGCTTTATCAGGACGTGAAAAAGAGCTTTTAATTTTGACCGAACCTGATTTTCGAGGGAATAGAAATTCTATATTTCTGTTTGCCCACCGTCAAAAAGCTCAATATCATTGCCATGGACATGAATGAGGTCTAAAAGAAAAATCTGCTCAACAAAAAACGCCGCCTCAATAACGATAAAATCGTTATTGAGGCGGCGTTTTTTCATTCTATGACGTTTTGAGAAATTCTCCCCGTCGGTATTTCGCGTTCCGTGTATTCGTAATCCGTTTTTCCCAGAATAACGGCACAGCAGGGAATGAATCCGTCGGGAACTCCAAGCTCCGACAATATCTCGGGCGACTTTGAAAGCGCATAAACCGCACCCCAAATCTGGCATACGCCAAGCTTCAGCTCCGTTGCTTCAAGTGCGATATTTTCGGTTATAATCGCGGCGTTTGAATAAGCGGCGTTTTCCGATCCCGCGTCGGGCTTCACCGATGAAATCAATATCATGAGCGGCGCACCGTAGAGCGGGTGAGAGTCAGGTCTTCCGAATACCTCAGCCGCAGCGCTCTCAATTTTATCGAGCATTTCCCGCTTTTTTATTACCGTTATATGCAGGCTTTCGTATTTTCCCATAGCCGCGGGCGATGCGTTTGCGGCTTTCAGTATCCTTTCAAGCTCGTCATCTGTTAACGATTCACCCGTGTAGCTGCGCACTGATTTCCGTGTGCAAATTGTCTCAAGCGTGTTCATTTTGAAGCTCCTTTTCAAAAATAATAGTTTTTTCGCGTACCTCGCTGCATATTTATTATAACTCCGAATGGAGTATTTGTCAAGCACATGACGCTGCCGCGTTTTTTATTTTCGACGCCTTGACAATTTCACGCGCGTGAGGTATAATTTATATACCGAAAAACAAAGGATGATACACGGCATTTATCATGGTAAAAAGAGACAGAAATACCGTTTCGCTGAGCGAGGAGCTGAAAATACGGGACGCGATTGCGGCGGTGCGTTCGCATACGGACAAAATGAAGCTTGCGGGTCATTTGCCGAGGGCTTACGTTATGACGTTCGGATGTCAGGGAAACGAGGCTGACAGCGAGCGGCTTGCGGGGCTTGCCGAGGCTATGGGATACGAGCTTTCGCCTGATTACGAGGACGCTGATCTTGTGCTTGTGAACACCTGCGCCGTGCGAGAGCACGCGGAAAAGAAGGCGCTTTCGTCTATAGGACAGCTAAAGCACGTCAAGGCGAAAAACGCTGGCGTTATAATAGGTGTCGGCGGCTGCATGACCTCGCAGCAGCACCGCATAGATAAAATAAAGGAAAGCTATCCATACGTCGATTTTTGCTTTACGACGACGGAGCTTCTTTTCGTGCCGATTTATGTCTCCGACAGAATTTCGGGCAGCGGCAGGCGATTTCCCGACGCAAAAGAGGCGCTCGGACACACTGATTTTTCCGAAGCGCTGCCGATAAGGCGCGAATCAACGACTCACGCATGGGTAAACATAATGTATGGGTGCAACAATTTCTGCACGTACTGCATTGTCCCCTATGTGAGAGGGCGCGAGCGGTCGAGACTGCCATCTGACATATACGCGGAGGTTGAAGGTCTTGCCGGGGAGGGATACCACGACATAACGCTTCTCGGGCAAAACGTCAATTCTTACGGTCACGACCTGACGGCAGGAGTGAATTTTGCAGCGCTTCTCGCCTCGCTCTCGGAGATAAAGGGCGATTTCAGGCTGCGATTCATGACGAGCCATCCGAAGGACGCTACCTCGGAGCTGATAACGGTAATGAGCGAGCATGAAAAAATTGCGCACCATTTTCATTTGCCGATACAGTCCGGCTCCGACCGCGTGCTTGCCGAGATGAACAGGCGGTACACAAGGGACGGCTACATGAAAATCATAGACGAGCTGCGCCTAAAAATGCCCGATATTGCGATAACGAGCGACGTTATGGTGGGATTTCCCGGCGAGACGGAGGCGGATTTCGAGATGACGCTCGACGCGGTAAGGCGCGCCGAATTTGACATGATTTACGCTTTTATTTATTCGCCGAGGGGCGGCACTCCCGCCGCAAAGCGCGAGGATCAGGTGCTGGATAGCGTAAAGAGCGAGCGATTTTCAAGGCTTATCGAGTGCCAGAACGAAATATCGAGAGCGCATAACGAGCGCGAGGTTGGAAAAACGCTGCGCGTTTTGATGGACGATGATTTATCAAGGGCAAAAACAGGACGCACGGACGGCAACAGGCAGATTCACGTCGAGGGAAACGCTTCGGCGGGAAAATTCGTCAATGTGCTTGTGACGCGCGCCGACACGTATAATCTTTTCGGGCGCGCGATTGACGGCGTGAACGATTGAATAATAAAAAATGAGGTGAAATATCATGGCTGAAAGAGACGACAAAATCATACAGGCGGCGATGCTGCTCGGCGAGGCTATCGAGGGCGACGAGCGGAGGGAAAGATATGTGTCCGCTCTTCAAAAATACGAGAGCGACGAAAAGCTTTGCCGCATGATTTCGGAATATAACAGAATGCGCTCCGTTCTCAACGGGCTTTATTCTGACGGCGGCGCGGAGAGTGAAACGCTTGAGGCGGCTGAGGCAAATCTCAACACGCTTTATGTTGAAATAACGGAAAACGAGACGTACCGCGAATTTTCGGATGCCAAGGACGTGCTCGACGCTGTTATATCGCAGATAAACGCGATAGTGCGCAAAGCGGCGACGGGGGAGGACGGAAGCTGTTCCTCGTGCGGTGGCAACTGCTCATCATGCGGCGGTTGCGGATAATATTCGAGGATTTTTCCGAAATAAATTATAAAGAGAGGGGGCGGCGCGATGGCAACGGCTATGATGGAGCAGTACTACTCCGTTAAAAAGAATTTTCCCGACCATATTTTATTTTACCGCATAGGTGATTTTTACGAAATGTTCGACGAGGACGCGCATACCGCGTCGCGCGAGCTTGAGCTTGTGCTGACGGGACGCTCCAACGGCGACGAGGAAAGAGTTCCGATGTGCGGCGTTCCTTTTCACTCCTGCCAGCCGTATATCGATAAGCTTGTGTCAAAGGGATACAAGGTGGCGATATGCGAGCAAATAGGCGAGCCGGGCGAGACAAAGGGACCGATGGAGCGCAGAATCGTGCGCGTCGTAACGCCGGGCACCGTCGTCGATTCGTCTGCTCTCGACGAAAAGGAAAACAATTATCTCTCGACGATATATTTCGGCGGGGAGGTTATCGCCGTCGCGTTCTGCGACATCGTTTCAAATGCTGTTTACGCGACGTCTTTTGAATCGGGCGACGAATCAAAGCTCATAAACGAGCTGTCGTCGTATTCCCCAAGCGAGGTTATAGCGAACACGGATGAGACGGCGCTGCCGAGAACATTTGCGTTCATTGAAGAAAAGCTCGGAGCGCTTGTCTCCAAAAACGACACAATGCGCTTTGACCGTGAAAAATGCCGCAGGATTTCGGAGGCGAGATTCGGAGGGAGCGATTCGCTTGCGGGCGCCGGTGACGAGATAATATGCGCCGCGGGTGCGCTTTTATCATACATAACGGAAACACAGTTTTCCGACGCGGAATATATAAAGGAGCTTCATGTATATTCGGGCGGCAGCTATCTTGAAATCGACGCCAACACGCGCCGCTCGCTTGAAATAACGGAGACGATTCGCGGCGGAGAGAAGCGCGGTTCGCTGCTTTGGGTTCTCGACAGAACGAAATCCGCGCTCGGCGCGAGGCTTCTGCGAAGCTGGCTGCTTCATCCGCTTACGAACACGTCGAAAATTTCGGACAGGCTCGACGCTGTTTCGGAGCTTGCGGAAAATTTTATCATGCGAGAGGAATGCGCACGCGCGCTTGCGGGCGTGCTTGACCTTGAACGGCTTACGACAAAGGTCGGATTCGGAACGGCGAACGGAAAGGATTTGCGCGCGATTCTGGCGTCGCTCGACGTGATTCCCGAAATCAAGAGCATTCTGTCGTCGGCATCGTCGGCGCAACTTTCCGGCATACGCGAAAATCTTGACGAGATGGAGGACATCCGCGAGCTTATACGCGCGTCGATTACGGAGGAGCCGCCGTTTTCGCTGCGCGAGGGCGGAATCATCGCCGACGGGTACAGCGAGGAAATAGACTACCTGCGCTCGATAATGCACGATGGCAAGGGCTGGATATCCGCGATGGAGGCACAGGAACGCGAAAAAACAGGAATCAAGACGCTGAAAATCGGGTATAACAAGGTTTTCGGGTACTATATCGAGGTGTCGAAATCATATGTTGATCAGGTACCCTCCACATATATCAGAAAGCAGACGCTTGTCGGCGGCGAAAGATACATAACGGACGAGCTGAAAAATCACGAGGCGACGATTCTTGGCGCCGCTGACAGACTGAACAGCCTCGAATATGACGTGTTTGTTGAAATTCGCGGAAAGGTCGCGGATGCGACGCCGAGAATACGCAATTCCGCGTCGCTTCTCTCGCTCGCAGACGTTTACTGCTCGCTCGCAGACGTCGCGAAGCGAAACGGATATGTGCGTCCCGAGGTCGATTACTCCGATACTATTGACATAAAGGACGGCAGACATCCGACGGTTGAGCAGTTTGTGTCCGATAAATATTTCGTACCCAACGACACGCTTCTCGACACGGAATACAACCGTCTCATGATAATCACGGGACCGAACATGGCGGGCAAATCGACGTATATGCGTCAGGTGGCGCAGATAGTCATAATGGCGCAGATAGGCTCGTTTGTTCCCGCGCGCGAGGCGAGAATAGGAATCGTAGACAAGCTCTTTACGCGCGTCGGCGCGTCCGACGATTTGTCGTCGGGGCAGAGCACTTTTATGCTTGAAATGTCGGAGGTATCATACATACTTTCAAACGCGACGAGGCGCAGCCTTATTCTTTATGATGAAATCGGGCGCGGTACAAGCACATACGACGGGCTTTCGATAGCGCGTGCTGTCGCAGAATACACACACAGCAAAAAGATTGGCTCAAGAACGATGTTCGCGACGCATTATCATGAGCTGACCTCGCTTGAAAACGAGCTTGAGGGCGCGGTGAATTACAGTATTGCCGCGAAAAAACGCGGGGGCGAGCTTGTGTTTTTGCGCAAAATCGTGAGAGGCGGCACGGACGACAGCTACGGAATTGAGGTGGCTAAGCTCGCGGGTGTTCCCGCAGAGGTGATAAAGCGGTCGCGCGTTATTCTGAAGGAGACGGAAGACGCCGCAAGGCGCGCGAAGGAAAATTCTGACGCTTCCGATGACGGGGACGAGGTCGCGCCCGTGACCCTTCCGCTGATGTTGGGCGCTGAGCATGACGCCGCCGAGAAAATACGCGCGGCGGACATAAACACAATGACGCCGATTGAAGCGATGAATCTTTTGTTCGAGCTTAAACGCTTGCTCGGCTGATTTTGTAGAGTTTTGCGTCAAAGCACGACATCCGTCGCCATAATATTGCGGCACAGGCTGCGCAAAGCGTCACCGACCGCAGTTCCGAAGGGAGGAAAATTTTCTCTATATGAAAATTGGTCATAATGTCAAAGATACACGTACTTGATTTTGAGGTGGCGAATCTTATTGCCGCCGGTGAGGTTGTTGACCGTCCCGCCTCGGTGATAAAAGAGCTGCTTGAAAACGCAATTGATTCGGGTGCGCATACGATTACGGTTGAGGTGAAGCGGGGAGGCGTCGCGTATATGCGCGTGACTGACAACGGGTGCGGCATATCGTTTGACGATCTGCCGACCTCGATTCTGCGTCACGCGACGAGCAAAATCAGTAACGCCGACGACCTTGAGCATATAGGCACTCTCGGATTTCGCGGAGAGGCGCTTGCGGCAATCGCGTCAGTTTCAAAGCTGCGCATCATATCCCGCCCCGAGGGCGAGGAAAAGGGCGGTATTCTCATTGCGGAGGGCGGCAGCGTGGTCGAGCATTCCGAGATTGCTGCTTCCGCAGGCACAAGCGTAATTGTCGAGGAGCTTTTCGCGAATGTTCCCGCGAGACGCAAATTTCTAAAAAAGGACGTTTCCGAAACGGCAGCGATTTTCACCGTCGTCGAGCGAATTGCGCTGTCGCGCCCCGATATTTCGTTCCGCTTTATCGCGGACGGGACAATGAAGCTGCGCACAGAGGGAAACGGGGATCTGAAATCTGCAATTTATTCCGTTCTCGGTCGCGAGTTCTGGTCGCGCACGATAAAGGTTTCAAACAGCACGGGCGGTGTGACCGTATCAGGCTATATCGGTATGCCTGACACCGCGCGCGCCAACCGCAACGGGCAGATTTTTTTCATAAACGGGCGATACATCCGCTCAAAAACTGCGTCCGCCGCAATCGAACAGGCGTATACGACGTTTATTCCGACGGAGAAATTTCCCGCCTGCGTGCTTTCAATAGAGGTGTCGCCCTTTGCGGTAGACGTGAACGTGCATCCCGCGAAGCTTGAGGTGAAATTTTCAAACGAAAGGGTTGTGTTTGAATCCGTTTATTATGCGGTGCGACCCGCGCTCGAAAGCTCCATGACGCCCGGAAATATAACGGCGTCGTCGGGAAAGCCCGTGACGGACGCGGCAACTGAAAATCTGCGCCGCGCGGAACGCGTTGCCGATGCGTTTGTTCCCGTAAAGGACACGCCGAGGGAGCAAAGACATATTTTTGAGGCGGGTCAGGTCGCTAAACCATCCGAGAGGAATTTCTCGGATTACCGCGCGTCGGTACACTCTGCCAGCAGCGCGGCAGAGAACAGGATTTTGAGACTTGACGACACGCCGCGCGGGTTCAGGGATTCGATATTTGATGCGGCGACGGCGGCGCTTCACTTGACCGAAAGGGAAGAAAACTCCGCTAAAGCGGAGGTCAAAAAAGATGAAAGCGAAGCTGCTGCCGACGTGAATGCGGAAAATGAAGAAAATGCGTCAGATGAGGCTGCCGACATCAAAATCCCAGATTACAGAATAATCGGCGAGGCTTGGAACACGTATGTCATAGTCGAGCTTGATACAAAGCTTTATCTGATTGACAAGCACGCGGCGCACGAGAGGATTATTTTTGAACGGCTGAAGGACAATATGCGCAAGGCAAACAAAAATCCGTCGGTGCAGCTTCTTGCCGTGCCAATCGAAATATTGCTGTCGTCAGACGAGGCGTCGGCTGTTTCCGAATTTGCCGAGGAAATACGTGCTGCGGGCTTCGATTTCTCGCTTGACGGCAAAAAAGCCGTTGTAACGGCTGTGCCGCAGGGATTTGACGCTGAAATGACGAGCGAGGCGTTTATGACGTTCGGAGACGGGCTTCGCCTGTCGCCGAATGAGGCGCGTGATATGCTTTTTGAACGTGTGCTCTTCACAACGTCGTGCAAGGCGGCGATAAAAGGCGGTAGAGCTTACGGAATCGAGCATATAAAATGGCTCTGCGACGAGCTTTTCCGTCTGCCGAATGTGAAATACTGCCCGCACGGCAGACCCGTAATTCTCGAATTTACAAAAAATCAGCTTGACCGCAATTTCGGTCGGATAATGTAGGTAATTTATTATGTTTTCAGTATTAAAAACAGAAGGTCTCGCGCGCCGCGGAAGAATGGAAACGGTTCACGGGACGATTGAAACTCCCGTTTTCATGAACGTCGGCACGTCAGCCGCTATAAAGGGCGGGGTCGCCGCCTCAGAGCTTCATTCAATCGGATGTCAGGTTGAGCTTTCAAATACATATCACCTTCATCTGCGCCCGGGAGACGATGTGATTCGCACCCTCGGCGGCATTCGCCGCTTCATGAACTGGAACGGTCCCGTTTTAACGGATTCGGGCGGATTTCAGGTTTTTTCGCTTGCGGGACTGCGCAAAATAAAGGAGGAGGGCGTTTATTTTTCCTCACACATCGACGGGAAACGCATTTTCATGGGACCTGAGGAGAGTATGAGGATACAGTCAAATCTCGCCTCTACTATCGCTATGGCGTTTGACGAGTGCGTCGAAAATCCATCGCCTTACGAATATGTAAAAAGCTCGAGCGAGAGAACGGCGAGGTGGCTTCTTCGCTGCAAAGCGGAGATGGAGCGCCTGAATTCTCTTCCCGACACGATAAATCAAAGTCAGCTTCTTTTCGGAATAAATCAGGGCGGCACATACGACGACCTGCGCGCCGAAAACATGAAAACAATAGCTGAATACGGTCTTGACGGATATGCGATAGGAGGGCTTGCTGTCGGCGAGGAAACGGAGCTTATGTATCACATTATTGATGTCGTCGAGGAATATATGCCGAAGGACAGACCGAGATATCTCATGGGCGTCGGGACGCCCGTCAACATTCTTGAGGCTGTACATCGCGGCGTTGACTTTTTCGACTGCGTTATGCCGAGCAGAAACGCACGTCACGGAAATCTTTTCACGTGGCACGGCAAAATCAACCTTTTGAATGAAAAGTATAAGCTTGATGACCGTCCGTTTGACGAGGGGTGCGGATGCCCCGCTTGCAGGCTTCATTCGCGCGCATACGTGCGCCATCTTATAAAGGCGAAGGAAACGCTTGGAATGAGGCTTTCCGTGCTGCACAATCTTTATTTTTACAATGAGCTTATGGCGAAAATCCGCGAGGCGCTCGACGGCGGGTACTACGAGAGCTTTTACCGAAAATACCGCGAGATTCTGGGCGCACGGGTTGACGACTGAATTTTTTCGGCGTAAATTTGCAATTATTTTTGAAAAGGGGTTGACATCGCGAAAATTATCGTGTATAATATGGAGCGTCGGAAGATTTCTTGACAGGGAGAAGTACTCAAGAGGCCGAAGAGGCGCCCCTGCTAAGGGTGTAGGTCGGGTAACCGGCGCGAGAGTTCAAATCTCTCCTTCTCCGTATCCCCCCTCGGAAACGAGGGGGTCTTTTTTTGCGAAAAATCTGAAATTTCCCTTGACAAGCCCCTTTTCATGTGGTATCATATTTATAGTTAGCTAATACTAACCGAAAGGAGGCACACATGAAGCCGGACTATAAAAATTGGGTGCCGAACGGACTTATCGCCGTATGCGCCGCTGTAACTCTGCTGTCGCTCGTATTTGTCTTTGCTTTTGGCACGGGAGCGATTGTGTCGGGAACGCCGCGGACAATATTGACGATTGCTTTCGCCGTTTTATTTATTCTATTTGCAAAAATAACGGAATGGTGCCTTACGGCTCACAGCGCGTTTTCGTATAACGGAAAGCGGCAGCTTTCTTGCGCGATAATTGACGGCGTTGCGGAATATGTCTCGCTTCCCGACGGCGGCGTGGGGCTTGATGTCGGATGCGGCTCTGGAGCGCTCACGATTGCCTGCGCGAAGAGAAATCCGAGGGCGGAGTTTATCGGGATTGACAAATGGGGACGCGAATATTCCGAATTTAACCGCCCGCTGTGCGAAAAAAACGCCGAGGCGGAGGGGGTGAGTAACGTGAGATTCGAGAAGGGCGATGCCTGCCGTCTCAATTTCGCCGACGAAACCTTCGACGCGGTGACGAGCAATTACGTTTATCATAACATCATGGGACAGGATAAGCAAAAGCTTTTGCTTGAAACACTGCGCGTTCTGAAAAAAGGCGGGAAATTCGCTATACACGATATAATGTCGCCTGCGAGATACGGCGATATGGAAAAATTCGTGACGGAGCTTAAAAAGTCAGGATATGAAAAGGTAGAGCTGATCGACACGACGAACGGTAAATTTATGACACGCCGTGAAGCACGACGTCTCATGCTTGGCGGCTCGGCTCTGCTTGTCGGAATAAAATGAACACGGAAGCCTTATTGAGTCTCATAATCCCGTTTGCGGGAACGTCTTTCGGCTCAGCGCTTGTATTTTTTATGAAAAAGGGCTTCGGCACGGAAATACAGCGCGCCATGACGGGATTTGCGTCGGGAGTGATGGTTGCCGCGTCTGTATGGAGCCTTCTGATACCGGCGATTGAGCAGTCGGAGTCTCTCGGAACGCTGTCCTTTGTGCCTGCTGCCGTCGGATTCTGGGCAGGCGTACTGTTCCTTCTGGCGCTTGATAAGGTGACGCCTCATCTGCACCAGAACAGCAGTGTGCCGGAGGGTGCGAAAAGCTCGCTGAAGAATACGACGATGCTTCTTCTGGCAGTTACGCTTCACAATATTCCCGAGGGAATGGCTGTGGGCGTCGTCACAGCCGCGTACATAACTGGAAGCGCCGAGATAACGTCCGCGGAGATGCTCGCGCTCTCCCTTGGCATAGCGATTCAGAATATCCCCGAGGGCGCGATAATTTCAATGTCGCTATGCTCGGCGGGAACAAAAAAATCGCGCGCGTTTTTGGGAGGTGTGCTTTCGGGCGCAGTTGAGCCTGTCGGCGCTGCCGTGACGCTTCTTGCCGCAGGCGTAATCACTTCATTTTTGCCGTATCTGTTAAGCTTTGCGGCGGGGGCGATGCTTTACGTTGTCGTCGAGGAGCTGATACCGGAAATGTCGGAAGGGAAGCACTCGAACATCGGCGCTCTGTCTTTTGCGTTCGGATTTACGCTCATGATGGCGCTTGACGTTGCGCTCGGATAAAATATTTCGTGAAAAAAAGACGCTGAACAGCGTCTTTTTTTGCGTTATTATTTTGAAGCTTCATTTTCGATCTGGTAGGCTGCCATATTTCAATTCACTCTCCCAGCAATGTGAGAGACACTTTACCCCAAAATTCCCGATATGCAAATTTCAAGTCCTATCAGAATAAGTATCACCCCGCCGAAAACTGACGCTTTTCCCGACAGCCTCGTGCCGAATTTCCTGCCGATTACATGACCCGCCGTGCAGATTGCAAACGTAACGGCGGCGATGATGAGCGAGGCGATGAGAGCCATTGCCACATCGTAGTCCGCAATCGTGAAGCCGACGGAAAGCGCGTCGATTGACGTTGCAATATCCTGCGCCAGAAGCGCCGCAAGCCCGAGCCCGAGCTTTTCCGCGTCCCCGTCACCGCCCTTTATTCCTTCATATACCATCTTTCCGCCGATTATCGAAAGCAGAATGAGCGAAACCCACGGTATAATCCCCTCAATGATGTCGAACGTCTCGACTGCCGTATGCACGATTACCCATCCTGTCATCGGCATCAGCGCTTGGAAAAACGCGAAGCTGCCCGAAATTCCGAGCATTTTCCACGCTTTCATTTTCGGCTCGTTAAGCCCGTTTGCCATTGAAACTGAAAAAGCATCCATTGCAAGACCCACGCCCAGAAGGACGCTCTCGGCAAAAAATGAAAAGTCAAGTTCCATAATTTTTTACACTCCTTTGATTTGCTGCTTGCGGCGAAGTAACGATGTATGAGTATGTACCTTGTCAGAATTTGCACAAAAAAGAGACTCCCGTATAGCAAAGTTATACATGAGTCTCGCAATTTGAAACAAGCCAGACCGAAAAGACGGTCAGTATGTTGACTTGCTACGCCGCACCTTTATAGGCTTGGCGCTCGCTACTCCCTCGATTGGGATATGCTGTTTTGTATATTATAGCATAAAGGGTGCGGAATTGCAAGCCTTTTTCTTTTTTTTAATCGTATTCGGCAGGTCGCTTTGATGTGTATATTCGCAAAATCGTCCGAACATTATTTTTCGTCTTGACTTTTTCGCCGCGAATGAAGTATAATATTCGAGTCAAAAAATATGGGGAAGTATGAGTCATGAAAAAAATCAACCTTACATATAAGCATACGACCGTGGCGTGCTTTGCGGGCTATGTCGTTCAGGCGGTAATCAACAATTTCGTGCCGCTGCTTTTTCTCACGTTTGAGTCAGGTTACGGTATACCTCTTTCAAAAATAACGCTTCTTGTCACGATAAATTTTGCGATTCAGCTCACGGTAGATTTGCTCTCGGCAAGCCTTATCGATAAAATCGGCTACCGCGTCTCTGTAATGGCGGCGGATGCGCTTTCCTGCGTCGGGCTTATTTTTCTGGCGGTGCTGCCGGAGGCGCTTCCCGACCCGTATGTCGGGCTTTTGATTTCCGTTGCCGTTTATGCCGTTGGCGGCGGACTTCTTGAGGTGCTTGTCAGCCCGATTGTCGAGTCATGCCCGACAGAAAATAAGGAAACGACAATGAGTCTGCTTCATTCGTTTTACTGCTGGGGACACGTCGGCGTTGTGCTGCTCTCAACGCTCTTTTTTACCGTATTCGGCACTGAAAACTGGCGTATTCTCGCGCTTATTTGGGCGATTGTCCCCGCACTCAATCTTATAATGTTCCGCTTTGTCCCCATATATTCGCTCGGCGGCGAGGGGGAGCGGGGACTGAAAATTACAGAGCTTTTTAAGCTTCCCGCCTTCTGGCTCATGATGCTTTTAATGTTCGCGGCGGGTGCGTCCGAGCAGGCTGTAAGTCAATGGGCGTCAGCGTTTGCCGAAGCGGGGCTTGGCGTATCGAAAACAGTCGGTGACCTCTGCGGACCTTTGATTTTCGCCTTTTTCATGGGGTCGTCCCGCGCCCTTTACGGCAAATTCGGCGGCAGCTTCAACATTATAAACATGATGCTCGGCTCATCCGCACTCAGCATTCTGAGCTAT
>JAJQCT010000001.1 GCA_021202555.1 Clostridiales bacterium
GTTCCTCAGCCTTTTTTCTATACCTTTCAGTCTCACTTCTATTGTAACGCTACACAGAAAATCGTATTTTTTCATTATAATCGCTTGACAAACGGAAGCGGGGGTGATATAATATGATAACGGGCGAGGCGTGTCACCGATCGCATACGGTCGGATGAGGCGCCAAAAAATGTGACCTGCGGCATATTTCGGTGCCGTGCTTATGGATTTAGTCATGGTTAACAAAAAAATGCTCGAAAAACCGATATTTTTTGTGGGCTAATCCATTGACATCGGCGTTCCGAAATGATATAATCTATATGATAGTGAGCAGTGCAGCGGATGCTGTCTGTCGTCATGAAAATTATGCCCGGGAAATATGAAGTCATATAAGATTGTATTATATTCGCCCTCCCTTGATTAAATTCTGGGGGGGGTATGGTTTTTAGGATTGCTTTTTAAGACTGCTTAAATCACTTGATGTACGTGTATTGAATGTGCTGATGGAACCACTTAAAAAGCACTCGGAAAGCGCAGCGATACGTGCCGGCACATTTGAAGGAATGGATTTTGCGGACATAATCATTTGTCTGCCGAACGGAAAGGACGGTAAATTATGAGCGATACAACCGGACGAGCAGCCGTCACATCACGCAGAAACGTCGAGACAATTGATTTGATGAGACTGTTTTTCGCGTGTCTGAAAAGATGGTGGGCAATACTTCTCGCTACGATTGTCGGCGGCGCGTGCGCCTTCGGATATACTTATCAGTTTGTAACTCCGCTTTACGAATCGACGGTCATGATTTATGTCAACAATCAGGATTTGAGTATCGGCAATATAAGCATAAGCGCAAGCGACCTTACAGCGTCAGCAAGCCTTGTCGATGTATATGAGGTCATTCTCATGACGAAGGACACACTCGACGTCGTAATCGAGGAGGCAGGACTTGATTATTACTACACCGAGGTTGAGGCAATGCTCACGACGTCGGCGGTGAATGACACACAGGTCTTTCAGGTGACGGTGACGAATCCGTCCCCGACCGAGGCACAGCTCATTGCGTCAACAATAGGCGACGTGCTGCCTGATGTCATAGCAAGCATAGTTGAGAGCGCCGACGCGCGAATCGTCGAGCACGCGATTGTGCCTACGACAAAAAGCTCGCCGAGCTATTCGAGAAATACGATGATGGGCGCGATGCTCGGGTTTGTGATTGCGGTCGGAATCATAGTACTACTTGAAATGATGGACACGACGATAAGACGCGAAAGCGATTTTTCGACCATAACCAATCTGCCGGTGCTTGCGTATATACCTGATTTCTCGGACGCGTCTGAGAAGAAATCCTACGGAAAATACGGCAGCTACTATTATAAATCCGCATCGTGAGGGAAGACCGCATGGCAAAGGACAACAAAGAGAAAAAAACGCACGGTTCCCAGAGAAGCGTTGATGATATGGGTCTTTGCGACCTGATGAATTTCACGACTGCCGAATCGTTCAAGATGCTTCGCACAAAGCTCAATCTGACGATGCCGCAGGGTGAAAATTCGCATACCTGCCGCATAATCGGCGTTACAAGCTCGCTTCGCGGCGAGGGAAAAACTCATACGTCGGTCAATCTCGCGTATACATTCGCTGAAGCGAATAAGAGGGTATGCCTTGTCAAGGGCGACATGAGGCTTCCAAATATCTCAAAGCGCCTGTCGCTCGAGGCAGCTCCGGGGCTTTCCAATCTCCTGACAGGTCAGGACAACGACATAAACATAATTCAGCACTACTCATCGCCAAAGGGCGTGAAGTTTGATGTACTCACCTCGGGAGACATCCCGCCTATGCCCTCCGAGCTTCTCGAATCTAAGAATATGCGCATGACTATGGCTGCACTCGCACAGGTTTATCATTACGTTATAGTCGATCTGCCGCCCGTCACGGTTGTTACGGATGCGATTACGGTGTCGCCGCTTCTTGACGGAATGGTATTGATTGTACGCCGCGACTACTGCGACAGGGTATCGCTTCAGAATGCGATGAATCAGCTTGAGCTTGCGGGCACGAAAATGCTTGGCGTCGTATTCAACGGCGCTGACGGTCCGACCGGCAGCGGCACATACTATAAGAAAAACAAAAAGTATAAATATTACAAGGGCAAAGATTACGGGTACGGGTACGGCTACGACCGCGGAAGCGATTGAACGGCTTGAAAGACAAATTCCCGTCTATACATTTTGTTAATATTGGGGCGGCGTTTTGCCGAACTCTCTATTATAAATTTCACAGTAAATTTTTTCGGCAAAGCCGAAGATGGAGGTTTTCTCATGAAGAAAATTGTTGCATTGGTACTTACTGCTGCAATGGTGCTGTCGTTTACAGCTATCGCTGCGGTGTCCGCGGATGATGACGATTCAGTGTTCGTTTCGAGCATTGAGCAGAAAACAACGGTTGAGGTAAGCACTTTAACCGAAGAGGACGAAGCGCTTGTCGATGAAAACGGTGAAGCTGTCGAGGTTGATTATTCCGATCTTTACACCGTTAGCACTGCCGTAAGCGGTGATTCGTCGCATGACTGGTCTGAATTCACCGAGGACGATCAGACAAAGCTTGAGGAAGCAAATGATAAGCTGCAGGAGTCATACAAGGAGCTTAATGAGGCGTCATCTGTGACTGATGTTATTACCGATCTTCCTGAACTTAACGCAAGCAGCGGCGAAACAGAAACGGAAGCCGGCGGTGAAACAGAAACCAGCAGCACAGCTGAAAAGAATTATGTTGTCTCGAACCTTTTTGACATTACGTTTGTCGGAACAGAGGCTGAAACAGTAGAGAATGCACTTGACAACGGCGGTTCTATTAAGCTTACGTTCAACATAGGCATTGAAAAGGGAAAGAAGTGCTATATAGCTACCAAGTGCTATGATGAGTGGGTTGTTCTTTCTGACGAAAAGGTTGTTAATAACGGTGATGGCACTATTACCGTTGAGTTCGACGAGTTCTGCCCGATAGCTGTCATTGAGATAGCCGAGGTTGTTGAAAGCGGCGCTACAACTGATACGGATGCTAACACGACGGACGCTAACGGCGGCAGCAGTTCTCCTCAGACGGGCGACAGCATTCCGCTTTACGCTTTCGGCGTAGTTCTCTTCGCGGGAATCACGGGAACGATTATTATCGTTCTTTCAAAGAAGAATAATAAGAAGTCCGAAAAATAAAATTCCGGCGCTATGTCCTATGGAAGGGGGAATTTGGGATGAATCTTCGCATCAGAAAAGAGGTTGGAATATTTCTTGTCGCGTTTGCGGTGATTGGTTTCATTTTTCTCATAGCCTACGAGGCTATCGACTATTGGGACAAAACTACAAACACGCTTGCCTCGTCCGATAACAGTCAGACGACAACAGGCTCAAGCGTTATAAAGATTGACGGCGTTTCATACACGCAAAAGGAGCATATTACAACTATGCTCCTTTTGGGCATTGATAACACGGGCGAGATGGTAAGCAGCGGCTCGTACATAAACGACGGTCAGTCAGACTTCATCACTGTGATTGTGCTTGATGAGGATGAGGACACCTACGCGCTTCTGCAAATCAACCGCGACACAATGACTGAGGTGCGCCAGCTTGGAGTTGGCGGAAATGTCGTCAAGACTACGGTTATGCAGATAGCGCTCTCGCATTCATACGGCGGCGGAATGGAGGATTCGTGTGAAAACTCTATAATCGCCGTTGAAAATTTCCTTTGCGGCATTTCGCTCGATCATTATCTTGCGATGAACATGACGGCGGTTGAGCTTCTCGTCGATTACGTCGGCGGCGTCACGGTCACGATTCTTGATGATTTTTCGGAGGTTGACGAGACGCTTATTGAGGGCGAGACAATGACGCTTTCGGGAAGTCAGGTCGTCACGTATATTCGTGCGCGCAAAAACGTGGGAGATCAGACAAATCTCACGCGAATGACGCGCCAGCAGCAGTTTATATCTGAGCTTTTGGAGCAGCTTCCCGACCTTTGGGAGGCAAATCAGTCCTCGGCGTTCTCGATGTTTTACGAGGTATCAAGCTATATTCTCACCGATATGACGGCGCAGTCCCTTTCAAACTTTTTTGATGAAATCTGCGGATATGACTGCACGGGAATTTACTCCCCCGACGGCGAGCTGGTGCTTGGCGACGAATATTACGAATATTATGCAGACGAGGATTCCGTAAAGGAGCTTGTTATTGAGCTGTTTTTGGAGCCTCTATCGGAGTGAGCGCGTATGATTGACATTCACTGCCACATCATTCCGAATGTTGACGACGGCTCGGACGGCATCGAAACATCGCTCATGATGTCGGCGATGGCAGTCGATGACGGCGTTCGCTCGATTATTGCGACCCCGCATTTCATGCAGGGCGGCGAGGATTGTGCTCTGCGCTTCGATTGGCTTTCCGAGTGTGCGGACAGCCTGCGCGCGGAGATTTCGGCAGCGGGGATTCCGCTTAAAATTTATATGGGCGCCGAGGTGCTTTTAACTCCTGACACTGTGGATATGCAAAAAAGCTTCGGCTTTTTTCCTCGCATGAACGACACCGAATACTCGCTTGTCGAATTTTTCTTCGACGCCGACCCCGAGACGATGAACTCTTATCTTTCCACGCTTCTTGATTCTGGGATCGTGCCGATTATAGCGCACCCAGAAAGATATACCGCCGTGCAGAAAAAGAGACGCATAGCCGAGATGTGGGTGGAAATGGGCTGCTTTTTGCAGGTCAACAAGGGAAGCTTTCATGGGCAGTTCGGTCGCCGCGCCGAGAAAACCGCAGTCTGGATGATGGAAAACAGACTTGCGTCATTTCTGGCGACGGATGCGCACAATCATGCGGACAGAACGACGAGACTGAAAGCTGTCGCCGATATGCTCACCGAGAAATACGGCGAGGATTATATAGCATTGCTGACGAGGGAAAATCCCGAAAGAATTATCGAGGGAAAGCAAATACTTCGATTTTGAATGACGTTAATCGTCATTCTTTTTTTCGCGTATCACGAATTTTGCATTGACATTTCAGAAAAAACTCTTTATAATATAGTATGTAATAATGTGCGGATTGGATTTGCTTTTTTTATGAAAAGAACTGAATCGAGGGAAGCGGCTTTGTCCCTCATATTTGAAAGATTTGCGAGAGCGGGCGAGGGTGCCGATGAGATTTTTTCGGAGTCGCTGTCCGTTCGCGGCGAGAAGGTAAGCGAATACGCGAGGCGGCTTTATTTCGGCGTGTGTGAAAATGTCAGCTTTCTTGACATGAAAATCGGCAGCGCGTCGCGCGGCTGGTCTGTTTCGAGAATGTCGCAAATCACAGCGGCGATACTGCGGCTTTTTGCATACGAGCTGTATTTCGACGGCGATATGCCGATTCGTGTTGTAATCAATGAAGCCGTTGAGATTACAAAAAGGTATGACGACGACGGCGCGCCCGCATTTGTGAACGGTATACTCGGCAAGCTTTCGGACGACGCCGAGACATTTCGCCGAAAGAGCGCAAATACAGAACCTGACGGCGTCGGGAGCGTGGCGGATTGACAGTTATCGGATTTGATACGAGCAATTACACGACGTCCGCCGCGGTTTTCGCCGACGGGGTGTGCCGCGCGAACATCAAGCTGCCGCTTTTTGTAAAAGAGGGCGAGCGCGGACTTCGACAGTCGGATGCCGTATTCGCGCACACAAAAAATATGCCCGAGATAACGTCGCGGCTCAAAGAAGCGCTTTGCGGCGGCAAAATCGATGCCGTGGGGTATTCGTGTGCACCGCGCGACGCTGAAGGGTCGTATATGCCGTGCTTTCTTGTCGGAAAATCGGCGGCTCACACGGCGGCTGATTTGACGGGAGCGAAAATTTACCCTTTTTCACATCAGGCAGGACACATATCTGCGGCGCTTTATTCGGCGGGAAAATCCGAATTTTTGATAAATCCGACGCATTTTGCCGCGTTTCACGTATCGGGCGGCACGACGGATATTTTGTATGTAAAATCAACTCCCGACGGGGAAATTCCTCTTATCATAACGCGCCTCGGCGGCACGCTTGACATCAACGCCGGTCAGCTCATCGACAGGGTGGGGGTTTTGATGGGACTTTCCTTTCCGTGCGGTTCTGCACTTGAAGCGCTTGCCGCCGAATACACCGGCGAGCGCGATAAAATGGCGCTGAAGGTGAACGGTCTTGAGGCGTCGATTTCGGGCGCCGAAAACAAGGCGCGCGAGCTTTACGAAAAATCGGGCGATATTCGCCGCACGGCGGCGTTCACAATCGGCGTCGTATCCGATATGCTTTTTCTTATGACGAAAAGCCTGAGGGCGCTTTATCCGAAAATCCCCATAGTATATGCGGGCGGCGTTATGAGCTGCGCTTTGATAAAGCGGCGGCTTTCCGAATTTGAAAACGTGTATTTTTCCTCTCCCGAATTTTCCTCGGACAACGCTGTCGGCACGGCGCAGCTTGCTTATTTCGCATACAAAAGGGAGGCAGGATATGGACGATGAGACCAAGCTTCCGATGACGCTTACGGTGTCGGAGGCAAATGAGTGCATAAAGGCATATTTTGAGCTGAATCCCGCCTTTGCTGATATATACATAAAGGGCGAGATTTCAAATTTCACAAATCACAGAACGGGGCATTTTTACTTCACGCTAAAGGACGAAAAATCGAATCTCAAGGCGGTAATGTTCCGTTCATCGGCACAGAAAATGAAATTTCTGCCCGAAAACGGGATGAAGGTCATCGCGCACGGCAGAATCGATGCGTTTGTGCGCGACGGACAGTATCAGCTCTACGCGGATTCAATGGAGCCTGATGGTGTGGGTTCGCTTTATATCGCGTTTGAGCAGCTTAAAAGAAAGCTCGGCGCGGAGGGACTGTTCAATCCCGAAAGAAAGCGACCGCTGCCGAAAATCCCGACGCGAGTAGGGATTATAACCTCACCGACGGGCGCGGCGGTGCGCGATATAATAAACATTTCAAGGCGCAGATTTCCTCTCGCGAAGCTGCTTCTTTATCCGAGCCTCGTGCAGGGCGCGGACGCGCCGCAGAATTTAATCGAGGGGCTTCGATTTTTCGCCTCGAGCGGCTCGGCTGACGTAATTATAATAGGGCGAGGCGGCGGCTCGATTGAGGATTTATGGGCGTTTAACGACGAAGGGGTCGCACGGGCGATTGCGGGCTGTCCGATTCCCGTGATTTCCGCTGTCGGACACGAAACGGATTTCACAATCGCGGATTTTGTCGCCGATGTGCGTGCTCCCACTCCGTCTGCGGCGGCGGAGCTTGCGCTCCCCGATCAAAACGAGCTTGCGCGAAAGCTTCATAATGTCACCACGCACAATTCGCTTGTTTTATCGCGCATACTTGAAATCAAAAGGCGCGAGCTTTCGGCGCTCTCGCAAAGGCGCTGTCTTATGAATCCGGAATATCTGACGGATGAGCGGAAAATGACGGTTATGCTGCTGACAGATAAGCTTGCCTCGGCAATGGAAAGGGCAGGTGACACGGACAGGCATAGGGTGGCAAATCTTGCATCAAAGCTTGACGCGCTCTCGCCGCTTGCGGTGCTTTCAAGAGGATATTTTGCCGTGTATGACAAAGACGGGTGCGTGATTAAAAGCGTTGATGAAACAAATATCGGCGATAATGTCACGCTTCGTGCGTCAGACGGCGAGCTTACGGCTGTCGTGACGGATAAGAGCGTAAGCGCAGCCGAAAAAACACCGGAGGGGGAACTAAATTATGGCGGATAAGAAGGAATACACGTTTGAGGGAGCGCTCGCGCGCCTTGAAGAAATTGTGCGTCTGCTTGACGGCGGAAAGACGCCGCTTGACGAGTCATTGACGCTTTATGAGGAAGGCGTTGCTCTTGTCAAGCTTTGCTGCGACAGGCTTGACGCAGCCGAGCAGAAGGTGAAGCTTCTGAAGCCTGACGGCGCGGGCGGCGCTGTCGAGACTGATTTTACGGCGGCAGCCGGGGACGGAAATTCAAAATGAGTGCGTTTGACGTTGAAGGAATGCTCCTGAAAAATTCGGAGCTTATCGAGGGGGCGCTCGACGACCTTTTGCCAAAGGGGGACGCCGCGCATTCCGTAATTTACAGGGCAATGCGATATTCCGCGCTCGGCGGCGGAAAGCGCGTCCGACCGACGCTGACGCTTGAATTTTGCCGCCTTGCAGGCGGGAAAATCGAGGCTGCAATCCCATACGCCGCGGCAATAGAATGCGTACATACATATTCGCTCATTCACGACGATTTGCCGTGCATGGATAATTCGGACGAGCGGCGCGGTCGCCCGTCATGTCATGTTGCCTACGGTGAGGCAAACGCGCTTCTGGCGGGAGACGCGCTTTTAACGTATGCGTTCTCTCTGGCGGCTGAAAATCCGTTTGCGGATGACGGGCGCAACTGCCGCGCCGTTTCCGTTATCGCGAACGCGGCGGGATTTGACGGGATGATAGGCGGTCAGGTTTGCGATTTGATTTATGAGAAAAGCGCGCCGTCGTTTGAGGATTTTATGGATATGGAGCGCGGCAAAACGGTTGAGCTTATATCGGCTGCGTGCGCGCTCGGACTTGTCGCGGCGCGCGCGGACGACGGTTTGTTTGCCGCCGCGAGAAAATACGCATACTGCATAGGGCTGTCATTTCAGATAATCGACGATATTCTCGACGGGGATGAGACAGGGAACACGGTTCTTTCGTACATGAGCGCTGACGAGGCGGCGGCGACCGCAAGAGACCTCACCGAGGAGGCAAAAAGCACGATTTGCGCATATGACGGCGCGCGGTCGCTTATCGCCCTTGCGGACTGGCTCTGCGGTCGGAAAAAATAAAGATCTTGCTCTTTTCATGAGACTTGATTTGTATTTGCATGAGGCGGGATACGCCGAAAGCCGTGCGTTTGCGAAATTCCTCGTGCTTGAGGGATGCGTTTTCGTAAACGGAAAGCCCGCGTCAAAGCCTTCGCTTGAGGTTGACGGCGGGTGCCGGATTGAAATAAAAAATCAGATGCCATATGTGAGCGTCGGCGGAATGAAGCTCGACGCGGCGCTTGAAAATTTCGGAGTTTCGCCGCGCGGCACAATCGCCGCCGACATCGGCGCATCGACGGGAGGCTTCACCGACTGCCTTTTGTCGCACGGCGCCCGGCGGGTATATGCGATAGATTCGGGAACGTCCCAGCTTCACGAAAAGCTCCGCGCCGACCCGCGCGTTATATCAATGGAAAACGTGAACGCGAGGGATTTGACAGAGAGTACGCTTCCTGAAAAATGCGGATTTTTGGTGTGCGACGTGTCGTTTATCTCGCTTTCGATGATATTTCCCGCAGTAGCAAGGATTCTTTTGCCGGGGTCGGATGTGATAGCGCTTATAAAGCCGCAGTTTGAGCTTGACCGCTCGCGCGTAGGGCGTGGAGTTGTGCGCGATCCAAAGGACAGGGCAAGCGCCGTTTATTCCGTGATTTCGTCGGCAGCCGAGGCGGGATTTGAATTTCAGAATATAATGCTCTCGCCCGTTACGGGCGGAGGTATAAACGATAAGAGGGCGGCGGGACGCGGAAACCGCGAATATCCGACGCATTTTATATACAAAAGCAGAAAGGTCGAGACAGGCTTTTCGCTCGACGACGCGAGGAGGTTCATATCCCATGAAAACGATTCTGATATTGCCCGTCGGAATAAGTGACGGCAATGATTCACGCCTTTTGAGTATTGTCGCGCTTTGCAGGGAGTGCGGAGCGTGCGTGATGATGGACCCGTCGCTTGCCGTTCCCGATTTGGACGGAATAATTCTTCGCCGCGACATTACCGAGAACAAGGATGTCGATCTGATAATTTCCGTCGGCGGTGACGGCTCGATGCTTTACGCATCGCACGAGGCGGTGATTTACGGCACACCGATGATAGGCGTAAGCACAGGTCACGTCGGTTATCTCGCGGACGTGCCGTCGAACGGCATTGAAATTCTGAGGGATGTTATAACCGGAGATTTTGAAACCGAGGACAGAATGATGCTGTCGGGCGAAATAACGCTTGACGGCGAGGTGATACACAGGTCAAGTCCCGCGCTCAATGATATTGTAATCGCGAAAACCGACGGTTCGGGGACGGCGCCGATTGAGCTTTACTGTCACGGGAGCGACGCCGGCAAATTTGACGCCGACGGCGTGATATTTGCCACACCCACCGGCTCCACCGCTTATTCGATGGCTGCGGGAGGACCTCTTGTGGACCCGCTTATGCAGTGTATGATAGTGACGCCCATATGCCCTCATTCTGTGATGTCGCCGCCTGCCGTATATTCAGCCGACAGCGTGATAACATTCAGGGCAGGCACATGGCGCGCGTCGTCGCTTGAGCTTATAACGGACGGCAAGGGCGGCGTCCCGATACCGACGGGAGCGCTTGTCACAATACATAAAAGCGATTGTGTAACAAAATTCGTAAAGGTGAGCGACAAGGGCTTCACGGGCGTATTCAGAAGCAAAATGAACGGGAGGTAAATGCCTGAAATATAAAGCTTTCGGGGCATAGGATATAAACATGGGAATTGACACCGTGCAGAAAAACAAGCGTCAGGAAAAGATACTCGAGCTTTTGTCACAGTATGATATAGAAACACAGGATGAGCTGATAGAAAAGCTTAATCTCGAGGGATTTTCGGTCACGCAGGCGACGGTTTCGCGCGACATCCGCGAAATGCAGGTCATAAAGGTTTCCGACAGCAAAGGAAAATACAAATATGCGCCGCCGTCGGCTGTTTTGCAGCGTGAAAACGGCGAATCATCGAATTTTGCGGAAAAGCTCGGCAAATCGCTTGCCGATTCAGTCATAAGCGCGGAGTGCGCCGAAAATATTGTTGTGATAAAAACGTCTCCGGGACTGGCGCCGGCTGTGGCGACGGGAATTGATACATTGTCTGCCGATTCGATTCTGGGGTGCGTCGCGGGCGACGACTGCATAATTGCCGTCGCGAGAAATGCGGAATATGCCGCCGAAATCTGCGCCGACATCATGAAAATCCTGTGATGGGAGAAAATCTTTTTAGCGCTTTGAGGACTTGCCATGCTTGAGTCGATAAGAGTTGAGAATATCGCCGTTATAAAGTCGCTTGAAATTGAGTTCGGCGGCGGTTTTACCGTGTTTACGGGCGAAACCGGCGCGGGAAAATCAATAATAATCGATTCGATAATGCTCACGCTCGGCGCAAAAGCACAGCCGCAGCTCATAAGAACGGGCGAGAGTACGGCGTCCGTCACGGCTCTTTTCAGGGACATAGGAAGCAGCGCGAAAAAGGCGCTCGCAGAGCTTGGAATTGACGCGGAGGACGGTGAGGTGACGATTTCACGTACCATGCACGCCGACGGCAAATCGAGCGCGAAAATTAACGGGAAGAGCGTTTCGCTTGCGAATCTGCGGCGCGCCGCGTCTCCCCTCATCTCCGTGAACGGTCAGAGCGAAAGCCTCTCGCTGCGCACACCCGCATCCCAGCTTGACCTTCTCGATTCCTACGCGGGATGCGAGGCGGAATTTGCCGATTATCAAGCCGCTTACGGAGACTATGTAGACGCAAGAGCGAAGCTCGACGAGGCGGAAAAGCTTTCAAGGGAGGGAGCGCTCGCGTCAGATCTTTTGTCGTATCAGATAAAGGAAATTGACGCGGCAAAGCTTACTGACGGCGAGGAGGAGGAGCTTACGATGGAGCTTGCGCGAATCAAATCGCGCGAAAAGACAGCGAAGCTCGCGAATTTTGTCTACCGCGCAGCATACGGCAACGAAAAAGGCGCGTCTGCGGCTTATCTTTCGGAAAGAGCGGCGTCGGTGATGGATCAGCTACGTGAATTTTCACCTGACGCGGGAGAGGACGCGGAGAAGCTTCGCTCAATTGCAATCGAGCTTGAGGACATTGCGCGCAGAACCTACGACAAATTCGAGCTTGGCGGCGGTGCCGTCGACGACGACCCCGAGGCAAGGCTTGAGGAAATCGAGGACAGGCTCGATATAATCCGCAGGCTGAAGCGCAAATACGGCGGCAGCATCGAAAAAATACTCAGGCATCGGGATGAGGCAGCCGAAAAGCTCGATTTAATCGAAAATAACGAAAGCCGCACCGAGGAGCTGAAGGCAATTTTTGAAGCGGCAGAGAAAAAGGCCTGCGTATCAGCCGAGGTTTTATCCGAAAAAAGGCGAAATGCCGCTGATGAAATGTCGCGGCGAGTATGCGAGGTGCTTTTCGGGCTTGATATGCCGAAGGTGACATTCAGCGTTCGATTTGAAAAAACGGAGCTTTCCCCGACGGGAAACGAGAGCGCGGAATTTTATATATCCGCCAACGCGGGCGAGGACGAGCGTCCGCTTGCGCTTGCGGCGAGCGGCGGCGAGCTTTCGCGCGTCATGCTCGCGATAAAATCGGTCGTGACCTCCCGCGAGGGCGAGGACACGATAATATACGACGAAATCGACACGGGAGTGTCGGGGGCGACGTCGGGCAAAATCGGGCGCAGGCTTAAAGCGAGCGCCGAGACGACGCAGATAATTTGCGTGACGCATTCGGCTCAGATTGCGGCGCTTTCAAATACGCATTATCTGGTAAAAAAATCCGTTGAAAACGGCAGAACCGAAACGACCGTCAGGGCGCTTTCGGGAGAGGAAAGAGTAGATGAGATTGCGAGAATAATCGGCGGGATAAACGTGACGGCGACGCAGAGAAAAGCGGCGCTTGAGCTTATCGCCGAGGGCGGTCTTTAAATAAAAAAATCATGGCTTTGTATCGGAGGACATTATGAAGATTTACGAGGAACTCAGGGCGCGCGGGCTTATCGCGCAGGTTACGGATGAGGATAAAATACGCGAGCTTATAAACAGCGGCGGCGCGACCTTTTATATTGGCTTTGACTGCACAGCCGACAGCCTGACCGCAGGTCATTTTATGGCGCTTTCTCTCATGAAGCGGCTTCAGGATGCGGGAAACCGCCCGATAGCTCTTATCGGAGGGGGAACGACGATGATAGGCGACCCGTCGGGAAGGACGGATATGAGGCGTATGCTCACAAAAGAGGATATTGACCATAACGCCGAGTGCTTCCGCCGCCAGATGGAGAAATTCATCGAATTCGGCGAGGGCAAGGCTATGATGCTCAACAACGCCGATTGGCTGCTTGACCTCAACTACGTTGAGCTTCTGCGTGAGGTGGGCGCTTGCTTTTCTGTTAACAATATGCTGCGCGCCGACTGCTATCGCCAGAGAATGGAGCGCGGGCTGAGCTTCCTTGAGTTCAACTACATGATAATGCAGTCCTACGACTTTTACCATATGTACAAAAATTACGGCTGCAATATGCAGTTTGGCGGTAACGACCAGTGGAGCAATATGCTTGGCGGCACGGAGCTTATACGCAAAAAGCTCGGAGAGGACGCTTTCGCGATGACAATCGAGCTTCTGACTGATTCGCACGGCAACAAAATGGGAAAGACGGCGGGCAACGCCGTATGGCTCGATGCCGACAAAACATCTCCGTTTGATTTCTTCCAGTATTGGCGCAACGTAGACGACGCTGACGTTATAAAATGCATGAAAATGCTCACGTTCATGCCGCTTGAGGAAATCGCGGAATATGAAGGGCTTGAAGGCTCGTCTCTCAATGCGGCGAAGGAAAAGCTTGCGTATGAGCTGACGCTTCTCGTTCACGGAAGGGATGAGGCGGAGCGCGCTCTCGACGCGGCAAAGAGCGTATTCGGCGGCGCGGGAGCGGCAGAAAATATGCCCTCGACCGAGCTTTCCGACGAGGATTTTACCGATGGGGAAATCGGACTGCTCGACCTTCTCATAAAAACGAAGCTTGCGCCCTCCAGACGAGAGGGAAGAACTCTTGTCACGCAGGGGGGAATACTCATTGACGGCGAGCGCGTGACCGATTCCGCACTCACGGTTGAAAAGGAGCGTTTCGCGGACGGCGTAATCATCAAAAAGGGAAAGAAAACATATCATAAAGTTAAGCTGAAATGAGGCGCTACGACACACTTCTTCTCGACGCTGACGGAACGCTTTTCGATTTTAATCTCTCCGAGAAAACTGCGCTTAAAGCTGTGCTTTCGCAAAAGGGAATCGAGTGCGGCGACAATGTCATTTCCGCTTATCACAAAATAAATGCGGAGCAGTGGCGGCGGCTCGAGCGCGGGGAGACAACGCGCGAAAAGCTCAGAGTTGACAGATTTTTGCGGCTGATTGAGTATCTGCGGGGCGAGGGGATGCCAAATGACATCGAGGCTGAAATTCTTGCCGGCGAATACGAGGATGAGCTTGCGCGCCAAGGTTTTCTTTTTGACGGTGCGCTTGACGTGTGCTGCGGACTTTCAAGGCAATGCGGGCTTTACATCGTCACAAACGGCTTGACGAATGTGCAGCGTGGGAGATTTTCGCATTCACCGATAATGCACTATGTGAATAAGCTCTATATTTCCGAGGAAATCGGCGCGGTGAAGCCCGATCCCGCATTCTTTTTTGCGGTGCTTGAAGATATAGGGATAAATGACGAAGTGTCAAAATCCCGCACGCTCGTCGTGGGGGATTCGCCGAGCAGCGATATTGCGGGCGGCATGAACTCGGGACTTGACACCTGTCTTTACGATCCCGACAATTCGTTTGCAGATGTTTGCACACCCGAGCCGACATATAAAATAAATTCGCTTGATGAGCTGTTCCGCATTGTAGGAACTTCCGCTGATGCGTAAGTTCCGCTGGGGCGGAATATGGAGGAATGATGAAAAAAGAGCAGCGTGAGATAATTGAAAACCTTAATCTTGACCCCGAGCTTTACGACATATCATATGATGTTCCCGCGTCGAAGCTCGACACATTCTGCATTGGAGGGGTGGTCGGCGCGGTCGTTTATCCGAAGAGCGTCGACGCGCTCGTCCGTTTGCTGCGAATGCTTCTGACGTGCGATGTGAAGCACGCAGTGATCGGTCGAGGCTCGAATATTCTTGTCGCCGACGACGGCTACGACGGCATATTCGTCATGACGGGGCAGCTCAAAAAAATAAAAATCGACGGCTCGACGCTCACAGCCGAATGCGGCGCGCCGATAACGCAGTGCGCTCTTCTTGCAAAGGACGCTGGACTTTCGGGGCTTGAATTTGCATATGGAATACCGGGAAGCGTCGGCGGCGCCGTATACATGAACGCGGGCGCTTACGGCGGCGAGATAAAGGACATATTTTCGGAGTGCCTGCTTTACGATGCGCGGACGGATGAAACTATCACGCGGGGGTGCGATTTGATGGACTTTTCGTACCGCGAAAGCGCGCTGAAGCATGATAAGCTTATTTTGCTTTCGGCAAGCTTCACGCTTGCGAGCGACGACCCCGAGAGGATAATACAGCGCATGACGGAGAATATGAATGCACGCCGCGAAAAGCAGCCGCTTGAATATCCGAGCGCGGGCAGCGTATTCAAAAGATGTGCGGGATATTATACGGCGAAGCTCATCGACGAGGCGGGGCTCAAGGGATGCAGAATCGGAGGCGCCGAGGTTTCGGAAAAGCACGCGGGATTCATCGTAAACCGGGGCGGCGCGACGGCAAACGATGTGCTTTATCTTATAAAGCTTATAACGAACAGAATTTACGAGCTTCACGGAATCACCCTTGAGCGCGAAATCATATATCTTGATTGAAAATGGCGGGGGAGCTTTCATATTCCGCGCGTGTCAAGGATGAGATATACGCTTTTCGCGTGAAAAACACCTGCTGTCGGAAAAATCTTCTTCGCGCGATGCTTTTTACGATGAAGGAGACGCCGGATCCGAGGCTTTCGAGAGCCGCGGCGTACAGGGACGAGCTTATGCGCGCCGTATATCCTGAAATTCCGCGCTTTTCATATCCCTGCGGCGACGTAATCGGCGAGGCGGACGATACTAAATTCATTAAATGCGCGGGGTGCCGCGGAATGCTTCTTCGGGGTATGTTTCTCTCATGCGGAAGTCTTTCCGACCCGCGAAAGAAAAATTATAACCTTGATTTTACCTTTTCCGAATCAAAGCTTGCGGAAAACGGAAAAAAGATTTTATCGCTCTGTGGGATTAGATTCGGCGAGAGGCGCAGGCGCGGCTCGTATGTGCTGTATATTAAATCGAGCGAGAAAATAGCCGATTTTTTTGCCGCGGCGGGCTGCAACGATGTGGTTTACGATATAACGGACGAAAGAATGCTTTCAGATGTCGCCGAGGCGCAGATAAGAACGACCAACATTGAGGTTTCAAATATGGCAAAGAGCGCGGACGCCTCAAAAAAAGCCTGTGAGGCTATACGCTATCTTGTTGATTCGGGACACATATCGGAGCTTGATGAAAAGCTTGAGGCAACTGCAAAGCAAAGGCTGCTTTATCCCGAGCTTTCGCTCTCGCAGCTTGCGGCGATTTCAGACGAGCCGATAACGCGCTCGGCTGTAAGCGCGAGGCTTTCGCGGATTATGCGCTATGCCGAAAAGCTTCGCCGAGGGGACGATAAAAACGATTAAAACGAAAGGAGCGCGGTGACGTGAGTGGATTTGTCCATCTCAATATTCACAGCGAATACAGCCTGCTTGAAAGTGCGATTCGCGTGAAGGATATTCCGGGGCTTGCAAAAAAACACGGACATACGGCGGCGGCGCTCACCGACAGAGGAGCGATGTACGGCGCCGTCGAATTTTATACGGCGTGTATCGACGCGGGAATCAAGCCCATAATCGGCTGCGAGGTACAGCTTACGGAGGGCTCACGATTCAGACGCGGCACATCCTCCGAGCGCCTTTACGACTTAGTGCTTCTCTGTGAAAATAACAAAGGATATAAAAATCTTATGCGCCTTGTCTCGCATTCGTGGATTGACGGGACGGGCGCGAAGCCCTGCGCCGACCGCGAGCTTCTCGAAACGTATTCGGACGGAATTATAGCGCTTTCGGGAGGTCGCGGCAGCTTTATTTCACGGGCTATAGTCGCGGGAAATTTTGCGGGAGCGGAGGAATACGTGGCGCGGCTTGCAAATATTTTCGGCAGGGATAATTTTTACCTTGCGCTTTCCGATCACGGCGTTGACGAGGAGCGGTCTATAAATTCGTATATATGCGAAATATCGAAAAAATACGGAATCGGTCTTGTCGCCGCGAACAGCGTCTGCTACGCGAAAAGGGAGGACGCGGGAATCAGGGATATTCTCATCTCAATTAAAAACGGAGCCACCGTATCAGACGGGCAGACCGACAATTTTGAAGGGAACGGACATTATTATAAATCGACGGAGGAGATGGAGGCGCTTTTCGGACATACCGACGGCGGATCTCCTATTGAAAATACCGTTAAAATAGCGGATAGATGTAATGTAACGCTCGATTTTGACACGGTTTATATGCCGAAATTCCCGTTTACGAACGGTATTCCGCCCGAAAAATATCTCTTTGACTTGACGGAGACGGGGCTTGCCGAGCGGCTTTCAAGGGGTCAGATAAAATACGATGACAAATTTTCAGAGGAGGACTACCGCCGGCGTATAAAATATGAATTTGACGTTGTGGCGGGAACGGGCTACTGCGAATATTATCTTGTCGTGCATGATTTTATAATGTTCGCGAAAAACAGCGGTATTCCCGTCGGTCCCGGGCGCGGAAGCGGCGCGGGAAGTCTCATCGCCTTTCTTGTCGGGATAACGGATATAGACCCGCTGCGGTACGGGCTTCTTTTTGAGCGCTTTCTCAATCCCGAGCGGAAAAGCCGACCTGATTTCGACGTTGATTTCTGCTATGACAGGCGCGACGAGGTTATAGCGTATGTCAAGGAAAAATACGGAGACGAACACGTCGCGCAGATAATAACCTTTGGAACTCTCGCCGCGCGCGCCGCCGTGCGCGACGTGGGAAGGGCGCTCGGAATGTCGTATTCGGACGTCGACAAGGTGGCGTCGCTTATACCTAAGGATACGGGAATAACGCTCGGGAATCTTCTGAACGATAAAAATTCCGCGCTTTATAAGGCGTACACGTCATCGGACGACGCAAAAAAAATCATCGATATTGCAAGGAAAATCGAGGGGATGCCGCGTCATTCCTCGACCCACGCGGCGGGTGTCGTGATAACGGACAAGAGCCTATCCGATATAGTGCCGCTCGCTGTAAACGGCGACACCGTGGTCACGCAGTACGACATGAACACGATAGCGAAGCTCGGACTTGTGAAATTTGATTTTCTGGGGCTTCGCTACCTTACGATAATTTCGGATACCGTGCGGCTTATAAAGGAGCGCGAGCCGGAGTTTGACATCGGAATGATACCGACGGACGACGAAAAGACGTTTAACCTCATCGGAGATGGGGAGACGCTCGGCGTATTTCAGCTTGAGTCGTCGGGTATGAGGCGGATGCTGCGCAAATTCAAGCCGTCCTCGATTTCCGATATAATTGCCGCGATTGCGCTCTTTCGCCCGGGTCCGATGGAAAGCATTCCTGCCTATATCGAACGCAAAAACGGCGGCGGCGAGATGAAATACAAGGATCCGCGCATTGCAAAGATACTTGAGGAAACCTACGGATGCATAGTATATCAGGAGCAGGTTATGCAGATTTTCTGCGCCGTCGCGGGATATTCGCTTGCCGAGGCTGACGTTGTGAGGGGCGCGATGGCAAAAAAGAAAGCCGACGTGCTTTTGTCGGAGAGGGAGAGATTCATTTCGGGAGCCGTCGGCGGCGGGATGAGCGAGGCTGACGCCGCGTCGCTTTTCGACGACATGGAATCCTTTTCAAGCTATGCGTTCAATAAAAGCCACGCTGCCGCCTATGCCGTGATTTCATATGAAACGGCGTATCTCAAATGCAGATACACAAAGGAATTTATGGCGTCTCTTCTCGATTCGGTATTTCATTCGGGAGGGAAGACGTCGGATTATATTCTCGAATGCGAAAAGCGCGGAATCAAGGTTTTGCCGCCCGACATAAACGAAAGCAGGGCGGGATATACGGTGATTCGGGACGAGCCTTTTATAAGATACGGTCTCGGAGCGCTTAAAGGACTTGGAATACAGCAAATCGACTGTCTTGTCGCCGAAAGGGAGCGCGGGGGCAGATACCGTTCGTTTTACGATTTCGCGTCGCGCGTGAGCAGCGCGCAGATAGGAAAAAAGCAGGCGGAGGTGCTCATCAAAAGCGGCGCGTTTGATTCGCTCAGCGTCGCAAGACGACGTCTGATGGCGTCCTTTGAGGAAATCATGGACGGTCTGCACGAAAGGCAGCAGCGCAGCGTGTCCGGACAAATGGATATGTTCTCGAAAAGAGACAATCCTGACGACGAAAAAAAGGACGCCGAGGACGGCGATTACGATTACCCCGATTTGCCCGAATATTCGCGAAAGCAGCTTCTTTCGCTTGAAAAGGAATCATCGGGGATGTATTTCTCGGGGCATATACTCGACGATTTTTCGTCGGAGATTGAAAAAATTCCGCACGCCGACATCGCAGATATTCTTCGGCGCGGCGCCGACGGGGAATCATTCGGAGAGGGCGCCGACGTGGCGCTGTCCGATACAAAAAAGGAAACGTGCATCATCGGGATTATCGTGCGCAGAACGGAAAGAAAAACAAAAAACGGCGCGCCTATAATGTTTCTGGACGTTGAGGACAAAACGGGCGTCATCAGCGTCATTGTCCCGTCATTTGCGCTGGGGAAGTGTTCGGATGCGCTTTCGTCCGACGACCCGCTCGTCATGTCGGGCATAATCGGTCGGGACAGGTTTCGCGAGGAAGCAAGCTTCATCTGTCACAGCGCGAGCCTTTTGAAAAAAGGCGCTGATAAAACCTCGGATGAGGCAGGTGCGAAGCATATGGGGGAGCCGTCAATCGCCGCCTCGCCCGCCGTCGCAAGGGAGGCGACAAAGCTTTATATAAGGCTCGACCGCATCGGCTCGCCGATTTATAAAAGAGTGCGGGGGCTTATTGAAATTTTCTCGGGCACGCTCCCGGTCTTCATATATGATGAGGAAAGCAAAAGCTACACGCGATTTGAAAGCTGCGGCGCGAATGGAAAATCGGCACGTCTTATCGCGGAGCTGAAGGAGCTTTTGGGGGAAGAAAACGTCGTGCTGAAATAAAATCAGCTTGTGAACGCCTCAATATACGTGATAAGCTCCGAAAAGGAGCAGTAAATTCCCTCGTCGAGCGAATTTCTCGTCTCCTCGGGAAGCGTGAAAAGATAGACGTCAACGACGTAGAGCGGGCAGGTCTCGTCTTTGCGGAATACTCCTATCTTCAAGCCGTATGAGCGCAGAAGATATTCGCCCTCATCTTCATTTTCTTCGTTCCACTCCGTGGGCGAGTACTTTGCTGCGACCTCGGATAAATCCGAGACAATTTCTGCCGATGCGCTTTTCACAAAGGTGTAAACAGCCTCGCCTGTTTCCACAGCGCGCGAAACAATCCTATCGGCGCCGCTGTTTACATCAGCCGCGTATCTAAAAATAGCGCAAACCGCCAAGAGCAAAAGTACATTTCTTACAAATTTTATCACTACCTACCTCCCGAACTCAAAAAATTTTATCGTGGTACGATTATTATTTCTTGGCGATTAACATTTTATTCAAACCGATGGATTATAATATATGCGTAGGAAAAAGCGTCAGAAGGCTTTGGCAGCCGACGGACGGCAGATTTTTTTGAAGGGAGACTGTCACTTTGAACGGAAAGACTGACAATAAGATAACCCTTTGGGATAAGTTCAAGGGTTATCTTGCGGAGAAATACGGCAATCTCAATATTCCCGACGAAATATCAATCGCAATCGAATTGATTTTCAAGGTCGTATACAAGATTGTCGCCGTTATTCTTGACATCATTGTCACGCTTCTTCTGATTATCGCGATTACGGGAATAATCGTCGTGACGGCATTCGCCATATATATAAGCAATTACATCGATCCGACGTTCGATGAGGATTTGATAATTACCTCGGCAGAACAGACCTCTGAGCTTTATTATATGGATTACACCGACAGGACGAACAGAATAGGCACCGCCGTCAAAATCGAGGATCAGGTGCTTGCGGGCGACGAATATTCCATTTGGGCGGATTATTCATCGCTTCCCGAGGATCTTATCAATGCCTTTGTCTCGATTGAGGACGAGCGCTTCTGGAGCCATAACGGGGTTGACTGGTTCCGCACCGTCGCCGCGGCGGCAAACGAGGTGCTGCACTTAAAGGACACCTTCGGCGGATCGACGATAACGCAGCAGCTTGTCAAAAACTCAACGGGTGACGATGATTTCACGATACAGCGAAAGGTGCAGGAAATTCTGCGCGCGATAAACGTCGAGAGTCTCTACTCAAAGGAAGAGATTATCACGATGTATCTGAATATCATAAGCTTTTCGCAGAACTGCACGGGTGTGCAGAGTGCGGCTTATACGTATTTCGGCAAGGATGTAAGCGAGCTTACGCTTATCGAGTGCGCCGCCCTCGCCGCTATCGCAAAATCGCCGTATTACTATGACCCGATAAATTATCCCGAAAACAACAAGGAGCGCAGGCAGGACGTTCTCGACAAAATGCTTGAGCTTGGATATATCACGCAGGCGGAATACGACGAGGTTTATTACGCCGACCTTGAGCTTTACACGGAAACTACGACCTCAGTCGCGACGAGCGTGAACACATGGTACACGGATGCCGTTATCGAGGATATTATCGCCGATTATGCGGAGCAGTACGATGTCTCGACCGCAGTCGCAAGCCTCAAGCTCTATACTGCGGGATGGAAAATTTATACGGTCATGGACCCGGATATTCAGACGATACTTGAGCAGATATATCTGGATGATTCGTATTTCGCCGATGACGGTACGGGCATACTGCCCGAATCGGCGGCGGTAATAATGGACCCGTATACGGGCGATATTCTTGCTCTTGTCGGAGGGCGTGGCGAGAAAACTGCGTCGCGCGTTTACAACAGGGCAACACAGGCGACGCGACCGTGCGGCTCGTCAATCAAGCCGCTGTCTGTTTACGCGCCCGCGCTCGAGGAGGGAATTATCACATGGAGTACCGTCTACGACGATACGCCCGTGGATTTCGGCGACTACGAGGATGTCTCGGATGCGGTTGCGTGGCCGAAGAACAATCCTAACAGGTATGCGGGGCTGACGACCGTGTATGATGCAATCACGGTATCAAAGAACACTGTCGCCGTAAAGGTGCTTCAGGACCTCGGAATTGACGAATCCTTTGAGTTCCTTTCCGAAAAGCTTCATTTCACCTCGATTATTGATAGCTACACGAACGATGCGGGCGTGACGTATACAGACAAGGCGCTCTCGCCTTTGGCGCTCGGTCAGTTCACATACGGCGTCACTGTGCGCGAGATGACTGCGGGCTACCAGATATTTGCCAACAGCGGACTTTACAACGAATCGAGAACGTACCTTACCGTGACGGATTCGGATGGAAACGTCGTGCTTTCAACCGAATCGAGCGCCGAGGTTGTCATAAGCGCTCAAAATGCGTCTATTATGACGAAGATGCTCGAGGGAGTTGTTGATACGGGTACCGCGAAGGCTCTGACGCTCAAGAGCAAAATCGACGTTGCGGGCAAAACCGGAACGACGACAGCGGACTATGACAGATGGTTCATAGGATATACGCCGTATTATCTCTGCGGCGTGTGGTTCGGGTACGATCAGAACCAAACGCTATCGGGATACAGTACTAACCCCGCGATGCTGCTATGGGATGAAATAATGACGCAGGTGCATCAGGAAATATTCGATGCGGTTGAAGCGGGGACTGAGGAACTCAAGACATTTGAGGTCGCGGCGGGCGTTGTTCAGGCAACGTACTGTCTTGATTCGGGCGACGTATACACGAGTACCTGCGCGAAGGATCCGCGCGGCTCAAGAAGTGCGACGGGATATTTCACAACCGAGACAGTCCCGACAGATGACTGCGAAACTCACGTTCTCGTGCTTTACGATTCGACGACGGGAGGCGTCGCGAGCCAATACTGTAATGAAAGCAACCTTGTCGAATACGCACTGATACGGGTGGAGGACAGAAGCTTCCCGATTCAGGTAACAATAACGGACGCGCAGTACGTCTACCGCGAGCTATCCTCAAATGTCAAGCCGAGCGCCGACTCGTCGAAGGCATTCTTTGAGAATATGCTTTCCACGGGCGAGTACTGCGGTACGTCAGGCGTGTCAAGTGCATTTAACAGATTCTGTTCGACCCATTACGACTATTCAAGCTCGTCGGGCATTGATTTCACTGTAACGACGGATGAGGTCACGACGGAGGCACTAACGGACGAGGTTACAACCGATACCTCGCCGCCCGAAACGACTGCATCGGCTCAGACAACCGAGGCTCGGACTACGGAGACGACGACCGAATCGGAAACGACAACGGACTCACCGACAGAATCCGACACGACAGCAGCCGAATCAACAGGCTCATCGACCGAGCCTGAGGAAACGACAGGTGCTGCCGAGGAAACAACGGGTTCCGCGGAGTAGATAACGAAAAAATCAAAATCCCCCGAAACGGAGAGTGCTCCGCCTCGGGGGATTTTTTCGCAGTATGAGTAAAGACATTTCATTCCGCGCACCGTGCCGCAAATATTCAGGTTCGGCGACGAAATATATTCTACTTTACCTCTTCGATATAGAGCTTCACTCCGCGCCTGAGCCTTTCAAGTCCGTCGTAAAGCGTTTCCTTCGGACAGGCGACGTTCAGACGAACGAAGCGATTGCCCGTGCCGCCGTAAATTTCGCCCGCGGTGAGGAAAAGTCCCGTTTTCTTTCGTATAAATTCCTCGACTGCTCTCGAGTCGTCGCCGAGCGAGGACATATCGAGCCACATCAGATACGTCGCGTCGGATGACGTTGCTTTGATTTCGGGAATATTCTCGGATATGAATTTCTCCGTAATCCTTTTGTTTTCGTAAATATACTGCCGAAGCTCGTCAAGCCATTCGCCGCACTCATTGAATGCAGCAACAGCGACGCATTCGGCGAATGAATTCGGCTCGGACAGCTCGTCCGTATTAAGTCCGCGCTTTACACGATTCCGCAGCCCCTCGTTCGGCACGATTACGGCGGAGGAGTGAAGTCCCGCGATATTGAACGCCTTTGTCGGCGCGACGCACGTCACGCTTATATCGCGGCACACATCGGAAACTGATGCAAAAGGCACATATCCGACGCCCGGGTCGGTTATGTCGCAGTGTATTTCATCTGAAATCACCGTGACGTGATGGCGGCGGCAAAGCTCGCCTGTTCGCGCGAGCGTTTCCACGTCCCATATCTTGCCGACGGGATTGTGCGGATTGCATAGAATCATAAGCGTGGTCTCGGGGTCTGAAAGCTTTGCTTCAAGGTCGTCAAAATCAACAGTAAAGACCTCGCCGTCGTATTTGAGCGGACTGTCGATTACGCGCCGCCCGTTATCCTCAATGCTGTGGAAAAATGCGTTGTATACGGGCGTTTGCAGCAGAACCTTTTCGGCGGGATTTGTGAGACGGCGGACGATGCTTGAAATCGACGGCACAACGCCGACGCTGAAAATCATCCATTCCTTCTTGATTTCAAGTCCGTGACGGCTGTGCCACCAGTTTATGTACGCGGAATACCACTCGTCGGAGATGTCTCTATACCCGAAAATCCCGTGAGAGACACGATTTTCGATTGACGCACGGATTGCGGGAGCTGCGGGGAAGTCCATGTCGGCAATCCACATCGGCAGCTCGCCCTCCCCGACATTCCACTTGATTGAATCCGTACCGCGTCTGTTGACAACGGTGTCAAAATCGTATTTCATAAAAAATCCCTCCTCAGTTGTTCCTGCATATGATAACTGTCTTTTCGGGGTCAACCCTGTCGCGCTCGATTATGAGATTTTCAATGCTTTCCGCACGGATTATTCCGCCCGAGGGGTTGAGAACGCTGTCGATTTTACTGTCGATTTCCGCGTCCACCGTCGAATATTCAAATGAGAGCGTAGTGTTGATGAGCTTGCAGTGCCTCATAACGAGATTATCTATGTAGCACATCCCCTGAAGACTTTCTATCGTGCAGTTTTCAAGCGTGAGGTTTTTCGAGTTCCAGCCGAGATATTCTCCCGAAATGAAGCTGTCGCGCACGGTTATGTTGTCCGCGTTCCAGAAAGCGTCCTTTGAGAGAAGCCGCGAATGTTCCACTGTCACGTTTTCGGAGCCGTCAAACGAGTAATTTCCGTGAAGGGTGAGATTTGAAACCTTCATGTTTTTGCTGTTCATTGCAAAATAATCGCCCTTTGCCGTCACGTTTTCGAGAGTTACGCCGTCGCAGCTCCAGATTGTTTCAGCCGCGTTCGGAAACGATACATTTCTCAGTGTAAGGTTTCGGCACCGCCTGAAATTTTTCGGCGCTTCAATCGCCGAGTCCGTGACGGTTATGTCCTCCGTATACCATACTCCCGCGCGTCCCATCTCAAACCATGTCGAATCCTTCACCTTTATGTTCTTTGCGTACCAGAGCGGATACTTCCATTTGAACATACAGCCGTAAAGCTCAATGTTCCGGCTCTCCTTCAGGGGAGATTCGCCGTCCTCGAAAATGGTATCGTATATTTTAAGGTCGTGACCGAAAAAGAGCGCCCTCTCTCCCGTCAGCACCTTTTGATGAATTTCCGTCATACAGCCACAGCCGTATGTGTCCGTGTCACCGTACAATTTTTGTCCTCCTCTTTGCCGAATAAAAACGGCATTTGTTTGCTTTGATATTATAATAGCACAAAGCGGCAAAACTTTCAATGGAAAAATAAAAAAGCGGGTGCATTATTATCGTCGATGACCGAAATTTCAGCCTCGCACGCGCGGATTTTCCCCGCGGGAAATTTATTTTTTTTAATCCGTGTATTGAAAAAGAGCGCGGTATGTGATATACTTTTATGCGTAGATAACGAGAGAGGATTTGGTGCGCATATGGGATTTGACAGACCCTACGTGAATCTTGGTACAATAATCGATGAATTTTCGCTCGGAGTGTCGTATCTTCCCGACAACGGACGAAACATAAGCATAACAATAGGTGAGATAAACCGCCCGGGACTTGCTTTCGCGGGGTATTTTGAGCGCTTTGAGCCTGCGAGAATACAGCTTGTCGGTATCGTCGAGCAATCCTATATCCGCGATATGGATACCGAGAAGCGCAAGACGGTTTTAATCGAGTATTTCTCGCGCCGTCCCGTCGCAGTAATTCTCACAAGTGGCAACGAGCCGCTTGACGATATGGTGGAGCTTGCGGAATATTACGAGGTTCCGCTTCTTAAAACGGAAAAAATGACAAGTGAGTTTATGTCCGCGCTCATCTCGTCGCTGAATCTTCATCTTGCGCCGAGAATTACGATGCACGGTGTGCTTGTCGAGGTGTACGGCGAGGGAATACTGATACTCGGAGACAGCGGAATCGGCAAAAGCGAGGCTGCAATCGAGCTTATCAAGCGCGGTCACAGGCTTATCGCCGACGATGCGGTAATTATCAAGCGCGTGTCGGCTATATCGCTTGTCGGATCATCGCCCGAGCTGATACAGTATTACGTCGAGCTTCGCGGAATCGGAATTGTCGATGTGAGGCGCATTTTCGGTATGGGAGCCGTCAAGCAGTCGGAAAAGATAAACATGATAATCAAGCTCGAAACATGGGTTGAGGGCAAGATGTACGATCGCTTCGGGCTTGAGACAGAGTTCACGGATATTCTCGGAATAAAAATACCTACGACGACAGTTCCCGTCAGGTCAGGGCGAAATCTCGCGGTCATAATCGAAATCGCCGCGATGAACAACCGCCAGAAGATGATGGGCTACAACACCGCCGAGGAATTCAACAAAAAGCTCATGGAGCTTTACGGACCCGATGTCGATATATCGGGCTTCGGCGAATAATTACGGATTTTATTTATTTATAAAATCAAATTTACAGAGTAGGCACGCGCGCGTGAAGTGCCGCGGGGACGGGGAGTTGCCCTGCGGACGAAGCATACCTGCGCGGTGCGTGTGCCGCATCCCGCTGTTGCAAGTTAAGAGGTATTGCCTCCGACTGCAATGACGATTTTGCATAGGAGGTAATCAAAATGCAAAAAAAACCTTATTCGCGTGAGTACGCGGTTCACCGCCTCACAATTTTAGCCGTTCTCACCTCGATTTCCGTCGTTCTCGGAATCGTGTGCAAGAATCTTTTCACGTTTCAGATTTACTATAGGTTCACACTTGAAAATCTCGGCGTGATATTTGCGGGAATCGTCTATGGACCTCTTGCGGGAGCTGCCGTGGGACTTCTTGAGGACGCGCTCTCGTGCTTTTTCTCGGGAGGCGCACTCAATCCGCTTATCTCCTTGGGCGCCGCCATGGTAGGCGCAACGGCAGGCATTGTATCGCGCTATATCATGCGGGAGCATGGCATAGTACAGTACGCGACCGCCGTGGCACTCTCTCATCTTGTAGGTCAGGTCATGATTAAATCTGCCGCGAAAATGTTTACCTTCGGTATGCCGTGGTACGGAATTTTTATCGGCGCCTTTATGTCGTGTCTTGCGGGAGTGGTTGAGTTTACGGCGATTAGGCTTTTAATGAGAAACGGTCAGATTGTAGGACTTTTGAAAAAATCGGGAGTTGATATGTCGTGACATACGAAAACGCACTTGAATACATACACTCGATAAACTGGCGCGGAAGCCGCCCCGGGCTTTCGCGAATCCGCGAGCTTTGCCGCCGCCTTGATAATCCGCAGCAGGGACTTAAATTCATCCACGTTGCGGGGACGAACGGAAAAGGCTCGTTCTGCGCGATGCTTTCGTCTGTTTTAACGGCGTCGGGATATAAAACTGGGCTTTTCATCTCGCCGTATGTCACGGATTTTACGGAAAGAATGTCTGTTGACGGCACGCCCGTGTCTCATGATGAGCTTGCGGAAATAATCGAAAAAATCCGTCCCTTGGCGGACAGCATGGACGACCCACCGACGGAATTTGAGCTTATAACGGCTGCCGCGTTTGAATTTTTCGCAAAAAAGAAGTGCGATATAGTCGTGCTTGAGGTGGGACTTGGCGGCAGGCTCGATTCGACAAACATAATAAATCCTCCCGTGCTTTCTGTTATCACGGAAATTTCGCTCGACCACACGGCGATTCTCGGTAAAACCATTCCCGAAATAGCGCGCGAAAAGGCGGGAATAATAAAATATCCCTCGCCCGTGCTTTTCGCGGGGAGCGCTGCCGACGCGCTTGATGTGATTGAAAACGTGTCCTCGTCTCTCGGATGCGAGCTTTATATGCCCGATTATTCGGCGATTAAATTGAAGGAAACGTCGGTCACCGGCAGCGTCTTTGATTTCGGCGATTTACACGACGTAAAAATCCCGCTCGCCGGGCTTTATCAGCCGCGAAACGCGGCAGCGGTGATTGAGGCGGCAAGAATACTCGCGTCGCATGGATTTGACATTACCGAGGGCGACATCAGGCGCGGGCTTTCCTCGACGGTTTGGCACGCGAGGTTTGAGCTTTTGTCGAGGGAGCCGACGGTGATATATGACGGCGGGCATAACCCGCAGGGCGTGACCACCGCTGTCGAGAGTTTATCCGCGCTCTTTCCGGATATTAAGGTTACGGCGCTTTCCGGCGTCATGTCCGACAAGGATTATAAAACAACGGTCGATATTGCGTCGCCGAAAATCGCGCGCGTATTTACTGTAAAGCCGAACAATCCCCGCTCGCTTGGAGCGGATGCATACGCCGACGCCTTTGCCGGCGCGGGTGTCGATTCCGTGCCGTGTGACAGTATCGAGGCGGGCGTGGCGCTTGCCGTCGCCGACGCCGAAAAAAACAGCCGACCGCTTTATATTTTCGGCTCGCTTTATATGTACGCCGACGTGAGGCGCGCGCTTGAAAAAGCGCTTGCGGACGTCCGCTCGTAAGCGCTTTCCGTTTATTTTAATTTTTGCCGCACCGCGCAGTTTTATAATAGATTTTTGATAGAGATGATATGAGACGTTTTATTTATGCAGTACTTATATTGACACTTGCGATGTCGTCTGCTCTGTGCCTTCAGTCATGCTCGGGGATTGACGACGCCTACAGCAGCATTATGACGCTTCTCGGCTTTGACATGAACGATTATGAAAGCGAGACGATTCTTTCTGCTGTGAGCGAGGAGGACGAGGTATATTCGCAGATTGAAACTATAATTTCAATGCTCATATACGACAGCGTTTACATTGAGCCGTTTGAAAATCCGAGAGCCGCCGCGTCGGGAAACGGCGACGCGATTCTCAATTATATGCTTCTCACAAGCTATGCGTCCTACAGCGGAAATTCGGAGCTTCTTGCAGCTGCGGAGGAGGAATATCCGCAGTACAGCATAACGATTTTAATTCCCGCGTCGGATTATGAAAGCCGCGTTTACAGCAGCTTCGGCGGGGACATGAGCGTAAAGCATACGGGAACGGTGCATTTCATCTATCTTTCAAAGGTTGAGGCATACACGACGACGGGGCAGGCTGTCAGCCCGCCCGTCACAATAACAGTTACATCGGCAGTCGAAACGCAGAACACCTATCGCGTCGAATTTACATTGACGGAGGCGGGCGCCGCCGATGACGGGGGCGACCTTACCGCGTCGTATAAATCGCTTTACATGAAGCGCGAGGACGGCACGATATACATGAAGTATCTGCGCGATATTGAGGATTAGTTCCCGAACGCCGAGATAATGCTCTCGACAATTTCGATTATCCTGAATTTTACCGTATAGGTTACCTCGTCATCGCTTTTTGTGATTATTCTGTATTCGGGCGGCGTGAAGCCTGCGGCGACGTATTCTTCCTCATCCGCCGCCTCATCCTCGCTTGATTCATCGGCAGATGAACCGTTTTCGTCTGAGCTTTCCGCGCATTCATCATCGCTTGCTGCTTCGAGCGCCAAGGAAGTGCAAAGACGCGGGAAAAGCACGCACCACCAGTTCGCGCCCTTAGCGTCGCCTATCATGACGCGGAGCGACGTGTACGTTCCCGAGGGAAGTGTGACGGCACCGTAGGACTTTCTCGGGTATTCCTCCTTTGAGAGTGTAACCGTTACATCATAATCCCCGCCATATTCGGTAACAGCGCTTTTGGCGACGGATTCGATTTCTGCGGTGGCATCTGAAATCAGCGCCTCCGCTTCTTCTTTGTTATCGGCGGCGCTGATTATGCCGTCAACATACGATAAAACCGCGTCGCGCACATAAAGCTTGAGCGACTGGTCGTATTCGCTGTCGGAATTGGCAAGAACGTGAAGTCTTATAACGTCGTCGTAAATCGCCATCTCCGAGCACGAGGGAATAAAGGCGGATATTGCGAAAAGGAGCAGCACGGCTGACGCGAAAACAAGCAGTTTTTTCAAAATTATCATCTCTCCCGAAATAAAGCTTTCATACTCCGATTATTGACGGGGCGCGGGGCTTTTATACAATAATACCCGAAAGGAAATTCAGGTTATGAAGGATATGTGCATTATTCCGAAGGATTATCGCTCTATTCTGACGATGCGTCAGACGCAGGTCGCGATAAAGAAAATCAAGGATTTTTTTGAGCGCGATCTTGCGATTCAGCTCAATTTAACGCGCGTTTCGGCGCCGCTTTTCGTAGAGAGTACAAGCGGTCTCAACGACAATCTTAACGGAGTCGAGCGTCCCGTGGCGTTTGAAACGTCCGAGGGCGAGAAAATGGAGATTGTGCATTCGCTCGCAAAGTGGAAGCGAATGGCGCTCGCAGAATACGGCTTTGCGCCCGGTGAGGGGCTTTACGCCGACATGAACGCGATACGCCGCGACGAGGCGACTGACAATCTTCATTCAATCTTCGTCGATCAATGGGACTGGGAGCGCGTGATTCGCCGCGACGAGAGAAACGTAGAGACTCTCGAGCGCTTTGTGCGCAGGATTTACCGCGCGCTGCGACACACCGAAAATTATATAATCGACGATTACGAATTTATAGGCAGACTCCTGCCTGAGGAAATCACATTCACGACAGCGCTCGAGCTTGAGGAAAAATACCCCGAGCTTTCGCCGCGCGAGCGCGAATACCGCGCCGTGAAGGAATACGGAGCCGTGTTCATAAGAGGAATAGGCGGAGCGCTTCGCTCCGGCGAGCCTCATGACGGACGCGCGCCCGACTATGACGACTGGAATCTCAACGGCGACATCATCGTTTATAACAAGACGCTCGACTGCGCGTTTGAGCTTTCCTCGATGGGAATCCGAGTTGACAGGGAATCGCTCATCTCACAGCTTCGCACGGCGGGGTGCGAGGAACGTCTTAATCTGCCGTTCCATCGCGCGCTTATGGAAGGCGAGCTTCCGTATACGATAGGCGGCGGCATCGGTCAGAGCCGTATGTGTATGTTTTTCCTGCGCAAAGCTCACATCGGAGAGGTACAGTCCTCGTACTGGAGCGACGATACGCGCCGCGAATGTGAGGCGCACGGAATAAAGCTGCTGTGACAAAAAAGCTGTCACTTCCGAATGAGCGCAAAAGGAGCGGCTTCATGATGTGAAGCCGCTCCTTGATAAAATATGTTAAGTTCAGCCTGCTGAAAAAGGGAGAGGGGTTACTTTTTGTCATCATCCTTTTTGCTTTCAGCTTTATACAGCCGTCCGACGTATGGCAAACAGGGCGAATAAGATTAAAAGCCCTCGCTCTTTGCTTGACATTCGCGTGCGAATGTGTTATACTAATACGACCGAAAAACGGGCGCGGCGTCAAAGGCAAGCCGTCTTATGTTGTCTGCGTCTCTCATATAAAATAAAGCTTGCACGGAGGATGGAGAATGCTTGACGCGGTACGAAATTTTGTCGTAGTGTTTGTCATTGCTGCGGTAGTCTTCGGAATTGCCGCCGTTTATATAGTAGGACTTATTTCGGACAATCTCACAGCCATATCGGATGTCGAAACGGAAGATACCTCCTCGGACACGGAAGGAACGGATGAAACCGACCCGACATCGGATGTCGCGGAGGAACCAGTCGTTTATGATGATCTTGACGGAGAATCGTTCAACATTCTCCTTATCGGCACGGATTACCGTCCCGACGATTTCAACGATTATACGGACAATCTTTCAAGTCTGACTGTTTCCTCCTCGATAGGCTATCTGACAAAAGAGCTTCGCACAAAAAACGCGGACGTGATGATGCTTATCTGCGTCAATGAGGAGTCCCGCCGCGTAACATTCACCTGCATACCGTACAATACGCGCGTATCAGTGAACGGAACTTATTATCTTCTCGGAACGCTTTATGACAAATACGGCGCTGAGACGATTGTCGATTACGTCAGCTATCTTACGTCCGTCGAAATCGATTACTATATATGCGCAAATGTAACGGACGCAGGCTCGCTTCTTGATATAATCGACGGCGTTGAAATCACCATACCGCGAAATATTCTGAATCCGTACTATTCGTCCGACGCAGCGGAGGCAGCGGAGGACACCGACATTGAATACGACGAAACCGCCGCTGAGCGCAATCTTGTGACCTATATTGCGATAAGCGCGGGAGTGCAGACGATAAATTCGTCGAATATATTCGCGCTGCTTCACTATGACACGGAATCCGGCTCGACAATCGACAGGGAAGCGGTGATTCTGAGCCTTGGCAAGGCAATACTTGAAAAAGCCGTTACAACATCATATATCACGCGCGCATCGGAGCTGTTTACGTCGGCGCTTTCATACGTCGAAACGAATATGACCGTCGGGGACGTTACCTCGCAGCTCGGGCTTTTCCTCGCGTTTGACGAGTTTACGGTCATAACGCTTTCATATCCCGGGACGACGTCAACTCTTGCGGGCGAAAATTGCATTATTCCCGATATTACGGCGGCATATGAAATGTTCCGCACCTACAACAATATAACGACTGCCGATTGAACGGCAAACGGAGGTTTTATGAAAAACACTGAAAAAACGATGGACAAGCTCGTTGCGCTCTGCAAAAATCGCGGATTTATATTCGCCGGCTCCGAAATTTACGGCGGACTTGCGAACACGTGGGACTTCGGACCGCTCGGCGCAGAGCTGAAAAATAACGTCAAGAACGCATGGTGGCGCAAATTCGTGCGCGAAAATCCGTATAACGTAGGACTTGACTCGGCTATACTCATGAATCCACAGACATGGGCGGCGACGGGACATCTTTCGGGCTTTTCCGATCCGCTTATGGACTGCCGCGAATGTCACGAGAGATTCCGCGCAGACAAGCTCATTGAGGACTGGGGCGCGGAGAGCGGATATGTGCTTGAAAAGACGATAGATGCGTTCACTCAGGCGGAGCTGAAAGCGTTCGTCGAGGAGCATAACATACCGTGTCCCGCCTGCGGTAAGCACAATTTTACCGACATAAGACAGTTTAATCTGATGTTCAAGACGTTTCAGGGAGTCACTGAAGACGCGAAAAATACCGTTTATCTGCGACCTGAAACTGCGCAGGGAATCTTCACAAATTTCACGAACGTGCAGCGCACGACGAGAAAAAAGCTTCCGTTCGGAATCGGACAGATAGGGAAGTCCTTCAGAAATGAAATCACTCCCGGAAACTTCATTTTCCGTGTGCGCGAATTTGAGCAGATGGAGCTTGAATTTTTCTGCAAGCCGGGAACCGACCTTGAATGGTTTGACTATTGGCGCAGCTTCTGTCATGATTTCCTGCTTTCAATCGGACTGAAGGATGAAAATCTCCGTCTGCGCGACCATTCGCCTGAGGAGCTTGCGTTTTATTCAAACGCGACGACGGATTTTGAGTTCATGTTCCCGTTCGGATGGGGCGAGCTGTGGGGAGTTGCCGACAGGACTGACTATGACCTTACGCGCCACATGGAATCGTCGGGCAAGGATCTGACATACTACGACGCGGAAACGGGAGAGCATTACGTCCCCTACGTAATCGAGCCGTCGCTCGGTGTTGAGCGCACGGTGCTTGCGCTTCTGACGGATGCGTATGATGAGGAAATCGTTGACAAGGAAAAGAACGACACGCGCGTCGTGCTTCATTTCCATCCCGCGATAGCGCCGTTCAAAGCGGCAGTGCTTCCGCTTTCAAAGAAGCTGACGCAGCAGGCATCGGAGCTTTACACGTCTCTTTCAAAGCGCTTCTCCGTTGATTTTGACGATACAGGGTCAATAGGCAAGCGCTATCGCCGTGAGGACGAAATCGGAACGCCGTTCTGCGTCACATACGATTTCGATTCTGAAAACGACGGCTGCGTGACGGTGCGCGACCGCGACACGATGCAGCAGGTGAGAATCAAAATCGACGAGGTGCCCGCCTACATTGAAGAAAAGCTTGTATTCTAAAAATAGCAGAAAAAAACATTCGGATGTCTCATCCGAATGTTTTTTAAGTACGCTTTTTTAAGCTCACTCGGCAAATTCCTTGCCGATTTTTTCGCAGCACGACTTGCAGATATACTTGCCGCCGTACTCTCCCACATCATTTGTGCCTCCGCAGAACATACAAACCGGAGTCCACTTCTTGAGAATAATCATTTCTCCCTCAGTATAAAGCTCCACGGGATCCTTTGTTTTAATATCAAGCATCTTGCGCGTCTCAACGGGCAAAACGATTCTTCCAAGCTCGTCCAGCTTTCTCACAATTCCTGTTGCTTTCATCCTTGATTCCTCCCTTTGGAAAATATAAATTGATTCGAGCATAACTTTGCCAACGCATTTATTCTATCACATAAAAGTATATTTGTCAACTTGTTATGACGAATTTCATGTTTTTTGGCGCTTTTTATTCGCCGTTGTCACCGCTGCCTCCATGACGTGCAGCCTCACTGTCAGCAGGCTGTGTGTTTTCAAAATTCCTGCGCTCCTTTGCTTCAAGCTCCGCAAGATATTTGCGTCTCGATTCGTTTTCCTCCTCGCTGCGGCGTCTCTTTTCGGCAACCATTTCGTCAAGCTCTTCATAGGTAATGTCGTCCTTTTCCATTGCTGCGACGAACTGCTCCTCATCCATAATCTCATGCTCGATGAGATATTTCGCTATGAAGTGAAGCTTATCCATGTTTTCCGTCAGAATACGCTCGGCATCTGCATAAGCGGACTCGACTATATTCTTGATTTCAACGTCGATTAAATGCGCTGTTTCCTCCGAATAGTTGCGTCCTGATGAGAAATCGCGTCCGAGGAATACCTCATCCCCGTCATGCTCACCGCCGTATACAATAGGACCGAGAGCCTCAGACATACCGTACTTCGTAACCATATTCCTTGCAATCGATGTGGCACGCTGAATGTCGTTTGAAGCGCCCGTCGAAATGTCGCCGAGAATAAGCTGCTCCGCGACACGACCGCCGAGAAGCGTCGTGATTTCGGCTTTCATGTCGTTCTTTGACTGATATGAGGCATCGTTTTTCGGGAGCGAAAGGGTATATCCGCCCGCGCGCCCGCTCGGTATGATTGAAATCTGGTGTACAGGCGTTTCGGGACGAATAAATTTCGTCACAATAGCGTGACCCGTCTCGTGATACGCCGTGAGACGCTTTTCCTTGTCTGTGATGACCTTTGAATGCTTCGAGGGACCGACGATAACCTTTATCATCGCCTCCTCAATATCGGTCATTCCTATGAGGGATTTGCCCTTGCGGGCTGCAAGAAGAGCCGCTTCGTTCAAGAGATTTTCAAGGTCGGCTCCCGTAAATCCTACGGTTGTTTTCGCAATCGTCTTAAAATCAACGTCGCCCTCAAACGGCTTTCCGCGCCCGTGAACCTTGAGAATTTCCTCGCGTCCCTTAACGTCGGGGTAATTGACCGTAATCTGACGGTCGAAGCGTCCCGGACGCAAAAGCGCGGGGTCGAGAATGTCGGGACGGTTTGTCGCCGCCATTACTATCGTTCCGTCATTTGAGCCGAAGCCGTCCATTTCGACGAGAAGCTGATTGAGCGTCTGCTCGCGCTCATCGTGACCGCCGCCGAGACCGGCACCGCGGTGACGTCCCACAGCGTCGATTTCGTCTATGAATATGATGCAGGCGGGATGCTTTTTCGCGCTGTCGAAAAGATCTCTCACGCGCGATGCGCCGACGCCGACGTACATTTCAACGAAATCAGAGCCTGAAATCGAGTAAAACGGAACGTCAGCCTCTCCCGCAACAGCCTTTGCGAGAAGAGTTTTTCCTGTACCCGGAGGACCCACCAAAAGCACTCCGTGCGGAATGCGCGCACCGAGCTTATTGAAGTGCGCGGGATTTTTAAGAAATTCCACGACCTCGCGCAGCTCCTCTTTTTCCTCTTCCGCTCCCGCGACGTCGCGGAAATGAACCTTCTTTTTGTCGTCGCTCGCAAGCTTTGCGTGACTTTTTCCGAAATTACCGATTTTCGAGCCTCTCCCGCCCGTCGCCTGATTCATCATATACATCCACGAAACAATAAAGAGGACGATAATGATGAGATAGGGAAGGAAGCTCACCCACCAAGGAAGCTCCGTCGGCGCGGGGTAATCGTACTGCTGGATTATTCCCGCCTCGTACTGCTCTGCGATAAGCTCCGACAAATCGTAGTAAAATACGCTGAAATCGCGCAGCTCATATGTTACCGGCGTTGATGAAATATCGCCGGAATCAGTGTAGAGATACATTGTCAGCTCATTGTCGCCGTCAATCGTAAACGCCGCAACCTTTTCGTCGGTAAAATACGAGACGACCTCGCTGTACGTTAAAGTCTCCTTCGTAGTGCTGCTGAAAAGCGAAGCGGTTGCAAGGATGATAAGCGCGATAAGCACAATGTAAAAAATGATAATCTTCAAATTATTCTTCATTTGTCAGGCAATGACCCCGTTTCGGAAATATTTTTATATGATTTGCAAAAAAGAAGTTATTGCCGCTCTTTTGCTGTCATTTGTATTATACATTCCGCATATAAACGGAAAGTAAACTGTCGAATCGAAAAGTATATAACAATTTTCTTTTTTGCTTACCTTTTTTCGTAAAGCTCCGGCTTCAGAATCCCCACGTAGGGAAGTGCGCGGTACTTTTCGTCAAAATCAAGCCCGTATCCTATCACAAACTCGTCGGGAATTGTAAAGCCGCAGAAATCGGGCAGAAAATCAACCTCGCGCCGTGAGGGCTTGTCGAGCAGAGTACACGTTCTGACAGACGCGGCTCCCTTTAGCTTTATGTAATCGACAAGATACGAAAGAGTTCGCCCGCTGTCGATTATATCCTCTACAATCAGAACGTCGTTTTCCTCAAGATTCTTTCTGTTCAGATCGAGCAGAATCGTGAGATTTTTCGACGAAACCGTCGAACCCCCGTATGACGAAACCTTCATGAAGTCGATTTCGACGGGAATCTCAATCCGCTTCATCAGCTCCGCCATAAAGACGACCGAACCCTTCAGTATTCCGAGAAGCAAAAGCTTTTTGTCGGATTTCGAGTAATATTCGTCTATTTGTACGGCAATCTCACCTACGCGCTTTGATATTTCGTCCTCGGAGATAAGCACCTTCAGAACGTCGTCATGCGTTGACCTCATAAATCCTCCTCATCAGGGCGCGCACAGCACGCGCAGTAAATGTGAATCGAGCCGCGCTCGCTCGCTTCCGCGCCGTCGCGCACGCCGATATTCGGTATCCAGAGTATTCCGTTGTCGTCGCAGAATACGGGAATGAGCGCGCGCAGGTCGATGGGAATTTTATTCTCGCAGTAAAGCTTTTTCGTGAGCCTTGACATCCCGCGAAGATAAATTTTGTCTCCCGCCTCTCGATTCTTTATATAAAGCTTACCGCATATTTTATCAGGCAAAAACCTTTTGTGTATAAATATTCTGTAAATATTTTTATACTTAAGCTCAAATTCCTCGTCGGGAAGGTGTGACAGGAGGATTTTCGCCCCGATTTCGGGTACGTCGTATTCTCCGAAATCAAGTCTGATCTTGTAATCGGGAAAGTATTCGTATTTCTGAAGATATTCGTCCTCGCTCATGAAAAAGAAGCTGTCGCCGTCAACCGCGGCGCATATTTTGTGCGGAAGCGAGATGCGCGTGTGCATACTGCCGCCCCTTATAAGCCTCGACACCGCCGTTATGTGAGTGTAATCGAGCGCGTTATGCACTCGTATATCCGATATCCCTAAGGCTGCGGCGCAGTTTTTGTACATACGGCAGAGAATGCGCGAAAGCATTGCATTCGGCTGCTCCGCGAGAAGCGCGCGTTCGCAGCGATAATTTATGCCGTTTTCCGCAACGAACGCAGCCGCTCTGCTGTGAATGTAGGCGTCGTCGCTTCGAAGCGACGTGCAGAGTCTCGACACCGCCATTTCCGGCTGCGGGTTGATTTTCGCGAAACGCGGAATCAGCTCGTTTCTTATATAATTTCGTGTGTAATCGTTGCTTGCGTTTGTCGCGTCGGTGACGTAGGGAATGTCGTTTGCTATGCAGTATCCGATAATTTCGCTCTTTGTGCAGTAAATGAGAGGACGTATTATAAATTCGCCCCTCACGGGGGGAATCCCCGCAAAGCCATGCGTTCCAGCGCCGCGCAGCATATTGAATATCACCGTCTCCATGTTGTCCTCGGCGTGATGCGCAAGCGCGACATAAGAAAGGTCATCGCGCTCTTCGAGCTTTTTGCGGAAAAGGGAATATCTCACCATTCTTCCCGCCTCCTCAAGACCCTTACCCTCGCGCCTTGCAACCTCGCCAACGTCAACCCGTTCCGAGAAAAACTCAACTTTTATGTTTTTGCTAATTGCGAGTTATAATTGTTATTAGTTGTCGGCAGCGTCCCCACGGAGCATATGATTTACGTGAAAGGCGGCGATTTTTACGTCTTTTTGCTCCTTTTCGTATTTTGAAAGAAAGTAGAGCAGCGCGCTCGAATCGGCTCCTCCCGAATATCCGACGAGAATGCCCTTCATGCGAGGCGACATCCCGAAATCGTTTATCGCCTGCCTTATTTTCTGCTCAACCATTTGAATTATTCCGTTTTTGTCCACTTCATCACCTCACAGTGCTTTAGCTCCCGCAAAATTGCGGCACGAATCCTCGTCTCGCCGCGCAGTCTGTCATTACATCATAAATTGAACACTGCACCGTGAATATTGCGCGCGACGCAATATTCATCTAACTTGATTGACGAAGCTGTGCTTCGTCTATCAATATTATTATACCATATCGAGCGCAAAACCGCAAATATTCGATTTGAATCATAGATTAAAATCGAATATTTGACAGACTTGAGAAACGGTCTGTGACCGCTTCTCAACGTCTTATTATACCATATTTGTCGCGAAACTGCAAGCATCGTAGCGCAGCCCGGACTTTCATAATGTCTTAACATTTTGCGACTTGATTTATAACCCGCAATGTGGTAATATAGTAAGTTGAGAAGCAAAGCCGCGCCGGCTGTGGCGGATGGTGCGGCAATCGATTATTTCCTCGGGGGTTAATGTGAGCATTTTTGATATATTCGACGGGCTGAAAAAGGAAAGGGAAGCGACAGCAGCCGAGCCGATTACGTTTATTGCGGCGGGACTTGGAAATCCCGAGGAGCGCTATTTGCGCACACGTCATAATGTGGGCTTTCAGTTCATGGACTATTTTTCGGAAAAGCACGGATTTAAGATTGACCGCGCGAAATTTCATTCTCTTACGGGGGATTTTACGGTCGGGGGCGTGAGAGTGCTTTTCATGAAGCCCGAGACATATATGAACAGCTCGGGAACTGCGATTCGCGAGGCTGCTGATTTTTATAAAATCCCGCCCGAACGTGTGCTTGTAATTCACGACGACATTTCACTTCCGACAGGGAAGCTCAGAATCCGCAAAAAGGGAAGCGACGGCGGGCACAACGGGCTGAAAAGCATAATTTATCAGCTTGGCTCCGATGCGTTCCCGAGAATCAAAATCGGCGTCGGCGCAAAGCCCTCTCCCGAATGGGATCTTGCCGACTGGGTGCTTTCAAATTTCTCGGAGGGCGACGAGAAATTGATATTCGATGCGCTCTCCCGCGCCTCGGAGGCGCTGCCGCTTATCGTTTCGGGAGATGCGGACGCGGCACAGAACAAATACGGCAGCTGACGGAAATTTTTATGATAAGTACTGATTTCAGGCGGGAGGCGCTTGCAGCCGAACGCGAATATTCATATTTCCGCGACACGCTCAAAGGACAGCTCACAGCGAAAAATCCTCATCCGACGGCAGTCACCGGACTTTCGGGCGGTGCCGCTTACGCATTTTTCGACGCGGTTATATCAGACGTAAATTCCCTCGGCTTCGGTGCGCTTATCATATCGCACGACGAGGGTGAATGCGCGCGGATTATAAGCTATCTTTCGGCTGCGGGAAAAAAAGCGGTCTATTTTCCCTATAAGGAGCCTATGTATCACGCCGTGACGTCCTCTCACGAGGCGGAAATGATACGAATCGCGGCGCTTGACGAATTATTGAGGGATGAGACGCTTACCGTCGTGACAACGCCGGACGCGGCGCTCGAATATACGATTTCGGAGGATGAGCTTGCAGTGCGCTCGACGGAGCTGTCTCTCGGCGCCGAGATTACGCACGAGGCGCTTGCGGCAAGGCTTGTGACTGCGGGATATTCAAGGACAGACGCTGTCGGCGGAGTAGGTCACTTTGCCGTGAGAGGCGATATATTTGACATTTATACCTACCCCGACCGCCCGATCAGAATCGAATTTTTCGGCGACGAAATTGACAGAATCGCTCTTTTCGACACGGAGACGGGACGCGCGGTTGAGCAGATGGAGGTCGTGAGGATTCTCCCCGTCCGTGAGCTTTATGCCGATGCCGCCGCGCGGGAGCGCATATCCGAGGCTGCAAGTCGCCTTGCATCCTCTGCAAAAAAAGATTCTGCGCGCGCCGCGCTTCACTCCGAGGCGGAGGCGGCAGAAGCAGGTCTGCCGCTGCCGTTTGCAGATAAATATTCCGCGCTTATAAGAAAATCGGGCAAGTGCCTTTTTGACTTTATGAAATCCCGCCGCGCCGTTATAATGACGGAGTACGGGAATATAAAAAAGCGTCTTGAGGCTTACATTTCACGGCTTGATGACGATATAAAATATTTAATCACGGAAGGACTTATATCAAAGGAGCTTGCGGATTTTTCGCTGCGCGAGGACAAGTTCGAGCTTTTTGCAGGGAAAAACGCCGTGATTTATCAAAACGTATTCTCGACGGTCGGTCTGTCGGGAATGAAATTGGCGGGTGTTTACGGCTTTACCTGCCGGCGCGGCGTCAGCTATAACGGGAGCATATCGCTTCTTTCGGACGATATTTCGAGCTTTGTCCGCGCGGGCTACAGAATCGCCGTCATGACTGCGGGCGAGGCTGCTGCGAGTGTGACGTGCGAATCCCTTATTGACAGCGGTATTCCCGCCGTGACAAAAAGCGAGCTTTCTCCGTCGGAAATGGAGCCGTCGGTCGTATATGTGGTATGGGGTGAGGACTGTGCCGACGGATTCGAGCTGCCGCTTCAGAAATTTGCGCTTCTTTCGTTTACAAAATCCGCAAAAAAGCCTCGCGCACGCAAAATCCGCGACAAGCGCGAGGCGAGCAAGACGCGGGAAATCCTTTCGTATAATGAAATAAAGCCGGGCGATTACGTCGTTCACGCATCGTATGGAATCGGACAGTACATGGGGCTTGAGACGCTTACATCGGAGGGCGTGTCGCGCGATTACGTGAAAATCCGCTACGCTGGCTCAGACCTGCTCTTTCTGCCGACAGACGCACTCGATTTGCTCTCAAAATATATAGGCTCACACTCCGAGGACGGCACTGTTAAGCTCTCAAAAATGGGCGGCGCCGAATGGTCGCGCGCAAAGTCCCGCGCGAAGGCGGCGGCTCGCGATATGGCGGAGGAGCTTATCGCACTTTATGCACAGCGCCAGCGGACAAAGGGATTCGCCTTTCCTGCCGACGATGAATATCAGGCGGGATTCGAGGATGCGTTTGAATATGAGGAAACGCCGTCTCAGAAGGCGGCGGCAAATGAAATCAAGCGTGATATGGAAAAACCGTACCCGATGGACAGGCTGCTTTGCGGAGACGTGGGATTCGGCAAGACTGAGGTTGCGCTTCGCGCGGCGTTTAAGGCGATTTTAGCGGGCAAGCAGGTGGCGTTTCTGGTGCCGACGACGATTCTCGCATACCAGCATTTCGGCACCGCGTCTGCGCGCTTTCGTCCCTATCCGATGACGGTTGAAATGATTTCGCGGCTTCGCTCAAAGGATAAGCAGGATGAAATTCTGCGTCGGCTGCGCCGCGGGGAAATCGACCTTCTGATAGGCACTCACAGGCTCATATCGCAGGACGTGCAGTTCCGCGATCTCGGGCTTCTGATTATCGACGAGGAGCAGCGCTTCGGCGTCGCGCAGAAGGAAAAGCTGAAGCAGCTTTCAGTCGGAGTTGACGTTCTGACGCTGACGGCGACGCCGATTCCGAGAACGCTCAATATGGCGATGAACGGAATCAAGGATATGTCGCTGCTTGAGGATGCGCCCGGAAATCGCCTTCCCGTCGAAACATACGTGACGGAATTTGACGAGGATATAATAAACGAAGCTATAAGGCGCGAGCTGCGCCGCGGCGGTCAGGTTTTTTATCTGCACAACAGAATAGATTCGATTTACACCGTCGCCGCCTCGCTCAATGAAGCCTTTCCGGACGCGAGGGTCACGGTCGCTCACGGACAGATGGAAAAGGACACAATTGAGGACATATGGCAGTCGCTCGTTGACGGGGAGACGGATATTCTCGTATGTACGATGATAATTGAGGCGGGAATCGACGTGCCGAACGCGAACACGCTCATCATTGAGGACGCGGACAGATTCGGACTTTCGCAGCTTCATCAGATTCGCGGACGTGTCGGACGCTCGGAGAGGCGAGCATATGCGTATTTTACGTACAGACGGGGAAAATCCCTCACCGAAATAGGCGCAAAGCGCCTTTCGGCTATCCGCGAATACGCGGAGTTCGGCGCGGGATTCAGAATCGCGCTTCGCGATATGGAGCTTCGCGGCGCGGGAAATCTTCTCGGTGCGGAGCAGCACGGTCATCTTGACGCGGTCGGGTATGATTTATATATCAAGCTGCTTGAGGAGGCTGTAATCGAGGAGCGCGGAGGAAAAGCGCCCGAGCCTCCTGCCGAATGCAAAATCAATATTGCCGCCGACGCGCTCTTGCCCGCAACATACGTAAGCTCCGGCATCGAGCGAATCGAGCTTTATAAAAAAATCGCCCGAATCGAAACGAAGGAGGACGAGGACGACATCGCCGACGAGCTGACTGACAAATACGGCACTCCCCCGAAGGCGGTCGAAAATCTTCTGAAGATTGCTTATCTTCGCGCAGTTTCAAAAAAATGCGGAATTTTGTCGATTGACGAGCGCTCGGGAAAGCTCAATATCAAACCAAAGGATATTTCATACGGCGCGTGGAGCGAGCTTGACGAATGCTGCCGCGGTATGGGCTCGCGTCTGCGCGTTATTTCGGCGGCGACCCCGTATCTTGAGGTGACGGTCGGTCACAGAGTGACGCCGCTCGAAGCCGCGCTCAGGTTCGTCGGCGTATATTCGACTCACAGGGAATGAAGGAGGAGAGATTTATGAGAAAAAGAAAGGCGCTGTCCGCGATTCTGGCGGCGGCTCTCATACTGACGTCATGCACGGTGCTTTTTTCATCGTGCGCCGATACGGAGCCTGCTTTGATAGAGTATGACGATGTTAAAATAACGGCTCCGATGTATATGTACTATCTCTCGCACTATAAGGCGGTGTTTCTCTCGGTATATTCGGAGGTGTCCGACACCGACGCATTCTGGGACAGCCTGACTGAGGACGGCATAACATATGAGGAATACTTCACCGAGGTAATTATCGAAAATCTCAAAAAGACCGTCGTCGCAGCATGGCTTTTCGATTATATGGGACTGACGTTCACCTCGTCGATGAAGGAGGAGGTCGAGGACGGAATCGATGAGCTTTGCTATTACCTTTGCGGAGGTGACAAGGACGCTTTTGACGAATATCTCTCGGATTACGGAATCGACGCCGACACGCTTTACGATATTTATGTCATCGATGCGAAAATATCGTATGCATATCAATATCTTTATGGCGCGAGCGGGATTTTAGACGTATCCGACGAGGAAGCCCTCGCATACGCGCAGGAAAATTACGCTCTCATAGGGCATCTTTACGTCAACAACAAATTCAAATACGAAACCGACTCCGACGGCAATTACCTTTACGACGAGGAAACGGGCGAATATTACCGTTTTGATCTCTCGGACGATGAGCTTGCCGAAAAGGAGGAAATCATCGCCGCAGTCAAAGAGGGACTTGATGAGGGAACGTCGTTTGAGGAGCTTTGGAACCTTTATTCGGAGGACCAGCTCTACGAGGGAGGATATTATATCTACGAGGGCATGGAGAACTTCATCGACGAGGTTGTCGAGGCGGCGCTCGAAATGGAAATCGGTGATATAATATGCATTGAGACGGAGTACGGAACGCATTTTCTCAAACGCTATGAAATAACGGGAACGCCGTGGGAGGATGATGAAAACGCCGATTTCTTTGAGGATTTCGAGGATAATCTGGCGGATTACGTCTTTACGAATCTGATGAACGATTACAGCGAGGATGTTACAGTTTACAAAGAGCTTTTGTCGCAGTACAGTCTGCGGGATGCGTCCCCGGGCTATGATATATGATACATGAATGCAGGGAATTTTGAAATGAGCGAAAAACAGAGTAAAATACGCAATTTTTCGATTATCGCGCACATTGACCACGGCAAATCGACGCTTGCCGACAGAATAATCGAAATAACGCACGGCGCGCCGCAAAGAGAGATGGAGTCGCAGCTTCTCGACGACATGGAGCTTGAACGCGAGCGCGGAATTACGATTAAGGCGCGCGCGGTGAGGCTCGAATACACCGCCTCCGACGGGCAGACCTATTCGCTTTGCCTGATTGACACGCCGGGTCATGTCGATTTCGGATATGAGGTATCGCGCTCGCTTCTCGCGTCGGAAGGCGCGCTTCTCGTCGTTGACGGCACGCAGGGAATCGAGGCGCAGACGCTCGCGAACGCATATCTCGCCGCCGACGCGAATCTTGAAATCGTGCCTGTAATAAACAAAATCGATTTGCCGTCTGCCGATGTCGAGGGCGTGAGGGCAGAAATCGAGGACGTTATCGGCATTCCCGCGATGGACTGTCCGGCAGTCTCCGCAAAGACGGGCGAAAACGTCCGCGACGTTCTTGAAGCCGTAGTGCGCGATGTCCCGCCCCCACAGGGTGACGAGAACGCGCCGCTTCGCGCGCTTATATTCGATTCCTATTACGACAGCTATCTTGGCGTCGTCGTTTATGTGCGCGTTATGGAAGGTACAATTCGCGCGGGCGAGCGCATTTTGATGATGAACTCGGGCGCGGAATTTGATGTCGTCGATGTCGGATACATGACGCCGCTTTCGATGGTGAAATGCGGCTCTCTTTCGGCGGGCGAGGTCGGATATATCACGGCGAGCATCAAAAACATAGGCGACACGCGCGTCGGCGACACCGTGACGCACGCAGGAGAGCAGGCAAAGGAGCCGCTTGAGGGCTTCAAAGCCGTACAGCCGATGGTTTTCGCCGGAATTTATCCCGTTGACGGTGCGAGATACGAGGATTTGCGCGACGCGCTTGAAAAGCTTCGCCTCAACGACGCCTCCTTAAGCTTTGAGCCCGAGACGTCAACCGCTCTCGGATTCGGCTTTCGCTGCGGATTTCTCGGACTGCTTCATATGGAAATCATCGAGGAACGCCTTGAGCGCGAGTATTCGCTCGACCTCATAACGACCGCCCCGAGCGTGATTTACGAGATAAAAAAGAGAAACGGTGAGACTGTCCGCGTCGATAATCCGTCCGATTATCCGCAGCCCGACGAAATCGAAAAGGCGTATGAGCCTATCGTAAGCGCGAGCATCATCACCCCGTCCGAATATATAGGCGGCATAATGGAGCTTTGCTCTGACAGGCGCGGCACATTTCACGACATGAAATATATAGACAGCCGCCGCGTTGAGCTTCACTATACTCTTCCCTTAAACGAGATAATCTACGATTTTTCGGGTGCGCTCATGAGCAGAAGCCGCGGATATGCGTCGCTGAGCTATGAGCCCGCCGGATATGTTGAAAGCAGACTGTCAAAGCTCGATTTCCTTCTGAACGGCGACCCCGTCGATGCGCTTACGTTTATCGTTCACGAGGACAAAGCGTACACGCAGGCGCGAAAAATTGCGGGAAAGCTGAAGGAAAACATCCCGCGTCAGCTCTTCGAGATTCCCATTCAGGCTGCTGTCGGCTCGCGCATTATCGCGCGCGAAACAGTCAAGGCGCTGCGCAAGGATGTCCTTGCCAAATGCTACGGGGGAGATGTCACGCGGAAAAAGAAGCTGCTTGAAAAGCAGAAAGAGGGCAAAAAGAGAATGCGCCGATTCGGCACTGTCGAGATTTCGCCCGAGGCGTTCATGGCGGTTCTGCGGCTCGACGACGAGGATTGACGTAATGGAACTCTTATTCGGCAAAAAGCGCCAAAAAAAGCTCGGAGTTTACATCCACATTCCTTTTTGCGTCAAAAAATGCTGGTACTGCGACTTTTATTCGGTTACGTCGAAAAATCCCGGGCTTTACGGGCGCTATATCGACGCCTTAATCGCGCATATGAAGCAGTATAAGCTTGCGGCAGGCGAATATTCCGTCGATTCCGTTTATATCGGCGGCGGAACGCCCACCGTCGTGCCGCAGGACGATATGCTCCGCCTGATTCGCGCCGTGAAATCCGTCTTTCATGTCACGGATGACGTTGAATTTACGATGGAGGCGAATCCCGCCACCGTTTCGACCGAGACGCTCACGGAGTATTTCCGCGCGGGTGTGAACAGGCTCTCCCTCGGACTACAGTCGGCAAGCGACGCGGAGCTGTCGCTTCTCGGACGAATACATACGCGTGCCGATTTTGAGAAAAGCTACGCCGCCGCGCGGGACGCGGGATTTCGCAACATAAACGTCGATTTGATGTTCGGAACGCCGAAGCAGACGTTTTACACATGGAAGCATTCGCTTTCCTACGTCGTATCGCTGAAGCCCCGCCCGACGCATATCTCGCTTTATAATCTCAAGCTTTACGATGACGACCCGAAGGACAGCGGATTCCGCACGATTGAGGATTTGAAATCCACCCTTCCGCCCGAGGAAACGGAATTTATTATGTATGACTACGCCGTCAGGTATCTTTCGTCAATGGGCTTCGATCAGGTCGAGATAAGCAATTTTGCAAGACGCGGGTATGAGCCGAGGCATAACCTCAAATACTGGAGATGCGAGGAATATCTCGGATTCGGTCCCGGCGCGCATTCATACTTTGACGGCATTCGGTTTTCGTACAAAAAAAGCGTAAAAAACTATATCGAATGCAATCTCAATCCCGATTGAACCGATGAGCTGATTGCCGAATTCGAGAATATTACGACGCGCGAGCGGCTCGGCGAATACGTTATGCTTCACATGAGGCTTGCGGAGGGAATTGACGCCGAACAGTTTCATTCGACGTTCGGTCGAAGCTTTGAATCCCTCTGCGGGGAGAGGCTTGACGAATATCTGAGCGGCGGATTTATGCGCTATGACGGCAGGTCTTACAGCTTCACGACAAAGGGGATGTTTGTGTCAAACTATATTCTTTCGGATATTCTCGAGTAAACGGGAGGCTGTTATGAACGATGAAAAAAATATGATGGATACGATTTCATCCTCTCTCTCCCTCGGGGACGGGTGGCGTGTCGAAAATGTTGCCTTCGACGAAAAAAGCGGGGAATTTCACATATTTGTAGTACCCGCACCGCATGAAAAATTCACCTGTCCCGTCTGCGGAAGAATTTGCCGCTCATACGACCGCGAGGAATCCGAGCGTGTCTGGCGTCATATCGATATGCTCGAATACCGCTCCTTCGTTCATTGCCGCCGACCGCGCGTAAGCTGCGCCTTCTGCGGCGTGCGCGTGATTTCCGTGCCGTTTGCGCGAAAGGGAAGCAGATACACGCTCTCCTTTGAGGGCGCGGCAGTTATTCTGACAAAGGCAATGCCGAACGACCGCGTGAGAAAGCGCCTCGGAATAAGCAATACGTCGCTCTCCTACCTCTGTGGCGCATCAAAGGAAGGCTCTCCCACAGAAAATAGGCATGAAATCTGATTTTTTTGTGAAAACCTGAAAAAATGCTTGACAACTCCGATTAACTGTGCTATATTTACATTGTTTCAATGCGCGGGCGTGACGCCCGGGCAAATAAAAATGTCTTGGAGGAAAAGACAATGAAGAAAATTGTTGCAGTTGTAATGGCAATCGCGCTTGTTTCGACGCTTTTTGCTGTTATGACATCGGCGGACGAGGGCGTAATACCGAGTGATTACATCGCGTATTTCTCGTTCGACGACACGGACACCGGACTTTCCGGCGGCGGAGCCGTAGCTACGGCTTACACGTATGACGATGACGGAAACAAGGTTGAAACAACCGCCGTTATCAACTCGGATGTTGCGTCGCAGGACGACGACGATTTCCCGGGTTCCACAGGCTGCCTTGAGCTTCTCGACGACAGCAGCGACTACAGCGTTTACTGGCTCGAAGTCACCAAAGAGGACGGCACCTCGCTTCTGACGGATGTTGAAACTCTTACCGTTTCCTTCTGGGTAAACACGGACGGCGCTTCCACATGCTGGGCGTTCTTCGCTGTTCCCTCTGATGACGATGGTGAACCTCTCGTTCAGACGTACCTCTCGGAGAAGTATCTGGGCGTTCTTCTCAACGGTTCTATTTCGGTTGAGCGCTACTATCTTGACAGCGCATCATCCCGTACCACGTCCATTACAAGCGGACTCACCTACGGCGACGACTGGCAGATGGTTACGATTGTTTACGACGAGACCGGCATGACGCTTTATCAGGACGGCGCGTACTGGGCTGAGGCTGACCTTTCCGACGTAGATGGTATCGACCTTCCGACGATTCTCGGTGAAGCAAGCCACCTTCTTATAGGCACGGCTACATGGACGTCTGTCGGCACAGAGAACTTCTGGGGCTATCTTGACGAATATTATATCTGGGATTATGCTTTCTCCGAGGATGATGTAGCAGCTCTCTACGCGGCATACTACACCGAGGATGAAACAGAGGATACGACCGAGGCTGATACGACGGCTGACGACGGAACGGAAACCGAGGACGCTGAATCCACGGCTGCCGACACTGAGGATGCTGCTACGACTGCCGGCGACTCCACCGCTGCTGAAACGGAAGAGGATACCTCCTCAAGCTCGGGCTGCGGCTCGGCTCTCGGCGCTGCTGCTGTTATCGTAGCTGTAACGGCTGTATTCGGCTGCGCTGTTGTGAAAAAGAAGTAATTTTTCAAAGCGGCGTGCTATGCGAAAATAAAATTTTCTCCCGCGGGGAAAACCCGCGGGAGAATTTTTGTTTGCCGAAGCCTTTTATTTTATATTTGCGTTTTTGCACGATATATGATAGAATATATACGAAAAAACACTCTTGGAGGATAACTCATGTCCGAACATGAAATGACGGGCGCGGAGCTGAGGTCTATGCTCAAAAGCTCCGTTTCGCTCGGAACAATGAATTTTCCCGATGAAAAGTCGCTTCATCTTGATGAGGAGGACACAAAATGGTGGCGCGATGCGAAGCTCGGGCTTTTCATCCACTGGGGCGTTTACTCGGCGATAGGGCATGGCGAGTGGGCGTATTATAACGAGCAAATCCCGCCCGAGGAATACAGAAGAATTGCCGCCGAGGAATTCGTCCCCGACCGCAGCCCGGACGAGATAATCGAGGACTGGATGAAAATTGCCGAGGGCGCTGGCATGAAATACGCCGTCATGACGGCGCGCCATCACGACGGATTTGCGATGTGGGACAGCAAATCGAGTGCCGGCGGCTTCACCTCCGCAAACTATGGCGCGAGAGCCGATTACGTCCGCGCATTCACCGACGGATGCCGCCGGCACGGGCTTCACACGGGGCTTTACTATTCGCCGATGGACTGGCGCTTTGAGGGGTACTTTGACCCGAAGGGAAAGCCCGAAAGCGCGCTTGCAATGAAAAAACAGGCATACGGACAGCTTCGCGAGCTTTGCGGGGAGTATGGCAAAATCGAAATTCTCTGGTATGACGGCGGCTGGCTCGCACACAGCGGCACTGACGCCGACTCCGCGTGGCTCTGGGAGCCGATAAAAATGAATAAGATGGTGAGAGAGCTTCAGCCGAAAATCATGGTGACCCCCCGCTCCGGTTACCGCGGCGATTTTCTCACGGACGAGGGAGCGCATCCTGTGACGGGCGACATTATCCCGTATTTGTGGGAAAAGTGTATGTCTGTCGCCGCCTCATGGGGCTATCGAGAGGGCGACCCGGTATACTCCGGCGATTATCTCATACGCATGATGGCGAACGCTTCATGTCGGGGCGGAAATCTGCTCCTTAATATTGGACCCGATAAAAACGGGCGCGTCCCCGACGAGGTGGTTACCTCTCTTGAAAAGCTCGGCACTTTTATGTCAAAATACGGCGAGGCTTTTTACGGAACGCGCGGCGGCGTATGGCAGCCGGTTGACGGCGTTTACGGCAGCACAGAGAGCGGAGAGGACGTGTACCTTCACGTTGTTGACAGGGAAAAATTCCGCGGCATGACCCTTCCGCTCCCCGACGGACAAATTGTCTCGGCGGAGACGTTTGGCGGCGACCGCGTTTCCTTTGAGATTGACGGCGGCGGCGTCACGTTTGCCCTTCCCGAAAATCTCCCCGAATGCGCCGACACGATTATAAAAATCAAAATCATATAAAATTTTTTTGCGAGGTGACGACATGAACGACCTTATTTTGATTCCGAATCCGAAAAAAATCGAGAAAACCGACGGAATTTTCACGGTCCCGCTTTCATCAATGATTGTGATTCTTAATGACACCGCGCGCGGCGCGTCGGTGTATGCGGACGAGCTTTCCCGCGAATTTGAAAACGCGGCGGGCTTTTCGCTTCCCGTGACGCGCGGGGAAGCGAAGCCCGGCGACCTCTCACTTTCGATTGACGACGGAATTTCGCCGTCCGAATATAGTATTGAGATAAGCGAGCGGGGTGTCACGGTAAAGGGCGGGTCGCTCGACTCGCTCGGCTGGGGCGCGGCGACGCTGCGGCAGATAGTGCGGCAGTGCGGCTCGCGTCTCCCGTATCTGAAAATAAATGATTCTCCCGTATTTGAAAACCGCGGCTTTTATCACGATATAACGCGCGGCAGGGTCGATACGCTCGATGAACTTTTCCGCCTTGCCGACAAGCTTTCGTTTTACAAGATAAATCAGCTTCAGCTTTATATCGAGCATACGTATCTTTTCCGCGATATATCGGAGCTTTGGCGCGATGAAACGCCGCTGACGGCAAGCGAAATTCTCGCGCTGGACGATTACTGCGCCGCGCGCGGAATCGAGCTTGTGCCGTCCCTTTCAAGCTTCGGACATCTTTATAAGCTGCTCTCGACCGTGACTTATTCGGAGCTTTGCGAGCTGCCGGACAGCGACAGACATAACCATCCTTTCTACTTTGAGGAGCGCATGGCGCATCACACGATAAACGTCTCAAATGAAAGCGCTCTCCCTCTCATAAAAAAGATGATTTCCGAGTATATGTCGCTTTTCAGGTCTGATAAATTCAATATCTGCGCCGACGAAACCTTTGATCTCGGACAGGGAAGGTCACGTGAGCTTTCCGAGCGAGTCGGAGTTGACAGGCTTTACGTCGATTACATAAAGGAGCTTTTCGATTTTCTTATAAAGCGCGGCAAAACCCCGATGTTCTGGGGCGACATAATCACGCGCTGCCCCGAGCTTATATCTGAGCTGCCGAAGGAAGTAATTTGCCTCAACTGGGGATACAGCCCCGTGCAGAACGAATACGACGCTCAGGTACTTTCCGACGCGGGAGCGACGCAGTACGTCTGCCCGGGCGTTGCCGGATGGAATATGTGGATAAACTCAATGAACACCGCTTATCTCAATATCAGCCGCATGACGAGCCACGGCAAAAAATACGGAGCGGTCGGACTTCTCAACACTGACTGGGGCGACTGCGGACACGTAAATCAGCCCATTTTCTCCGTACCCGGGCTTATATACGGCGCTGTCGGCGCGTGGAGCGGCGAGCTTCCCGAATACGACGAGCTTAACCGCGAAATTTCAATACTCGAATTCGGCGACCCGTCGGGAAAAATCGTGTCATATCTCGGCGAGGCGTCGGGACTTTGCGCGTTCGGATGGGGATATGTCGTCCACATAAAGGGCGAGGTTGAGCGCGGCGATGATATAAAGAGCTGGTTTGACGATTTCGACCCCGAACGTGCGCGCGTATACAGCGAAAAGCTCATACCGATTGAAAATGAAATCCGCGTGCTCTCAGCCGGCATTCGCGGCAGCCGCGATATTGTCGGGCGCGCCGTGCTTTCAATTGAGATAATCCGTGCGTGGAACGAGACGGGCGCTTACATGAAGAATATGCTTTATCCCGATACGGCGGGCGAATTTGACAAGTGCGCAGGAGCCAGAATTGCCGCGCGTCTTGAAGGCTTGCTTTATCGCTACGGTGAGCTTTGGCGGCGCGACGGCAAGGAGGGCGATCTTCGCTATATCACGGAGATTTTCGCGTGGTACGCAGACATAATGAGGCGATATGCTATGAAGAGGGAGCTTGATTTATGATAAGGCTTGAGCTTGAGGGAATAAAGCTCTCGTTTGACGAGAGAACGGAAAAATTTGCCGTCGGGGATGACGGCGACCCCGAGCGGTGGAAATTCCGCGAAACCCCGAGCCTTGTTTGCCGCGGCGAGCGCAAATATTTCACCGATGCTGAAAAAATTACGCACAAACCTGTCGAAAACGGTGTCGGATGCGGTATTCTCTCGCGATATGAGGGCTTTTGCGGCGAAAATATCATCTTTGAAACATTTGTATGGATTGAGGGCGCTTCGGGAAACGTCTTTTTCGAGTGGATTCCGATAAGCGAGCCTGACGGCGGCATTTTATCCGTCGATTTTCCCGCCGCCTTTGAATTTGACGAGCCGTCCGATACATGGTACACTCTTTTGACCGAGCAGCAGGGACTGATGATTCCGAATACATGGAAAACGCCCATTGGCGGCATTTCCTTTGACGGAATGTTCGGAACGGCAGGCGCGTATATGCCATGGTTTTCGCAGATTAAAGACGGCGAGGGCTATATCGCGATTTGTGTAACGCCGTGGAACGGCAGATATAAAGCGGAGCATCCGAAAGGCGGGGGATTCACGCACGTCGGCGCGCGCTTTGAACCGAGCCTCGGGCGGATGGATTACCGTCGGGTTATGAGATACACGTTTCTTCACGGCTGCACTTATGCGGGTGTAGCGAAGGTGTACCGACAATATTCAAAGGAGACGGGACTTTTCAGATCTCTTCGCGAAAAAGCGGCGAAAAATCCGAGTGTTTTTCGCCTTGTCGGCGCGTCCGTCGTCCATACGGGAATAAAGAAAAACGTCGTTCCCGAATCGAGATTTTACGATGGTGAGCATCCCGAAAACAATTATTCGCTCACTCCGTTTTCCGTTCGAGAAAGGGAAGTGAAAATTCTGCGCGAGCTTGGCGCCGAAAAGGTATATCTGCACCTTGACGGATGGGGACAGCCGGGATATGACAACGAGCATCCCGATTACACTCCCGCGTGCCGCGAGGCGGGCGGATGGGAGGGAATGAAATCCCTCGCCGATACGCTTCACGAGTGCGGTTATCTTTTCGGAATACACGACCAGTACCGCGACTATTACGAGAGTGCCGCGACATTCGACCCCGAATACGCCTGCATGAATCCCGACGGCAAAATCCCGGGTCACAGCACATGGGCGGGCGGACGCCAGAAATATCTATGCGCCTCGAACGCGCCATATTACGTCAGGCGGAATTTCGAGGAAATCGCGCGTAACGGCGTAAGCCTTGACTGCGCGTATCTCGACGTTTTTACCTGCAACGAGGGCGATGAATGCGCAAATCCGCACCATAAAATGACGCGGCGCGAATGCCTTTCATATCGCGGCGAATGCTTTGAGTACCTGCTCTCGAAGGGAATACTTACAAGCTCTGAGGAGGTTGCCGACTGGAGCGTCGGCAGTCTCGTGTTCTGCCACTACGCGCCGTATGATTTCATGATGCGCCCGGCAGGCAGCCCGAAGCGCGGAATCCCCGTGCCGCTTTTCAGCCTTGTATATCACGACGCTGTTATAGTGCCGTGGGTTATGGAGAAAAACGAGGGCGCGGGCGAGGATTATATGCTTTACGCGCTCATCAACGGAGGGATTCCGTATCTTCTGAGGGACGGCGCGTACCCGGGAGCGGACGGCGCCTTCGGTGAGGAAAATCGCGCGGCTCTCAAGGAGGATATAAACCGCTGCCGCAGCGTGTCGAAGCTTCACGAAAAGGTTGCGTTTTGCGAGCTGACAAATCACGAAACGCTCGACGACGCGGGCAGGCTCCAGCGAAGCACCTTTGAGGACGGAACTACCGTCACCGTTGATTTTGAAAAGGGAACTTATAAGATTGAATCTTGCGGTTAATTCCATATGGTGATAACAAAAACCTTCTCGCTTTTACGAAAAAAATAACTTTGAAAGGATGACTATATGACATCTGAAAATGAACTTTACAGCATAATCGAGCGCTTTTTGCCGGGCGAATGCGCGCACGGCTCCATCGCCTCGCCTTACGGTCGCGGACATATAAACGATACCTACCGTGTCGCCGCATCCGGGAAGGAATATATTCTCTAGCGCGTAAACACATCAGTTTTCACCGATCCCGACGCGCTTTCCGAAAATATCGAGGCTGTAAGCGAATGGATTCGCCGAAAGGTATCGCTGCTTGGCGGCGATCCTGACCGCGAGGCGCTGAAAATGCTGAAATGCGATGACGGAAAAGCGTACTGCCGCGACAGCGAGGGCGGTGTGTGGCGCATGAGACTTTTCGTCAAAAATACGAAAAGCGTCGATTTTGTCGAAACCCTTGATCAGTTTCGCGAAATCGGCAGGACGTTCGGCAATTTTCGCCGTCAGCTCACCGATTTTCCGGTCGGGACGCTTCACGAAACGATTCCGAACTTCCATAATACCCCGCTGCGTTTCGATGCATTTCGCACGGCGCTTGCGAACGACGAGTTTAATCGCGCGCGCGGAGTATCACGAGAGGCGGAGGAGCTTTTGAAAAGGGAGAATTTCTCAAAAACGCTCGCCTCGCTTGAGGCTGACGGCACACTCAAAGCAAGCGTTACGCACAACGATACAAAGGTCAACAATGTCCTGCTTGATGAGAAAACGGGACGCGGCGTCTGCGTCATCGATCTTGATACTGTGATGCCCGGGCTTTCAGTGAACGATTTCGGTGACTCGATTCGCTCGGGTACGAATACGGGCGCTGAGGATGAGAGCGACGCGTCGCGCGTTTCGTGCAGCCTTGAGCTTTACCGCGCGTATACGGAGGGATTTCTTGCCGGCACCTCGGGCGAGCTTACAAACGCTGAAATCGAAAATCTTCACGTCGGCGCGATGATGATGACTTATGAATGCGCGCTTCGGTTCCTGACGGACTATCTTTCGGGCGATGTTTATTTCAAAACCTCATATGACGGGCAAAACCTCTCCCGCTGCCGCTCTCAGCTTGCACTTCTTTCCGATATGGAGAAAAAATCTGACGAAATGCTAAAAATCGCGCGTGAATTTGCATAAAGCGTGTAACATTCGCGCCGCGGCTTCTATATATAAGGTGAAGGGAGGTGATGTAAATGCACAAACGAATGCTTACTGTCTACAGCATAGCTCACGCGGCTGTTGATTTTTCCTGCGCTTTTCTGGTTTATCGGACAATGCTCGACCTTACAGGTCTGCCGCTTTGCCTTCTTCTTTATAATTTCTGCGCTTTCGCGCTTCAAATGCCCTTCGGGCTTATTTGCGACGATAAAAACCGAAACGGAGTATTCGCCGCCATAGGATGCATTTTTGTGTCGTGCGCGTTTCTGCCGATTCTTCCCGCCGCCGCGGCGTCGGTAATTGCCGGCATCGGCAACGGGCTTTTCCATGTGGGCGGAGGTCTTGACGTACTCAACGACAGCAAAAATCGGGCGTCCGCGCTCGGAATTTTCGTCTCTCCCGGAGCGCTCGGACTTTATTTTGGCATGAGCATGGGTCAGGACAGCACGATTCCGACGGCAATTCCCGCGACAGCGCTTTTGATATTTGCGGCGCTGATTTTGATTTGCTGCCGACATACATATAACGGCTTTCAATCGCAGAATGACCCACCGGAGCTTACGCTTCCGAAGGGAGGGGTATCGTCGCTGGTTCTTCTCACGCTTGTTGTTGTGCTTCGGTCGTATGTGGGCTTTAACCAGACGTTTTCGTGGAAAAGCGAATGGCACTGGGGGCTGATTCTGACGTTAGCCCTTATACTCGGCAAAGCCGCGGGCGGATTTTTGTGTGACCTTATCGGCGCAAGGGCGTCGGCATCGCTCTCGCTCGGACTTGCGGCGATATGCTATCTTTTCTCCGATTATCCCATAATAGGCACGGCGGCGGTTTTCCTTTTCAATATGTCAATGCCGATTACGCTCTTTGCGGCGGCGCGGCTTTTGTCGGGTGCAAAGGGATTTGCATTCGGACTTCTGACCTTCGCACTCTTCTTGGGATTTTTGCCGACATGGTACGGACTGCCCTCACTCCTGACGGAGCCGTGGGCAATGGCGGCAGCGTCCGCTGTCTCCGCCGTGCTGCTTTTCGCGGGACTTAAATGCGAGAGCGGGGAGCATGAAAAATGCTGAAAGCGCTCGCTGTCTCGCTGCTGCTGACGCTTCTTTTAGAGGGATTTTTAGCCTTGATCTGGGGCGTCGGAAACCTCCGTGACGCGCTGCTTATAATTGCGGTCAATGCTGTGACGAATCCGACAGCGGTCTCCCTTTATTATCTTCTCGGCGGCGGGGCAGCGCTTACAGCTATAATCGAAATATCCGTCGTTTTTGCGGAGTGGCTGATTTACCGCATATGGGGACGTGAAACGCATCCGGCGTTTCTGTTTTCGATCACCTCAAACGGCTTTTCGTATTTCGGCGGCATTCTTGTCGAGGCGCTATATGTGTCACTTCTGATGTGACCTCTTGTGCGGAATATACATTGAAAAAAGATTGAAAAGGAGGTATCGGAGCATGAAATTTTTTACTCTTCCCGCTGATGTGGTTTATACGCCCATGGAAAAGTTCATGGATTCTGTCATCGATTTAATTATTCCCGCGCTCTTGATTGTAGCGGTTATAATCGTTACTGTTATCATTGTTCGGATAATTAAAAAGAAATAGCCGGGCAGGTGCAGCATATGAACAGTCTCATCCACGCCGATGTCTCACCGCACGAGACATCGGCGGGATTTTTGCGTCAAAACGAAAAAAATAAAAATTTTTCTGCGAAACCCCTTGCAATTCTGCGAGAAACGTGTTAAAATTGAAATTGAAAATCAAATTCATTTTTTGAGGGGCTGAAATTGAAATACACGACAAAGCCGAGACGCGAGCTTCTCGATTTTTTCAAATCACATGACGGCGAATGCTATACCGCCGACGAGCTTGAGGAAAAAATCGGCGGAAAAATGGGCAAAGCAACGCTTTACAGAACGCTGTCGGCGTTTTCGGATGAGGGAATAATCGTAAAATATTATACGGGCGACGGAATGCCCGCCTCGTATATGATCAAATCCTCCGAGGAGTGCGATTCGCATTTTCATCTGCGCTGCCTTGTATGCGGAAAGCTCTTTCACGTTGACTGCGATGTCATGGACGAAACAATCGAGCATATAAAGCGAGAGCATGGATTTACCGTCGATGTGATTCACTCGACAATGTACGGCGTGTGCCGTGAGTGTGAGGCGAAAAAGCATGAAAAAGATTAAATTTGCTGCATTTGCTGTGGCGATTCTCGCCGCCGCGCTGGCGCTTTTTTCATGTGCGGCATCCTCCGGCGGCGAAAACGAGGACGAAAAGCTCACAATAATCGCGACGATTTTCCCGCAGTACGACCTTGCGCGCGCTGTAGCGGGAGACCTGGCGAATGTTTCAATGATGATGTCGCCCGAAACGGAAAGCCACACGTATGAGCCGTCGCTTCGCGACATAGCCGACGTCGGCGCGTCCGATATATTCATTTATACTGGCAGCGGACTTGACGAGTGGGCGGAGGATATAGCGGCTCTTTTCGGAGACGAGATAATTTCAGTCTCGACCGCAGATGCGGTGACACTCGTTCTCGACGACGACGGGGACGAATACGACGAGCATATATGGACCTCCCCCAAAAACGCGATAAAAATCCTGAATCTTATTCTTGAAGCGATAGTGTCGGCTGATCCCGAAAACGAAGCGGCATACAGGGAAAACGCCGAGGCGTATCTTTCGTTGCTTGAGCGGCTCGACCTTGAATTTGAAGCGGTCGCGGAGGCGCTTGACGGAAAAACCGTCGTCGTTGCCGACAGATTCCCGTTCAAATACCTTTTTGACGACTACGGAATCGACTACATTGCAGCACTTGATGGATGCTCGTCAGACAGCGAGCCGTCGCCCGCCGTCATAGCCGAAATGATAACTATGGTCGCCGAGGACAATATCCCGTGCGTTTATATCGTTGAGTTTTCCGAGGGCAAAACCGCCTCTTTAATTTCCGAGGCGACGGGATGCCGCGTGCTTTTGCTCCATTCATGCCATAATGTGACGGCGGAGGATTTGGAGGGCGGGGTGACATACGTCGATATAATGACGGAAAACATCGAAAGCCTCAGAAACCTGTGTGATAATTGAAACCCGAAAAAAGGAGATGCCATGGCGCTTATAAAATGTGAAAACGTCGCGCTCGGCTACGAGGATAATGTAGCCGCAGAAAATATAAGTTTTGAAGTGAATCGAGGGGATTACCTATATATCATCGGCGAAAACGGGTCGGGAAAATCGACGCTGATAAAGGGGCTTCTCGGTCTTATAAAGCCGATTCGCGGAAAAATCGTGTACGGCGACGGGCTTAAAAAAAACCGTATCGGTTATCTTCCGCAGCAAAAGGACGCGAAAACGGATTTCCCCGCGAGCGTGTACGAGGTTGTAATCTCGGGCTGCGCGGGCAGGGAGGGGCTCTTGCCGTTTTATTCGCGCGATGCGAAGGAAAGAGCGTGCTCCGCCATGCGAAAGCTTGGGATTCACGACCTTCAGAACTGCTCGTTCCGTGAGCTGTCGGGCGGTCAGCGCCAGCGTGTGCTTTTAGCAAGGGCGCTGTGTGCGACAGATTCGCTGCTGCTTCTCGATGAGCCGTCGTCGGGACTTGATCCTGTCGTCACCGCGGAAATGTACAAAATCACGGACGAGCTTAACAAAATTGACGGCGTGACAGTGATTACCGTGTCCCATGACCTTCAGGCTGCGGCAGAGGACGCGACGCACATACTTCATATGAAAAAATCGCCGCTCTTTTACGGAACGCGGGACGAATATCTGAAATCCGACGTGTGGTCGCGCCTTTCAGGCGCGAATGAAGGCGAAATATAACAATTCCGAAGAAAGGGAACTTTCGCCCACGCGAAAGTGATATTGAAAAATGGAACTTTTTGAAATGCTCTCATCACCCGTAATTCTCAAAATATTTCTTCGCGCCGCCGCCGTCGGCGTATGCGTTTCGATTTGCGCGTCAATGCTCGGCGTGACGATGGTGCTTCGCCGAATGTCAATGATAGGCGACGGACTCGCTCACGCAGGCTTCGGCGCACTCGCGGTCGCGACGCTTCTTGATGCGACGGGAAACTTCAAAACGGAAATCGCGATACCGATAGTTATGGCGGCGTCGCTCCTTCTTATGTATATATCGGAGCGCGGCGTCGCGGGAGACGCGGCAATTGCGGTCGTCTCAACGGGAATGATGACGCTCGGTGTGCTGATTTTCAGCTTTACCACCGGCTATACCGCGGATATGTGCGCGAGCCTTTTCGGCTCCGCGTCAATTTTGACTGTGACAAACGGCGAGCTTGCCGCGTCATTGATTCTCACGGTCGTTGTCGCGCTTGCGTTCGCCCTATTTTATCACAAAATTTTTGCCGTTACCTTCGACGAGAGCTTCGCTGCGGCGACGGGAATACACGCTGCGTTTTATAAAATAATCCTCTCGCTTCTTATTTCCGTTACCGTCGTAATCGGCATGAATCTTATCGGTTCTGTCATGATGTCGGCGCTCATTGTCTTTCCCGCGCTCACGGCGATGAAAATATCGAAAAGCTTCGGTCACGTCATGAAATTTGCGGCGCTTATGTCCGTTATATCGTTTGC
>JAJQCT010000020.1 GCA_021202555.1 Clostridiales bacterium
GATGTTCGGGGTGCTGGGTGCGCCGCTGTACCGTGAGCAGACCTGTGCCTCCGGCGGGGAATATTGTGACTTCAAATTGAAGTCCGGAGCCCCTGTCCTGCCATATTGGCCGCCGGTGTTCAAACAGGGAGACGGGTATCAATAACTGAAAAAGTCATTTGCGGAAAGCAGAGGGTCAGGCTTGAAAGAAAACATCAATACAAAACTATACGGCTGGTTTTATGGCAGCTCGTGCAAAAAGCAGATGAGGCGGCGGTTTTCTGTCTTTACACATAAAAATGTAAATCTCGAATACAGAAGCATAATCCGAGGTGCGAAGGATATTGGAAAATCAAGGCTTATGAGTGCTTACTGCATGGGCGCGTATTTCATTGCGCTTAATCGCGTTACGAAGCTGACGCCGGAGGAAAACTACGAACTATTCAGGGACGGTCTGTATGCCAATTTGATTTTTCGCAAAGCTATGGGAACTGCCGATACATATCTTGACCGAAAAAAGCTGCCTGACAGATTAAAATGGTCGGAAGAATCCCATAAGCGAAGGTATGAAAACGACTGGGTTGTTAATGTTCTGGATAAAACCGAATCCTTTGAACTGGGATATGATTATCTGGAATGCGGCATTTGCAAGCTGTGTCGGGACGAGGGATGTCCTGAACTGGCAAAATACTTGTGCCAATTGGATTTTGTGCTTGCGGACATCATGGGGATGAAGCTTGAACGGACAATGACGCTTGCGGAGGGAGACCCCAAGTGCGATTTTCGGTACAGCAAGAAATGAGCTTTTGCTTCCGTTCAAAAAAGCCTGATTCATGGCTCCGAACGCTGCGGCGCAAAATATTCAGAATAAAAAAGTAAACGCCTTCGGCGCGGTCAATGCGTACTGCTCCCCTGACATCATATTCTCACTGCCGTGAATTATTTTTCGCGTCGGCTCATATGATTGATTACGAAAGGGGGCGATGCGAATTTGATTCTGACTCCCGAAAAGGAGAAAAGCGCAAAGATGCAGGCGGGACTGACGACGGATGAGGCTGCCGCGTCGCGAAGGCTGCACGGCTCAAACGTCATATCGCGCGGCAGGCGCAAAAGCTTTTTCAGACGCTATCTTGAATGCTTCGGCGACCCGATAATTAAAATTCTGCTCGGCGCTGTGGTGATAAATCTCGTAATTTCGGCGGGAAACATAAACATATACGAAACGCTCGGAATTGTCGCCGCAGTATTTTTGTCAACAATCGTTTCGGCTGTTTCCGAGGCGGGAAGCGAGCGCGCATTTGACAGGCTGAATGAAATATCGGGTGATATGTCATCCGCCGTCATGCGCGACGGCGAGCTTACAGCTCTTCCGATTTCGGAAATTGTCGTCGGCGACATAGTTGCCATCGGTGCCGGCGATATGATTCCCGCGGACGGCGTTATAATTTCGGGCAGCGTTTCCGTCGATCAGAGCGCCCTCAACGGAGAGACGCGCGAGGAGGAAAAGCTTCCCTCAAAGAACGGAAATGACGCCGAAAATCTCACGTTCGATAAAAAGAACGCGCTTCTGCGCGGTTCCGTCGCCGTGTTCGGCTCATGCAGAATGCGCGTCATGAAGGTGGGGAGCGATACGCTCTACGGCAAAATTGCCGCCTCACTCGATACGGAGACGCGCGACAGCCCTATGAGAACGCGGCTTTCGGTGCTTGCGAAAAACGTAAGCGCAATCGGATACGCGGCAGCGGCGCTTGTCGCGGCGGCGTATCTTTTTAACGCCTTTTTTATCTCAAACGGAATGTCGCTCGATGCCGCGCTTCAGGATATAGGCGACGTTCGCTATGCGCTCTCCGAGCTTATTTCGGCGCTTACGCTCGCCGTGTCGATTCTTGTCGTCGCCGTACCCGAGGGGCTGCCGATGATGATAACAGTCGTGCTATCCGCGAATACAAGGCGAATGCTGCGCGACAACGTGCTTATAAAAAAGCATATCGGAATTGAAACGGCGGGGAGCATGAATATCCTTTTCACTGACAAAACGGGGACGCTCACGCGCGGCGAGCTTGACGTCACCTCCATTATCACAAAGGATGCGGTGTTTTCCTCCCCAGTGCGAATGAGGAGCTGCCGCGGAATTTACGATTATTTTCTTTGCTCATGCATCTGCAATACGGAAAGCGCCGTGGGATGGCAGAACGGGCGAAAAACGCCAATCGGAGGAAACGCCACAGACCGCGCGCTTCTCGGATGCGTGATGTCGGATGCCGCCGCGTATTCTGTGCCGCGTGAGGTCGGCAGGGTCGGATTTGACAGCAGGCGCAAATATTCGTCGGTTACGCTCGATTTCGGCGGCAGGCGCGAAACGCTTGTCAAGGGCGCGCCCGAATTGATTCTTCAAAACTGCAGGGGCTATATCGACAGCGACGGCGCCCGCCGTCCGATGCTCTCATGCGCCGGTCTTATCTCCGCGTACCGCAAATCGGCAGGCGGGGGCGCGCGCGTCGTCGCTCTCGCCGTGGCGGACGGAGAGGTGTGGGAGCATGAGCTATATTTTATCGCGCTTGCCGTAATCACAGACGAGACGCGAGCCGAGGCGAGAGCGTCGGTGTCGGAGCTTACCTCTGCGGGGGTTCAGGTCGTGATGATAACGGGCGACGGCGAGGAAACGGCTGCCGCCGTTGCCTCCCGCGTCGGAATACTCAAACGCGGGCGCGACAGAATCGTCACCGGCGCGGAGCTGTCGTCAATGACTGATGACGAGGTGACGGCGATTATTCCAAGTCTTGCCGTCGTCGCCCGTGCGCTGCCGTCAGATAAGGAGCGCCTTGTCCTGCTGTCGCAGAAAATGGGGCTTGTCGTCGGAATGACGGGCGACGGGGTAAACGACGCGCCCGCGCTCAAGGCTGCCGACGTCGGATTTGCGCTCGGAGGCGGTACGGAGGTGGCGCGAGAGGCGGGTGACATCGTAATTCTCGACGACAACATAAAATCAATCGGTCGCGCCGTGCTTTACGGACGCACGATATTTGACAGCATAAGAAAATTCATCGTCTTTCAGCTGACGATGAATTTATCAGCCGTAGGTGTTTCGATTATAGGACCATTCCTCGGAATCGAGGCGCCTGTGACAGTCATTCAGATGCTCTGGGTGAATATGATAATGGACACTCTCGGCGGGCTTGCGTTCGCGGGAGAGGCTCCGAACGAGCGATTCATGCGCGACCCGCCGAAATCGCGTGGGGAAAACATACTTTCGGTCGGCATGGTGCGACATATAATCGTGTCGGGAATTTTCACAGCGGCGCTTTCGCTTTTGTTTCTCATGCACCCGTTTTTCCGCGAAAGCTTCGACGCAGACACGGATTATCTGCGGTTTATGACAGTATTTTTCGCCTTTTTCGTCTTTGCGGGGATATTTACCGCCTTTTGCTGCCGCACCGACAGGGTGAATATTTTCTCGGGGCTTTCAAAAAACCGCGCCTTCATATTCATCATGTCGGCGACCTGCGTCGTGCAGCTTTTAATCGTCTATTTCGGCGGCGACGTATTCCGCACGACGCCCATCTCGGCGCGCGATTTGTCATTTGCGCTCACGCTCGCATTTTCGGTCGTGCCGTTTGATATGCTGCGAAAAGCGCTATTCGGATAATGTCCCCTGCCAGAATTCCTTTCCCGCCGTCAGCTTCAGATATTCCTTGGCTCCTCGGTCGAGCTTGTGAAGAATTGCTTTAAGCTCCGCCTTTTCGTCCTCCGACAGCTCCTTTGAGCATACGTCAAACGAATCCGCGAACGCTCGATATGCATCTTCTGTAGCTTCCGCTCCTTTTTCCAAAAGCGTAACCGTGATTTTGCCGTCCTCATCCGTCGTGCTGCTTATGTATTCGAGCCGCTTCAGCCGTGAAATCAGAAGAGATGCTCGCTGGGAGGACATATCCGTCATCGATGCAATCTCGTTTATGGAATCAAACGAGCCGACATCACGCGAGCTGACGTCGCGCGAGCAAAAGTCGCGGAAAAGAAGAAGCAGAATGACCTCCTTTTTCGTCATGTGCCTGTGAGACGCCGTCTGAGAGATGTCGTAAGAAAATATTTTATCAAAGCGGTAAATTGACGGAATTATGCCGTCCGCTCCGTAGACGTTCAGCCCGGGAAGCGTGATTCTCTCCTCTCCGAGCTTCGTGCTGCCGGCGGGCGTGACAAAGCCGTCGCCCGCAGAATCGATGAGAAAACGTCTCACCTTCGATTTGATGTCGTCGTAATCGTCCGCGTAGACGTCGCGGTAAAATTTATTGTAATACTCAAAGACGTTGATTTTCATCTTTATCGTATTTCCGATGTTCGAGCCCTGCGACACGAGGCTGCCCCGACGATGAACGTAATAATAAACGGGAGATTTCAGCGAGTAAAAGGTTTCGGCGAATCTGATGTATTCGAGATTAAACAGAAAATCCTCGCACCAGTTTGTCATCACGTCCATGCGTATTTTGTGCCGCTCTATAATGTCGCGGCGGTAGAGCTTGTTCCACAGTACGCCGTAGTAATAATCGGCGGGATTTTCAACCATAAACGAGGCAAATTCCACCCTGTCCATCAGGCGCTCATCGTCAATGTCGCCCTTCACGGAAAGGCGCGTTCCCATAACGCGGTAAAAGTCGGCGATAATCATGTCGCTCGCTTTATCCTCTGCCGCTCTCACGAGAAGCTTCGTCGCGTCAGATGTGAGCCAGTCGTCGCTGTCGGAAAATTCGATGTATTTGCCGCGCGCCATGTCAAGCCCGAGATTGCGGCTTGCGGAAACGCCCGCGTTTTCCCTGTGAAAAACGCGCACACGCCCGTCGGACGCGGCGTATTCGTCGAGAATTTGCCCCGTTTTGTCAGCGCTGCCGTCATCGATTGCGATAAGCTCGATATTTTTGTATTCCTGCCCTAAAATGCTGTCGATGCAGCGTCCGATATATTTTTCGGAGTTGTAGGCGGGTACGATTATGCTTACAAGCGGTTCGGTCATTTCCTATACCCCCTTTGAAATCTTATTTGGAAGATATTTTCGTATAAATTCAAGCGCCATAATGACGTTCAGGCACCACTGCGAGACGAAATTCGTGCTTATCCACGGAATTTCGGAAAGCTCGCTCCCCTCGACCCTGCGTGTGACAAATCCGTCGGGGTTTGCCCGCGTCAGCTCGCCTATGAGGATATCCCATATCATCGCCGCCTCGCCTTCGTCCTCGCGCTTCATCGCGGAGTACGCGCCGACAGCGGACGCCATGTAGGGGAACGAAAACTGCCTTTTTCCGATAAGCCCGTGCGATTTTTCAAGCTGACTTTCCCTGTCGAGAAAGTAAAATTGCCCGTATTCGACAAGCATATCGTCCCATAGACTTTCGTCGAGAAGAAGCGAAAGCTCAAGCCACGTCTCGGCGGCTCCCATACAAATCTGAAGATGCGTGCCGCCCGCCGCCCGCTCGCCTATGTAGCGAAGATGACAGCTTTCGGGGTCAAATTCAAAATCGGGTCCCGAAATGAGCCGCAGCGGCGCTTTTTTTATGTCGTCGATTCCCGTCAGAATTTTGTTAAGGTATTTTTTGCTCCCTGTCCGTTCCCACTCTGTCATCCAGTCGGAAACGAGAGATGACCAGTCGGGTCCGCTTCGCGCGTGGGTCGGGTACGTCATGTCCTCTTTTTTGTAAAAATACCGCAGGGGGTCGATTTCCGAAAGCGACGCTTCCGCGTCCTTCACGTCGCCGAATACGTCAGAGATGCGCATATCACCCGTAAGGTAATAATAATACCTGTGATGTCCCGCCATTGCAATCCGCGCCTCCTTGCAGGCGCAGCCCCAGTGGCGCACGTTGTGGCGCGAGCCGATTCCTCGGTATTTTCCGATATGATATATGTCAACGTCGGAGGTGTGGCGGTACATTGCCTCGGCAAGGTCGAATACGTCGCCGCGTCCAGTTCTCAAAAAGTAAAGCCAGAGCCACATTGTCGGCACAAGCTCTGTGTTCTGCCATGCAAAGCCGCCCATGTCGTATTTCCATGTGTGCCTCTCGCTGTCGTATGTGTGCATTACGTCGCCGTAGTCGAATATTCCGTACCAGCGCCGCTGCTTCACCTCGTTTTTGTAAAATTCAAACGCCAAGGAGAGCTGATTTTCAAGCCATTTCTCCGCGGGGGTGTCGCATGACGGAAGGCTCCAGTACCCGAACGCCTTCTTTTCGTGATAATATCCCGCGTCCCCGACATAAATCGGCGGACGGTTCATTATATCCGCAAAGCGGACGAGCTTTTCGTCGTCGGGAATTATCTCGTCAAATCCGCCGACGTAAATCTGCCGTGTGTTCGCAATGCCGACGGGATCAGCTCCCATTTCGGGAAATCCCTCGTAGTACGTCTCGGAGTAACCCGTGTCTGTGTAGTGGCGAAAATCATAGCTTTCGGCGCGCGGAGAATAAGCCCACGCGAAAAGCTCGGCTTCATCCCCGTCAAGTCCCGACGCTTCAAGCCCCGACGGGTACTTTTCCCGGAATTCGCTGATTCCCAAAATTACCCCGCCGTCCTCGCCTCCCACGGCAAGCGCGCCGGAGCCGCGCCGCCCGTGAAGGCAGTTTATCGCGCAGAATCCCTCGCGCGCAGTCTTTTTGCGTATAGTGAAATGCTCGTCGCTGTCCTGCGTCATCTGATATTCGCGCCACACGGGCATATTTTCGGCGGCGGATGTAAAATCGTCTGAAATTTTCTCGCCGCGCATTTCGGCGCGGTAAATCCCGTCGGGGATTCTCGGGCGCCATGAGGAAAGAAGCGAGAGCGCTTCATGAAAAACGCCGCCGTCGTGCGCAAATTTTATGTGCCTGTTGTATGTTTTCCCTGAAACGGGCACGGTGAATTTCACTCCGATGCCGCCGAGAAAATCACGGCTTTCGTCCCCGTCGTAAATGAACGTATGCGAAATCGAAACCCTGTCCGAGCCACGGAAAAAGGATATTCTTATGATGAAGGGGATTATTTCCTCGCCCGTAGCGAGCCTGTGCCTCCCCTCGATTCTGAAGCGGTATTCAAGCCTGCCGCGCGCCTCGCATATAACGTCCGAAATAACGCCGACGCCCGAAATCCTTTTTATAGTTTCGCCCTCGCCGTCATGTCCGCGCCTTTCGATTATGACTGCGGGAGAGGCGCTCAGCACCCTTGCTTTGCCGTTTATTATAAGCGCGCGCATAATCTCCGAGCCGCGCTTCGGAATCACAGCAGAGATACCGTCCGTCCGAATAATATATTCGCCGTCCGTTTCCGTCAGCCCGCCGCATGAGATGTTTCCGTCTGACGCGCCCTTAGGCAGTATCTCGGCGCTTTTGCCGAGAAGCGCGCTGTCTGCTGTGTGAGCTGCCCATTTGACGCTCCCGTCGGGATAATACGCTGTGACACGCGAATCGACGGGAATCTCGCCGCCGTCCTCACCCGTCAGAATGAAGTCCGAGTCGGGCGTCACCTCGCCCGCCGACCATACGCTTCCGAATGTGCAAAAGCCTCCGACGGCTCTTCCGTCAAGCAAATGAAGCTTCATATTGTTTTATACCTTTCAGAATAAATCTCCCGCAGGGGGATAAAAATGTAACAAAATAATCCTTGATTTTCTTGCTCGGGCGCTGTATAATTATAGGCGTGAAATCAAAGAGGAGGCTATGCGAACCGAATGTTTTTAATGTCATATTTCAAGAGTGCGCCTGCGGCGGGGATGTTCCTTGCTGCGAGCGATTATCTTTACGATTGGCATATTCTTTTCGACGGACGCCCCGTACTCACTCCCGACGAAAATCACATAATGCGCGACCCGTCTTTAATACGCACAAGCGACGGCGTTTTTCATGTTTTCTTCACCGACAATTGGGAGAGCAGGACGATTGGTCACAGCACAAGCCGCAATCTTTTTGAATGGAGCAGAATAAAGCACATTCCGCTCATGGCGCATCATCCCGACGCAATGAACTGCTGGTCGCCCTCGGCGTTTTACGACCGCGAGGCGCGCGCCTACAGGCTCATATGGTCAACGGGCTTTTTCTACAGCTACGGTGTCGTCGAAAATCGCATATGGATGTCAACGACGCGCGATTTTGTCGATTTCTCGAAGCCCGAGCCGTTTTTTGACCCGGATTATCCGATAATAGACGCATTCGTTCTTCCCACTCACGACGGATACCGCATGGCGTTCAAGGATGACAGAGGCTCAAATACTGAGCGCTCCGATTATAAGGCGATTCGCACCTGCCGATTCAGGCACACGGGAAGCGATTTTGTCGATGTTTCGGAGCTTATCACAAAGGAGCAGACGGGCGCGCCCTCGCTCGCCGTGCAGAACGGACGGTATTTTCTCTTTTACGAGGGCGTGACCGATCATGTGAACCGACTTTCCGTGAGCGATGATTTCGTCAATTGGCACGACGAAACAGCCCTTGCAAATTTCCCCGACGAATGCAGACACGCCTCTATTGCGGAGTGTCTCTCATCCGATGTCAGGCGCATATGGTAAATGCGCACACCGTGACATACATCACTTCTACCAAAAATTATCGATTCCCTGCACAAATCGGCGTATGCACAATTTGTGCGGGGAATTTTTTTATCCGAGCAAAGTCGCTTTGTTTATTTTTTCTTTCCTGTCAGAACGAGTACCAGCACGAGAACAAGCACAATCGTACCTGTAACTCCGACGCCGACGGCGATAACAAGTCCGTTGCCGTCTGATGTCGATGTGCCCTCGCCCGAATTGTCGTCCGTCGTTACCTCAGAGCTTCCGTCCGAATCGGTGTCTGTCGCCTCGCCGCTGCCGTTATCACTGTAATCGATAAGCGTGAGCGAAACGCCTTCAAGATTTGTAGAGTTGAAGGTTACGCTGTCAAGAGAACCGACAAATCCGTTCCCGTCAGCGTCCTTGCCGACATAGCCGTATGACGCGAACATTGACGGCGTAACTGATGTCTCGACGCAGAATGTCTCCGTGCCGCCGACTGAAACGGCAAGCTTGCCGTCGCTTATCGTGATTATGACCTCAGTCCATTCGCCCGATGCTATCGTGCCGACCGCGTAATCTGTCGTCGTCTCGCCGTCGCATATCGTAAGCACTGCGCTGCCGCTTGAATCTGACGGCGAGAAGCTGATATATTCGCCGTCGCTCCCCTCAAAGTAGAGAAGCGTCTCGTTAGTGCCTCCGTCCCATTTGAAATCAAGCACAATCTGAGCCTCGCCCGCATAGAGCGCCTGCGCGTCAATTGTCAGATAGGACGAGCCGTCGAATGTGTAAACTCCGTCGGCGCTCCCGTCGGATTCGCTCCACTCAGCTCCGTTCACGAGCGCGTATGTCGAGCTTGCCCTGTCGCTTGTGAAAAGCCCCTCGTCCGAATCGAACGTGTAGGAGAGAATTTCACCGTCAACGGCGCGGCGTGAGAGCTTCACAGTGTAGGAGCTTTCCGAAAGCGAGAGATAACCCGCCGCGGTGCCGCTTGAGAACGACGTTCCGCTGTCATCGTAAAGGTCGCCGTCAGCAACTGCGTACCCGCTCATCGTGCCTGATGAGAGCAGAAGCGCAAGCCCCTTTGCAACCGCGTTTTCGGATACCGTGTATGAGCCGTATACATACGCCGATTCGATAACCTGCGCGTTGTCAGTCACCTTCGCGCTGCCCGCTACAATCGCGTAATCGCCGATATGCGCGTTGTCCGTTATCTTCGCATTGCCCGCTACAATCGCGTATCCGTCAATAACAACATTGCCCTTGATTACCGCGTTGCCCATGACGACGGCATGACCGTCGATTACGACGTCTCCCTTAATCGTAGCCGTGCCGAGTACCATCGCGTCGGGACCCACATAGACGGAATCGTCAACCTTTGCCGTGTCAGCGACAAATCCGCCGCCGTTTGAATGCGCGTGACCCGAAACTCCCGTCGTGTCGATTGTGCGCTCCTGCGGCGTCGCGCCCGTCATAACAACCTCGTAGGGATAACGCGGCTTTTCTGAAAATGACAGCGTAGATTCGCCGCCGAGAGCGAATTTCACGTAGGAATCGATGTCGGGAGCCGCCGCGACGGTGAGATAAGCCTCATCCGCGCCCGATGCATCCACAGTCATCGTTTCTCCGTCGCCGAAAAGCTCCGAATATGTCGTCTCGCCGTCCTTTACAATCACAATGCAGGCGCTCCAAGCGGCGTAATCGCTCGAATTAAGCCCTTTGAGCGTAACCGAAATCTCGTCGCCCTCGATTTCAAGCGGAGTGATTACATATCCCGCCTGCTGGGGCGCGCGCTCTGTCGGAACGACGTATGTGTTCTCCTCGCCCGGAACCTCCTCAAGCATAGTGTAGAACTGCTGCCAGAAGAAATTGCCGTATTCGACCTCTTCCTCGATTTTCGCCATGTAGTTGTCCTGCTGCGCGAGGTCAAATGTCGCCATATGAGCCGCGAAATAGCCGAGAGTGTCGTAAAGCGTCGCGTCTGCGAGGTCTTCAATCATCTCCCAGATATATCCCGTCGAGGAGCCGTTCTGGAGGAGCTTCGCCACAAAGTTTGTGCCGTAGCCGTCAAGATTATCGGGGTTTTCGGTCAGATACTGGAATATCGGCCACGCCTCATAGTATGCGCGTCCGTTTGCGGCGCAGAGTGAAATTGCACGCAGATAAAGATACGAGAAATCCGTCGAATAATACTGTCCCGACGTGTAGTACTCGCTGTAAAGGAATTGCTCGCGGTACCAGTTTCCTATTGCCTCATACCAAGGTCCGAGATACGTTCCGTTCGCCCAGCTGTTGTAGCCCTGCGCGAACTGCGTAACGTGACCGAATTCATGCGGCGTTACCCATGTCTGCGGAGAATAAACCATCGCGCCCGTCGAGCACATGAGGTATGCGTAGCCCTCGCTGTCAATTCCGGCATATGCCCAGCCGTCGCCGTAGCCCGAAATTCCCGTGCCCATGACAACGACGTTTACCTTGTAGTATGTCTCATGGTCGCCCGATGCGGACGTGCAGAGGGCGGGGCTTTCCATTCCCATCTGGTTGATGTAAACCTCCCAGCAGCCCTCGAGAATTTCGAGGTTTCCCTCGAGCCATGCCTCTGTTATAGCCGAATTGTTCGAGTCGCCCCAGTAAATCACAAAATGCTCCGATTCGTAGGAATTGTACTTTTCCTGCGACACGGTGTAGCCGCTGTCATAAACCGCGCGGACGTGATAAACGATGTCCTCGTCCGATGTGCCGTCCTCATCCGCAAAAGCGGTAAATGAAAGCGTCGGGACGTTTGCAGAAATCATTACGACCGCAGCCGCAAGAAGCGAGAGCAGTCTGTATGAAGCCTTAGTCTTTGTCATTGTTATTTCCTCCGTCTGACAATTACCACGACAATGATAACTATCAGAACAACCCAGACGCCGCCGAATATTGCCCATATCAGGAAGCTGCCCGTGCTGCTGCTTTCATCACTGCTGTCGCTGCCATCGTCCGAATCCGCCGTCGTAACCGCCGACGTGTTCTCGCTTGAGGTGTCCGCCGAAACGGCTGACGTGTCCTCTGTTTCCGCATTGTCCGTAGTAACCTCCGAGGTTTCCGTCGCGTCTACATAATCGGGATCGTATTCGGAGATTGTATGTCCGTCATATTCCGCGTAAAGCGCCGCCACGTCGTCCGCCGAGAGCGTTCTGTCATAAACCTTCAGCTCGTCTATGTACATCGTTGCGGGCGAATCCCATGCGTTTACACATACGTAAATCGCCGTGTCATCGTAGCCCTCATCGCCGAACATGAGCGGAAGCTCCGTCGCGTCGCCGCCCGCATAGCTGGGAATGAGCGAACGGGCGAAATTATCAACCGTATTTGCGACCTCGACGCCGTTATAGTAAAGCACGCCGTAGCCGTTCTCGATTGTCATTGTGATATACGCCCAGTCAAAGCTTGACTCATCCGAAAGCCCCTCTGTCGGAACTGCGCCGACCTTCGAGTTTGATTCGTCGTTGCTTCCGATTGAAGGCGTTGTTGACCATGACGAGCCGTCAAAATCAGCCCAGATTCCTATCCAGTTGCTGTACGACGCATCGTTGTAGGTCTCCGAGCCTATCCAGATTATCGGCGCCGCGAATCCGCACGTCGAAGCCTTCGCCCAGAAGGAAATCGTGTAGCAGTTGTCCGTCGGCAGACAATTGAGCTTCAAGCCGTCGCCGAAATCGGACAGCGTGTAGAACGAATACCCGTCGTATCCGACCTCAAGCATCGGATCGTCGTCAAACGAGCTTGAAAACGTGATTCCGATGAAGTCCGCCTCGTCGCCGTCAGACGCGGAATTTGATAAATCGCCCTCGAACTTATAGTAGCCTATAAGGTCTGACGTCGTGTCCGCTGCGGATGCACAAATACCCGCGGCTGCTGCCAGAGAAAGCAGCATTGCCGCTGCAAGGAGCAGCGAAATTGTTTTTTTCATTGGTTTTACCCTCCGATAATAATAGTATTCGCCCGTACTTTATGCCCCTATATCCGGACACCTGACCCGCGCGGACGTTCCGCGGCTTCTTGACAGTAAGTATATCATATTTTGACCGCTCTTGTCAATATCAAAATTATTTATTGTGAGGTCTGCACAAAAAAGGATATGCTCCATTGTGCAATCTGACGGGGAAAATTGTGCGGATGCGCAAAAAAGCACAAAAAATCCCCCAAGCCGAGGCTCGGGGGATTTCGCCGTGCAAAACCGATATTATGACTTATGACGAATACGTCAGGATAAGCTCGCCGTCAACATAGCCGTAAACGATACCCGGCTTGACGATAAGGGTCACGTGATACCACACGCCCGTCTCGTAGGTGTCGCTGTAGGTAGGCATGGTGCTCTTTGATCCGTCAACAACATATTCAAATGTCGAGAGGGTATTCGACCAGCCGCCGATGTTGAACCAAGCGTAATCGTTTACCGTGATGCAGTTGAATATGACGAGCCAGCACTCGGCACCGCTGTCGCGGCGAACGTCAACCTCAATCGTGTAATCCGTCCACTCCTCGTTGCCGATTCCCTCGGTAACCGTCACGATTCCGCCGTAATAGCTCGACGTCGTGCAGGAGAGCGCGTTGCCGTATTCGTCGTCGCCGCTGTC
>JAJQCT010000013.1 GCA_021202555.1 Clostridiales bacterium
AAAGACATTCCGCCGCGATCGTTGATTCGCAGCGGAAGTCGTCAAGTCTGTCAAACATTCGCTTGGAATCACAGATTCCAGTCGAATATTTGCGGTACAGCGCTCGATTTATGATATAATGGCATTGAGAAATGGGCATAGCCCATTTCTCAAGTCTGTTGAATATTTTACAGCTTGAGAAATTACGCGCAGCATAATTTCTCAACGCTTTCGAATCATAGATTCGCGTAAAATATTCACGGTACAGCGCTCGTTTTTATGGTATAATGGCATTGAAGAATAAATCACAGATTTAAAGACATTCCGCCGCGATCGTTGATTCGCAGCGGAAGTCGTCAAGTCTGTCAAATATTCGCTTGGAATCACAGATTCCAGTCGAATTTTTGCGGTGCAGCGCTTTTTTGAAATAACACATACAGATATTCTTGAAAGGACTGGATATAAAATGGGGAAAAAATTTATTCTGGTTATAATAGTGGTAATTGTTTTCATTCCGACGTTTATTGCCGTCGGGTATTATTCATACGCTAAAAGCGAGCCGACGGCAAGCGCAGACGTGTCATCGCTTGAAATCAGAGACCTTAACGGGACAGTATGGACATTTACGTCAGGCGACGGAACGAGCGAGGCTGACGAAATGATTGAGCTTTTCGTGAACATGAGGACGAACGCGACGGCGGTATCCTCGCTTCCTGAGGCGCTTTCGGGAACATATTTCTTCTACGTCACAATGACAAGCTTCGACGTGACCTCAACCTACAGCTATTATTTTTCAACAACGCCGTCGGACACCTACGTTGTGGACAGCTCCGGAAACGCTTATAAGGTAGCCGAGGAGGACGCGGCTGAATTTCTCGTCACGGAATATGCTGTAAGCCTTTACTCGAACACGTCCGTTCCGACAATTGAGATTTCGGGGTACAGGGTGACGGCTGACAGCGCAACATGGAATTACGCCGTATACGACGGCACGTTCCTCGCGCTCGACACCTCATCGCTCACGTCGGCATCCGATGACATCACGTACAATGTTTCGGGCGGGCTTCTGATAAACTTCTCCGAGACGCCCGATTATGCGAACGTAAGAGTGATCTCTGGTGGGGAAACGATATTTGACGACATAATCGACAACATTTCAAATCTTTCCCTCGACGGGGTTTCCGAATTTTCAGTCGAGGTGTCCGCAGAATGGTACGAGACAAGCTCGCGCGGATATTACGGGACGGCGCATTACGAGTTTTCGGGAAATCTCACGGAGGCTGCCGTGTTCTATCTCGGTCAGACGACTGTAGAAAACGGCAAATTCGTCTGCATTGCGGGAAAGAATGTCGATGACGTTACGCGCATAGGATTTTCGTCGGAGCCGTCGATAAATTACACGCCCATATTCTTTGAGGAGGGCGATTACGTCTACGCGCTCATCCCAATAAGCTATGAGCTTGAGGACGGCGAGGATCACATTTATACGTTTACCATAACGTATAACGGCGTCTCGCAGGAAATGAATCTGAACGTCACCTCATATGCATACGGAAGCAGCAATTCGTCGATTACGGAGGCGGTTGAGAACGCGACGTACAACGAGGAGGCTCTTGCCGAGGCGGAGGAAATTCTCGGCGCGCTCGCCGACACGGAAATTCTGGAGGAGCATATGTTCTCCGGGACGTTCCTTGAGGATGTTGTGGGCGAGGATTCTACAAGCCTCATCTCGCCGGGCTTCGGAAGATACATCACCGTGAGCGCAACCGGCACGACATTCCGCCACACGGGCGTAGATTACAACGTCGCGGAGGGTACGGACGTTTACGCGGTAAACAACGGAGTTGTCGTTTATTCGGGCTATCTCACAACGACGGGATATATCGTCGTCGTGGATCACGGCTGGGGGCTTAAGAGCTGGTACTGCCATTTAAGCTCATGCAGCGTCTCTGTCGGCGATACGGTTTCAAAGGGAGATGTCGTAGGGCTTTCCGGCGACACGGGATTTGCGGCATCAAACAGAACGCATATCGGTCTTACCGTCTTTGACGTGCCCGTTTGCATTTACGATCTCTGGGAAAACGAGCTTGCGATTCCGAACATGGAATAAGGGGGATTCAGAATGGAGCTTTCCGAATATATGCCGTACATATGGGCGCTCGCGCTTGTTCTCTGCGTCGCCGTCGAGGCGGCGTCGCCGTCACTGACGGCTATATGGTTCATGCCTGCGGGATTTGTTTGCCTTATCATGTCGATTTTGTCTGATGTAGGGACTGCCGCGCAGATTGCGACGTTCATCGTTCTCGGCACACTCACGCTGATTTTGTCGCGCACGGCTTTGAAAAAATATTCAAAGCGCAATCCCGCGATTCCGACAAACGCCGACCGCGTTATAGGCGACACAGCGATTGTGACCTCAAAAATCATAAACGACGCGGGTGAGGGCGAGGTTAAAATCAACGGTCAGCTATGGACGGCTCGCTCGTCTGACGGGGACGAAATCGAAAAGGGCGAAAAGGTGTCGATTCTGCGAATCGAGGGCGTAAAGCTCATAGTATCAAAGCTGAAATAACGACATATCATAAAAAAGTCCGCGAGGACGCGGAAAAAGTTTTTATAATATTTTTATAATAAAAGGAGCGCAACAAATGAGGTTTTATTTGAATTTTGCAGTGCTTGAAGCGGACGGAGCGGAGCTGTCGGCGGGATTTATCGCCGCCGCTGTCGTTGTAATCGTTCTGTTTTGCGTGCTTATCTCATGCATCAAAATCGTGCCGCAGGCGAGAGCCTGCGTGATTGAGCGTCTCGGACGCTATCACTCGACGTGGGAGACAGGCGTTCACTTCAAGCTTCCCTTCATTGACAGGGTGGCGAAAAATATCGTCCTGATGGAGCAGGTCGCGGATTTCCCGCCGCAGCCCGTCATCACCAAGGACAATGTGCGGATGCAGATTGACACGGTTGTCTTTTATCAGATAACGGACTGCAAGCTTTACGCCTACGGTCACGTAAATCCCATATCCGCAATCGAGAATCTCACCTCGACGACGCTGCGAAACATCATAGGCGAGCTTGACCTTGACGGCACGCTCACGTCGCGTGATGTGATAAACACGAAAATGCGCTCGATTCTCGACGAGGTGACAGACCCGTGGGGAATCAAGGTAAATCGCGTCGAGCTGAAAAACATCATTCCTCCGAATGAAATTCAGAACGCGATGGAAAAGCAGATGAAGGCGGAGCGCGAGCGCCGCGAATCGATAATCCGCGCGGAGGGCGAAAAAACGTCGCAGGTTCTCGTCGCGGAGGGCAAAAAGGAGAGCATGATTTTAGCCGCCGAGGCTGAAAAGCAGTCCGCGATTTTGAGCGCGGAGGCGCGCCGCGAGGCGGCAATCCGCGAGGCGGAGGGCAAGGCGGAGGCGATTCTGACAGTCCAGCGCGCAACCGCAGAGGGAATCCGCATGATAAACGAAGCCGCGCCCGAGGACGGGTATCTTACGCTCAAAAAGCTTGAAGCGTTCACCGCGGCGGCAAACGGCAAGGCAACGAAGATTATCATTCCGTCGGAGCTTCAGTCGCTCGCGGGGCTTGTCACGTCAGCCGTGGAAATCGCGAAGGATGAAACAGAAGAGACGGCTCCTCCCGCAAAGGAAAAGCCGTCCGCAAAAAAGGTCTGATAACCGATTAAATAATTTCCTCGCCGGGAGAGCCGTCACATCTCTTTTTCGCATAAAGCGCGTTGATGTGCGCTCCCGCGTCGGAAAATTTTCTCTCGTACTCGGTCATAATATTGCCCGACGAATATTCGCTCTCGTGCAGATTTCGCGTCATCCATACGATTTCAAACGGAGCGGCGGCAAGCTCTTCAAGCGTAAATTCAAAAAGTCCGTCGTTGTCCGTTTTGATGTGAAGTCCGCCGCCGACCTTAAGAATGCGCGAATATATCAAAAGGTAGTCTTTATATGTAAGTCTGCGCTTGCTGTGTCCCTTTTTAGGCCATGGGTCGCTGAAATTCAGATAAATTTCCGAAATGCTATCGGGCGAAAACCAGCTTTCGAGGTCAGCGGCATTCCCGATAATGAATCGCACGTTGTCGGGATGACCGTTCCCTACCGCCTCTGCGTATTTTTCAATCGCAAGAAGCGCGACGTCGGCTATTCGCTCTATCGCGACAAATCGCCCGTCCGGGTGAGCCGCGGATAGGCTCGTTATAAATTCGCCCTTTCCGCAGCCTATTTCGAGTGAAATTTCTCTCGCCGGCTCGCCGTCGGGGTCCGGAAAGGCGGAAATTATGCCGTTTTCCCGAAAGGCGGCGGGGTCAGACACCAAGTAGTCGGCACATTTTTGAATTCGGGACGCAAAATTGCGTTTTTTTCTCATTCTCATATTGAAATCCGTCCGTGTTTTTGGTAAAATAGAGGCGCGGGGTGTGAAATTCCTTTTCGCTCCCGTATGCATACGTATAGTATATCACTTTTTTTGTGATTTTGCTATACCGAAAACGTAAAAGAGGTAAGAGTCTTGGATAAAAGTAAGCTCATGGCGCTACTCATTTCAAAGCTAAGGGAGCAAGGCGTCAATCAGGCAGAAGCGGATGCGCGCGTCCGCGACTTTTTAAAAACGCTGAACGACTCCGAAACGGAGCTTCTGGCGTCATTTTCCATAAATGATACGCGCTTTGATCTGATAACGCAGACAATAATGGAAAGACCGCTTCCGAAGCCGCGCGCCGCATCGCGCAGTGCTGTCCGCACACGTGCGCCAAAAACGGAGCATATAACAATAGAGGCTCCAAGGTCGGAGAGCGCTGAGCCGAGCGAAGAGGACGACGTTGATTTGTCGAATATGCTCGCGGGAAAGCGCGGTGCCATAAGACGCGACGGAATGAACATAAGCACCGGTACTGTCACGGATGTAACTCCCCGCACGGCGGAGCAGAATCAGTCGGCGGAGGTCCAGCCCGTTCGCACAAGCGTACAGGCGCCCGCGCAAGGCAGAACAGGAGCGCCCGTACAGGGTCAGTCTCAAAGACAGTCGGCTGCGCAAAATCAGGCAGACGGGCAGCGTGCATCAGCAAACACCGGCACGTCTCAAAAGGCAGCGGAAGCCTCTCCTCGCAGAACATCCGCGGAGTCTGGTACGGCGGCAAAGATGCCGCAGACGGCGCATTCGAGCATAATACGCAAAAATCCGTCATCCGCCAGCCGCGGTGAATCAATAAAAAACAAAATCCGCGAAACCGCCGGCGCGGGAATCATCCATCGCCCTGACCCGAACGCAGACTACAGAAAATTTTACATCATTCTCGCCTGCACTTCCCCTTTGTGGATAATGGTTCTGCTTGCAGTGATTACGCTTTTCATTGCCGCGATAGCGTTCATGTGCGCGGCGATTGTATTCCTTCTTGCGGCTCTTGTTGGAGTTATCGGCGTCGGAACTGTGCTTGCGATAGTCGGTATCGTATACGGAATAACGCAGATTTTCACCTATGCTCCAATCGGGATGTACGAAATCGGTCTTGGAATCATGATAGGCGGCATTACGATGCTCGTGGGTGTCGTTTCGTACAATATCGCCATAAGACTTCTGCCTTTTCTCATCAAAAAGACGGTCAAGCTTCTTACGTTCACAATGCACAAATGCATTGAGCTTTACTATTACGTGAAGGGAGAGTGCGCCAATCTATGAAACCGACATCAATTATATTCATTCTGCTCTCGCTGATCATCATTCTTGTCGGTTGGCTCGTATGCAGCTCAGCCGAGGCGGAGGCTGCCGAGGACGGAATCGAGATTTTCGATCAGGCGCTCGACGAGGATGACAACTCCGTTTACACCTTTGAGTTCGGAACGGATGAAATATACAACAAAATCGAGCTTATCATCGACGAGGCTGACATTTATATTTACGGCGGCTTTGCCGAGCCGTACATGGAGCTTATCAATTTCAACGAGGGGTCGTACATGATGACATCCTCCAACAGGAGCATTTCCGTCAGCACATCATTTGACATCATGTCTATAATTCAGTTCTGGGAATCGGGCTTCACCTTCTCGGGTCTGCGGAATTATGTCAGGCGCGGTCTTTCCGACGAGGTGATAATCACAAAGCGAATCAACATTTATCTGCCGACGGACGGAGACGTAAACATTATAAATATCGAGCTTGATGAGGGAAATGTCTACGTGATGAATCTCGACACGGAAATCGATATTACCGCTTCCATCGGCACGGGCAATCTCGTGCTTGATTCGGTATCAACTACGTCTTACGTAAACGCTGAAATCGAGTACGGCAGTCTTTATCTCTCTGACGTAACGCTGAATACACTTACGGCGCTTCTCGAAAGGGGCGATATAAACGCCGAGAATCTGGAGTTTGACACGCTTAATATTACGGGAACATCGTCGAGCATTTATATTTCGACGACGAGCGACCTCGATTTTTACGATTTGTATCTATCGGCGCGAGGCGGAGCAATTTCGATTGACGGCGCCGAACACGGCACATCGTACACTAAGGAATCCGGTATGTCGAGCGGCGGTTCGGTCATAATCACAACTTCCCTCGGCGATATTATATTTGAAAAAGCCGAGGTCACAGCAGAGGGTGACACCGGTAACGAGGACGAGACGAACGAGGTCACAGACACAGTCTCGGACACTGTTTCGGAATAACGGATTTATGCAAAAAGGAAGGAGGACTGAAAAAATGAAAAGCTTTTCTTACACGACAAGCGGCGTATGCTCGCGTCAGATTGATTTTGACCTTGACGGCGAAACGATACATAACGTGAGGTTCACGGGAGGGTGCAACGGCAATCTCAAGGCAATCTCAAAGCTCACCGAGGGACAGGACGCGAAGCATATCATAAGCATACTGAAGGGCAACACCTGCGGACCGCGCGCGACCTCATGCGCTGACCAGTTCGCGAAGGCTCTCACCGAAGCGCTTGAGGCAGGGGAATAAAATTCCGACAGCATATTATTGAAAAGCATATCTCCCGTTCGGATTGACATCCGACACGGGAGATATTTTTGTTTATATGCTCATTTTTAATATCATACCTTTTGCGTTAGCAAACTTTCGCTAACGCGAAAGTTTCCTTTCGTTCGGAATTCTGTCCGGTTCTGCTTTGCGGAATCGTCGCATAGCCTTTTGTGCGACGAAGGACACAAAACGAGGAGGAACCGCAAGGGTTGAAAGATTTTATCTTTCAAACTTTTATCATCTCAAGATACGGCAGCTCGCAAAATCCGTTTTTTTGATAAAGCCTCACGGCGCCGGTGTTTTCGCGCTCAGCTTCAAGCCTGAAAATACAGCCCGGGTATCGCTCACTTATGAAATCAAAAAACGCTCCGCCTGTTCCCTGCCCGCGATACGGCTCTTTGACATACAAATCCTCAATCCAGACGCAAGGCTTTCCGAATTCGGTTGAAAATCCCCGTGCCGTCATTGCATATCCGATAATTTCACCCGATGCGGCTTCAAACACAAATCCGTCGGCGTATTTGTCATCTCCGACGCAAGCCTCAAAATCCCGCTCGAAAATCTGCTCCGAGCCGTTCGTTATGAGCGCAGGCGAGCGATAGAAAACGCGCATCATGCAAAGGACCTCATCCCTGTCGCGCATCTCCATTTTTCGTATTTCAAAATCCATCACAAAATTTCTCCTTTGACTTCATCCTTTGACCCGCACCAGAATCTTACGTCATCATCCGTTATATCGAGCGCGGATTTTATGTAAAACAGAGCAACAATAACAGCAACGATGGCTGTCAGAATAATCTCGGGGGCTGTCCATACCATCCCCTCACCGAGACGCGGGATGAGATACCCGCAGAAATTATAAAGCGAATGAATGATTATCGGCAATATAAGCGAGCGTGTTTTTATCATCACGACGCAACACATTGCGCCGATGAGAGTCGAATAACCGACCTGCTGTATCGTGGCGCCGAAGCCCGCGCCCGCCAAGAGATTAAAGAGATGTGACAGTCCGAACGCGGTCGAGGATATGACGATTATGTAAATCACACGTTTTTTTGTACCGCCCGACAGTTCGAGCGCAGTCGTCGTGATTATTCCGCGGTACGCGGTTTCCTCAAATAAGCCCGTGAGCAGACATTCCAAAAGCAAAAGCGCGATTTCACCGGCACCGCCCGTTACACGCGCATCACCCGTCAGAAGCGAGATAATCGGCAGGTTATTGACGGCGACGGCAAGCGCCGGCAGCGAGAACAGAGCGGCTTTTTTTATATTTCCGGTGCGCGGGAACCAAAAATTCTTTCCGTCCGCAAGTATCAGCGAAACAAACGCGGCGGATCCGACCGCGCGCGTCACGGAAATTCCGAAAACGTCGCCGTCAAGCGTCGCTACTCCGAAAATGAAAAGAATGACAAGCAGAAGCGCCCAAAATATCGCCAGCGCATAAAAAATATCGCGGCGCTTCATTTCGCTTCTTCCGACACGGCGCCGTCAGCGCTTTTGTCTCTCCGGCGTTTACCGCTTTCCGACAAATAAAGCACGGCGAAAAGTATGATTCCCACGATAATAAGGACAATTGCCGTGACCTGCGAGGGCGAAAGAAAGCTCACAAAGGACGCGCCTCTGTCATCGTCCCGCAGATATTCGATGAAAAAGCGCCACACGCCGTAGGAAATGAGATAAAGGGGGAGATTATACGTTTTTCCGTGAAGTATGCGCCATAAAAATACGCCGAAAAGCAGGAAAATGAACGCGGACTCCATAAGCTGCACGGGAACTGTTCTGTAGCCGAGGCTCACATTGTATATTCCGAACCATGAATCTGTTTTCTGTCCGTAGCAGCAGCCCGCAAACGCGCATCCGATGCGCCCTATCGCGTGAGAGAGAGTAATGCAGCAGGCGGCGATGTCGAGTGCGCGGCGCGTTTCCTTTACGTTGTCATGCTCTCTGTCGATAAAATACCCGACACCGTAGCATACGACGAGAAATGTCACAACGCCGCCGATAAGACCGCCGTAAAACGTCATTCCCGTACTCTCGGAAATTTCAAAAACGCCCGTTTCAAGATAATCGTAAAACGCCTGAAAAAGAACTGACGACAAAAGCCCGCCTATCATGGCGACAAAAGCGCTTATAATCCATAAATTCAGCGTTTTTGTTTTAACGGAGAGATTGTCTGCGAGTATTCGCACGAGAAGAAGGCTCGCAATCAGCGCAAGCGCAAACATTATATCATATAAGTCGATGCCGAAGAACAAATCGTAAGGGTACACTTTATGACCTCCTCAGTTTTAGTTTTTCCAATATCATAAATTAAGCGGCTTGCTGTGCTTTGCTGCTCAATGTTATAATAGCGCAAATGTATGAAAAAATCAACAGAAAAACGCCCGTGTGAAGCAAAACATTCGCACGGGCGCAAATCTTTTCATGTATCGGATTACTTAACCTCGACTTCTGCTCCCGCAGCCTCGAGCTTAGTCTTTGTCGCCTCAGCCTCTTCCTTGGAAACGCCCTCGCGGACATTCTTCGGAGCGCTCTCGACGAGGTCCTTAGCTTCCTTAAGACCGAGACCGGTAATCTCACGGACTACCTTGATAACGTCAAGCTTCTTAGCGCCGAAGCTCTTGAGAACAACGTCAAACTCCGTCTTTTCTTCCTCAGCGGGCGCTGCAGCTACGGCACCTCCCGCAACCGCGACGGGCGCGGCTGATACGCCGAATTCCTCTTCGACTGCTTTTACAAGCTCGTTGAGCTCAAGAAGTGAAAGTCCCTTAAGCTCCTCAACAATAGCGGTAACCTTTTCGGATGCCATTTCAAAATCCTCCAAATTCAAATAAAAATGATTTTTACGGCTTTATTCCGCAGCCGCTGCGGGTTCTTCTGCCGCGGGTGCTTCCCCGCCCTCTTTGTCGATGACTGCCTGAAGTGCGCGCGCAAATCCGCTGATGGGCGACTGAATGCTTCCGAGGAAGCGTCCGAGAAGCGTTTCCTTCGACGGAATGTCCGCAAGCTCCTTTACGACATCGGCGCCTATGACCTTGCCCTCAAGGAATCCGACGCGAATCTCAAATGTCTCGATTTTTTCCGCGTATTCCTTGAGAATCTTCGCGGGTGCCACAGGATCGTCAAGTCCGATGGCGATGGCGTTCATGCCCGTGAGATGCTCCTTAATCTCACCGTATCCGACGAGATCGCAAGCTCTGCCCGTCAGGGTGTTCTTCATAACTACGTACTCGACGCCAGCCTCACGCATTTTCTTGCGCATTTCGGTGTCATCCGCAACCGTTATTCCCTGATACTTGACGACGACGCCTGCCTGTGCCCTTTTAAGCTTGTCGGCAAGCTCGCTGACAACCGCCTGCTTGTTTTCGAGAATCTGTTTGCTTGGCATACATTGAACCTCCTTTTTAAGAATGGAAGATACCAAAAAAACATTCCCGTCCGAAAAGACAGGAATTGGTGAATTTAATGCGTAAATTCTCCTCGGCAGGATGGCGCATCTGAATCGGCGCTTTTACCGTAACCTGCTGTCTTTGGATCAACGGTGATATTATATCACGCGCTGTTGCGTTTGTCAAGCGTTTTTTTGCAGTTTCCAAAAAAAATTTGAGGCATCGGGCAGATGCCTCAAAAATTATTCCCAATGAGAGCTGTCGTAGGTGTGCATTTCCTCCTGCTCTTCCTCTTCCTCGCTTGTCTCGTAATAATATGTTTTGTAGGTTACTTCACCTGTTTTCATATTTTTACTCACAAGCGTTTCGGAATATGTTCCCGTCGCGGCAGCGCCCGCTGCGGTCTCGGGGTCTGCCTCCGTCACATCCGCTGAGGTGCTTACCGTGAGCACAGTCGCAAAAAGCATAACGGCGCACATCATAATTCCAATAATTCTTTTCATGGCTAAGTCTCCTTTCTCAAAAATATTATTTTTCATTCCCCGACGGTGAAGAACGCCTCCGCCTCAACGGTTCCGCCGTCACTGTCCGAAAATGATTTGACAATTTTGTATTCGCCCGCCTCAAGGGAGCCGTATTTGTTCGTCACGGAAATAGTCTGCGTGTTTGTGCTCTTTGACTTCAGTTCGTATGCTATCTCCGACCATCCCGAAATTGCTCCCACAGACGTCCATTCCTCGCCGTCAAGGCGATAAAGCGATAACGTCAGTCCGTAGCCGTATTCCGTCCCTGTATTGTTTTTTATTGAGATTTCGAGCGTCTCCGTCGCTGCTGTAATATTCTCCGTCGTGACGGTCATAGTGATTTTTTCGCTCTCCTCGCTTTCACCGCATGAGGATAAAACAGCGAGCGCGCAAAGCACGGCAAGAATGATAACCAATGCCTTTTTCATAAAAAGTCTCCTTCGCACTGTTTGTTCATATATATAT
>JAJQCT010000032.1:0-148641 GCA_021202555.1 Clostridiales bacterium
CATCTCGTATGTGGCGGCAGAGGTACGCTCATAATCGACTCAAAGGACAGGTATCCGCTTGAAAAGGGCTCACTTTACATGACGGGACCCGACATTGTTCACGAGCAGCTGACCGACAGCGCAATGATGATGGAGGAATACTGCCTCGGATTTGAGGTAAACCGTCCAAAGGGAAGCACGGACAGTGAAGCGTCCGCCGCGCTTCTCAACAATCGCTTCTGGATAGGCACAGACGGCGGCGAATGCGAGACTCTTTTCGAGAAGCTCTCACTCGAATCCCGCGAGCGGAAAATAGGCTTTCAGAACAACGTCAAAAATCTCATCTCGTCGATTCTCGTCGTCCTTGTAAGAGGCTACACCGGCTACGCGCCAAGCGCGGAAATGAGCCGCTCAACTCTCGACGACAAGCGAAACTTCATAATCGACGCCTGCTTTCTGCAGGATTATGCCACAATAACGCTTGAGGAGCTTTCGGGGCTTCTTGGATTGAGCTCACGCCAGACAGAGCGCTTCTTAAAAAAGCAGTACGGCAAAACATTTTCAGAAAAGAAGCGTGAATCACAAAAAAGCAAGGCTGCGGAGCTTCTGCGCGACGGCGCGAATCTTGAGACGGCAGCCGCGAAGGTCGGATATTCGGATATGCAGAGCTTCAGAAGGCTCATATCAGAAGCATCGTCATCCGATTCATGTCGGAACGATATATAAAAATTATCTGCTCTAAATTTCATCGAAAAGGAGGATGTTTTATGATGAAAAAATTTTTCGCCTTTATCCTTGCGGCGTGTATGTTGCTGATTCCGCTTGTCTCATGCTCCGACAGCGCCGATGTGAACGGGAACGTAGCGGACACGGCGGAGGGAACGGGTGACACAGCGGCTGCGGTCGAGACGGAGGAGGAAGAGGAAGCTCTCGGCATACCCGACGCTGATTACAAAGAATATGTGTTCACAATACTTTGTCACTCGGACGTATCGTACAATTACGGCACGACCGACTGGGACGAGCCGTCCGACGATGTGCGCGAGCAGGCGCTTTACGAACGCGGACTCGCGGTCGAGGATTTATTGAACGTCACGATAGATATGTATCAGACCAACATCGGCGGCGACGTTTACTCAATATTCAAAACGGATACCGATTCGGGACTTTACACCTACGATATAGTATTCAACAGCACGGATTATCAGTGTACTGCCGTAACGAACGGCTACTGCTACAACATTGACGAGATTGAGTATATCGACCTTGACAAATCGTGGTGGAACGCGGACTGCACAGAGCAGCTTTCAATCGGCGGCAATCACTACATGGTATCGGGCGACATCGCGGTTTCCGACAAGGAATGCACATGGGTCGTCTACTTTCTCAAGGATTTGCTCACCGCTGTGGGAATCACCGAAAGCCCCTACGATCTTGTAAAGAGCGGTGAGTGGACATGGGACAAGCTGTACTCGATGGCAGCGAAGGCAGCCTTTGACACCAACGGCGACGGCACGCTTGACACAAGCGACAGATACGGACTTACGACACACGGTGAGAGCTACGCCGCAAGCTGGCAGTCTGCGGGTCTTAAGTTTGTCACGACTGACAGTGACGGAATGCCACAGATAAGCTGGGGAACGGACACATTTGTCGAGGTATACGAAAAAATAAACGATATTCTCACAGATTCGGACATAGTATACTGCATAAACGATTCTTTCGCGCAGTCGGCGCTTTTAAGCGAGCAGACACTTTTCATGGCGATGGATATTTCCTTCGCAAGCACATACCGCAACAGCGAATACGTATTCGGAATTGTTCCCTATCCGAAATATTCCGAGGATATCGACCGCTACTATTCGTATATGACGCTTTCATCATGCACAATGATAGTCCCCATAACGTGTTCAAACACCGAGCGCACGGGGATAATCACGGAAGCTCTCGCGTATTACGGACAGAAATACATAACTCCCGCGTATTACGACGTTCAGCTTAAGGCAAGATATTCGCGCGATGAGGAATCGCAGGAAATGCTCGATATAATTTTCACATACCGCGCATATGATCTCGGCGTGTTCTTCAATTGGGGCGGAGCTTACAGCTCGCTCGTGGCGGGAGACGCGAGTCCCGCGACACTTTATGCGTCCCTTCAGAAGGCAATGTCGAAATCGATAGAAAAATCCCTATCCGGCTTAAGCTGAATTCCCGCAAAAATCAAAACACAAAGCATCCCGAAGATTTGTCTTCGGGATGCTTTGATTCTCTTTATCTTCTCTTATATACCGGCATTTTGTCAAGCGGGGCGGCTGCCGTAATATATTCGCCGGCGCTCGAGATGAGCTCCCCGCCCGGGACGCTCTCCCACTCGCCCGCGGGCAGATAAACGCGCCGCTCGCGCGCACCGTAATCAGTCACGGGCGCGACAAGATAATCGGAGCCGAACATATATTGATCGCCAAGCCCGCGGCATACCTCGTCGTCCGGGAATTCAAGGAACATAGCCCTTATCATCGGAACTCCCGTCGCCGCCGCCTCGTCGGCGGTTTTTTTGATGTACGGCTTTATCCCCTCGCGGATTTTAAGATACTTCACGAAAATCTCGTACATATCCTCGCCATAGCTCCAAAGCTCATTCGGCGCGCCCGACGGATTGAAGCCGCCGCCACGGTCTGTGCCGTGCACAAGCGATCCCATCGACGGAAGTCTGTCGCCGTGCATACGAAGCACGGGGCAGAAGCACGCCCACTCATACCACCTCACAAGCAGCTCGCGGAACACGGGATCGTTCACGTTTCCGCTGTAAAATCCGCCCGTATCCGAAATCCAGTATGGAATCCCCGCGATTCCCATGTTGATTCCGTTTACAATCTGCACCTTCATCTCGCGGAATGACGACTCAATGTCGCCGCTCCACACAAGCGCGCCGAATCTCGCGCTCCCGACCCACGCGGAGCGCACAAGATTCAGTATATCGCCTACCCCGTCGGCTGACTGCCCGTCATAAACCATCTTTGAATGGAGACGCGGATAAATGTTGCCGACCTCGGCGGCGGAGCCGAGCCAGTAGCGGTAATGATCGGGATGAACCTTTGTAACCTCCGGCTCCGCCTCGTCGAGCCAGAACATATCAATCCCGTATTTTCCGTAATTTTTGCGAAGCAGCGCGTAAGCAGCCTCCCTCGCCTCGGGATTTGTCGAATCAATCAGCCGCGAATAGCCGTTGAAGTCAAACGCCACGTCAAGTCCCCTGTCGGCTTTGACAAAATACCCGTTTTCCTCAAATTCGCGGAAATTTTTCGAGCGCGGGTCAAATGTCGGCCATACCGACACCATCGTGCGTATTCCCATATCCGACAGTTCGTCCGTCATCGCCTTCGGGTCAGGCCAGTAATCGGGGTCGAAATCCCAGTCGCCCTGATAAATCCAGTGGAAAAAGTCGATTACAATCACGTCGGGAATAATTCCGCGCCGCTTATATTCGCGCGCGACCTCAAGCACCTCGTCCTGCGTGCGGTAGCGCAGCTTGCACTGCCACAGCCCGAGCGTGCTTTCGGGGAGCGGGGACGGATGACCGATGACATCGGTGTATTTTTCGATTATACGCTTCGGCTCCTCGTCCGCCGTCACCCAGTAGTCTATTTTGTTCGTGCTGTCGGTGTGAAACGTCGTCCTGTTTGTGCCGAATGCCGCGTACCCGACGGCAGGCGAATTCCATAAAAATCCGTAGCCGCGCGAGGAGAGGAAAAACGGCACGGAAATCTGCGAATTGCGCTGCGCCATCTCGAGCTGCTCGCCCTTGACCTCGTATTTCGCGTCGCGGTACTGCCCCATTCCGTGAATGCTTTCGTCATCGTAAGCCTCAAACTGCAAATCGAGCGCAAATCCCTCGCCGCCCTGCCGCGGTCTGTATTCGCGCGCCGTCTCGCGCAGCGCCCACGGATAGCGCGCCTCCTCGAAAAGCAGCCGCTCTCCCATGAAAAACGAAAGATGCCCACCGCCGTCAATCACGCATTTTATCTTCCCGCAGCGGATGAAAACGGGATTTTCGCGGTGAATCTCGACCTCTCCCTTCGGCACGTCAATATCGAGCGCCCAAGCCTCGTCGGGAATTTTGCCGACAGGCACCGCGCGGACGCGAAGTCCCTCGCCCCACGCCTCAACTCTCACTGTCTCCCCGCCGTATTTTCTCTCAACGGCGCTGTCATAAAAAGCAAACATTTGCTAAAAACCTCCGTTTTTTATTTTAAGAGCGTCATCGAAACTCCGCTCACACCCGCGTCAACAAAGTCGCGGTCGTTTTCAAAAATATCCTTGAAGCTGCCGTTTTGGCGCGATGCCTCCTCGCGCCCGGCAGTGCCGAGAAATGCCGCGGCGTCCGCGTTCAGCACCTCGATTTTCACGTCGTATTCGCCCTCCGACATCTCAAAATCGGCGTGATACGGCGCAAAAGCCGCTTTTTTTGTCGTCGTCTCACTGCCAGAGACGGTTGCAATCGTCACCGTAGCCGCGTATGCGAGCCGCTCAAACGTCATCCGATAGACTCCCGAAACGGGAACACTCGCCTTCGCCGTATATACGGTAATTCCAGCAAAATCAGCGCCTTCAATGTATTTCGCCTCATCCCCCGTCATCTCCGTCACGCCATTCGGTGTCGTGACGGTGAAATTGAACAGCCTCGCGCAGATTTCCGTCATCTCGGGCGCTTTTGCCGCCGATTTTTTGTCGGACGACCTGATAATTTTCATCTCGAGCGGGCAGAGCGAGAGCGTAAACTCGCCGCCTTCCGTTTTGACCGAAATCCACTCGCCCGTATCAAAATCATACGATGAAAGCTGCCGCAGCTCCCCGCCCGACAGCCTTGCCTGAGAGGTGAATTGTTTGTTTTCCTCGTTCAGAATGAAATAAAGCCTGTCGCCCTCTCCGTTTTCGCGCACGGTGACTGATAAAAGCGCCTCCTTTGCCAAAATCGCGGGCGTCACAAATTTTCCGATGTCCTCGGGATATGTCGCCGTCGGCGCGCCGACAAAGCCGTCCGAGGCGTACCCCACAAATACTATATTCGCGCCGCGCGAGCGCATAATTTCAAGCTTTTCGCGAACCTTCTCGCCGAGCATCCGCACGGCGGGTATTATTATCGTTTTAACAGCGCTCCCGTCGGGCAGAATAAGCTCGCCGCGCCCGTCAATTTCGCCCTCCGCGATTATATCGTCCCAGATGTAGTCAAAATCAACATGAGATTTTATGAGCGCCCTCGCCGTGTCGTTCACCCATTCCCACGGCATATGAAGCGACACCCTGTTCGGGCGCGCGGGCGGATATTCGGCTGAAATCTCGCGCCTCGGAATGTAAAGCGCCGTGTCCCCGACGGGAGTCGCTCCCTTCAGAAGCGCGTTCACTGTCTCCACGTGACGGTTCACCTCGGCGGCGTAATTTTTCGCCAGACTGTGAGTCGGGTCAATAGGGGATGCGTATATGTTTCTTTCCATTTTCGGATCCGCTATCATGAGATAAAATCTGTCAATGCCGCGAATCGCCTGATGCTCCATCGCCCATCTCATGTAGTCGGGCGTCATGCACCGCCCCGTCGCCGCAAAGCTCTCGCTTGTCGCGTGCGCCTTCCCCGTCATCCGAGAAAACGACCCCGCGAAGCGCGGATAATCGGCGGCGATTCCCGGGCGTATCTGCGCCCAGATGTAGTCAACGCCGGGCGAATCGTTGTAGCGGCTGTTTTTGAAAAAGTCCCCGCTCACAGTCGCTGTCGAGCGAACGTCATGGTCGAGATCCTGATGTCCCGTCAGCTCTACCCCGTGCGCGTGACACCATTCGCCGATGCGGCGAAGAAACGCCTGCGACATTCGCGTCGTCGCGACATCCCGCCAGTCAGCCGCAAGCCTCCCGTCGCCAAGCGCGAGCAGACGCGGCAGGTTCGGCGTCGGGTCGTACCCCTTTTTCTCAAAAAATTCGTCGATTAAATCAAACGTGTATGGGTAAGGAAAAGACAAAAACGGCTCGTCGTAGAAAAATCCGCGTATCGCCCCGCCGAAATGCTTCCCGAGCCGCCTATAATATTCCTCGTGCATGACGGAAATGAGAGATGCGACAGCCTCATGCGACAAAAGGTCGAGCGTGCATAGCGTGTCGTCCTCCGCGTCCTTTTCAAATACGCCGACGGTGCGCGTCGTGTCGTATTCCCATGTCACGGCGGCAAATCTGCACCGTTCGTGTATCGCCGTATACGTGAGCTTCCCGTCACATACGGGTATATTCTCATATCCGCCGACAGGTCCCGCGAACACGTTCGCGCTCGTGTGCCACGCGGCGGCGGATAGCAGATGGGCGGGCGCGGTAAATGAAACGCTCTCTCCGAGCGAGAGCGTCACGTCAATCGCAAGATGAAGCTTTTTGCTCCTGTATTCGGGGTGATTTTTCATCGAAAGCCCTGCCGCCGTCCCCGTCGGGTATCCCCACTCGTCGAATATCCAGAGCGACATTCCCCTTGCCTCCAGCGCGTCGGCGGCATAGGAAAGCCCTCTCATGTACCCGTCAATCCACTCGCCGATTTTTTTCTTCGGCACGGGCGCATCCGTCTTTCCCTCAACGGAAATTCCGCCATATCCCGCCTTGTCAGCCCATGCGACAAAGCGCTCGACCTCATCCTTCTCGTAATTGTTCGCAAATCCCGTGTGAAGTATGGGCGCGAACGGTCTTTTCAGCTTCATTCTTAATACCATAGCCTTCGCGTCAGCGAAAGGTTCCTTTCTTTCGGAATTGTGCTACGTTCCGCATAGCGGAATCGTTTTTCCACGCGGTGGAATCGTCGCACCTGATTATGTGCGACGAAGGACACAAAACGGCAAGAAACCGCAAGGGTTGAAAGATTTATCTTTCAAACTTTGTTACCCTACAAAATACCATACGGCGGCGATGATTACGACGACGGTGACGACTGTCGAGAGAAGCGGCGTTATGTAGGAAAGTGCGTTTGTCACGCCTCCCGCTCCCGTCGCCTTTGCCACACGCCGCCGCTCGCACCATTCGCAGACCGTAATCACGGCGCAGGCGGCAGCACCCAAAATGAGCGCCATGCCGTAGTAATCAGAACCTTTTACATACGCAAAAATGCAGACCACAGCCGCCACGACGGACGCCGCCATCGATATTATTTTATACTTGCTCATACCACTCGCTCCCTTATTTTTTCTTATTTTTCAGCGCGGCGCCGCGCAGAAAAGCGTAGCCCGCGGCGGTGACAACTACGGCAGCGAACACAACCGCCGCAATCATTATGATATTTGTCTCATAAACCTCGCCGTCCGCGTCGTCAACATTTGCGGATGCGTAAAGCTCGCAAAGCGCGTCGTCGTCGAGCGTGTCGCTTAAAACCGAAATCGTCCTCACGTAAAAGCTCCCCACGGTGTTTACACCGTTGTCACCGGTGTTGCCGTCCCGTGCCGCGTGAATATAAATCGCGCGGACGCTTCCCGCGCCGTCAAATCCCGAAATATCGAGATAAACGTCGCCATCGTCTATATTCCCGGGATAAAACTCGACCGTGTAAGCGCCCGTGTCGGAGATGAAAACGGCAAGAAAGCGCGTTCCCTCGCCCATGTCGGACGCGCACGTAATTTTAAGCACGGATGCGCCCGAAAGGTCAAGCCCGCCCGCGGGGGCGTAAATTATCCCGTCGTAAGCCGATTCCGCCCTCATGGCGCGCGCTGTGCCGAGCTTCACTGACGAGCATTCGGACGTGCCGCCCGAAAACCAGTCGTTGGTATCATACGCCGACGTGAAATCGAAAAGAGTGTATTCGCCTATGGCGTCCGAGGGCTTTGTGTATTTCGCCGCCGAGGAGGAATACGTGAAGGGATGCGCGCGTGACGCCGCCGCCTCATCGTCAAGACCGATTGACGGTGACAGCCCCTCCGAGAGCGCCGCCTCGTTTGCGGCGTCCTCGGCGAAAGCGTAAAGATTCGTGTCGAGCTTTACGAAAAGCGCGAGAAATTCCGTATAAATCTCCGCGTTTTCGCCCATGTCCGTCCCCGTGGCGTCAAATATGAAATCCGTCACGTATTCATAGCCCGCGGCGGTGTAATACGCGGAAATATAATCGTACATCGCCGACCCCGCCGACGGGTAGGAGAATATAATCGGCGTATATTCGACCGCAAGCCGCGAGGGCGATGTGCCGTCGGATGCCGATACTCTCTGCCAGAAAAGCGAGACTGAAGCCATGCTCTCCGTTTCAAGGTAAATTCCCCATCCGGCGCCGCCAAGCCCCGTCATGTATGCGGAAATGAAGTCAATATACGTAATCATCTCTGCAAATTCTGCGGAGGAAACGTCGGCTGCAACGGAAAGATAAACGGAAAATCCGTCAATGCGGTGTCTGCCGACGGTGTAAACTGCCGAAAGGGACGCGGCAGCCGCAAACGCCCGCTCCCCCGTCGTGCCGCCGACATCCGACATATCAAGCACAACGCCCGATATATACCCGTAATCGTCGCTCGAATATCGGTCGCAGAGAAAATCGACGACGGCAAAAAGAAGCCCGCTCTCGCCGATATAAACATCCCCGCCGTAGTCCTCGCCGCCGGTGATATAAAGTAGGCACCTCGTCCCCGAAAGCGACAGCGGCTTGATTTTCGCGTCGAGCGAGGAAAGAGCGGAGCCGTCAAAATAATATACAGTCCCGCCGTAGGTGTAAATTCTGCCCGAGCTGCCCCCGCCGAGCAGCTCCGTGATGTCAACCGTCACGACAGTTTCGGCGGCAAGCCCGTCAATCGTCAGAAAATCGGCGCAAATCCCCTTTATGCTCCCGCTGCGCGAAAAAACCGACGCGCCGATTCCGTCATACGATATTGGCAGCGGCTTTCCGACGCGAATTTTCACCGTTTCGGTAGTCGCGGGCGCATCGGTCGTCACATTTTCGGCAGTCCCGCTGTCCTCCGCCGCCGTCTCCTCAGCCGTTTCCGCCCCGCCGCCGTCATCGACGCCGTCATCGGCGTTGTTATCGCCGCCGTCGTCGGCGTTGTCATCGCCGCCGTCGTCGGCGTTGTCATCGACGCTGTCATCGACACTGTCGATTGAAATCTCCGCCTCGATAACGACGACAAAAAGCATCGCGTCGTACCCCTCGGGCAAGTCGTCCTCGTCTATTTTTATCTTGAAGCGCGTCGTCATATCCGATGTCGCAATCGGCTCGGCGCTCTCAATCGTTCCGTCAACGTCCGCGTATACGGGAACTGCGTAAACAGAAAGCCTCCCGTCGATATACTCGGCGACGGTAGAGGACGGAATTGTCCCGCCAAGCGAAAGCACGCCGTCAGAGGTCATGCGGCACGAATCGAGCGAGCCGGTGCCGGACGACACGGATACGGGATATTCAAGCGTGTCAATTCCGTATATCTCAATGCTCGCGCTCGCCTCTCCCGTCCCGCCGTCATCGATCGAGACGGTAAGCACCGCCGAGTCAAGCTCCCACACGTCCGCCGTGTCAAAATATATGACCTCGAAGGTCCCGTCGCCCAAAGCAGACGCGGTCTGCGCGCTCTCCCCGCTCTCCTCGCTCACGCCGTCCGCATCAGCCGTCCTATAGTAAAGCTCAAGGGTCAGCGTGACGGGAATATCCGAGACAAGCACAAGCCTCAATGTATCGTGAGAGGAAACGCTCGCCTCATCAGGAAAAACGAAGCTCCACGAAGCGCTCCCGCCGTCACCGACACCCCACAGAAGCGCCTCGCCGTCATATATAAGCGCCTCGCCGTCCGAATAAACTGCCGGGGTTGAGAATTTATCCTCAAGCTCCGTGTCGGCGCTTCCCGTCGCGGCAAGCGCGTCAAGCCGCAGCGTCACGGTCGAGTAATCGTCCGCCGTCTCCTCGTCCGAGGGCGATACTGTCAGCGCGATAAGAACGCCGGTGACGTGACCGCGCCCCGTCCAGCCGTCAAGCGAAAACGTCAGCGTCTCCCACTGCCCGTCGGGCGAAATCACGGCGCTTTCCGTATATTCGAGGCTTGACGGCGAGCCCGAATAAAGCGTCAGCGTGAGGACATACTCGTAATCGGAGGAAAACGACGCATCCGCTTCAGTGAAATTAAAGGAAAGCGTCACCCCGTCGTAGGCGTAAAGATTCATCTCCGAATCAAATTCGCGCTTCAATGTAAGCCCCGTACCGACGGTGAGCTTTCCGTCGCGCACGAAAAGAAAGCCCGCGTCGTCATCCCCGCTCGCCATCGCGGAGGTTGTGCCCGAATATTTGCGCATGAGCTTATAAACGTCCCCGCCCGAAATCTCCCATGAGTCCGCATCATCAAAGCAGTCAAGCGTCAGCGAGCCGTCGTAAACGCTCGCAGTGTCGCCCTCCTCCTCGTTTCCGCCGTCATCCTCATCGCCGTCTGCGAGCAGCGGAAAGGCGCAGGTCAGAATCGCAGCTAAAAGGGCAGCGAGCGCCAAAACGAATATTTTATTTTTTCCGTCCTGTTTCACCCCGCCGCCTCCATTTATATAATTTATAATTTGCGGTCGCAAATGTGCGGTCGCAAATGTGCGGTCGCCGCGTCAGCTCACGACCGCAAGCTCCGTCACGCTCCCCGTAAAGGAAACGTACTTTGACATAACAGTCACGCTTCTCGCGTAGGCGAGCGTTGTTCCGTCGGGAAGCACATATCCGGTCTCCGTCTCCCTCGCCTCGCTCGAAATCGTGATGTAAACATCGTATCTGTCGTATATATCGATTATTGTCGCGACGGCGCTTTCATCGACGGCAGTCTCCGTCGCCCCCTCGCTTGTGACATTTGTAATCTCTCCCATGTCGCACGTCCCGTCGGAGCTTAAAAGCCTGCCGCCCTTTTCAATCGCCTCGACGTAAAAATCTCTGACCGCGCTTACCTTTAAGGTGTATTCTACGGTAATGTTCGTCCGAACGCTTACCGTAATGTCGGCAGTGTAGCGCGCGGCGACGCCTATGATTAAAAGCACAGCTAAAATAAGCGCGCATATATCAAGCGAATTGAGCCGCTTTTTTTTCGTTTCGCGTTCCCGTTCGTTCATTCGCCGCCTCCGTCGTCAGTCGATATGACGTTCCCCGCCACCGAATAGCTCTTTGTGGCAATTCGCAGCGCCGTGCCGAGACGAAGCTCCGTCCCCTCAAATGTTATCGCCGTGTCGGTGACGGTACACTCAAGCGACAGCTCGACTGTAATGTCAACCGCCTCGGGATAATACGTGTAGACGTACTCGAGGCTGTCCTCCACGTATGCAAGCTCCTTTGCCGTCTCGTAGCTCACCCCGAGCAGCGTCCCCGAGTATTCGCCCGACGAGCCTATGAAAATCTCCTCGCCGACGCTCTCCTCAATAAGCTCCGCCAGCGCCTCGTCGCTTTTGTATATCTTGATTTTTACAGTGACTGCCTCAGTTTTTGCCGATGAAATCGAGGACGGAAAAAACATGACGACCGCCAGAATAACCGCCGCCGCCAGAATAAGCAGCACCGCCGCGTCTATGATGTTGAATCTTCTCTTTTCGCTTCCCTCGCTCATTTCGCGCGTCCTTCCTTTCCCCGCAGCACCTCGAGATAATATTCCCCCGTCTCGCGCACCATGCGCTCCGAGGTGTATTCCCCGCGGAATATCCGCTCTGCCGCAAGCGACATTCCGGCGTACAGCTCCCCGTCGGAAAGCAGCCGCAGAATCGCCTTCGCCGTCGCCTCAGGGTCTCGCTGCGCAACGATAATACCGTTTACGCCGTCCCTCACGACCTTTGTGTTCCCGCCGTAATCAGACGCGACGACGGGTACGCCGACGCTCATCGCCTCAAGCAGCGCGAGGCTCGTCGTCTCCGTTCCGACAGATTCGTTCACGATTATATCCGTTATATTCGCAATCCCCTCAATGTCGTCCGTGAAGCCCGTGAATATTATATCACATCCGCGCCCCAGCGCGCGCGCCTTTTCCTTATATTTTTCAAGAAAGCTCCCCGTCCCGACAACCATGAACGTGACGTTTTCAAGTGACCCCAGCACAATGTCGGCAGCATCAATGAAATATTCCTGCCCCTTGTAGTCCTCGACACGTCCGACAATCGACACGACGCGGTTTCCCTCGGGAATGCCGTATCGCTCCCGCGCCGATAACCTTTCGCCGCCGCTGTATTTGCGATACCCCGCCGTCCCGTTCAGAATAACCCTGATTTTGTCGGGATGAACGCCCGTATCGACAAGATTCTGCTTTGCCGCCTCCGCGACGGCTATTATTCCGTCGGCGTAATGCTCGTTTAAGGCTCCGAGTATATTTTTTATCGGCGGGATGGTCATGATTTTTGACGGCGGGAACGCCGAATGGCGCGTAAAGACGACGGGAATCCCCTCCCGCTTTGCGGCAATCCTTGCCGAGAAGCTCGCGTGGGCGTGAACAATGTCGGGCGATGTCTCGGCAAACACAGCCCGCAGGCTCCTCACCGCGGCAGGGTCGTAGGATTTGTCGGCAATTCCGTCTGCCTCCACAGTCTTGACGCCAAGCCTCTCAAGCTCCGGCATAAGGTCGCTTTTCGGCGGGAGAATTACCGTCACGTCGAATTTTTCCGTGTCAAGCCCGCCCGCGAGCATTAAAACGCACTTTCCCGCGCCCCCTATGTTGGTGTCCGTCGATACCATTGAAACCTTTATTCTGTCATTCATTCTGTCCGCCTCCCGTCATATGTCTTATTGCCGACGAAAAGCCGACGTAAAGGAAGAAAATCGCCGCAACGCGGTAATTATAAAACGTGTAGTCGAAAAAGCCCTCGACGGCAAATCCGAGCATACCCGCGCCGAGCGCGAGCGACATCACCGAATAAAACGAGCGCTTCCCGCCGGCACCATATGAAAAGGTCACGTTTTTGAAAAATGAGAGCGTAAGCGCCGAAAACGCCAGAAGCGCGGGAATCCCGCCGTCACAGACAAGCTGCAAATATGTGCTGTGCGAATGAGGCGCGTCAATTCCGCTGTATGAAAAATATGGGTAAGCGATGCCGAATGCGCCCTCGCCAAGCCCCACGCCGCCGAGAAAATAATACCGCAGCATATCGAGCGTGCCGAGCCAGATATAGACGCGGTACGCGGTCGAGGTGTCGGACGTATTCCCGATGCTCGAAAGGCGCGTTAATACCGTGTCGGGCATGACTAAAAAGAGCGCCAGAATTAAAAGCGGAGCGGCAGTCCACACTCTTCCCTCGTAAAAGGTAATGAAGAGGGCGGCGGCGATAATAATACCCACCCAGCAGCCGCGCGACTGCGTAAAAACAACGGACGCCGCCGACAAAATCAGCGATACGCCCCAGAGGGCGCGGCGGTATTTTGATTTTTTCTCCGTGAGGAAAAGCGCCGCCGTCACGGGAATCAAAAGGAGAAGATATTCGCCGAAAACATTCGGATTTGCGAAGGTGGAATAGACGCGCACGGTGTCCCCCTCGAACATTGTAACGTCAATCCACGAGGTCTCACCGACGCCGCCGCCGAAAACATACTGAATCACGCCGTAAAGCGACACGACGGCTCCCGACGCGGCGAATGCCCACACGGCGAATCTGAAATCGGACGGCGTTCTTATGATATTCACAAAGGAAAAATAAAAAGTCGAAAACGCGAAAAGCATAAGCCACGATGAAAGCGAGCTTGCGGGCGAAAACGAAAAGACGCTCGATACGAAAAGCACTGTTATGAGCGCGGCGACGGCGCACCCCGTCCCGTCGCGAAGCCATGAAATTTTCCGCTCGCCGGTTATTCCCTTCACGGCAAGGGAGAAAAACGTGAGAAGGCAAATAATTGCTATCGGAAGCGAGCTTTGAATAAGCGGGGCTGCGAAAATGACAAGATAAACGCCAAGCTCGGGCGATGTAAGCACGAGGACGGCGGCAGCGGCGGCAACGGGAACGGCAATTCCGTAAAGCGCCGAATAGCACGAAAGCGCACCGCCGACAGCGCCCGCGATGAGAGCAAAAATTTCGCGCCTTGCCGTAATTTTTCCTCTCCTTTTCGCTATAGGCTCCCACGGCGAGAAAAGCAGCGCGCATCCCGCCCCGACAAACGCAAGGGGGAAAAGCACCGAACCGACGCCCGCGAAAAGATTTCCCGATACAGCGGCAAAAACGGCGTTAAAAACGCCGAAAATGAGCGCCATCACGCCAAAAAAGGCGGCGTCGAGGCTGAAAAATGCGTCCATATATTCAGCCCCAGCCGCGACGAAAAAGCTCTCTGAAACCGCGCGCCTGACTGTTGCGCCGAGCTTATCCCTCAAAAAATCGATAAACGTAAACGGGGAATATACCGCCCGCATAAGCACGCTCCCCTCAGCGTTCATATGCTCCGTTTTGAAAAAGCCGACAACACCGCTTCCACCCCACGCGCGCGACGCCGAATTTTTCATCCTGTTTGCCGCCGACATGACGGCGCTTTCGGAAAGAAGCGATTTTATCTGCCCGTATGCCGCCGTGACGGCAAGCATTGCCCTTTGGCGCGGGCTGCCGTTTGATTCATTCACTTTGATTTTCTACCTCGTTCTGGTATGCGCGCCTATCCAAGCGAGAAGCTCCCTCACCTCGCGGACGCGCAGTATGACGAGCATAAGCCCGTAGATTATAACGCCGATAAGAGCGATGACGGCGCACAGGAGAAGCTGCCCCAAAATGCCGTCAAGCCCCAAATACGAAACGAAATACCCGACGGCGCCGTATGCTGCCGAAACGACGCCTCCCATAACGACAGCGGAGAAAAGCGCCTTCACAATCGTTTTCACGTCATCCCCAGACAGAAGCCCGGGCGTGCTTTTGAGAAGCGCGCCGCCCGAAAGTGCCGCCGTGACGGCGCTGCCGCAGGAAACCGCGAACGCAAGCCCTGCCGTGAGCGTTTCCGCGTCGTCATTTATAAACTCAAACGACACAAAAACGACAGCAAAGTTGACGAGCATTCCGATAAGCGAGCATATCATCGGTATTTTCGACTGCTTTCTCGCAAAAAACGCCTTTGAAAAGACCTCGTTGAGCGCATAAAACAGCATACCGAAGGAATAAAAGGTGAGCGCCGAGGCGACAGCGTCGGAGGACGACAGCTCGCCATGCTCATATATCACCGAAACAATCGGCGAGGAGAGCGTCATCACGCCGAGGGAGAGCGGCGCTATTATGAGTACGACCGCCTTTATCGACGAGGAGGTCAGCCCGCGCGATTCGCTCTCGTCGCCGCCCGAATTTGCCGCCGCGAGCTTCGGATAGACGAGATTTGTCACGACAAACGAGAAAATTCCCGTTATTGTGACATAGAGCCTGTTTGCGTATTCAAGAGAGGAATACGCGCCCGAAATATGCGAGGCAAAGCGCGAATTTACAATCGAGGAAAGCGGCTGAATCCATGTGCTGACAAGCATCGGCAGCGCGAGATGAGCGGCGCGGGCGATATTTTCGTCGCGGAAATGAAAATCGGGGCGCCAGCGGAATCCGAATTTCCGGAGCGCCGGAATCTGCACGAGCATCTGAAGCGACCACGCGGCTATCATCGTCACCGCAAGCCCGTAAACGCCGAATCTCTCGCCGAATATGAGAAAATACAGGATTATTACGACGTTCGATACAAAGCTTATAATCGAGGGGACTATGTATTCGCCGTATGACTGAAGAATGCCGACAAACGAAAAGGCAAAGCCCGTAAATATCAGCATCGGGAACATTATAATCGTCAGATTGACGGAAAGGCTGTGCGTTTCGGCGTCGAAATCGGGTGCCATAAACGAAACGAGCGGGTCGGCGAAAATTATTCCGAGCGTGACGATTATCAACGTGACAAGCACGACGAGGGTGATGAATCTGTTTGAAAACTGGCGCGATTCGCCCGCGTATGCGGGGTCCTCCTCCTTTTTGAGCGCGTCGGAGAATATCGGTATCAGCGACGCCGAAATTACGCCGCCGACAACGGCGTCAAAAAGCGTCGTCGGGATTTTTGTCGCGAGCATATATGCATCAGCCTCAGCGCCCGTGCCGAAATACGCGGCGACAAGCATATCGCGTATAAGTCCGAGCGCCTTCGCGGCGAACGTCGCCGCCGCCATGAATCCCGCCGTGAGAATTATGCTTTTTGCTCCCTTGTCCTTTGCCAAGCTCCCACACCTCCAGATGCAAATAGCTCAATATTATAAGTATAACACATTAAAGTTAAAAAATCTACACGGCTGATGTGAACATGATATTAAATAGCTAAATCATAGTATTCGCGAAGCGCTGTGCGCATTGCGAAACTGTCGAGAATACAAAAAAAGTGAGCTGCGCTCACTTTTTTGTATTCTCGCTCGCCTTCCGCTCACGTGAAGTTTCGCGAATGTTTTGACAAGCTTTCCTCAACCGCCGCTTCGCGGAGATTTTACGACGTTCAACTGGCGTTGAAGTCGTAGTTTCGCAGAAACGCTTTGCGTTTCTGCGAATACTATACTTTATTTTTTACTTGACAAAGCAGCGCGAATGTTGTACAATAATTGCAGACACAAAAAGCAGCTCCGCCGCCGGGCGGCGGAAAACCAATGTAAGGAGACATATTTCATGGACAAATCAAAGGAAAACGAGCTCCGCCGCACGGCGACGGACATTCGTATCGGTATTGTTGACGCCGTGTACAGCGCGCAGTCGGGACATCCGGGCGGCTCGCTCTCGATTGCGGATATTATGACGTATCTCTATTTTGAGGAAATGAACGTCGATCCGACAAATCCCAAGGCGGAGGGGCGCGACCGCTTCGTGCTTTCAAAGGGACACACATCCCCCGCGCTTTATTCGACACTTGCAAACCGCGGATATTTTCCTGTGGAGGATCTCAAAACCTTCCGTCATCTCGGCAGCTATTTGCAGGGACATCCCGACATGAAGGGAATCCCGGGCGTTGATATGTCGTCAGGCTCGCTCGGTCAGGGACTGTCGGTCGCCTGCGGAATGGCGCTCGCGGGCAAAATGAAGGGCGCTTCATACCGCGTGTTCGCCGTTGTCGGCGACGGCGAGGCGGAGGAAGGTCAGATATGGGAGGCGATTATGTTCGCCGCTCACTATAAGCTTTCAAATCTCACGCTTATAATCGACCAAAACGGGCTTCAGATAGACGGCAAAACGTCAGACGTAATGAACACCTCGCCGCTCGACGAAAAGCTTGAGGCATTCGGGTGGGATGTGACAAATCTTGAAAATGCGCATGATTTTAACGAAATCGAGAGCGTATTCGCAGCCCGTCACGGAGTCAAGTCCGACAAGCCCTACGCGATAATTGCTCATTCGCACAAGGGACGCGGCGTTTCCTATATGGAGGATCAGGCTGGCTGGCACGGCAAGGCACCGAATGAGGAGCAGTACAAACAGGCAATCGCGGAGCTTACGGCTTACCGCGAATCAATATGAGAGAGGACGGCAGGCAGAAATGGCAGAAACGATTGCAACAAGAGAGGCATACGGAAAGGCTCTCGCCGAATTCGGCGCAAAATATGAAAATCTCGTAGTTCTTGACGCCGATCTCGCGAACGCGACAAAGACGGATACATTCAAGAAGGTGTTCCCCGAGCGCCACATAGAATGCGGTATCGCCGAGGCGAACATGATGTGCATAGCAGCGGGGCTTTCGACGTGCGGATATATCCCGTTCGCGTCAACCTTCGCGATGTTCGCGTCGGGACGTGCGTTCGAGCAGGTGCGCAATTCAATAGGCTACCCGCACATGAACGTGAAAATCGGCGCGACCCATGCGGGCGTTACCGTCGGCGAGGACGGCGCGTCGCATCAGTGCAATGAGGATATTGCCCTCATGAGAACGATACCGGGCATGATGGTTATCGTGCCGTCTGACGCTGTTGAGGCAAGAGCCGCAGTCGAGGCGGCAATCAAGCATACGGGACCCGTTTATCTGCGCTTCGGGCGCATGGCTGTGCCCGTCATAAACGACACGCCGAGCTACAAATTCGAGGCGGGACGCGGCATTCTTATGGCTGACGGCACCGACGTGACAATTGTAGCGACGGGGCTTATGGTGGAGGTTTCGCTCCGCGCACGCGATCTTCTCGCAAACGAGGGAATTTCCGCACGTGTTGTCAATATCCACACGATAAAGCCGCTTGACGAGGAAATTATACTTGATTCGGCAAAGAAAACGGGCGCGATTGTCACCGCAGAGGAGGCTACCGTCGTCGGCGGTCTCGGCGGCGCCGTATCCGAGCTTCTCTCCGAAAAGCTTCCGACACCCGTCGTAAAGCTCGGAATCAACGATGTGTTCGGTCAGAGCGGTCCCGCTAAGGCTCTTCTCGGCTTCTATGGGCTTACCGCCGAAAACGTAGCCGCAAAGGCAAAGGCTGCAATTGCACTCAAATAAATAATAATCGGGGGGGCTTCGCCCCCAAACCCCGGACTTAAGTGACTTTTCGAGAAAAGTCACTTAAGAATCTTCAAAAGCTTTTTACCGCTCCCATGCTTCGCATGGTCGCTGAAATAATAAAATAATAATTTCAGCCAATCAATGTGAAACATTGATTGTGCAATGTGAAACATTGATTGTGCAATGTGAAACATTGATTGTGCAATGTGAAACATTGATTGCGGCAAAAGGTTTTTGGGGGTTCAAGGGGGTCTTTTTGAAAAAAGACCCCCTTGAATTTTGCCTCATCCGGAAGCGCTAAAATCATGACCGAAAAGGAGACTGCGGGATTTCTCATGACTGCCAAAAATAAAATTTTCGTCACCGCCGCTGCGGCGTCGGCGATTCTCGTGCTTTCGCTTATTTTTATATGCGGCACGGGAGTATTCGCCGCCGATTCAGGCACGCTGAGTGCGGCATCGGATACAATTCTCGCGGGGCTTCTTTCCTCGGAGAGCGAAATTGACATCGCGGAATATAACCTCTCCGCCGACGAGCTTCGCAGCATTGTGAGCAAGCTTATCGAGACGCACCCGGAGCTTTATTACGTAAGCACCGCGTATACGTATACATACGACGACGAGGACGTGAACATGACGATAACCTCGATGACGCCGACGTACACGCTTTCGGGAGCGGAGCTTGCGGCTGCGGGAGCGGTCGTAGATGAGCTTATATCGGACATCATCTCAGGCGTGACGTCAAACATGACGACAGTCGAAAAGCTTCTCGTCATACACGATTATCTTCTTCTCAACTACAGCTACGACTCGTCGGTGACAAATTATAATCTTTATCTTTTAGCGACGAAGGGGTCGGGCACCTGCGTCGCATATTCCCTTGCCGTAAAGGCTGCCTGCGACGAGCTTGGAATCGAATGCTCGTTTGCGACAAGCGAATCGATGAATCACGAATGGAACGTCGTGAAAATCGGCTCGTACTGGTATCATATGGATGTCGCGTGGGATGACGTTGTTCCCGATATGCCGGGGCGCGCGCTTCATAATTCGTTTCTCAAAAGCGATTCGGCTATTGTAACGGCGACAACGACGGAGCATACGGGCTGGGAATGCGATTACAGCTGCGATTCGACGCTTTACGATTCATACGTGTGGGATTCCGTCAACTCCCCATTCGTTTACGTCGGCGGCAGCTGGTATTCTGTCGATGCGTCCGAAAAGGAGCTTCGGATTTACGATTTTTCGGCGGGAACATCGACTGCTGTCGCCTCAATTTCGGAAAAATGGCAGGTTTCCGGCTCGACAAACGTATATACTCTCGCCTATTCGGGCGTCGGCACATACGGCGGGTACGTATATTATAACGATCCGACGACAATTTACTCATATAACGTGTCAACGGGTGTGTCAAGCGAGGTGATTTCACCCGACGTCGGCAGCTATTCAATTTATTATTTCACCATATCGGAGAGCGGAACGCTCACATATTACCTCTCCGACGCACCGAACAAGAGCTATTCCTCATACGGCACAGTAGCGCTTTCGGAAATCTCCGCAACATACACCGTCACATACATGGTCGGCGGCGAGGTATACGCGACCGACACGTATTCCGAGGGCGACACGATAACACCGCCCGAGGATCCGACGTCCGATTCGGGTACATTCTCGCGCTGGGAATCCCTTCCCGAGACGATGCCGGCATATGACATTACAGTGACGGCAATTTTCACCTCCGCGGAGTGCGATCACTCGGAAACGACGCTTTACACGATAACGGCTGCGACCTGCACGACTGACGGCGAGGCTGAAATCATCTGCTCGCTCTGCGGCGAGATTTTGGGGTATCAGACAATCCCCGCATCCCACACGGAGGGAGAATGGGAAATCGTCACGGAGGCAACCTGCACCGCCACCGGCGAGCGCGTGAAAAAATGCACCGTCTGCGGGCAGACGCTTGAAACGGAGGTTATCGCCATGACGGCGCACACCTACGGCGACTGGGAGGTTGTCGATGGTGAGACGGTTCACGTCTGCACCGTCTGTGGCTACACCGAAACATACGCGGCGGCATCCGAAACGGAGGGAGTGACCGGCACATCGGACGGCACAGCAGACGATACGGCGGGCGGCACATCCTCCGACACGGGAGATGCGGACGACGGCACGTCACGCGGAGTTTCCGCGGCGGCTGTTATTATATATATAATTGTGCTTATTGTCGTCGGGTGCGCTCTCGGCGCGGTGATTTATTTCGCTATCAAGATGGACAAAAAACATTCAAATTCGCCGAAGTCGAATTTGAATGTAGCGAGTACGGCAAAGCCGTACTCGGGACATGGCGCTCAAAATGAAGATACAGCGGCAGGGGATGAAACCGTCGTGTTCGATAAAGTAAGCTATTTAAATGGCATTCAAGGCGCTCAGAATGAAGATACAGGCGCGGCGGGGGATAATACCGACACCGTTGTATATTCGGACATTGATGCAGCTCCCTCGCCAAAGAAAAGCGATGTCTCACCGTCAAAGACGTCCTCATCGACGACAACGTCCTCATCGACGTCAGAGACAATCTTTGACGACTGGACTGACGAGGAGCGCTGATGGCAAATGGAAACACGCGATATGAAAAAGCCGGAGCTTCTCGCGCCCGCGGGAAATTTTGAAAAGCTTCGCGCCGTACTCGCGTTCGGCGCGGACGCAGCGTATCTTTCGGGCGAGCGCTTCGGAATGAGAGGTGCGGCGGGAAATTTCACGGCGGGGGAGCTTGAAGCCGCCGTAGAATACGCGCACGGTCTCGGTCGGCGAATATACGTAACCGTCAACACAATGCCGCACACGGACGAATACGCCGCCCTTCGCGAATACGCGAAATTTCTCGGCAAGATCGGCGCCGACGCGGCGATAGTATCGGATCTCGGCGTGCTTTCGCTCTTTCGCGACGCCGCGCCCGAGCTCGAGCTTCACATATCGACGCAGGCAAGCGTCGTTTCAGCCGCCGCCTGCCGCGCGTGGCACTCGCTCGGTGCAAAGCGCGTCGTTCTCGCGCGCGAGCTTACGCTTGAGGAAATACGCGAAATCCGCGAAAACGTGCCTGACGGGCTTGAGCTTGAGGCGTTCATTCACGGCTCGATGTGCATTGCCTACAGCGGGCGGTGTCTTTTGTCAAATTATTTCACGGGGCGCGACGCAAACCGCGGCGGGTGCGCGCAGCCGTGCCGCTGGAACTACAAAATGATAAGCGCCGCCGTCACGGAGGAAAAGCGAGGAGGCACGGAAATCCCGATTGAGGAGCATCCGGAGGGGACGTTCGTCCTCGCCTCGCGGGACCTTTGCATGATTGAGCATATACCCGAGCTTGTCGGCGCGGGGCTTGACAGTCTCAAAATCGAGGGGCGCGTCAAAAGCGCTTACTACGGTGCGGTGACCGCGAACGCATACAGAATCGCGCTTGACGGATACTTTGCCGACCCCGAGGGATATAAATTTGACGAGCGGCTGCTCTTTGAGCTTGAAAGCGTTTCCCACAGGGAATATTCGACGGGATTTTTCTTCCGGCGCCCGGGGGAGGACGCGAACACGGCGACAGCGGACGGATATATACGCGACAGGGCGTATATTGCCGTAACGGTTTCATATGATGAGGACACGGGGCGCGCCTTATTCCGCCAGAAAAACAAGCTCACGGAGGGCGAGGCGGTCGAGGTCGTGTCGCCGGGCAGCCTCGGCAAGAGATTTATCCCGACGGACATGAGAAACGAGTCGGGAGACGCAATTTCATCGACGCCCCACCCGGGAATGCTCTGGTCGGCAAGCGTGCCGTTCCCGCTCTTTGCGGGAGACATCCTTCGCGGCGCGGGAAAATAAGCAAAATTTATAATACATATCTAAGGAGAGCGCTATGCTTGAAATTTTGAAGGCGATATTTTTCGGAATCGTGCAGGGGATAACGGAATGGCTCCCCATTTCGTCAACGGGACACATGATTCTGCTCGACGAGTTCATCCACCTCGACGTTTCCGAGGATTTCATGGAGCTTTTCGAGGTGCTCATACAGCTCGGCTCGATTATAGCAGTCCTCGTCGTCTACTTCACGAAGCTGAATCCATTTTCGCCAAAAAAAACGCCGAAGGAAAAGAAATCAACATGGCATATGTGGATGTGCGTCATAGCGGGAGTAATCCCGTCGGCTGTCGCGGGTATTCTGCTCGACGACTGGTTCAACGAGCATTTCTACAATTGGTACACGGTCGCGGCGACGCTGATAATTTACGGGATTGCGTTTATCGTAATCGAGCGGCTCAACCGCGGGCGCGAATACAAAATCAATTCGCCCGAGGATATTGACATCAAAACGGCGCTTTTAATCGGCTGCTTTCAGGTTCTGGCGATTATACCCGGCACCTCGCGCTCCGGCTCGACGATAATAGGCGCTATGCTTCTCGGCACATCGCGCACGGCGGCGGCTGAATTTTCGTTTTTCATGGCGATTCCGACAATGCTCGGCGCATCGCTCTTAAAGGGCGTGAAAATTCTCGCGATTGACGGGCTTGCCGTCACGGCAAACGAATGGCTGCTTTTAGCCGTCGCGTCAGTCGTCGCGTTCCTCGTCTCCCTCGCGGTGATTAAATTCCTCGTCGGATTTGTGAGACGTCATTCGTTCTCGTCCTTCGGCGTATACCGCATTATTCTGGGAGCAGCGGTGATTATATATTTTGCGATAGTTTCTTGATTTGATTCTCGATTTCTGAAGGGGTTTGATTTGAAATGAAAAATGGTACGGATTTATTTTCGCTTGAAGGCAAGGTTGCGCTGGTGACGGGCGTGTGCTACGGCATCGGGTTTGCCGTCGCTGGGGCGCTCGCGGACGCGGGCGCGAAAATCGCGTTCAATTCGCGCCATGAGGACGCGGTGGCGCGCGCGGCAGAGGATTACGCCGCCGCCGGCATTGATGCGTTCGGCGTCGTCGCCGACGTGACGGATGAGGTTGACGCGAACCGGCTTGTAGGCGCTGTCGCCGAAAAGCTCGGCGAGATTGACATTCTCGTAAACAATGCGGGGATAATAAAGCGCATTCCCATGCACGAAATGTCGGCGGACGAATTCCGCGAGGTGGTCGACATTGACCTTGTGGGTCCGTTTATAATGTCAAAGGCGGTGCTGCCGTCAATGATGCGCCGCGGCGGGGGAAAGATTATCAATATATGCTCCATGATGAGCGAATTCGGGCGTGAAACGGTCTCCGCATACGCCTCCGCGAAGGGAGGACTTAAAATGCTCACGCGCAATATCGCCTCCGAATACGGGGAATACAATATTCAGTGCAACGGCATAGGTCCCGGCTATATCGCGACGCCGCAGACCGCTCCTCTGCGCGAGCGCCAGCCGAACGGCGAGCGCCATCCGTTTGATTCGTTTATCGTCTCAAAAACGCCGGCGGGCAGATGGGGTACGCCCGACGACCTCATGGGGACGGCGGTATTCCTCGCATCCCCCGCGTCCGATTTTGTCAACGGGCAGATACTCTATGTTGACGGCGGCATATCTGCTTATATCGGAAAGCAGCCAAAATAATAGAGGACATACCGGCGTATGTCCGCCGAAAAATATGTCTTTCTCAGTCTCCAATTTTTTTGAGCGATTTTGAAGGAAAGATTGTGCAAATTTGCCCTTTACAAATTCGGGTTGAAGTGGTACAATATAGAGCGTACAATAAAGTACATAATATGGCAACAACGACACACGTAGTGCTTTGCACGTAAATCTGATTACGGTACAAAGCTTCGCGTGTGTTTTTTTGCGCGCAAAAAGGAGAATTATTTATGCAGGAACAAGGCTATCTGGGAACCGAAAAGACTTCAAAGCTGCTGCGGCAGTTCGCGATTCCCTGTATTTGCTCTCTCATCATTTCGTGTCTTTACAATCTGGTTGACCAGATTTTCGTCGGAAATGGTGTGGGCTATCTCGGCAACGCCGCGACGGGAGTTGTATTTCCGATAACTGTCGTCGGATGGGGCGTATCGCTTCTTTTCGGCGACGGCGCCGCCGCCGCGCTGAGCGTTTCGCTCGGGCGAAATGAAACAAAGGACATCCACAGAATTGTCGGAAACGCGATTTTCGGCTCGTTTTTCTGCGGGCTTGTCATTATCGGCGTAAGCTACATCATGGGCGACACGCTTTTGCTCTTAATCGGGGCGACAGACGCGAATCTTTCGCTTGCGCATGACTACGGCTTCATTATATACGCGATGATGCCGCTGGCGCTTGTGCAGAACACGCTTGCGTCAATCATTCGCGCGGACGGAAGCCCGCGATACGCGATGGGTGCGATGTTTGCCGGCGCGATTATAAACATTGTCGGCGACCCTGTTGCGATTTTCGTGCTGGATTTGGGGATAAAGGGCGCGGCATACGCTACAATTATAGGTCAGTTTGTGAGCTTTCTGATATGCGCCGCGTATCTGACGAGAAGCAAAACCTTCAAAATATCGCGCACAAGCTTCATTCCGAGCGCAGCATCCTTAAAGCGGATTGCCTCTCTCGGCACCTCGAGCTTCCTGACGCAGTTCAGCATAGTTGTAATCACAGTTGTAAACAACATACTTCTTGTCAGCTACGGCGCAGAATCAATTTACGGCGCGGATATTCCGCTTGCGGCGTTCGTCGTGATTATGAAGCTTTTCCAGATAGTTTTGAATATCGCTATAGGAATTGCCGCGGGCGCGCAGCCCATTGTAGGCTACAATTACGGTGCGCGCAAATACAAGAGGGTAAGGGAGCTGCTGAAGCTGACAGTTGCATGGACTGCCGTCATATGCCTCTTTTGTACGGTGCTTTTTGAGGCGATTCCGGGCGTGTTTATCAGCATTTTCGGCGTTGACAGCGAGCTTTATATGGAGTTTGCGACGCTTTGTCTCAGAATTTATCTCTCGCTCATCGTTCTCACCTGTGTTCAGAAGGTGTCGGCTATATTCTTACAGTCGATAGGTCATGCAAAATCGGCGGCTCCGCTGTCTGTTCTGCGCGACGCGCTTTTGGTGGTATTTTCGCTCATTCTTCCCGTTTATTTCGGCGTGACGGGCGTGTTCTGGGCAGCGCCCGCAGCGGATATTATCGCCGCCGTCATCACCGCTGCTGTAATGATTCGCCTCTGGCGTCAGCTTTCGGCGGCAGACGATGCTGACGGCGCATCGGAAAGCTCGGTTTCGGAGGTTGCAAAGCCCGACCGAAAGGGCGTTATCCTCACGATTTCCCGCGAGCACGGCTCATGCGGCAAGCACATAGGTCAGCTTGTCGCCGAGAGGCTCGGCGTGCCGTGCTACTATAAGGAGATGATAGCGGTAGCGGCAAAGGAAAGCGGTCTTTCGGAGGAGTTCATCTCAAATATCAACTCAAACGAAAACGCGGTGATGAGGGAGCTTTATTTAAGCTCGGATGCGGTCAGCATGGCGATTACGGCGCAGGATAAGGCAATCAAGCAGATTGCGGATATGGGCTCGTGCGTTATTGTCGGGCGTGCCGCGGATTATGTATTGAGAAACAATGAAAATGTCGTCCGCGTGTTCATATACGCGCCGTCGGAATACAGAGCGGGCAACGTAATGAAAATGTACGGCGACACGCATGAGGAGGCTCTTAAAAATATTGCCGCGTCAGATGCCGCAAGAGGCGCATATTATAAGAACATTTCCGGCAAGCAGTGGGGAGACATTCACGAATATGAGCTTTGCATTGACAGCTCCATAGGAGACGAGGCGGCGGCTGATCTGATTTTCACATATATAAAAGGCAAGGTCGCTCATACGGCATAAAGGCATAATACAAGAGAAAAATCCGCATTCCACATGGGTGCGGATTTTTTGCTTTCATTTTCACATTTTGAAAATGAAAGCCTTGACAGATTAAAATCGATGTGCTATAATAAACTTGAAAATAAAAATTTGAGTTAATTTCGAGGAGAAAAAGCTCCATGAAAGATGTTTTTGAAATTGTACCGCATCATATTCTCGAGCTTTTTCCCTGCGCATGAATCACGGGCGCGGGGATTCATGCGCGAAAACGGCGAGCCGCCGCTGAATGACTGAAAATATGATGACATAAAGGAGAATATCATGAATAAATCTCAAAAAATCGCTTTTATTGTTCTTGCCGCTATTACTATATTACCCGTGTTGTTGTCAGCTTTTTATTTGTCATCACAATGGGAGCAATGGGGTACCGGTGACGACGGCAAATGGGCTTTCGTTGCGCTTGCTCTTTACTTAATTTCGGGCATTGTGATAACCATATTATGGCTTTCGGTTTGTCACGATATTTTATATTATCTTGCTGATAAATCAAGAAAAATTGTGTGCTACACCGTTTTTCATATAGTTTCGACGACCTTATCGTCGCTGCTGTTTGTCTGGTGTATCTACGCACTTAACGAGCTTGATTTAATTCGGCTTGGAGATTTGATTACTTCATTATTTCGTATGTTATTTGGCGCTATCGGATCTCCAAATGCGTTGGGCGGTGCATTTATGATTTTGTTAGCTCCATTGTCTTTTGTGGTTTTGATAGCTTCCAAGCTGGCACACTTCATCATCTGGCTTACACGCCGCAGCATAAAGACGCGCAAAATTGTAAAAGCATACGAAGCCGAACACGCATCCGATTCCTGTCAGTTATAATCCCATCGCATCATAACCCCATCGCCGGTAAGGGGGTAAGGAGGTAAATCGCAATGAAAAAAAGTACAGTAAAATCAGCTTTTGTAGCTGTTTTGCTTATCACATTAGTATGCATGGTAATTTTTGCTTATATTGACAAGTCAAATGGCAAAGCAATTTTAGGCAACGATTATTACAAACCGCTCGGAAGAGGGTTTGACTATTTTATTTATTTTCTCATAACGCTTCCGATTATTTTGCTTGAAACTGTCGCTTATCAGGCGGCATCCTGCTTCTTCATTTGTAAGCCGTCTTACAAATCGAGCCGGTTTTTTGTCGCCGTCCTTCTTGTGCTTTCCGCCGCCGAAATTATAAGCGTAATTCTCGGAATCGCTGTCAACGAAAGCTTTTTGCTTGTGATGTTTTTAACTATGCCTGTTATGCTCTTCGTCGAGCTTGCGTATTTCATCACATGGCTGAAGCTCACCATACAAAAGAAAAAGGCGGCGCGGTAATTCATGCGCGAATACATAAAAAAATGAAAGACCGCAGTTTGCAGCTGCGCTCTTTCATTTTTTATAATTTCTGTTCGCCTTTATTCTTGTAAGCGCGCGGGAAAGCTTTGCGGATGCCGCGCGGAATTCAAGCCCGCTCCGGCTTCGTTTCAGCTCCTCTTCCGCCTCGGCAGCGCTTCTCTCTGCGCGCAGAACGTCTATATCCGCGGGATGCTCCGCCGATTCAACAAGAATCAGCACATCCCCGTCCGACACCTTCACCACGCCGTCCGACACCGCCGCATGAAACACATCCCCGTCGGGCGTGCGGTATGACAAAATCCCGGGCGCGACCGCAGCCGCCATATTCGCGTGACCCGCCATAATCCCGTATTTGCCGTCGGGACAGGTCACGGTGACTGACGACGCCTCGCCGTTATAAAAAATCCTGTCCGCCGCGATTATGCGCAGCGGAAACGTATACGCTCGCTCTGCCATCGCTATACCTTAATGCTTTTAGCCTTTTTCACAACGTCGTCAATCGTGCCGACATTGTAAAACGCCTCCTCGGGGTATCCGTCCGCCTCTCCGTCCACAATCGCGGCAAATCCCTTGACCGTATCCTCCAGCTTAACGTATACGCCGTCGATGCCCGAAAATTTCGTGGCGACGAAAAACGGCTGCGAGAGGAATCTCTGAATCCTTCTCGCGCGGTGAACGACGAGCTTATCCTCATCCGACAGCTCGCCGACTCCCAGAATCACGATTATATCCTGAAGCTCACGGTATTTTTGCAGTATTTCCTCGACGCGCTGCGCGACGCGGTAATGCTCGTCGCCGACAATGTCAGGCTCGAGAAGCTGCGAGGTCGATTCGAGCGAATCGACGGCGGGATATATTCCCTCTCCGGCGATTTTGCGCGAAAGCACCGTCATCGCGTCAAGGTGCGCGAAGGTCGTAGCGGGCGCAGGGTCGGTTATGTCATCGGCAGGGACGTAAACAGCCTGCACGGACGTGACCGATCCGTTTTTCGTGGAGGTGATTCTCTCCTGAAGCTCTCCCATTTCCGACGCGAGCGTCGGCTGATAGCCGACCGCGGACGGCATACGTCCGAGAAGCGCCGAAACCTCGCTTCCCGCCTGAACGAATCTGTATATATTGTCTATGAAAAGCAGCACGTCGCGGTGCTCCTCATCGCGAAAATATTCAGCCATCGAAAGCCCCGACAGCGCGACGCGCATTCTCACTCCGGGAGTTTCGTTCATCTGACCGAACACCATCGCCGTCATATCAGCAACGCCGCGCCTTTTCATCTCGCCCCAAAGCTCGTTTCCCTCGCGCGATCTCTCGCCGACACCGGCAAAAAGCGAATATGAGCCGTGCTGCGTCCCTACGTTGTGAATCAGCTCCTGTATAAGCACTGTTTTGCCGACGCCCGCGCCGCCGAAAAGTCCGATTTTTCCGCCGCGCGGATACGGCTCGCATAAGTCGATTACCTTAATTCCCGTTTCGAGTATGTCGGATGAGGTGACCTGCTCCTCATAGCTCGGGGCGGGTCTGTGAATCGGAAGGCGCTTCGTTCCCTCGGGAAGCTCGCCCTTGCCGTCTATCGGGCGTCCCGTCACGTCAAACATACGCCCGAGCGTGCATTTCCCGACAGGAACGCTTATTCCCGCGCCGGTTGCCGTGACCTCCGCTCCGCGGTAAAGCCCCTCGCTGCCCGTCATCATTATGCATCTTACAACGCCGCCGCCGATATGGCGCAGAACCTCCATTGAGGCTTCCTTTCCCTTGACAAGGACGCGAAGCTCCTCGTAAATCGAGGGCATATTGTCCGTCGGGAATCTCACATCGACGACAGAGCCTGATATTTTAATTATCGTTCCCCTGACCTTGTTTTCCTGTTCCATGATACCTCATCTGCCCGCTCCCTGCGGCTGCGAGCCTGCCGCAATTTCCGTTATTTCCTCCGTAATTGCCGCCTGTCGCTCGCGCATATAGTCCCTTGTCAGCTCCTCAAGAAGCTCGTCCGCGCTCCTGTTCGCTGCGTTCATCGCCATCATACGCGACTGCTGCTCGCACGAGAAGCTCTCGACGAGCGCGCCGTATATGAAGCCCACCATGTAGCCGGGAATCATGCTGTCGATTACGTCCTTCGCCGTCGGGAAATACTCAAATTCGCTGCTCGCTCCCTCCTCGCCGTCCGGCACATACGCCGTTCGGTTTAGCGGAAGCAGGCGCGGCATGAACGCCTTCGGCGCACCGCCCTCAAAGCTCGAATAAATTACGAAAATTCGCCCGATTTTGCCCGAATCGTACAGCCTCAGCATATAATACGCTATTTTTCGCGCAAGCTGAAGCGTGGGATTTTCGCCCGAAAACACGAAATCCTCGTCAACGTCATATCCCCGCTCCAAAAGCGCGCGCCGCCCGTATTCCCCGACGGGGAAAAATTTCAGGTGCGTATGCTCCGCGCACGCCTCCTCGGCGCGCCTTACCGCGTTTTTGTTGTACGAGCCTACAAGCCCTCTGTCTGACGTTATCACAATGCAGGCGTGCGTCAGATGGTCGGGAATCTCATCGGGGCGCGGATTGACGTATTTGCTCTCGACGCTCGGAGACACCTTGAAAATGTGCTTTATCTCGCCCCGCAGCGCGTCGAAATAAATCCTCGTGTTCGCCGCGGATTCGCGCGCGCGGCGCAGCTTCGAGGACGAAATCAGATACATCGCGCCCGTGATTTTGCGCGTTTCGCGGACGCTTTCGATTCGCTCCTTTATTTCCTTTAAGGACGACAAGACCCCGCCCCCTTTTTTCTTTAATTTTCTGACCCGATAAATTCAAGCGCGTATTCCGTCGCCGCCGTGACTATTTTTTCGCGCAGCTCGTCGGAAAGCGTCTTTTTCTCCGCCAGCTCACGCGAAACCGACGGGAGCTTTTCGTCAAAATACGCGCAAAGCCCGAGTGCAAATTCGGGCGCGCGCGAGGCGGGTACGCCGTCCGCCGCGTGAGAGAGCGCCGCGACAAGCACTATTATCTGATGCTCGGCGCTCATAGGCGAATTCTTCGGCTGCCTCATGAAGGCTGTCAGAAGCTCGCCGTACATTATGCTCCTTCGCGTTGTCTCGTCAAGGTCGGAGGAAAATCTCGTGAACACCTCCGTTTCGCCGTACTGCTCAAGGAGCAGACGCAGCGATTTTGACGCGCTTCTCATTGCCGGCGTCTGCGCGTCACCGCCGACGCGCGACACGGAAAGGCTCACGTTTACGGCGGGGCGCTGCCCCGAATGAAAGAGATTCGATTCAAGGTAAATCTGCCCGTCGGTGATTGAAATTGTGTTTGTGGGGATATACGCCGAAACGTCTCCCGACAGCGTTTCCACAATCGGAAGCGCCGTCATGCTGCCGCCGCCAAGCTCGGGCGAGAGCTTCGCCGCGCGCTCAAGCAGGCGTGAATGAAGATAAAATACGTCCCCGGGATATGCCTCGCGTCCCGGAAATCTGCCGAGAAGAAGGCTCATGGTCCTATATGCGACGGCGTGCTTTGATAAGTCGTCGTAGACGATAAGCACGTCGCGCCCGCGCTTCATGAAATATTCGCCGAGTGTGCAGCCCGCGTAGGGTGCGATATACTGTATCGGCACGGAATCCGACGCGGATGCTAAAACGACTGTAGTATATTCCATCGCGCCGTGCGAGGCGAGCGTGTCCGCGATTTTCGCGACCGAGCTTGCCTTTTGCCCGATTGCGACATAAATGCAGATGACGTCCTTGCCCTTCTGATTTATAATAGTGTCAGTTGCTATCGTCGTTTTTCCCGTGCGTCTGTCGCCGATTATAAGCTCGCGCTGCCCTCTCCCTATCGGGAACATCGAATCGATGACAAGAAGCCCCGTTTCAAGGGGCGTGCTGACGGGCGTTCTGTCTATAATTCCGGGTGCTGGCGCCTCCGTCGGCATATAATCGTCCGCAGCAATCGCGCCCTTTCCGTCAAGCGGTGTCCCGAGCGGGTCGATAACACGTCCGATGAAGCCCTCGCCGACGGGAATACCCGCCGTTTTTCCCGTTCTGTAAACGCGGCTCCCCGACTTTATATTTTCGTCCCCGCCGAAAAGGATGCATCCGATTTTGTCCTCGTCAAGCTCCTCGGCAAGTCCGCGCACGCCTCCGTCAAATAGAAGGATTTCGCCGTATTCCGCGTCAGAAAGCCCCGAAACCGTCGCGATTCCGTCGCCGACGGTGACGACGCGCCCGATTGTTTCGGACACGATGCGGGGCGTCCAGTCCTCTATCGCCTCGTGCATTAAGGGAATCAAGCCCTCCGCGCTTACGTGACCGCCGGCGTTTTCCGCGGCGGCGCTCCGGGAGAGCTTTTCTTTTATGTCGGAAAGATGACGCTCAAGGCTCCAGTCGTATATGTCGTCCCCGACAGTGAGGCGGAATCCCGCGACAACGGAGCTGTCGCGCTCAAAGACAAGCTTTACGGGCGCGCCGTATTTTTCCGAGATTATTTCCGTGAGCTTCGCTTCGGCTTCGGGAGACGGCGGCACTCTGCCCGTGACCTTTGCCGTCACAATATCAGCCGCCATCCTGCGGCTCCCCCACGGCTCCCGCGCGTTCCTTCCGCTTTTCGGAAAGCGCGTATGAAATGAAGCTGTCGTATGTCGTCTCCGACAGAAGCTTTTCCGTCGTCTCAATCGCGAGGCGCTCGATTTCCTCGCCCGCGCCGTCGATTATGGCGCGCTTTTCGCGCTCGCCCTCAAGCTTTGCCGCCGCCACGATTTCCTCCGCGCGTGCCTCAGCCTCGGCAATTTTTTCGCCGCAAAGCGTCGATGCCTCAGCCTCGGCTTTTGATTTTATGCTAGCTGACTCCGCGTCAAGCCTTGACTTTTCCATGGAATTTGCGGCTTCAAGCTCCTCTGCATGGCGCAGCTTTTCATCCGCCGTCTCGGTTTTCTCACGGAAACTGCGCTCGCGCTCGTCCATGAATTTTTTCACGGGCGAATAAAGCAGGAAATAAAGCCCGCCCGAAAGAATCGCGAAATTGAAAAGGTGAAGGAGTATCTGCCGCAAATCAATATTGAGCGGCAGCGCCATAAATAAATTTCCTATGCTCATCACAAAACGAATATAATGAGAATTGCGGTGACAAGCGCGTAAATGACGACTGTCTCGACAAATACAAGTCCGAGCATCATGACAGTCTGAATCTGACCGCCAGCCTCGGGCTGACGCGCGATTCCGCCGACGGATTTAACGACGACAGCGGCAATTCCCGCGGCGCCCGCAACTGTTGCCGCGCCTATAAGGCAAGCCGCAGCAATCGCCTTTGTGGCGTCAAGGCTTGTCCCATCGTCTTCTGTCGTCGCCTCTGTAGTTTCCGCGTCCGCCGTCTCCTCGTCGTCCGCGTAAACTATTCCCGACGCGAGCATGAATGACGAGATAAGCGCAAATATCATTGCCCCCGCGAGCGCAAAAAGAAGCGCTCTTTTAATTTTTCTTTCCATAACCATAATCAAAAAATCCTCCCTATCGGAAAAATGAAATTACAAAAATTTATGTGCCGGCGACCTCTCTGCTCTTTTTAGCCTTCCGCTTTTTCTTCGGCGCCTTCGGATGCGTCGCCTCACCGTAGAAAAACGACGTGAGCATTGTAAGCACATATGTCTGCACTACCGCGTGAATCATCGTGAAAAGCACTGCCACAAGCACGGGAAGCACGAATGAAAGCTGTATCGCGTAATAGACAAGCTCCGTCACAAGCACGCCGCTGATAAGCGCGCCGAAAAGCCTGAAGCTCATCGAAATCATGAGCGAGAAATCCTTCAGCACGTTAAGCGCGCCGGAAAAGCCGTTTGCAACAATGCCGCCGCTCAGAATTATGAGATACGAAAGCACACCGAGGCATATTGCCGCGTTAATATCGGAGAGTACGGCGGGAAGTGAGATTGACACACCCTCCGTCGTTACCGCCTGAACGCCGAAAAGCTCGAATATCGTACCCGCGAAAATGTAAACGCCCGCCGAGAAAATGTATGCGCCGAGAAATCCGTTTTTATGAGGGCTGTTTTTCTTTGCAAGCCCGTCGAAAAATCCGACGAGAGCCTCAAGCAGCATCTGAAATTTTCCGGGAACGTCAGTGAATTTCGGTATGACAAGAACCCGTATGAGCGCCGCCGCGATAAGAAGAATCCCCGTCACGCAAATTCCCGATATGACGGAGGGATTCACGTCGATAAGACCGAAAAGGCTTATCTTGTTCGTCTCGTGCAGTATCGCGTCGTTCATCACCTCGGAAAGATTCTCGCTCGACTCGGGAGCGTCCGTCATGGCAATCAAAACGAGAGCAATATGAGCACCGCCGCGAAAATTATAATCCGCCGCCTGAATTTGCCCTTTTCCATTTGTCCGTCTCCTTCCGTTTTTTGTTCCTGCAATTTTTCTCTGTCATTTTCCCAATAGTATAGCACCGAAAAATAAAAAAATCAAGCTTTTTGCGCGAAAAATGCGCGCTTTTTCGCATATTGCGCCCATGTACCGCGCGGACAATAAAAAACATTTTCGCAAAAGGAAAATCTTATGGTATAAATCGCGCAAAACAAAAAATATTCCGCCGCGAGCAGAAATTCGCAGCGGAATATATTATGTTTGATGTTAAAAATCAGATGACAATTACCCTTGACGGCTTGCCGCGCGACATATTTTCATCCGTCGCGACATCCGCGAGCGGTACGCGGAATTTTTTCGCAATATCCCACGTCTCCTCGTCGGCGTCGGGATAATAGACTGTGATTCCGCGCTTTTTTTCCTCAACCTCCGGCATAAACACGAGCGAATCAAGCACTTTTTCATGTCGCGTCAGCGCGGCGGTGCCGTTAATTGACAACTCCGCGTCAATTTCAAGCTCGCCTCCCGCGCGGCATGACACGGACGCGACTATAGCCTCGCCTCTGAAATATAGCTCGCCGTCTGCGTCCCCGCCGCACGGCACGTCGTATTTCCACGGCACGGAAAACGAGGTCGATTCATATCCGCCGCCGGTCTCAAAAAGCACTGTCCCCGTCACCCTTCCCGTCAGGCAGAGCCTACCCGAATCGAGCCGCGCCTCATCTATCACCGCGTCGGCAGACGTGACAAATCCCTCGCCCGAGGCGCGCACGCCGGCGCTCTCGTTTACCGAAAGCGTGCATGAGACAGGCAGCAGTGGGGTCAGGTATGCAGTGTCCTTATATGACGCGGTCGCGGGAACGCGGCAGTTATATGCGTCGGCAGTGACGCTCACTGTCTCTGGCGCAGTGCATTCTGCCGTGAGCGCGTATGTCACCTCCGCTCTCGTGCCTGACGCCGCGTCGTCAACCACATCAACCGACGCTATTCTGCCGACAGCGTAAAGTGCTGCGCCCGGCGGCGCGCTGCCGTCAAGCATGACGCTTTCCTCAAATTCAGCGCTCGCGGTGTCCCTTGTGATTTTACCTTCCTCAACTGACAGCATTCGCGCCGTAATTTTTCCGCGGCACCTGCATTCGGACGCAGAGACGGCTGCGCACTCAACATGACCTATCCATGCGTCGCACGAGAGAATGTTCGTCGAGGGCGGGAGCGAGACGGCACATAACAGGTCGTGCGCGCTCCCCGAGACACTTTTCATTGTCACAAGAGAGGCGATTTTCATTTCCGTGCCGTCCGCCTCGCATTCCTGCGGGATTTTAGTCGGCGCGGACACCTCCGCCATTACGCGCGTTGTCATTTTCGTGCGAATTTGCAGCCTGCGCGGTCCCGATACGCGGCAAATCACGCCCCCTACGCACGTCTCGCCGCGGCACACAGGCGTCTCATCGAAGCTTCCGAGCGACACCGAGGTAGAATATTCTCCCTTCAGCGTCGCTGAGCATACGGCGGGCGGCGAGGCGTCCTCGCCGTCAACAATTGACGTTTTTTCATCCGACGTCCAGTAAACCGTGTAAAGAAGCAGACCGCCCGCCTCCGCAATTATTCCGTTTGATTCGGAAAGGTAAATTCCCTCCGGCACGACGCGGCATGAAGCCGAGAGCAGCCTGCTCACCGCGGGCAGATAATCGGGAAGCGTAAATTCCGCCGCCGCCTCGTGGCTTACCTTCACGTCACGTCCTAATTTTGTTATTTCCATGCTGATTACCTCCATAGTTTGTATATGTTTATGCTGTGTCGGGCGGCAATATGACATGGTTAGGAGCGATTTTCCCGATTTATTGGGTGCCTGCGTTAAAAAAAGCCGCCCACCATGCAAAAGCATGATGGGCGTTTTTCTTATTCGGCAAATTAAACCGGTAGTATAGCACTCTCTATCAGCCGACAATACCCGAGCGCTCGATACCCTGTACCAAGTACTTCTGAAGGAATGCGTACATGATAACGAGAGGCATCATAATGAGTATACCGCAGGTATTTCTGATTGCGGCGACGTACATATTCTCGCCGGCATAACTCGTATCGAGCGAGCTCGGCACGGTGATTATGTCCTTGAGAGTATAGGGTCCGCTTGTTGTGAAGAATACGTTGACGTAGTAGTTATCAGTCCACTGCCACGAGAATGCAAAGACGAACACCGTCACGAGCATTGCCGTTGAAAGCGGGAGAATAACGCGCAGGAATGTCTTGAATGTTCCGGCGCCGTCGATGTAAGCCGATTCCTCAAGCTCATCGGGAACTCCGCGGAAGAACTGACGGAAGAGGAAGATGTAAAGTCCGTTTTTGAATCCCACACCGCAAATCGAGAGGATTATGAACGGCCAGTACGTGTTGGTAAGCTGAACGCTTGTGAAATCAAGTATATCGAGCCACTCGAACACACCGCCTCCGAGCAGGTTGAAGAGTCCAATCTTAATGCCTTCTCCGAACTCAAAGCCTATATCAAAGTAGCGGAACTTCATGAACATGGCAAGGTGAAGCGTCTCATTCGGGACGATCATCGTTAAGATGACGAACAGGAAGAGAAGTCCGTTGCCGCGGAATTTAAACTTCGCGAATCCATAGCCGACAAGACAGGTGATGAACATCTGAATTATAGCCGTGGAGAACGAAAGAATAAATGTGTTGAGAAGAGCCGTGAAGTAATCGTTGTCTGTTATTATCGCCTTGTACGTGTCAAGCGTCGGATTTTTCGGTATGTAAAGCACCGTCGCATCGACGAAGTCGTCAGCGCTCATGAAAGACGACGAAACCTTTGATATAAAGGGGTAAATTACGATATACGCAATTCCTATAAGGAAGACGTAAAGACAAATCTTCAGAAGAATGTCCTTCCAGAAGGTGAGGGACAGAACCTTGATTTTAAAGCGCTCCCATGTGGAAAGCTGACCTTCAAATTCAACCTTCATCGAGTTCTTTGAGCTTTTCTTTACTTTGACCTTTTTTTCTTTAGCTGCATCCATTTCTCGTCACCTCCTTAAGTATCGCGTCTCTGATAGAACGTGTACGCGGACAATATTGCCGTAATGACCGCCAGAAGAAGCATTACTATGAGGAAGTACATCCATGACATCGCAGCCGCGAGAACGGTGCCTCCTGCCTCCTCGTAAACAGAGCTTATATATTCCATCACGTTGTTGTCCGTCCTCGTCATCTCATCGATAACGGTATAAATCGCGTTGACGAGAATCATCGGGCTTATCATCGGGAAGGTTATCTTCCAGAAGGTTTCCCATGCCGTCGCGCCGTCTATCGAGCAGGACTCGTAGATTGCGGGCGAGATGGACTGAAGTCCCGCGAGGTAAATAAGCATCTGAACGCCCGATTTGTTTACGATATCAAATATATCGTTTACAAGATTGGTGACGTATTCGGCAAGCCCCGAGCCTATCTGCATATTCTCAAAGAGTCTCTCCACGTCAACTACGTTGACTATCTGGGAAACGGTGTTTTCACCGTTTCCCGTATCAATCTGCGAGCTGGTCGAGCCGAGGTTTGAGAGTATGTTCTGCGCGTCGATGTCTGCGAGAAGTCCCGTGCTGATTATGACGGGGATGAAGAATATCGCTCGGAAAAGTCCGCGTCCTGCCATATCCTGATTGAGCAGGATAGCCATAAACAGCGAGAATATGACTATCGCGGGGATGTTGAACAGCAGCGACTGTATTCCTTCGATAAGCTCCTGAACGTATGACGAATCGACGAGCAGTGCGTTCGAGTAGTTTTCAAGTCCGACGAATACAAGCTCGTAGCCGCCGCCCTTGACCGAATTCAGCTCCATGAAGCTGTAGTTTATGGACTGTATTATCATCGGAAGATACACGACGATAAGTCCGATTATGAAGGGCAGAACGAAGAAGTATCCCGCGCGCGCCTTCGTGCGTTCAAGCGATTTGCCGCGTTTTCTCTTTTTGGGAGCCATATCAACGGCAGAAACGCTGCTCTTTTTGGAAGCCGGTTTCTCTTTTACATTTTTGACCTTTTCGCTCATTTCCGTTTTCCTCCCTTAGCTTTCCCAGATTACTTCGTAATCGTATGCGCCAATGGTGTACTCCGTGCCGTTTACGGTTACTTTTATCTGGAAGTTGTTGTAGTTGAGTATGAAGCTTCTGCCGTTTTCGTAGGTTACGAGCACAACCGAGCCATCATCGACAATGTACTTGGATGTCGTATCGACAAGAACGGTTTCCTCTTCCTCCTCTGACGGATCCTCTGTCTCCTCTGTCTCTTCAGGCTCATCGGAATCGCCAGATTCGCCGGATTCGCCAGATTCTGTTTCAGCGGGTTCATCCGTCTCTGTGCCGTTGCTCTCGGTTTCCTCGCCTATCATCGTCGTATCAACCGACGCATAGAGCGTTTCCATCTGAGACATAGCATTCTCAACCGATGTGAGAAGGGTTTCAGCCTCTGCCACGAGCGCATATGTTGACGCAGCGTCCTCGTCGCTTATAAGCGTTACGGGGTAATCGCTCGGATCAGCGATGTAAGCCTTGACGCTCTCTTCAAGCGCCTGTGCGGACTCAACATCAGCCTTTGCGCTTTCAAGCGCTGCCGCCGCGTTTGCATACTGATTGTTTATCGATGTGATAAGCGCGTTGTATGCGGAAACTGCGCTGTCGTATGCAGCCTCTGCTTCCTCAACCTTGCCCTCGTAGTACTCTACAAGCTCTTCCTCGGTGAGTGTGGAGATGTCAACCTCTTCTTCCTCTTCAGATTCGTCAGAATCTGTGTCTTCAGATTCATCAGAATCTGTGCCATCGTCGTCAGACGATGTGTCGTCAGATTCGGTGTCGTCAGATTCGGTAGAATCTGTAGAATCAGCGTCAGTATCTGTGTCCTCGGTTTCAGCTTCATCAGCATCCTCGCCGTCAGCGCTTACGTCAGCCTCATCCTCGGTTGTGGTGTCGTCTGATTCGGTAGAATCTGCAGATTCGCCAGAATCTGTGTCATCAGATTCTGTGCCGTCATCCTCGGTGCCGTCGCCATCGTCGTCAGACGATGTGTCCTCAATTCCAGCCGCAACCTTCGCTGCCGCAAGGAGAGCTTCCATTTCCTCGAGAGCATCCTCGGCATCATCAACGGACGCAAGCGCCGCATCAAGTCCTGCCGCTGTCTCTGTTATCGATGCCATAGCTTCCTCGATAGCAGTTATATAGCCCTCAAGATTTTCAACGTACTCGGCAGCCGTATCGGGAGCCGCCTCAATGAGCTTGCGGAGTGCGAGCGCAGCAGCAGCCGCTTCCTTCGCCGCCGCAGCAGCCTCTTCCTCAGCCGCAGCAGCTTCTGCCGCAGCTATATCGGACGCATCCTGTGCCGCCTCATCGTCCGTCGGAACGCGCTGCGCGTCGAGCAGCAGCTCATGTCCGGTTATGAGTGAGGTCTGGAGGTCGCCGATAAGTGAATTCAGCTCCGTGTACATCTCAACGATGTCCTCTTTCCAGATGTCGTATCTTACAGAGTAGTAGGAGTTGAGCTGTTCATCCTCTTTAAGTGCGGATGTATTCTGATATGCGAGTATGAAGTTGAGCGACGCGCCCGATTCTATCGCCTTGAGGAACGCCGATTCAACGTCGCCCTCCTCGTTAATCGGATTGCCCGCTATGTTGATATAGCCGTGAAGCACAAGTCCGATGAACGGGATTTCATATGAAGCGTAATAGAACTGGCTGCTGTTGAGCGTTACGTTCACGATGTGTTTTACATACGCGAAGGTATATGCGTTTCCGCCGTCAACCATTACGTCGTAGTTCGCCGAGATATCCTCAAGCAGCTCCATCGTATACTGCTTGGAATCCTCGCGGTTGTACGGATCGTCCTCGTCAAAGTCGGAGTTGAGGTCCGTGCCGAGCGTTGAAACGGAAATTCCAACCGCGTCGTATTTAGCATAGTTTACGGAGAACTTCTCCCAGAAGTGGTAATATACCGACGGGGAAATAGCTATCTCGTAATTTCTCGTGTACGACTGCGTCGTCGCGTCATAATAACGCTTTGACGTGTATCTGTCGTCGATTGTCTTTACAGCGTGCGAGCTGTAGGAGAATCCGTCGAGCAGCTTGTCGTTTGCAGCGTAAGCGAAGTCGAAGTCGGGATAAATTCCGAGATTCTTGTCGCTCGCGTATTCGAGAAGCGCCTCAAATCCGTCGGAGCCGCCGACCGCATCCTCCCAGTTGAGATTATACGGTACGTAGGAATCGGAAAGTCCTCCGTTCGCGAAGCCTGTCAGCTTGAAGTTGATGTTGTCAACTCCCTCCGCCGACAGCTCCTCGTACATCGTGATGATGTCCTCGAATGTCGTTAGTGCGGTGTCCACCGTCACAGGAATTGACAGGATTTTCTCCGTCGTCTGAAGCGTGCCGAGAACCTCTATGTAAAGGGGCATATTTTCGGCAGTTTCTTCCTCTGTTATCCTTGTGAGGATTCCCTGCTTTTCAAGATAATCACGGTAAGCGGACGCCATGCCGTAATATGTCGGCTCGTATGTGGAGCTCATCGTTCCCGCCGCAATCGCGTCAGCCGCCAGCTCCTCATCGTCAAGCATGATATAGAGGATTCTGTAGCTGTCGGTGTACTTACGCGACGAGGTTACGCGCCATGTCGTGTTTGAAGCAGCGGAAATCAACTCGGAAAGGTTATATTCGTCGGACGGCTGCGGCGTAAACGAAACCTGCATCGACGCATATTTGTTTATCGAGCCGCCGTTCGCGTACATTAGCTCCGCCATCGAGTCGCCCTCGGTTATGATTGCGACATAACCCTTGCTCCTCGTCACCTCTTCCGTTGTCGTGGTTGTCTTAGTCTCCGCAGGGACCTCGACCTCCTCGCCCGTTTCCTCATCCGTATACGTGTACGCCTCGGTTATAATCTCCGTCTCCGTAGTCGTCACGCTCTCCGTGACGGTTGTGACAGCGCCCCAGACAGGTACTGTCATCACCTCCTGATGCGCGCCGGAGATTTCGGAATACGCATAATCGGGTCCGTACATCTGACCGGCTCGGTTCCACGTTATGCCCGCTAGGTCATCCGCGTTTATCAGCGAGCCTGAGCCGTCGGGCAGGAATGAATAGCCCTCATTTTCTGAGCTTATCGCTCCCATATAGGGAAGCACCGTAATGTCAATCAGGGTGTATGTCGTCTCGTCGTAGCGGATGCCGTTCGCGGGGAGACGAGCCTCGATTCCGTCCTCGGAAAGAGTATACTCAAGTGCGAGACGGAAGAGTGCGGGCGCCTCATCGGTGCCTTCATACCCTGTCAGCTCGTGGTCGTAGTCGAGATCCTCATACGAATAATCGGGGCAGTACGTCTTAATCGTCGTTTCACTCGTCGTAAGCTCGTAGTCCGATGCGTTCGTAGCGTAGATGTAGACCGCCATCGAGTTTGTTATCGGGTATTTTGCCTGCATTTCCGCGATTGCACGCTCCGAAAGGGTGGTGTCATACGGGTCCTGAAGCACGTACATCGAAAGGAGCTTATTATAGTAGAATTCGCTGTCGATGTTCGCAAGAATGAGCGTTTCAAAGCGCGTCTTTTCAATCATTCTCGGAACAAGTCGTCTTGTATCCTGACGACCCATCGCGTATTCAACACGAATACCGCCCTTGATGTTCTTGATTGTTACCTGGCTGCGAAGGGAAGCCTCGGTGTAGCTGTACATCGTGCTTTCCGTTCCCTCGTCATCCTCATACGTGATGATTATCTGCGAGAGAAGCTGCTGCCTTACCGTCGCCGAGCTTGCAGCGCTCGTGCCGCCCGCATCATAAGGATTCGTAAAGAGGACCTGCCCCGTCGAAACCTTCACAAATGCGACCTCGCCCGAATACTCGTCGGCGTAAATCTGATAGCCGTAAGCCTCTTTATAAAGCGTCATTGTCGCGAGCTTCGCGCTCTCCGACGCCATTTCAACATTGGCGTAATCGTAATTTGCCGTTGCCGCCGCCGAAACGGACGTGATTCCTATCGAGGTCACGACCATAATAGAGGTAAGAATAACGGAAATGATTTTTATAATGCTCTTTTTCATCGATTATTCCTCCTTCACCGTTAACTTCGGTACGACAGCTCGACCGCGATGCTCGAGACGAAGCTTACCATCTGCGCGACAAGGCTCGAGAAGAGTACCGCCACGAAGATTATGAACGCCATGGCGACAACCGTACCGAGTATCGTCGTCAGATTCTTTAAGAGTGAGTAGTCATGCGTTACCATCATTCCGAAGAAGAGGAGAATTCCCGTCCAGATCCATCCAAGCGCTACGAGGAGCGTCATTACGCCTTCCTCATCGTCAACAAGGACGTTCGAGAGAAGCGTTGACGGGATTATTATCATCGGAAGCGGAAGCAGACTGTATGTTGATGCAATGAAAATGTCCTTGAAGCTTCCTTCGCCGTCAAAGAGCGTCGTCAGACACCAGTTTCCGACAGCAAAGAGGATAAGCGGCACGCAGACGGAAGCAACGCACGCAAACACGCTCATCGAACTTTGCGTCGGGTTGAATATATAACCCGTGCCTACCGACTGGTAGAAGAAGGCGAAAATAGTGATAACCAGATACACAATTCCCGCTCTCACCGAGCCTCTCTGCTCATGCTTGAGGTCCCAGAAGCCGTCGAACGGATGGAAGATCAAGTGGAATGCGTAGAGCATTTCCTCCTTGAAGCTCTTTCGACCGACCTTTAGCTGCGTTTCCTTGTTCACCTTGTTCGCGTACTTGAAGAACCTCGAAATTGCAACGCATACGACGATAATTACTATCGGGATTACCCAGATCCACGTCGACATCCATTCGCTTCTTACCTCACGGAAGGCATCGGAGTAGCCCTCGGTGTCATATGCGAGCGAATAGTATTCCATCGCTTCCTCATAATCGCCGTCGCGGTATAGCGCGTCGCCGATTCCGATATAAGCGGAGTCAAAGTTACTGTTGCGCTGCAAGATCAGCGTCCAGTCTTCAACCGCAAGGTCGTAAATTCGGTCGTTCTGGTGTTCGAGTGCGGTTATAAGCAAATCTCCGTACTCGGTGCGTCTGTAAACGGTGAAGCTGTTCCTTGAGCTGTCAAGAAGCAGTATATCGGTGCCGTTATAGACGATTGCAGCCACCTTCGAGATATTTCCGAGCTGGTCGCCCGTATCGCCGAAGATGAAGAGCATATTGCCCCATTTATCATAGGTATAAACCTTGGAGCGCTTCTGGTCGATTATTGACCATGTTTCCTCGGGTCCGACGGCAACGTCAACGATTGTCGACGCACCCGTTATGGACGCGGTTGAGGAGCTCGATACCGAAACCTCACCTGACGGCGGCCAGAAGCCCGTTCTGCTCATAACGTCGTTGCCGGCGGAATTGAGCTTCTTGACGGGGGCGTAGTCGCCCGACGTGGAACGTGAGCTGATTGCCGACTGCTGCGTGTCCTCGTCGATTGAGGAGGTTGTCACGTAAATGAAGCCGTCCTCATCAATTGTGATGTTGTTGAACTCTGTCGAAACGTATTCAGCCGTCGATTCTCTCTGCTCGTCAGTCTGGAAGTTGCGCCAGATGATTTCCCATGCGGAAATCGTAACCTTCTGCGCTCCGATGAAGCCCATGAAGCTTGCGTCGTCATCCATGACGATGATGCCCTGATATGTCGTACTCGACACGACGAAGATACGTCCGTAGTTGTCAACTGCACAGGCTATGGGTCTGTAGAGGTTGCCCTCCTCAAAGTACGATGACGTCGGTTTCGGAATCGTCTTATAGTAACCGCCGTCGCGGTCGAACATGACGATTCTGTTGTTGCTCGTGTCGCAGACGTAGATGTAATCCTCGGAGATGAACACGCCCGCGGGGCTGTTGAAGCTGTCAACGACGCCCCATTCGTTTGTAAATTCCGTAATCATGTACTTGAGCTTATAGTAGTTGTCCATGACTATGACTGCGTTGAGGGACGCATCAACTATGTAGATATTGCCCTCGTCGTCGATTTCAAGGTCGCGGACATCGCTCAGCTCAGTTTCAAGTCCGATGTAAGAGGAGTCAACGCTTCTTTCGGGGACGTAGGCGTCAGGTGACTGAAGCGCGTAGCCCTCATACGAATACGTATACGTCGCATACGATGATGCCGATGCTCCGATCGTGAAGACGGAGAGCAGCATAACGAATGTAACCACGAGTATCGCCCTTGAAAGGAAGCGTCTCTTTTTTCCGTAATGTTCCATGTGCGCCTCCCTTAGTCTTTCATTCCCGACGAGCCCATCGTCTCGATGATGTTGCTCTGTGAAACAACGAATACGAGAATCGGGACTGCCATCATTACGACTGTTGCGGCTGCGGACGCGCCCGCACGGGCGATACCGCCTGCCGTAATCTGCGAAATTGCGTAGTTGAGCGTCTTGAGCTGCTCGGAATAGATGTAAATCGACGAGCCGGAGTTCCAGAGTCCCTGGAAGCAGTAGATGATGAGCGTCAGCCATGCGGGCTTAACCATCGGCATTGCGATTGCCCAGAAGGCGTAAAGCTCGGATGCGCCGTCAAGACGTGCGCTCTCGAGGATTTCATCTGCCACGTTCGTCTCCATGAACTGCTTCATGAGGTAAAGACCGAGGGTGTATCCGAAGGACGGAACGATAACCGCCAGATACGTGTCGATCCAGCCGAGCCAGGACATGATGATGAACACGGTCACGCTCGTTACGGTTGAGGTAAACATGAGCGATTTAACGACTATGTTGAACATGAAGTCGCGTCCCGGGAAATGAAGCTTAGCGAGAGCGTAAGCGGCGAGAGATGCGAATACGAGGTTTCCGAAGGTTCCCGCAACGGAGATGAACACCGTGTTGAATATGTAGCGGGAGAAGGGGACCCACGAATCCGCCATCAGCGAGAACAGGTCGCTGAAGTTTTTAAGAGTGGGGTTGATTACGTAAAAGCGGGGAGGATACATCCACAGCTCGTCAAGCGGCTTGAGCGACTGAAGAAGAACGTAAAGCATGGGAAGGAACATGAACACACCCATGATTACGAGGAATACGGTAATGCCCGCATCTCCTCCTCTTGATCGGTTGAGGACAACCTTATGACCTCTTGTTCTTAATTTTCTCGCCATTTTATTGTCCTACCTTTGAAAGTAATTTCTGTACCAGCATGTTCGCGCCCATCTCCATCGCGAACAGTAGCACGGCAATGCAGGATGAATATCCGACCTCCCAGCGCTGTCCGCCGTAGTCCTCCAGATGATGGACTATAGTCCAGCAGCAGTAGTCAACAGACGGGAATCCGCAGAGTGCGGTAACGATTCCGCCGAATCCGAACGAGCCGGTGATGGCGAGAATAGCACCGAACATGAGCTGCGGCTTCATGACGGGAAGGGTTACATACCAAAGCTCCTGCCAGCGGTTTCTGATTCCGTCAACCGCCGCCGCCTCATAGTATGATTTGGAGATTCCCTGAAGTCCCGCGATGAATGAGAGGAAGGCTGTTCCGAGTGATGTCCAGAGGGCGACGACTATGCAGAGCGGCATTGCATAGTCCGCGTCGTAGAACCACAGTATAGGTTCGTCTATGAGTCCCCAGTTGAGAAGCCAGCCGTTTACCCAGCCGTAGGAGTCGCTTGAGAAAAGCGTACCCCAGACAAGATATACGTTGCCTCCGATTGAAGGAGCGTAAAAGACGAGTGTTACGAGCGCTCTTACCTTCGGCGAAAGCTCATTGATGAACCATGCGATGAAGAGTGAGAGGAAATAGGACGTAGGTCCCGTGATGACCGCGAAAATCAACGTATTCTGGATTGCCGTGATGAACAGGTCATCCTCCAAAAAAAGGCGGATGTAGTTATCAAGGAATACGAAGTTCGGCCACTGAAGCATATTGAAGTCGGTAAAGCTCAGGAATATCGAAAGGACGACAGGAATTACCGTGAAGGCGAGGAAGACAATCATGAAGGGCGCCACCATGAAGTAGCCGACCTTATTCACTTTCATCTCCCTCAGCGTCCACTGAAGTCTCGTCATATCCTTGCGGGATACGGGGTGCTTTCCCGGAGTTTCAACCGCTGCAGTCTCTGTGTTGTTTGCCATCGGTGTTATATCTCCTTTGCAGTTTTATAAATCTTTATCAGACATAGGATTCGAGCGCCGTCACCGCCTCGGATGCGTATGTGTACGCATCGTCGAAGAGACTGCTTGCTTCCTTGAGGTTTTCCGCCGCTGTCAGAAGCGCGTCGTAATCCTCCTGCGTCGCGCTGCCCGAAAGGGCGTTGTCGCACGCCGTTTCAAATTCCTCGATGAGAATCTGATATGTCGTCTTGTCGTTGGACGAGAGGCTGTCGATAACCTCGAGCGCCTGATCTACGCGCTTTTCGGCGAGCGTCTGACCGACCTCAAGCGTTTCAAGTCCGAACTCCTCACGTTTTCGCGTGAACTCCTTGTTGATTGTGTTCACGTAGCCGAGCAGGGCGTTGGACGGTGATGCGCCGTCGTTATACGCCGAGAGGAAGGCGAAGTTCGTGTAACGTGAAATGATGTAGGAGCCGGGGTAGTTGGGAACTGCCGTCAGGTGCGAGAACTGATCGTAGAGCGCCGCGTACTCGGACTTCGTCCATGAAAGCGTCTCGAGCGCCTCGATGTTCGCCGTCGGGTTCATACCTGCGTCGCCGAGCAGCGCAACCAATTCGTTGCTGTACGAGGACTGGAAGTCGGAATCCGTGTACCAATCGATGAACGCCCATGCGTTTTGCTTGTTTTCGCTTCCCTTTATCATGACAACGCCGACAACGGTTGAAACTGCCGTGTAGTTGATCGTGCCGTCATCCTGCTCCATACCGGGGATTGTGGTGAATTCCCAGAGTCCGGAGATTTCCGTCGCGAATACGGTGAGCTGGTTATATGATGTGTACGACGCGACCGCGACGGGCATCTCACCCGTTCTGAATCTGTTCGCGAAGTCGTAGGAATACGGCAGCGAATACATCGTGAACATATTACACATCATCTCGAACGCTTCGAGCGCCAGGTTGGAGTCAAGGTTGACTCTCATTCCGTCGTCAGCGTAAAGCTCGCCGCCCATCTGATAGAGGTAGGTGAGGTAATCCGACGTCAGACCGACATCCATGTTGTTGTACTGAAGCACGGGGATGAGCGAGAGAAGGTCATCCCACGTCTCGGGAACCTCAAGTCCGAGGTCAACGAGAACGTCCTTGCGGTAGAAGAGCATCGGGAAGGTCTGCGTTTCGGGGATTGCGAAGGTCTCGCCGTAAAGCGTGAGCGGGACGGTCGCCGATTCCGAGAATCTCGCCGTTACCTCTTCAAAGGTATCGAAGTAAACCTCCCAGTTGTCCTCGCCCGAAGCGCCGCAGACATCGCACGTCGTGTCGCCGCCGTCAACGTATTTGAGCGTTTCGACGCCGTGCTCGGAGCAGTTCTTGCAGAGCTTGTCGTTCATTCCCTGAAGCGCTCCGCGGATAGCGTAGTTGATTACGTCGCCGTCGCCCGTGAACAGCGATACGTCAGGTCCGACTCCCGCGAGAATTGACGGCAGTAGCGTCCCGCTCGCGACGAGCTTCAGGTTGACTGAGATATTTGAATAAGGAGTAAATGTGTTATCTATAAGGGTGCGGATTATGTTCGCCTGATCGCGTCCCGTAACAACCCAGACCTCAACCGAGTTCGATTCGTCAACCTCGACCGTTGAGCCGAGCGAGTTGTAATCCGTGTAGAAGCTTCCGACGAACGAGCGGATTTCAAACCAGATGGCCTCGAAGAAGCCCGCCTCTGCCTGAGGAAGCTCAGCCGATGCCGGCTGCACCATTATGTAGTCGATTTCGAGCGGCTGGCTGACGACGGTGTTTATCCACGTTCCGAGCGAGCCGATGTATGTCTTGAGAAGCGAGAGGTTCGAGGCAATTTCATCCTCGTCCGAGCCCATCTTCTCGACAAGCCTCTGAATTTCGGACAGTGTCGCGGTGTTTTCACTCGCGCCTCCGTTCAGCGTTTCAAGCTGGTCTATAACGTCCTGAAGGTTTCTGCCCTCCTTGACGAGGTTGACAAGCGTATCGGGAATCGTGCGGCTGAAGCCGTAGTCGCGGTACGAGTCAGGGCTTGCTCCCGTGAGCTTCAGGATTGAAAGGTAGCAGTCGTTTATGACGTCGAGCGAATCGCTTACCTGACGAACTATTGAGCCGAGCTCGCCGAGCGTTACCTCAAAGCGCAGCGTGTGAGTTCCCGCCGTGAGATAGAACTGATAGGGTTCGTCGCCGTCCTCGTTGACGCCGAGGGCCTTCGACTGCCAGTTGTTCGAGTACTCGAAGCGCAGATAGTTGCATTCCTCAAAGGGAACCTCGCCGTCTATGTAAAGTCTGCGCGAGGTGAAAAGACCCGACAACTCCGACTGCTTGAATCTCATCGCAATCGTGTAAAGTCCGTCCTCCGGCACCTCAATCTCGTACTCAATCCACTGTCCCGCCGTCTCCCAGTGTTCGTCGCCTATCGTGTTGAGCTTGATAAGCACCGGATCCTGCGGATCGGTTATAGCGGACGATCTGTCGTAAATCGGGTAAATCGTTATATGCGAGACCGCCGTCGTGAACTCAGCGTCGATTTTTATCGACGAGGTAGCCTCGGTGTAGCCGTTTGCCGCATATTCCGCCTCGACCTCATCATATGTGGGAAGATCCTCATACGGGTAAAGCGTTATCGAGTAGATGACGACAGGCTCGCGCACTGCCTCGAGGGCTATCGTGTTTTCGCCCTCCTCGAAGTAAAGCTCGAGCGCGTCAGCGTAATATCCGTTCGAGTCCATCAGCGTGTACGTGCACCACTCGGGAGATGTCGTTGACGACGGGCGGATGTCGTTGCCGTTGATGTCCGTGTCAAAGACGTAATTTCCGTCCTCGTCAACGGAATACTCGTTGACGTAGATTCTCGTCATCGCGAGGTAGCGCGCCTCGGAGAAGGGAACCGACCCGTTGATGTAAAGCATACGCTCGATTGAGTTGTCTTTATTATCAATAGGATAATAAATTATCTTCATCGCGTAAAAGCCCGTTTCGGGGACGTCGACGGTCCACGTAACCGTGCCCGTGTCGCCGATGTAGAGGCTGTCGCCCGATACGCCGTTATAATCGGTATAAACCTCAGTCTCGGCGTCCGTTTCGTCCTCGACAACCGCCTCGGCAGCAAGAATGGTCACGCTCTGTGTCGCGCGCTTATCCGTGCTGTAGTCGTAGTCCTCCTGATATTCGGCGTATGATTCCGCGTTCAGCGTATCGCTGAGTTCCTGCAGCGATGTACGCGATGACGAGGAAGTGGTCGTCGAATCGTCAGTGTCGTCGTCTGTTTCTTCCGTTTCATCCGTCGTGTCTTCATCATCAGCGGACACCGACGTTGTAATCGTAAGCGTCCCCATCAGCATAACGACCGTCAGAAGAAGGGCGACAATTCTTTGAAGCTTTGATCTCTTCATGAAAATCCTCCTGCCTTGTTTCACTTTAACGGACGAGGCGTCAGCTCACGAGCGCCGCCGTCCGAAGAGTTTCACTTTTTGTGCCGCACCGTGCGGCGTGATTTGAATAAGTGAGCGGGCAATTCGCCACACTACTTATTTTACATAAAGATATAATATCATAGCTCGAAAAAGTTGTCAAGTATCAATAAAAAAATATGACGGCTTCCTGAAAAGCAGGTGACGAACGCATGATAAAATCAAGTGAACGTGTAAATAAAAACTCATTGTTAAGGTTTTGCTTTTCAAATGTTAATCGAGACTTTGACACGCATTTAACGTAAATCAAATTTACTCAAACCGGCTGTGAAAAGGATTTCTGACGGCTGAAAAATCACCATATGAAGGTGCAATTTCGGACAAAAACGCGCTCGGTAGACGGTCATTTTTCATCTGTTTTGCCGGTGAGTAAACGAAATTTACAATGTTTCGTTTTGGAAATAATTCCGCAAATTTCGGTGGAAAGGTGCCGAAAAGGGGTGATTTTTGTGCAATCTGCACAAAAATCGAACCGAATTTTCTACACCTGTACAAGTTGCACAAAAATGCACGTTTTGGCGTCGATTTTTGCCTTGATTTAGTGCTTTTTGATATTTTCATACAGATTTCTTCCAAATTGAGGGCGTCCGCGCGTGTTTTCATGTGACGGCGGCGTGAAATGCCAGAAAGCGCCCGACTTCGCTTTGTCAAATATGCGTTATTTCCCGCAGGCGAGAAACGCACTCGGAAAGGCAGACCTTGATATATTCGGCGTCATTTGCTGTCGCCCCTCGCGGGAGCGATATGCGAATCGTTCCGCGGGCGCGCTCCCTGCCGTATCCGAGCGCCGTTATGACGTGCGACGGCTCGGCGGCTCCCGACGAGCAGGCGGATCCCGTTGAGACGCAGATTCCGCGCGAATCGAGCAAAAGCATGAGGCTCTCGCCCTCAACGCCGTCGAAGCTGACGGAAAGATTGCCGCAAATGCGGTTTTTCATGCTGCCGTTTATGTGCGATGACGGTATTTCATTTATTATATATTCCGCGATGTCGTTCCGCAGTCCCGCGACACGCTCCGTATCGTCAAAATTTTCAAGCGAAAGCTCAAGCGCCCTTGTCATTGCCGCCGCCGCGGGAAGATTTTCCGTTCCCGCCCTCATTCCGCGCTCCTGCTCGCCGCCGAGAATGAACGGCTCGATTTCGCATCCGTCCGAGAGAATGAGCGCTCCGATTCCTCTCGGCGCGCCGAATTTATGCCCCGAAAGCGTCATCATGTCCGCTCCCGTATCGCGAAAGGATAGTTTCACCGAGCCGACAGCCTGCACCGCGTCAGTCATGAAGTAAGCGCCGACGCTGTGAGCCATTTTTTCAAGCGTTCCTATCGGCTGAATCGTGCCGATTTCGTTGTTTGCGTACATGACGGAGACGATTCCGACCTCGCCGTCGATTATTTTCGCCGCCCGCTCAATATCGACGGCACCGTCAGGCGTGACAGGGAGATATTCAAGTGCATATCCCTCCCTTTCAAGCGCCCTTGCCGCGTTTATAACGGCGGGATGCTCGACCTCTGAGACGGCGATTTTGTTTTTGCCGAAGCGCTCCTTCATGAAGCGCGCGCCCGAAACGACTGCCCAGTTGTCAGCCTCGGTGCCGCCCGACGTGAAAAAGACACGTCTCGGGTTCGCGCCGAGCAGCTCCGCCATGCGCCCTCTGCATTCGTCAAGCCGCCGTCTTGCCGCCCTGCCGACGGAATACTGTGAGGAAGGATTCCCCCATATCTCACGCGCTGTTTTTTCGTATTCCAAAAGCGCCTCGGGAAGCGTCGGCACCGTCGCCGCCGCATCCGCGTACACAAATCTTTTTTCCATGTTTCTTCCTTATAGATATGTGCCGTCCGCAAAAATTTTACGCAAAATTTCGCGCTCCGCGCTTGCGTTTTTTTTCGCGCTGTGATATTATATTAGCCGCCCCGAGCTGTTGTCGCGCACCAAAGACAGCGCGCTGGTGTCGCGTTAATCGTGTTAATATTATACACCGGATGACCGGATTTTTCAAGCGGTGACCTGCGGGTGCGCTCGGAGCATTTTTTATAAACGGAGGATTTCAGGTTATGATAAAAATAGGTGTTGATCTTGGCGGCACGAACACAGCCGCGGGAATTGTAGACGGGAGCGGAATGAAGCTGTTAGCGAAGGTTTCCGTGCCCACAAAGCGCGGGGACGAAAACGAAATCGTGGAAAGCATCGTATCTGCCGTCGAGGGACTTCTTTTAACTGCGCGCGCCGAGGTCGGCGACGTGATGAGCATAGGGCTTGCGTCTCCCGGAATCGTAAACCGTGAGGAGGGAATCGTAGAATTTGCGTCAAATCTTCCGCTGCGCGATTTTCCGCTCGCGGCGGCGGTATCGGAAAGGCTCGCGATAGACAAAGAGCGCGTTCACATGGTAAACGACGCGGCGGCGGCTGCGATTGGAGAATATTTCGCGGGCGCGGGGCGCGGGACGCGGGATTTCATAGTAATGACACTCGGAACGGGCATTGGCGGCGGAATCATCGTTGACGGGCATCTGCTCACGGGACATAATCACGCCGGCGGCGAAATCGGGCACACCGTAATTGTCGAGGGGGGCGAGCCGTGCGGCTGCGGAAGGCGCGGCTGCGCCGAGGCGTACTGCTCCGTGACGGGGCTTATACGCATGACAAAGGAATCAATCGACAAATGCGGCAAAAGCTCCGTGCCGACGCTCATGACGGACATTGCCGCCGAGGCGGGCAAAATCGGCGGGAGAACGGCGTTTGACGCAATGCGCGCGGGTGACGCGGCGGGAACTGTCGTCGTCGAGCGCTACATAACGTATCTTGCCGCTGCCGTGACAAATTACATCAACATATTCCAGCCGGAGGTTTTAGCCGTCGGCGGCGGAATTTCAAATGAGGGCGACACTCTCATCGTGCCGCTGCGCGAGAAGGTTTACGCCGAAATGTACAATCGCTCGCAGCCGAGGGCGCTTTTCTGTGAAATCAAGCGCGCCGAGCTTGGCAATGACGCGGGGATATTCGGCGCCGCTCTCGCGGAAAACGTGTAATAGACCAAAAAAGGGGGTCTTTTTGCAAAAAGACCCCCTTGACCCCCAAAAATCCTCTGCCGCAATCAATACGTTGTATTGATTGCTGAATGGGGTTGCCCCGATTTTCTGTTGCACTTCACATCATTTTATGATATAATAAGACATTGAATAATGAATCGCAGATTCATTATTCAAGTCTGTTGAATATTCGATTAAAATCACAGATTTGAATCGAATATTCACAATATAGCGCTCTATATAAAGCATTGCTGTTGCAGCGCTATCCATTATCTTAGCACTGCACACTAAAAAATTTGCGAGGAGATTTTGCGGGAATGAAGAAAATTGCACTTTTGACGGCAGCGGTACTTATTATGACGGCGCTTTTGTCATGCTCCGCCGCAAACGACGACGAGACACCTTACGGAATGCAGCTGATCGACGACGAGGTGGTTGACTATAAGCTCTATGTCCCCGAGGACTGGACGCCGTCGATTTCAACGGGAGCTGTCGGAGCGTATTATTCCTCCGACGACCCGACAAGCGTCACTGTCATGATGTGGAACGATGACCTGAACGCGACGCTCGACGAATGGTGGGAGGGCTACCAAGAGGAGTTTGAGGCTGTTTACGAGGATTTCACCGTCATCTCGACCGACAGCACGACGCTCGGCGGGGTTTCTGCCATGAGATACGAATACACGGGGACGTTCGCTGGGACGGAGCTTCACTATATCCAGTACGTCTGCATGAGGTACAGCCTCTCCGTGAGCGCTGTCTACATTTTGACGTTTACCTCGACTGAGGCGAATTACGAGTCGCATCTTGAGGAGCTTTCCGACATAGTGGACAACTTCACGTTTATAGGATGATTTATTTTGACAGTGCGGCGACGACAAAGCCCTGCCGCGCGGCAATTGACGCGATGAGCGCGGCGATGTCGGACGCTTGGGGTAATCCGTCTTCGCGTCATGCCCTCGGCATGGCGTCAAGGCGGCTTTATGAGGGCGCGCGGGCGGATATTATGAAAACGCTCGGCGCGGCTAAATTTGCCGCCGCAGCGGGGTCTCCCTCGCTTATTTTCACGGGAAGCGGGACGGAGGCGACAAATCTCGCGATTCTTGGCGTTTGCCGCGCGAAAAAAAGGAGAGGTCGGATTATAATCGGGCAGGGCGAGCATCCGGCGACCGAAAACGCCGCGCTTGCCGCGGCAGACGAGGGCTTTGAGGTCGTGAAAATACCGACTGTCGGCGGCGCGCTCGATATGAACGCGCTTTCGGAGGCGGTAACGACCGACACGGTGCTTATATCCCTCATGCTCGTCAACAACGAGACGGGTGCGATATACGACGTAAAAGCCGCGTTTGACGCGGCGCGGGCAAAGGCTCCCGCAGTCGTCTGTCACTGCGACGCCGTTCAGGGGTACATGAAAGTTCCCTTCACCGTGTCATCGCTCGGCGCGGATATGATTACGATTTCATCGCACAAGATAAACGGTCCGTGCGGCGTCGGAGCGCTTTACGTTTCGCCCGGGATTTACAAAAAACGCGCCCTGTCGCCCGTCATATTCGGCGGCGGTCAGGAGGGCGGCTTTCGCTCGGGAACGGAGGATGTCGCGGAGGCGCTCGGCTTTGCGGCGGCGGCATCGGAGGCGCACGAAAATTTTAAATCGCGCGCAAGCTACGAGGACGAGCTGCGGCGGTATATAATTCATTGCATTGAGGATGTGCTGCCGGAGGTCACGGTAAATCTGCCGAAGGTACCCGCGCCGCATATAATCTCGCTCACGACGCACAGCGTCAAAAGCGAGACAATGCTCAATTTTTTGTCCGGGTGCGGAATCTGCGTCTCGAGCGGCTCCGCCTGCTCGTCGCATTCAAAAAGGGTCAGCGCGGCGCTTACCGCTTTCGGGCTTACGGCGCGCGACGCCGACACGACGATAAGGGTCAGTCTCTCGCATGAAAACACAAAGGATGAGGCGGACGAGCTTATCGCGGCGCTTTCAAGGGGCGTCGGCACGCTTTCGCGCGCATACGGTCAAAGATAATGACCTCGGGGGCGTTTTTTTGAAAATTTCCTCGAAAATACGGTTTACTTTCGCCAAAAGGCGTGGTATAATATTCTTGGTATCCAAAAAGAGGCGCTGCGGGGCGCGATTGCGTTCTCGCCGCCGAAATAAAGAAAGGATGATATTTATGAAAACATCGATTGTAAAGGTTCACGGTCGCGAGATTCTCGATTCCCGCGGAAATCCTACCGTTGAGGCAGAGGTTACTCTCGAAAACGGAATTATGGCGCGCGCGGCTGTTCCGTCGGGCGCATCGACGGGAGTTCACGAGGCTGTTGAGCTTCGCGACGGCGACAAGAGCCGCTATGAGGGCAAGGGCGTTACAGAGGCTGTAGCTCATGTCAATGACGAAATCGCAAAGTGCGTCGTCGGAATGGACGCGCTTGACCAGGAGGGCGTTGACAACGCTATGATAGCGCTTGACGGCACTCCCAACAAGGGCAGACTCGGCGCTAACGCGATTCTTGCAGTTTCGCTTGCAACGGCGAAGGCTGCGGCAGCTTCATGCGGAATCCCGCTTTACCGCTATGTCGGAGGCGTTGACGCGAACACGCTCCCTGTTCCGATGATGAACATTCTCAACGGCGGCGCTCATGCTTCAAACAACGTCGATTTCCAGGAGTTTATGATTATGCCCGTTTCGGCGGGAAGCTTCAGGGAATGTCTGCGTCAGTGCGCTGAGGTATTCCACAAGCTCAAGGCAGTTCTCAAGGCTAAGGGAACTCCCGCGGCAGGCGTCGGCGACGAGGGCGGATACGCTCCGAATCTCGCATCCGAGGAGGACGCTCTCGAGGCTATCTGCGAGGCGGTGCGCCAGTGCGGATATGTTCCGGGCAAGGATTTCTTCATCGCTATCGACGCGGCAAGCTCCGAATGGTGGGACGATGAAAACAAGAATTATCATCAGCCGAAGTCGGGCAGAGTTTATTCGAGCGAAGAGATGGCTAACTACATGGCAGACCTGTGCATGAAGTACCCGATCATCTCGCTTGAGGACGGCATGGCTGAGGACGACTGGGAGGGCTGGAAGATGCTCACCGACAAGATCGGCGACAAGGTTCAGCTCGTAGGCGACGACCTCTTCGTCACAAATTCAGAGCGTCTTGCAGAGGGCATTGAAAAGGGAGTTGCAAACTCCATCCTCGTCAAGGTCAACCAGATAGGCTCGCTCACCGAGACCGCAAGCGCAATCCGCATGGCGCGCAACGCAGGCTATACCTACGTTCTCTCGCACCGTTCGGGCGAAACAGAGGACACGACTATAGCGGATCTCGCTGTAGCGTTCTGCTCGCGTCAGATTAAGACGGGCGCTCCGAGCCGCACAGACCGCGTGGCTAAGTACAATCAGCTTCTCAGAATCGAGGAGGAGCTTGGCGAGAACGCTGTTTATCCCGGACTCAACGCGTTTCACGTAAAGCCTTAAATAAAGGTCATCTCCGCCAGACGTTATGGCGGACAGGATATTCTGCATAAAGTGCAGCTTTGCATAAACTGCAAACCGGAAAGGGCGATCCTTTCCGTCTCCCGAAAGGCGGGCGGAGAGGGTCGCCGATTCTGTGCAAAGATTTTTTAATGCGAAAAAAATGCCGGAAAGCGGCAAAAAAGAGGGCAAAAGCAATGTCTGAAAAGCTCAAAAATATTAACGTAAAGGCGATAACGGGAGAGGTACTTTACATTATCCTCGGCTCCGTGCTTTACGGTCTTGCAATCGATATGTTCCTGACCCCGTCGGGAACCGTCATGGGAGGCGCTACAGGTATCGCGACGCTTCTGAATATCCTATTTGACCTGCCTACAGGTACCGTAATCCTTATAATCAATATCCCGATACTTCTCGTCGCGTGGAAAATATACGGCATCGGCATGATTTCCCACACGATAATAGCCGTCGCGGCGACCTCGGTAACGACCGACCTTCTCGATTTGCTCTTTTCCGCCGGTATTCTTCCCGTCCCCGAAATTGATCCGCTTTTCTCCGCCATATGCGGCGGCGCGCTTCTCGGAGCGGCGGCAGGACTTCTTCTTTCGCGCGGCTACACGACGGGAGGGAGCGACCTTACGTCCGTCATGCTGAAGCGCAAAATCAAGCGGCTTTCAACGGGAAATATCATATTCATTCTCGACCTTATCATAATCGGCGGCTCGGCGATTGTGCGCTTCATTTTCACCGAGGATGCGACATTCGCGACACTCATTACGGGTGTGCTTTATTCCATCGTCGCGGTGTACGTTTATTCATTCGCGCTCGATACCGTTGTCGGTGGTACGAAAACGTCGAAGATGGCTATTATCGTCTCGGACAAGTACGACGATGTTGCTGACGGGATTTTCCAAGACCTCGCCCGCGGCGTGACGATTCTGCACGGGCTCGGCTGGTATTCCGGGCAGGAGAAAAACGTGATTATGTGCGTCGTGAAGCGCGGCGAGCTGTTCATCCTGAAATCAACGGTGATGAGAACAGACGACAAAGCGTTCATGATTCTCCTTGATGCGAAAGACGTTCTCGGTCACGGATTCGGACAAATTGAGTAATTGCGCTTTATTTTTGTCATGAAGCTTCAGCCTTCATGATCCTTCTTGACGCAAAAGACGTTCTCGGTCACGGATTTGGACAAATCGAGTGAAATCGCTTCAAACGCTTTCGCGTTTGAAGCGGATAAATCGCCGCTTCGCGGTGGTGAAATCCATCTTGCGCCTACAGCGCAAGATGGGTGAAATCCGTCGCTAGCGCGACGGGTTAATGATAGCACTTGAAAGCTTTTGCTTTCAAGTGCTAATTTTATTGAATGGATTTCCGAAGGAAAGCCCTCTAAAACCACAGTTTCTCAAAGTGCACTGCGCTTTGAGAAACTGTGGTTTCACCATCCCGTCTCCATCGTCATATACTGATAAAAAAGCAAATGACGGAGGCATAACACATGGACGACGGCATAATGCATGACGGGAGCGGCAAGCTCGATAACGCGCCTGACGGCTACACCGAAACGGGCTATCTTATAGTAAACACATACACGGCGCGGGGAGCGATTCCCGTCGAGGGGTCGCTTGTCACCGTATTTTTCGGCGACGCGGCGATGACATCGCCCGAAGCGGTGCTGACAACTGACGAAAGCGGCAAAACGGCAAAGCTTTCGCTCCCCGCGCCGCCGAAAAGCACCTCGCTCATTCCGGGCGGGGGCGAGGGGACGCCGCCCTACGGCATATACAATATTTCGATAATACACGAGGGCTTCATTCCCGTGTACGACATCGGCGTGAAGATTTTCTCGGGCGTGACGGCGATTCAGAGCGCCGACCTCATCCCCGAAATTCAGTCCTTCCCGCCCGATAACATAATTGACGACACCGATTATGTAGACGAAACGGGGGATTACAATCTGTGACTGACGGCTCGCTCAATCTCCCATACATACCCGAAACGATTACGGTTCATCTCGGCTCGCCCACCTCGGGCGCCGAAAACGTCACCGTCGATTTCCCCTACTACGTGAAAAACGCGGCGTCGAGCGAGATTTACCCGACATGGCCCGAAGCTGCGCTGCGCGCGAACATTCTCGCCATAATTTCATTCGCGCTCAACCGCGTCTACACCGAATATTATCCTTCGCGCGGGTACAATTTCAACATCACGAACGACACGACGATTGACCAGTCGTTCGTGCGCGGACGCGACACCTACGAAAATATAGGCGCGATTGTTGACGAGATATTCGATTCCTACATACGGCGCGAGGGGGCTGTCGAGCCGCTCTACGCCCTTTACTGCAATGGTACGACATCGACGTGCGCGGGGCTTTCGCAGTGGGGGAGCGTCACGCTCGCGGACGAGGGGATGGGAGCGCTTGAAATTCTCTCGTATTATTACGGCGACATCGAGCTTGTGACGGACGCTCCCGTCGAGGGAATAACCGAAAGCGTTCCGTCCTTCATTCTGCGTCTCGGCTCCGCGGGAAACGAGGTCGAAGCAATACAGATAAAGCTCAACCGCATATCGAAAAATTATCCCGCTATACCGAAAATCAATCCAACTGACGGAATTTTCGGGACGCAGACGGACGCGGCGGTGCGGGAATTTCAGAGCATATTCAATTTAACTGTTGACGGGCTTGTCGGACGCGCGACATGGTACGCGATAGCGCGCGTTTTTGCCGCCGTCAAGCGCCTGAACGACCTTGAATCGGAGGGGCTGACGGAGGATGAGATAACGAATATTTACTCGACGCTGAAGGTCGGCGACACGGGAAATTACGTGCGCGAGGTGCAGTATCTGCTCTCATTTGCCGCAGAGTTCAACGATTTTATCCCGTATATTGAAATTGACGGGATATTCGGCGAAAAAACGGAGGCTGCCGTCGAGGCGTTTCAGACATATTACGGGCTTCCCGCGACGGGAGAGGTCGATTCCGCGACATGGACGGGGCTTTATCTCACCTACCGCTCATATCTTTCATCCCTCGGGGACGATTATTTTGACAGCTCGACAGTCCCCTACCCCGGATATCCACAGCGGCTCGGCGAGGAGTCGGACGCTGTTGCGGCACTTCAGGAATATCTTTCGCTCATCTCGACGGTTTACTCCGAAATTACCTCTCCCGAGGTCACCGGGACGTTTGACGAGGCGACGGAGAGGTCGGTTGAGGAATTTCAGTCGTATTTCGGGCTTCCCGTGACGGGAATTGCCTCCGCATACACATGGAACGCGATAACGGACGCATACCGCAGCATATTTGACGGAAATTTAGCGTCGGGGACGCAGTATCCCGGCGCGGACGAGTGAGGGGCGGACAAATGGATTTTTACGATATAACGGATGAGACCGCCGTAATCGGGCGCTTTCAGGAAATGCTTTCACAGGAAATGCTTTCCTATGTGATACAAAACGAGGCGCGGGACGGCAGCAGGGCGGCTTTGGTGCCGACGGGCGTGTGGGATGAGGCGACGAGGGACGCGGCGGCGGCGTATCAGGCGGCGGCGGGACTTCCCGTAACGGGAGAGCTGAACGAGGCGACGTGGAGCGCCCTCGCGCGCGATTATGAGCGCATTCTTGCGGAAAACGCGCGCCCCGGCTCGATTTCGCCGTTTCCCTATATCAGGGGCTACAGAATTGCCGTGGGGGAGCGAAGCGACCTTGTGATGATTTTGCAGATAATGATGAACACCGTCTCCGTCGTCTACGATGAGCTTCGCGGCATACCGATAACGGGCGTATACGACGCGGCGACGGCGGAGGGAATCAGGCGCTTTCAGTATCGCAACTTCATCGCCGTGACTGATTTTGTTGACCGTGTCACATGGGACGCGCTCGCAAGGCAGTATGATATATACAGCAATAGCGGAGCGGTCGGTCAGTGAAATTGTGACATCATCTCAGCCGTGTGCGAAAAAAACGGAGAGCTCCCACCCGGGATCCCTCCGATTTTTTCGCGGCAATTTTCCAGCATTCTCACTCTTAATGTTTTTTCAAAAGTCCTTCAAACCGTATCCTGTGCGGGGCTTCAATTCAGGTATCACCACAAAATGCCTCTCGACGGCGCTTTTGTCGAGTTTTTTGCCTATAATCACGCACTGAGAAACATCGACACCCTCCGGCGCACCCGATATTTCATAAACGGAATCTGCAAGATTCACTGACATCCACTCAGTTCCCGCACGCACGACACCTTTAATGCGCACAACGTCGCCTAACCTCCCGTACAGCGCATCATTTGCGAAAATAATCAGGTCAGCCTCCGAGCGAAAGTAAATCCTTCGATACGAAAGCTCCTCAAGCTCGTCAAATTCCGAGTGCCTGCCGGCGGTAAAGCCCCTGTTCCCGTCCCGTTTTTCATCAGAAAGGAGCGAATGCCACCACTCGTCCGAAAGCGTGCCGTAAGGCTCGCTTATTATCTTCGCCGACCTGTTCATCCTGCGGATTTTGTCTGCCACATCCGCCGTCTCAGCCGCGTCCGCGCGGTCAAGCTTTGAGAAAACTATGGTTTCTGCGTTTGATATCTGGTCGGTGAGTACACCGCCAAACTCGGTCATATTGGCAGCGAAGCTGTGAGGCGTTACTATCGCAATGGACGGCAAAAGTGATATTCTCTCGTAGCAGATTTTGCGCACGTTTTCGATGATGTTTCCGAGCATTGCCGCTCCCGTAGGCTCGACTACCACATAATCGGGAGAAAGTGTGTTTTCCACCGCCAAGAGCGACGTGGCAAAGCTGTCCTTCATATTGCAGCAGACGCACCCCTCCATAAAATCGTATACCTCGGCACCGCCGGCAGACGATATAGCCTGACTGTCAAGCGTCGTGTCGCCCATTTCGTTTTCCATGACGACAATGTTCTCGCGCGTGTGTTTGATAAGCTCCTTTATAAACGTCGTCTTTCCTGCTCCCAGAAAGCCCGATACAATTAAAATCTTCATGTTATTGTCGTACAAAAAATACCGCGCCGCACGGACGCGGTATTTTGTTTTATATAATCAGTCAGCGAACTTGACTACAGGCTTGATGAGATCAGCCGGCTTGTCCTTCATGAGCTGAAGAGCTACGGGAACATTGTCCCAGCCCTCAAATACATGAGAGACGAGATGGCTTACATCAAGCTTGCCCGAAGAAACAAGCGAGCCGAGCTTTTCCATGCGCAGACGTCCGCCGGGCATAAGTCCGCCGTTGATGGTCTTGTGACCCATTCCGACGCCCCACTCAACTCTCGGGATATTTACATATGTGCCGCTTCCGAGATAGTTGACGCTTCCGATATTTCCGCCCGGTTTGAGAGCCTTGACCGCGGATTCAAACGTGTTTACGTCACCGCCCGCAATGATAACCTTGTCAACGCCCTTGCCGTTTGTCATCGCCATAACCTGATCCTCGATGGAGCCGTTCTTATAGCTGATGAACTCGTCAGCGCCGTACTTCTTTGCCGCCTCAATGCACTTCGGTCTTGTTCCGACAGCAATGATTCTCGACGCACCGCGCAGACTTGCGCCTGCAACGCTCATCAGTCCGACAGGTCCGATTCCGATTACGAGAACCTCATCTCCGTACTGTACATCCGCAAGCTCAGCGCCGTGGAATCCCGTGGGAACCATGTCAGAGAGCATACAAGCGTTCTCAACGCTGATGTTCGGAGGGAGAAGCGCGAGGTTTCCGTCCGCATCGTTTACATGGAAATATTCGGAGAAAACGCCGTCCTTGAAATTTGAGAACTTCCAGCCCGCGAGCATTCCGCCGGAATGCATCGAATATCCCGCCTGAGCCTCAAGTGAGTTCCAGTCAGGTGTGATTGCCGGAACGAGAACTCTGTCACCGGGCTTGAAGTCCTTGACTAAGGAACCAACCTCGACAACCTCCGCGCAGCACTCATGACCGAGAATCATGTTGTGTCTTTCACCGACAGCGCCTTCCCATACTGTGTGTACGTCCGAGGTGCAGATTGCGATGGCAAGAGGCTTGCATATCGCATCAAGGGGTCCGCACGCGGGAACCTCCTTTTCAACCCAGCCGACCTCGCCGATCTTTATCATAGCGAAACCTTTCATTTCTTAATACCAACCTTTCTTTGAATTTGAGCATAGGAGCAGCACTGCCGAAGGGACAGTGTTTTCCGATTGCCCTTGTATATTGATCATAAAAATGAGCTGTCGCACTTGAATAATGAATCTGTGATTCATTATTCAATGTTATAATTTTACACGCAGGTGTATCCGCCGTCTATCGGAAGGATAACGCCTGTAACGTAGGATGCCTCGTCGCTTGCGAGGAAAATAGCGCCGGCGTTAAGCTCGCCCTCGTTGCCGTAGCGTCCTACGGGAACGGTAGCCTGCATATAAGCCTTGAAAGCGTCCGTGTTGAGCGTGTCAACCGTAAGCTCTGTTGCGAAATAGCCGGGGCAGATTGCGTTGCAGGTGATTCCGTACTTTGCAAGCTCAGCCGCAACCGCTCTTGTGAAGTTTACGACGCCGCCCTTTGAAGTGTGGTAAGCGACCGTGTCCATCGCCGTGTTGCCGACAAGACCGTACATTGAAGCGATGTTGATGATTCTGCCGTAGTTATGCTTTTTCATGATGTTCGCAAACGCGCGCGTAACATAGAATACGCTCGTCATATCAGTTGCAATCGTGAAATCCCACTCGTCGTTCGTCATGTCGCATACGCCCGCATTCTTTGCCGAGCCCGCGCAGTTGACGAGAACGTCTACCTTGCCGTATTTCTTCTCAACCTCAGCCGCTACCTCATCGACCATCTCTGAATTTGTAACGTCGCACTTGAGCGGAAGCACCTCCGTGCCGCCCGCGCGAAGCTCTGCTGCGAGCGCCTCGAGCTTTTCAACACGGCGCGCCGTGATTACGAGCGTAGCGCCCTGTCCCGCAAATCCCTTTGCCATCTGTGCGCCGAGCCCCGATGAAGCGCCCGAAACAACAACAACTCTGCCTGTAAGATCAAACATATCATTTCCTCCTGATTTATCGGTACATGATGTATCGATTTATTACGCATATATAATAGCATACGGCAAAAGCGATTGTGTGAACGAAATGTAAATCTTATCACAGCATCCACACGGGGACGATTAAATTGTCGGATGAAACCGCTCAGCGTCAATATTTTTTCGGCAGATTTCGTCCCACGGCGGAAATCTGCCGAAAAAACGCCTTTGGCGAATGCGCCGCGCCGTGCATATAATGACATCAGGGGCGCGGCACACGCCGTGTCCCTCTCACAAACAAAGCATTTGGAGAATATAGATTTGGAACGTGAAAATGACAACAGAACGCTGCGCGAGCGCATTGCCGACGAATTTCGCCTCATCGAGGCGGCGTCGGGAGTTGTATGCGATCCGCCGAGCACGGCTGTGCTTGACGGATTCCCGCTTGTGATGGTATATGCGCCGAGCCAGAAATGGCGCAACGCATACTCCCCCGAAGAGGCTCTTTTCGCGGGGACTATGTTCGCGGAGCTTGACCTGCCGCTTGAGGCGGTGCGAAAAAAGGGAGGCGCAAAATGAACGCCGAAAAATGCGAAAGGCTGCTTTACTGCGTGCAGATGTACGGATTTGTGCTTGACGAGACGCGCCTTTTCCTCGACACCCACCCCGAAAACAGGCAGGCGCTCGAATATTACAAAAAATACAGCTCGCTTTACCGCGACGCCGTGGCAGAATATGAGGCGGCGTGCGGACCGCTCACGACACAGAGCGACGCCGTGACCGGCGACACATGGATGTGGAGCTACGGCGGCTGGCCGTGGCAGTTTGCAGGGGAAGGAGAATAAATTATGTGGTCATATGAAAAAAAGCTTCAGTTTCCCGTAAAAATAAAGAATCCGAATCCCGAGACAGCATCGCTCATCATCTCGCAGTTCGGGGGACCCGACGGCGAGCTGAGCGCGTCGATGAGATACCTCTCGCAGCGATATTCAATGCCGTACCGCGACGTCGCGGGGATACTGACCGACATCGGCACGGAGGAGCTGGCGCACATGGAGATGGTTTCGGCGATTGTGCATCAGCTCACGCGCAATATCACGCCCGAGGAGATTGAGGGAACAAATTTCGCGCCGTATTTTATAGATCATACGACGGGGCTTTATCCCGTCGCGGCGACGGGAGTGCCCTTCAGTGCGGAAACCTTTGCATCAAAGGGCGACGCCATCGCAGACCTTTCGGAGGATCTTGCAGCCGAGCAGAAGGCGCGCGTGACCTACGACAATATCCTGCGCATGGTTGACGACCCGGATATTTTGGCGCCCATTCGCTTTTTGCGCCAGCGCGAGCTTGTGCATTACCAGCGCTTCGCCGAGGCGCTCGGCAAGGTGCGCGACGAGCTTAACTACAGGAATTTCTACGGCTACAATCCCGAGTTTGACAAGAAGTAAGACGTGAATCTTACGAAAACGAGGGGTGCTTCCAGAGAAGCACCCCTCGATTTTTTGAAACTATCGTCATTTTTCTCCTGCGTCACACGGTCGCCGAAAAAGATATATTTTCAGCAATCAATGTGTAACATTGATTGCGGCAGAAAGCTTTTGAAGGTTTCTTAAGGAAACTTTTCTCGAAAAGTTTCCTTAAGCGGAAATTGAGTGTAAACCCCACAGTCTCATCTTATCGCGTGAAAGCAGTCAGCGTCCTCGCCGTCCCAGAGCTTTTTCGACGTCCATTTCTCGTCGGGAGACGACCAGAACTCATCGCTCTCGGGAAGTCCGAGCGGCAGAAACGCCGCCGTACACATATATTCGCTTCCCGTTGAGATATAGCCCTCTCCGATTTTAGGCTGGTGACCCGTGATTCCGACGGTGAGCCATCCTTCCTCGTCAAACATATCGTGATGCGCCGCCGTGCGGCAGATTACGGCGTCAAGCGCACATCTGACGGCTGCGGGCGAGAGCGACGCTTCAAGCTTATGCCTGTACGCCGCGAGCGCGAGCATATGAAACGCGCCGAATCTGTATGTGAGCGAGCGCCCAATCGGGGGATACGTCCCCTCGGGAGAAATCATGCGCTCAAGGTGGGAGGCGTAATGCGACGCTCTCTCCCACGCGCGGGATTTCGCCGCGTCCCAGTCGCCGTATTCGCCGCTCACGCTTTCAAGCACCTCAACCATCATCGGATGAATCACATAGCTGCCGTAATAGTCGAGGTGAAATTCCTCGCCGTCGCCGTACCATCCGTCGCCGCGATACCAGCCCTCCATCGCCGCGATGGCGTAATCGATTCGCATAGGGTCCCAGTCGCCGCCCGCGCGCCTTATCATGCATTCCGTCATGGCGCCGAAAAGAAGCCAATTGCTCCTGTAGGGCTTGCGAGAGCGCGTCTGACGCAGTGCTGACAGAAGGCGCGATTTCGTCGTCTTTGAAAGCGGCTCCCACAGCTCGTGCGGCGCGCGCAGAATCGCCTCCGAGAGAAACGCCGCATCTACAATCGGCTGAAAGCCGAACGAAAAATTCATTCGGTCGCGCGCGTCGGGCGAGACGCAGATTTCAATTCCCGACCTTGCAAGGTCGGCGAATTTTTTCCGCGCCGCTTCCTCCTCCGCGTCGACTGCCGTGCTGCCAAGCCACGGGGAAATTCCCATAAGGGTGCGTCCGAACGCCTCAAGATACGTATAATTTTCGCGGTCCTCGCGCGCGGTTTTGCTCTCGACGGGCATTTCCCGCCGCAGACAGTCGCGCGAGAGCGCGTCAAGAACGGGATATGAAATCCTCGTCATAAGCTCTATCCATCTTTTTCGTGTGTCCGTCATAACGCCTCCGTTTATCGCAAAATTTTCGCTTCGATGATGGGCTGTTCCCATACTATATACAGTGTACATCAAAAATCGCGAAAAATCAAGTCCCGCACTTGACATTTTCGCGTAAGCGTGATATGATATACTTACCGTAAGCCGAGGCTTACCAAAATAAACGGAGGGAAACGCAATGAAGGAAATAACGCTTAAAGTTGAGGGCATGATGTGCGGAATGTGCGAGGCGCACATAAACGACGTCGTGCGCAAATCAAAGGGAGTAAAGAAGGTAACGTCAAGCCGCTCAAAGGGAGAGACGGTGATTATCACGGAGGAGGGAGCCGAGCCTGACATTGAAAAGCTCAAGGCTGACATTGCCGCTATGGGATATACCGTCACAGACGTCACGGTGGGAGAACATAAAAAGAGAGGACTTTTCAGATAGTACAGTTTCGCAAAGCGCATTGCGCTTTGCGAATACTGTTTTGGGGTAAAAATCCGCTTTTTTGCGCCTTTGTGGTGCGGATATGCGCATTTGGGGTTGAAATTTTCATATTATGGTGCTATAATTCCATGTGATAATGCGGTAATATGCCGTACTAATACAGCGTAAAGAGAGGAAAAAGCGAAATGAGATCGAATTACGCATCGCACAAAAACGAAAAATTCTATCTTACAACGGCGATAGCATATGCGTCAAGGAAGCCGCATTTCGGAAACACATACGAAATCATCATGTCGGACGCGGTCGCCCGCTTTCGCCGGCAGATAGGCTCCGATGTATTCTTCTGCACCGGAACGGACGAGCACGGCGAGAAAATAGAGCGTCAGGCGAAGGAGAGCGGAATCACGCCGAAGCAGCACGTTGACAGCGTATCCGCCGAGGTTAAGACAATCTGGGACAGGATGAACGCAAGCTACGATTACTTTATCCGCACAACGGATGAAAATCACGTAAAAGCCGTCTCCGAAATATTCCGAAAAATGTACGACAAGGGCGACATCTACAAAAGCTCATATGAGGGCTGGTACTGCGTTTCCTGCGAGAGCTTCTTCACCGACACGCAGGCGGCGGACGGCAAATGCCCCGACTGCGGAGGCGCAGTCGAGCGCCGCTCGGAGGAGGCGTATTTCTTCCGCATGAGCAAATACGCGCCCGCGCTCATAAAGCATATAGAGGAAAACCCCGGATTTATCGAGCCGGAGGCGCGCAAAAAGGAAATGCTCAACAATTTCCTCTACCCGGGACTTCAGGATCTCTGCGTGTCGCGCTCGTCCTTCACATGGGGCATTCCCGTCACCTTTGACGACAAGCACGTAATTTACGTCTGGCTCGACGCGCTTTCAAACTATATAACGGCTCTCGGCTACGACCCCGCAAACGCGGAGCAGCCCGAACGCTTCAATAAATACTGGCCTGCGAACGTCCATATCATAGGCAAGGACATTCTTCGCTTCCACACAATATACTGGCCTATATTCTTGATGTCGATGGGACTTTCGCTGCCCGAAAAGGTATTCGGTCATCCGTGGTTCAATTTCGGCTACGAGAAGATGTCAAAATCAAAGGGCAACGTCATTTACGCCGACAATATGGCTGACAAAATCGGCACGGACGGCGTGAGATATTACGCCCTCTCCGAGATGCCCTACGCCGCCGACGGAAACATCACGTGGGAATCCGTCGTCGAGCGGTATAACACCGACCTTGCCAACATTCTCGGCAATCTCGTGAGCCGCACAATTTCAATGACCGTGAAATATTTTGACGGCACAGTCCCCGCACCCGCGGGAGAGGAGACGGAGACTGACAAATCGCTCAAGGCGTGCGCACTTTTGGCAGTTGACGCCGTATACGAGAGCATGATGACGTATCACGTCGCCGACGCTGTTGACGCGATATTCTCGGCGCTTCGCCGCGCGAACAAATATATAGACGAAACCTTGCCGTGGTCGCTTGCAAAGGGCGGCGAGGAGGACCGCGCGCGCCTTTCGTCGGTGATTTATAATCTCCTTGAAACGATAAGAATATCGGCGGTGCTTCTCTTCCCCTTCATGCCCGAGTCATCGGAAAAGATAGTTTCAATGCTCGGAACGAAGAATACGGATTACGACGCGCTTGAAGCGTTCGGCGGGCTTGAGGTCGGCACGAAGGTCACGCAGGCGCCCCCGCTTTTCGCGCGCCTTGATGAGCAAAAATTCCTTGACGAGGTCAAAGCGGAGCGCGAAAAAAATGCAGGCTCGGAGGCGGCGAGCGCGCCGCATGAAGATAAGCTCCCCGAAATTACAATTGACGACTTTTCGTCAGTCGAGCTGCGCACGGCGCAGGTTTTATCCTGCGAAAAGCTTCCGAAGGCGAAAAAGCTCTTAAAGCTCACCCTCGACCTCGGATATGAAAAGCGCACAGTCGTTTCGGGAATCGCAAAATGGTATTCGCCCGACGACCTTGTCAGAAAGAAGGTCATTGTTGTCGCAAATCTGAAGCCGGCGAAGCTCTGCGGGGAGATGTCGGAGGGAATGATTTTAGCGTCGGGAGAGGATGACGTCCGCGTCGTATTCCTCGGGGATGATACTCCGCTCGGCGAGCGCATAAGATAAAAATGAGGCTCCTTGACGCTCACGCGCATTACGACGACGAGCGATTCGGGTCTGAATACGAGGGCGGATATATAAAGGCTCTCGCCGACGCGAAGCGCGCGGGTGTCGATATTATAATAAACGCGGGCTCGACGCTTGAATCGTCCGAAAAAAGCCTAAAAATCGCCTCTCACACGCCAGGACAGGTGGAATTGCCCGATGGTATACCCGAAGGACTGCCCACTATATTTGCCTGCGTCGGCGTTCATCCGACGGAAACACAAAAATACCCCGACATCGACGCTGCAATCGACAAGGTTCGCCTTATGTGCGAGAACCCGCTTGCAGTCGCCGTCGGCGAGATAGGGCTTGACTATCACTATCCCGACACTCAAAGGGAAAGACAGCGCGAATTTTTCCGCCGGCAGCTCGCGCTTGCAAGGGAGCTTTCGCTCCCCGCCGTCGTTCATTCGCGCGACGCGACGGAGGACACGCTTGAAATTTTAAGGGATTTTGAGGGCGAGCGAATTATGCTGCACTGCTTTTCGGGCAGCGCTGAGACCGCGAGGGAATATTCAAGGCTCGGCTTTTACTTTTCGTTCGGCGGCGTTCTGACGTTCAAAAACGCGAAAAAGGCGCGCCTTGCGGCAGCGTCGATTCCGAGGGATAGGCTCATGCTTGAAACTGACTGTCCCTATATGGCGCCCACACCGCACAGGGGCGAGATTAACAGCTCGCGCTATCTTCCGATAACAGCAAATGCCTTGGGAGAGGTGCTCGGCACCGACGGGGAGGACGCGGCGGCGCTCACATATGAAAACGGCTTGACTTTTTTCGATTTGTGTGGTAAAATAAGACGTTGAGGAATGAATCCAACGTCTGTTACAGCATTCAAAATCATGTCCTTTGACATCACGGCATCCCTATTGAAGCAAATTCATTTGATTACGGAAGATAACTGAAGGAGGAGAAAGTTTGAAAGATAAATCTTTCAAACTCCTCGTTTTGTGTCTTTCGTCGCACAAAAGGCAGTGCGACGAAAGACACAATTCCGAACGAAAGGAAGCTTTCGCTTACGCGAAAGTCATGGTAATAATTGAATGTACGGTATCGGACCGAGAGAAGAACAGAAAAAGGAAAAACAGATAATAAGGCAGTTTACGCCGCGCTTCGTGACGGTGACGGTTGCTCTCGTCGCGCTTATTATAATCGGCGTATACTTTGTCGGCGCGGGAATGCGCGCGGACGCGGCAGCGGCGGAATCGACGCTTTCCGACGGAATAATCGAGGTATCATATGCTGACGGCGGCACAGGGGCGGTCACATACGGCACCGTCGGCGAGCGGGAGACGGAGACGGATGACGAGGCGGCTTTAATTGACAACAGCCAGACCGTAAACCCCGCAGAGGATTTTCTGACAGTATCGCGCATAGCGCAGCGCCTGGCGTCGGCAATTGAAATCGCGGAGGTCACGACCGAAAAGGAAACCGAGGCTGAAACGACGACAAAGGCGGAAACAACGACCGAAGCGGAGACTACAACAAAAGCCGAAACAACAACAAAAGCGGAGACGACGACCGAAGCCGAAACAACCACAAAGGCGGAGACGACGACAGAGACAGCGGATGAGGCATCGGGCGACGATGCGTCGGATGAGGTCAGCTCGACTGTGACCTCCTCATCAACGACGACGCAGGGCAACGTCTACATAGACGGCACGCTTGCCGCGTCATTCTGCGCAATATATATCGACTCGACCGCATACGTTCCCGTTGACAGCTTCGTTGAAGCGATTGATTCGGACGCAACGGCATCGTGGAGCGGAGCTAAGACGATTGAAATATCGGCAAACGGTCTTTACGCGACGGTAACGAGCGGGAATATTTACATAACGGCGAACGACAGAGCGCTGCCCTGCTACGGCACGGTGTACATATCAGACGGGATAATGTGGGCGCCGGTGAGCGTGCTTGCTAAGATGTTCTCATCGACCGTCACAACGAGCGGAAACGACGTCTATGTCGGCGCGAAGGGAGATTATCTTGCCTCGGCGGACGAATTTTACGACGAGGACGATTTATATTACCTCTCGCACATAATCGGCGCGGAGAGCGGCTCCGAATCGTTTGAGGGAAAGCTCGCAGTCGCGGCGGTCATAATGAACCGCGTTGACAGCTCGAAATTCCCGAACACGATTTACGGGGTACTGACGCAGGCGGGGCAGTTCACGCCTATGTCTACCGGCTCATACAAGAAAACGCCGAACACCGCGAGCGTAATCGCGGCGAAAATGACGCTTGAGGGCTATAGATACGACACAAAGCCCCTTTACTTCTCGGGAGATTACGAGTCGGGATGGATTTCATCGGGGCACACATACCTATACAAAATAGGCTCGCACTATTTTTACTCGTAACGACAAATTCGGGGCTGCCGTGACCGCGGCAGCCTCACTTTAATTTCGGGAGAGAATTCTTTATGAAGGATAAGCCCACCGCCGCCGTTCTGACGCTCGGCTGCAAGGTAAATCAATACGAAAGCGTTGCCCTCACCGAGCGGCTCGCGGCGCTCGGATTTGAAATCGTCGGCGGCGATGATGCTGCCGACGTATACATTGTGAATACGTGCGCCGTGACGGCGGAGGCGGAGCGCAAAAGCCGCAATCTCGCGCGCCGCTGTATCCGCCGCAATCCGTCCGCCTCCGTAATTGTCATGGGCTGCGCGTCGGAAACCTCGCCCGAGGAAATGGCGAAAATCGAGGGAGTACGCCACGTTTTCGGCACGAAGGATAAGCTTTCCGCCGCCAATGTGGCGGCTGCCGATGTGGCGGCTGCCGAGGTGACATCCGAAAAGAGCGATAACAAGGGCGCGGCGGTGATTCACGTAAATGAAGGCGAGGTCGCCGCGCTGAAAAAAATCGAGCCGATGAAAATCACCTCATCGCCCCGAACGCGCGCATACGTTAAAATCTGCGACGGGTGCGGCGGGAAGTGTGCGTACTGCATAATTCCGAGAGCGAGAGGTCCCGTGCGCTCGCGTATGACAGGCGATATAATCGACGAGGTGCGCGGGCTTGCTGCGGCAGGCGTGCGCGAGGTCGTGTTCACGGGAATCGAAACCGCCGATTTCGGGCGCGACACGGGCGAGGATTTGATTTCGCTTCTTGCTGCCGCGTCGGATATAGACGGTCTTGACCGCATTCGCTTAAGCTCGCTCGAGCCGACGATTTTCACGCCCGAATTTGCCGCCGCCGTTGCGAAAATTCCGAAAATCGCGCCGCATTTTCACGTTTCGCTTCAAAGCGGATGCGACAGAACGCTTCACGCGATGAGGCGCAGATACGGCACCGAAAGAGTGCTCGAAAATATTGCTTTTCTGCGCGAAAAAATCCCCGATCTCATGCTCTCCGCCGACATGATTGTGGGCTTTCCGGGGGAGACGGAGGAGGATTTTGCGGAAACGCTTGAATTTATAAAGCGCTTTCGCCCGCTTCATCTTCATGTTTTCCCGTTTTCAAGGCGTCGCGGCACCGTCGCCGATACGATGGAAAATCAGGTGACGGAGACGGTGAAGCATGAGCGCTCGGCGCGGCTGATTTCGCTCGGCGAGCGTATGCGCGATGAGGAAATCGCGTCATATCTTGAAAGGACGGAGGTCGCAGACGTGCTTTTTGAGGCGGACGCCTCGGGAATGCACTCGGGACACACGGAAAACTTCATCGAGGTGCGCACCGCGCCGACGGGTGCGAGCGTCACGGGGCAGATTCTTCCCGTAAAGCTCGAATGCGCCCGGGATGGTGTCGTTTACGGGAGGGCGCTGATTCCCGATTCTGGCGCAAATTGTCGCAAAAATTCATAAATTTACTCTTGACATGGGCGCGGAGAATGAGTTATAATAGAGCATGGTTATTATGGGTAAAGAGAGGAGACGTACAATGGCTGAAAAAGCGGTGGGAAAGCACCTTGAATACAAGGGCAAGCCTCTTGTGCGGGGCGAAAACAGAATTTACTACGGAAACATGAGCGACGATTACGTTCTTCTTCTGGTTGTCATGTCAACGAAGGAAGAATACGGACGTGATGTTCCCGATATGATTATAGTGCAGATACTTTCCACAAAGGATAATCTGAAAATCGTGAAGCAGGATGTCAAGCAGGGATTTTACGACGCATTCAACACGGGCGTTATCTGGCTTGAACGGTACCTTTCCGGTTCCGGTGATTAACGCTTTTGCAAAATTTGCGGCTGCGAATGTGCCTTATACTTTATACTAAAAAAATCCGCCTCGGGTTTCACCCGAGGCGGATTTTGCTTTGCCGTTTACTTTTCACTTTTCACTATTATCTTTTCTTTTTGGATACTCCTGTCACGACGAGCGCCGCACCCGATACGATCGCGAGAATCGACAGCGATGCTATCGCATATCCCGTCTGCGGGGATACAGGCTCATCCGGCACGGTTGACGTAGATGCCAATGTATACGCATATGATACGGTTGAAAGATTGACATTTTCACCTGTGAGGTGAACTGTCAGGTCAGCGTCCTCAAATTCCGCCACATACGCATTTGCCGTGAACATCTTGCCGCCGCACTGACATATAATTGTGATATTCGCGCCGTCCTTTTCAACCGTTACGGTGCATTCACTGCCCGCCGCCATCGCCGCGTTCCACTCTGCCCATTCGTCCTCTGTAAGTCCGTCGCCGAACGTGATTGTATCGGATGTGTCCGTCTGATTGGCAATCCAGCCGTAGTTGTCCGCTCTCACCGTCACATAAACGCCGTCGCCGTTATACACTTCAACGACGAAGTTGTCCCAGTTGTTTGAGCCGCTCGAGGTGTTCGTGAACGAATATGTGAGCGAGAAATCGTCATTGAACGTGAGCGTTCCGGTTGACGCGCCCGCGAATGTGCTGATTACAACATCGTCTGCCGTGCCCGTTACGGTGCTTGATGTATCAGGAGCGGTGGTGGTGTCGTCCGCTGCTGTTGTGTCATCGGCGGTGGTTGTATCGTCAGCCGTCGTCGTATCGTCAGCGGTGGTTGTATCATCCGCTGTTGTAGTATCGTCTGCTGTCGTTGTATCATCAGCCGCTGTGGTGTCGTCGGGTTCATCCGTTCTGACCGTGTACGCTACCCACGTTATAGTTCCGCCGTAATCCTGCAGCATTACGTCGTCCGTCCATGTGTCGTTGCCCGCGGGATAGTATGCGATAGCGGTAACATTGTAGAACACTTTATCACCTATGCTCGGAGCATCCCCTTCAAAGGTGATTTCCGTCAGACCACTGTAACCGAATGCATAATTACCTATAGTTATCACACTGTCGGGTATTACTAAGCTCGTCAGACTCGTGCAATTTCTGAACGCAGAACCGGCTATTTCAGTTACGCTGTCGGGTATCGTTACATTTGTCAGATTTGAACAATAAGAGAATGCACTATCACCTATCAACGTCAAGCTGTCGGGCAATGATACGCTTGTCAAGTTTCCACAGATATAAAACTCTCCGATCGACGTAACGCCGTCCTCAATAACAACGCTTTTAACCAGGCTTGCGCCGCCATACCACGGAATGCCTAGGGCAAGCTCATAGCTGGGAATCTCCCCCTCGCCGCTTATCGTGAGCGTCCCGTCGACAAGCGTCCATGTTAAATCCTTGCCGCAGGAGCCGCTCACAGGGTACGACGTCCACGTTATCGACCCGCCGTAATTCTGCATTACATCATCCGTCCATGTGTCGTTGTCCGCGGGATAATAAGCGGTTGCGCAAACGTCATAGAAAGTATCCTGTCCAATGCTCGGCGCATCACCTTCAAAGATGATTTCTGTCAGACCTGTGCAGCCGGAGAAAACTTCCCAGCTTATCTCTGTTACACTGGCAGGGATTGATATTCTGTATAGGCTTTTGCAGTTAGCGAATGACCACACACTTATGAACGTCACGCTGTCGGGTATTGTTACGTTTGCAAGGCTCGTGCAGCCCTCGAACGCTTCGCGGAGTATTTTCGTTACGCCGTTGCCGATTGTGGCACTTGTCAGGTTCGAGCATCCAAAGAACGCACTTTCGCTTATCGACATTATGCTGCCCGGAATTGTTATACCCGTCAGGTTTGTACAGTTGGAAAACGCAGAATTGGCAATGCCGACCGTACCGGATTTTATCGTATAATCGCCGGAAACAACATCTTTGTCCGCTGCTATCAGCCAGTTATCAATGTAGAGAACTCCGTCCTCCCAGTTGTTCTCGTCATTATAGTATGCCGTAGTGACGAACACACCGCCGCCTATCGTTGTTACGCTGTCGGGGATTGTTACACTCGTGAGGCTTGTGCAGTCGTAAAACGCATTACTCCCTATCGTCGCTACACCATCCTCAACGACAACGCTTGTAATCACGCTTGCACTGTCATACCATGGAGTGTCTCCAGGGAAGTACTCGTTCATCATACCCTCGCCGCTGATGGTAAGCGTACCGTCGCTCGTGAGTGTCCACGTGAGATTGTCACCATAAGCTCCACACGTGCCGCTGTCGGTGACTGTCGAATCCTCCGCGCTCATGGATAGTGTCGACGCGAAAATTACGCCGATACACAGTACAAGCGCTAAAGTCAAGCTGAAAATAAGCTTCTTTTTGGTTTTCATAAAAACCGCCTTTCCCTCCCCGCAGTCTGCGCGGGGAAAATCGCCTTTCGGCATAAGATTTTATGTGAAATGTTAAAAGAGCTTTTCGGTCAAAAAGTATACTTTTTGACCGATAGCGCCGAATGTCAAAAAGGTAACCGCAGAGAAAACAAAATGTGAATTTTATGTAAAATACGTGGCGATTGCTTGATTTTTCCGACTTAATCTGCTAAAATATTTTATGTAATGGAAAAGGTGCGGCATCGGTCAAAAAGTATACTTTTTGACCGATGCCGTTTGCTTTTATCGTGCAAAAATAAGGGGGCTTTCAGTGTGTTTTATGATGTGAAAAGCCCGATTTTGCTTTGTTTTTCGATAATTTTGCTTTTGCGCGAAGTGTCAATGCGGCAAGTGACATCCCGCAATGCCTCAAAAAGTGCGAAAAATATCCCCCTTGAACGTGATTCGTCCAAGGGGGATGCTGTATTGGCGAAATACGCCAATTTGCGCATTTTTACTTGATTCCGAGCCATTCCTTTACTGTTTTTTCATCATATCCAACCGCTTTTGAAATCTGCTCAATCGGAATTTGCATTTTATGCAGGTTCTGGGCAGTTTCCTGCGCCTGTTCTCTCTTTTCGCTCGCGATATAATCGCGAAGCACTTCATCCTGATCGTAAAGCTTTACCATTATACCGACAACCTCCTTTTCTCTGCCCGCAAGGTAGCTTTCAAGCACATTACGCACGAAATATTCCTCCCTGCGTGCGCGTCGGACTATTCCGCTCCGCGGAATAGTCCCTACTTTCATTTCTTTGCTCGCTTTGCGGGCAAAGAAATGAATCGTTTGGAGGCGAGGGGAATCGAACCCCTGTCCGAAAATCTCTCCCTGTGAATTTCTCCGGGCGCATGGCACCGAAAATCTCCCGCCGAGGCACACGATGCCCAAAGCACCTCGGGGAAAGCGCTTTAATGCGTGACCGCTTCAAGCGCGAAACGGCGGTTCACGTTCACCACAGTCGTGACGCCCGATATGAGGTCGTGGTCCCCCTCATAAAGGACGCGCCGCACTTAGGCAGCGAGTGCTAATTCTTCGTCGTTAGCAGTTAAAGTTTTAATTGGAGCCGTATTTAAGAACTTGCCCCATGCTCTGCCCGCTTATCACCTATCAAAATCCCCGTCGAAACCTTTACGCCCCCATTATTTCATCCTTTTTCGCTCATGCGCCTTGCACGCTCCATATCGCGCCGCGCCGTTTCAGCCGCCGCAGCGTCGCGCTTGTCGTAGAGCTTTTTGCCTTTGCAAAGCCCTACCTTCATCTTCACATTCGACCCCGAAAAGTAAAGCGACAGCGGAATTATCGTCATTCCCTGCTGCGTCACCTTCTCATGAAGCCGCATTATCTCGCGCTTATGCATTAAAAGCTTCTTTTTGCGAAGCGGCTCGCGGTTGTAAATATTCCCGTTTTCGTATGGGCTTATGTGAAATCCGCAGGCGAATATCTCCCCGTCCTCAATGCGGCAGTATGAATCCTTCAGATTCACCGTCCCCGCGCGAATGCTCTTGACCTCCGTGCCGAAAAGCTCGATTCCCGCCTCGTATGTGTCGATGATGAAATATTCGTGGCGCGCGGCGCGGTTCTCCGCGATTACCCGCTCGCCGTCGTTTTTCTTTTTCCCGTCGGACATCGCCAATCCCCCGCTTTCCGTTTAATTATACACCTCATGACGTCGCTTGTCAAGTGCGATTTGTAATTTTTTTCCTCATCCTCGGCAGGCTCACGTTTTTTTCTTTATCGCATCCCAGTAAGCCTCGGCGGCGCGCTCCGTTTTGTTGTCGCCGAATCTGTAATATTTCTTGTCCTTCACGTCGTCGGGCAGATACTGCTGCTCAACCCAGCGATTCGGGAAATCGTGCGGGTATTTGTACCCGTCGAAAAGCGGCGCGTGAAGATGATGCGGCACCGTCTGCCCAAGCCCCGCCTCAACGTCCGCCATCGCCGTCTCGACAGCGACACAGGCTGTGTTCGATTTCGGCGCCGTCGCGAGCATAACGGCAGCGTTTCCGAGCGGAATCTGCGCCTCGGGCATTCCGAGCTGCTTTGCCGCCTCGCAGCATGAATACGTTATCGCCGCCGCCATCGGGTACGCAGCGCCTATATCCTCGCTCGCAATTACGAGAAGCCGCCTGCATACGGAAAGAATATCGCCGCCCGCGAGAAGCCGAGCCACATAAAACACTGCGGCATCGGGGTCGGAGCCGCGAATCGATTTCTGCAGCGCCGAGAGCAAATCATAGTGAACGTCACCGTCGCGGTCAAATGAGCCGTATGACGCGGACGAGAGCGCCGCGAACGTCTCGGGCGTTATCTCCTCCTCGGCAATGTAAAACGCATTTTCAAGCAGCGTTATCCCGTGACGCACGTCCCCTGCCGCAAATGACGCAAGCTTCATAAGTGTGTCGTCGCTCGCCGTCACCGTCCGTCCCTCCTCGGCGCATAAAAAATCGAGCGCGCGGCGAAGTGCCGGCGCAAGGTCTCTCGGCTCGACGGGCTTGAATTCAAAGACGCTGCACCGTGAGAGAAGCGCCGAATAAATGGAGTAGTATGGATTTTCCGTCGTCGAGGCGATGAGGGTCACGCGCCCGTCCTCGATATATTCGAGAAGCGACTGCTGCTGCTTTTTGTTGAAATACTGAATCTCGTCAAGATAAATTAAAATCCCGCCCGCGCCGAATATATCGGAGGTTGATTTGAGCGCGCTTTTCACGTCGGACAGCGTCGCCGTCGTCGCGTTGAATCTGTAAATCTTCATCTCGGCGTGCTTCGCGACGATTTCGGCTGCGGTCGTCTTTCCCGTGCCCGCGGGACCCGAGAAAATCATGTTCGTCACGCGCCCCGCATCAATGAGGCGGCGAAGCGCGCCGTGACTTCCCAGAAGATGGCGCTGACCGACCATTTCGTCGAAGCTTTGGGGACGAACTGCGTCCGCGAGCGAGCGATTTCTCATATTTTTAACCATGACTTTCGCGTCAGCGAAAGCTTCCTTTCATTCGGAATTGTGTCCGATTCCGCTTTGCGGAATCGCTACGTTCCGCGCAGCGGAATCGTTTGCGAAGGACACAAAACGTGGAGTTTGAAAGATTTATCTTTCAAACTTTCCCTCCTTAAAAAATTGCCGTGAACGGAAAAGGCACTGCGGCAATCACCGCAGCACCTTTTCTGTACGCGCCCTAAAGGATTCGAACCTTCGACCTACCGGTTCGTAGCCGGGCACTCTATCCGCTGAGCTAAGGGCGCACGCTTTCTCAAGCATTTAATATTATATCACGTTTTTTTCGGTTGTCAAGGGGTAAATCGAAAAAAATCAAAATTTTTGTTTCGCAGGCTTTCGCCCCGTTGTGATTTACCGCAATTTTACCGTTTTGTTTACAGTTTGTTCGCACATATTCGCGCCGCGTGTGGTACAATATCAGCGTAATGATTCGATACTGATAGTATCGATTGAGAAAAGGAGATTTTTTATGAAAACAGCAATTATTACAGGCGGCTCCCGCGGAATCGGCGAGGCGATGACGCTGAAGCTCGGCGAGATGGGCTATAACGTAGTCATCAACTATCGCTCCGAAAGCTCAAAGGCTCTCACGGAGAAGCTCGTGGCGACGCTCAGCGAAAAATACGGCGTTGAAGGGTACGCGGTGCGCGCGGACGTTTCAAAATATGAGGACTGTGGCGCGCTCGTCAAGGCTGCTGTCGAGAAATTCGGCGAGAAGATTGACGTTCTCGTAAATAACGCGGGAATCACGAACAATTCGCCCTTCTGCGAGCTTTCGCACGACAGCTACATGGCTGTTATCGAGACGAATATGTTAAGCGCGTTCCATATGTGCCACTTCGTCGTGCCTTATATGGTAAAGGCGAACGAGGGCTGCGTCATCAGCACGTCCTCAATCGGCGGCTTGATGGGAGTTGCCAATCAGGCTGACTACTGCGCTTCCAAGTCGGGCTTAATCGGAATGACAAGAGCGCTCGCTATGGAATTCGGCAAGCAGAACATCCGCTTCAACTGCATTTGCCCCGGCATGATCTGGACTGATATGCTCCGCGGCGTGAATCAGGACGAGGTCGCGGCGCTCGCGCAGTCAATCCCCGCCGGAAAAATCGGCGACGTCGATGACATCGCAAACGCAATGGAGTTCCTCATCAAGGATAAGTATATGACGGGACAGTACGTTTCGCCGAACGGCGGAATTTATATGCCGTAAGCGCATTATTGTCAAGGTATTATAGCTAAATTTGAGCCGATTGAAAATTTCAATCGGCTCGTCTTTTATTAAATTCCGTATTCTTTCCTCGCCCCGCGGCGCATGATTAGATAGAATACAGCGGCGACCGCCGTCACAGCTGCTGCGGCAGCGCATACGGCAAGGTAAACCTTTCCCGTCGGGATGACGGTTTCGATTGATGTTACATCCGACGGATTTATCATCTCAACGAAAAACTCATCCGTAACCTCAATGCGGCAGCTTCCCGAAAAGACGCAGTTTCTGATGTAAAATGTCTCATCCTCTCCCGTTTCCTCATTTGTGTATCTCCACTCCTCAAATTCAAGCGTCAGAGTATATGTCCCGTCATCGACGGATACCGCCTCCGTGCCGTAAAGCCCGGCATATTCAAGCAGCTCGTCAATTTCCTCCTCCCCGCTCCCGCTTTTGAATGTATACGCCTCAATATTTCCCGTTCGCGTGAGGCTTGAGGTCTCACAGCCCTCCGTCTCGACCGTGTATCTTTCGGCAAAATCATATTCTGTATCATGCTCCGCCCTCTCATACCCGAATTTGTCGAAAAGCGCGCACTCCTCCATGAAATCGACAAATTCTCCCGTCGTCAGAAACGTCTGATACGAGCCGTATGTCGTCGTCACCGCGTTTTTGTTGACAAACGCCGCTGTAATGATGAAAGCTGTTAAAAGAAGCACCAAAACCGACGCCGCGAGCGTACACGCCTTGCGCGGGAGTATATATTTATTGTAGCTCCGCTCGTTTTCTGAATAAAAGCTGCGGTGTCCCTTGCCGTATGTAAGCGCAAGCGCCATTAAAATAACCACGAGCAGCGCGAAGGGCAGACCGTACATAAAGGTCCGAAGGAGCGGCGGGGCATAATTGTCCTCAACAAACAAATAAGGGATGAGAAGCGCCGCCTCCACGGCTGCCGCCGACCTTATTATGAAATTTTTCACGTACAGCTCGCGGCAAAGCCCGCTTATTCCCTCCTCGTTTATATCCTCTCCCGCAAGCGAGAGATTTGTGCGCGACGACGACACCGCGTTCACCGTCACGGCGGCAATGATGAAAACGAGCGCGGCAAAATATCCGGCGCGCCCTCTGTAAAGCACGTATGTGCAGAAAATCTCAGAGATGAGCGCAAGCGCCAGCAGCGCCGCCGATACCTCCGCCGATGTCACAAAGCGTCCCCGCTCGCGCGCAAGCATATATTCAAGATTTTTGCGGTATCGCCGCGATTCGGCACCCTCGCCCGCCTCATCGTCCCTTTTGCGCTCTCCCGCGATTATCTCGTCGCACGTAACACCGTAAAGCTCCGCTATTGCGGGAAGCATACTTATATCGGGACATGACGCGCCCCTCTCCCAGCTCGACACGGTTTTATTTGAAATCAGAAGCCTGTTGGCGACCTCCTGCTGCGTGTATCCCTTTGATTTTCTCATGGCGGCTAAAAAATCGCCCATGACGTTGACTCGCTCTTCCTGCATAAATACCTCCGAAACAAAAACTCAATTTCGCCGCGGCGTGCCGGCGACACTCTGATTCTAACCCTGCGGGACAAAAAAATCAACCCGAGATACATAGAATATGTCGCGCATCCTTAGAATTTCCGCCAAAAGCCCCCTTTTCACGCAAAAACCCCGCCGTTTTTTATAAAAAACAGCGGGGTAATTTTTCGCGTCAGCAAGCTTTGCGATAAACAAATGGCAAAGCACGCTTCTTTTTTTTAGTTTTCCTCGGTGCCGCTCAATTCAAAGCGCGCCGCGACGGGATAGTGGTCTGAAAGCCACACACCGTCATGCTCGTCCCGCCACAGCTCACACTCGCCAAGAGGTTTCAGCCCGCGGCAAAGCCTGCTTTGCTCCCGCGCGTCCTTCAGAAAAATGAAGTCGATTTTGTCGCACCTTTTTCCGTATTCGTGAAACGTGCCGCCCGTTCCCTTTGTTATACACACAAATTCGGGGTGATTTGCCATTTCATGTCCCTCTGGCGTTTCGGGGTCTGATGCATCCGCGTTGAAATCCCCCGCGAGAATGAGCGGAACCTCGGGAAGAAGCTTCATCTGCGATATTCTTTCAAATATCACACGGAGCTGCTCGACCCGCGCGCCCATATGGTCAAGGTGCAGGCTCATCACGCGCAGCGCGCAGCCATGGGCAGTATCAAAAAGAAGCGTTTCCGTGACGGCGCGCGGACATTCGGACTGCATGGGAGAGCATCCCGCCGCACTTTTTTCAAACCGCGAGCCGGGAATATCCGGCGTCGGCGACAGCCAGAAGGTGTCGGCGGCGATTACGTCAAATCTCTGCTTTTTTATCAGAATCGAGGTTGCCTCATCGCCAAGAGAGGCGCTTCTGTGGCATCCGAGAAGTATATACTCGGGAAATTCGCATTTCAGCCATGCGCCGACGTGCGGCAGCACCTCCTGAAAGCAAATGATGTCGGGGCTCTCATCGTTTATCTTTTTTGTTATCCCGGGCTTGCGGCGTGAGAACACATTCTCCCCGTCCTGCCCGAAATCGCACCGTATGTTGAACGATACGATTTTCAATTCCTTCACTTTACTCAAAGCTCGTCGTTTTCGCTCGCCGTCGTGTCGGTGACGGTGCTTGTGTCCTCCGTTTCCTCATCATCGCTGCCTGCAGAGCGCACGATTACGCCGTTTTCAAAATATCCCGTGTAAACTCTCCCCGACGGCCATGTGTACGTTCCCTCGCCGTTCGGCAGATTGTTGAGAAATGCTCCCGTGTAGCTCTCGCCGTTCACCCATGTGTACGTTCCCGTCCCCGAGCGCACGTCATTTTTGTATTCGCCCTCGTAAACGTCTCCGTTCACGTATGTGTAAACGCCGTAGCCCTCCTTGATGTTCGCGGAAAATTCGCCGAGATACGAGCTGCCGTCCGTCCAGTAATATTCGCCGTAGCCGTCCTTTTTGTCGTCGGAAAAGCCGCCCTCATATATGCTGCCGTCAGCCCATGTGTACTTTCCCTCGCCCTCCTTGACGCCCGAGACGAAATCGCCCTCATAAACGTCGCCGTTTGTGTATGTGTAAACGCCCGTTCCCGTCAGCTCGTCATTCAAAAATTCTCCGACGTAAACGTCTCCCGAATTGTACGAGAGCCGTCCCTGACCGTTTCGCAGAAGATTTTCAATCTCACCGACGTAAACGTCGCCGTTTGAATACGTTATCGAATTTGTTTCGGCGTCAAGCTCGCCCGTTATGCCGCTCGGGTATGTTATGCTCCCCGAATAAGGCACGCCGTCCGAATCGACGACACCGAGAAATTTAATGTACTGCGTCTCCCCGTCAACAACGTCGGTCGCAATTCTGATATATCGATAGCCCGCCGCGTAAATCACCGCGAAGGTGACTGTGACGGCGACAGCAGCAATCACGAATATTACCGCAATTACGACAAACGGCGAGGTGGGTCGTTTTCCTCTTGCCATACTGTGTTATCTCCCTTTTTCACGAAAAATAGATTCCGATATAATTGTCGAGAAGCTGTAGCAGCTCGGGTACGAGGAAAAGCACTCCGAACGCCGCGGCGGCGAGTATTACAATCGTTACGATAAGCGATATTATATTCGTTCCCCGACGCGAATATCTCACCTCCGCACGGTATTTCAGCTCCTCGGGAATATAAAATCTCGCCGTCTCAAAGTCGATTATGTCATGCCCTCCGCGCGATTTTTTCGGCACCACGGGATTTCCGTTCTCGTCCGGCGCGTCAACGCGGCTCACAAACCGCAAAAGCACCGTATTTGTGCGAAGCGCGCTCCTGACGAATCTGTCAGTCCCGTAGCCAAGCTCCGTTATGGTTTTCGCGCTCGCCTCATCGAAGCATTCGTTTGACAAAATCGCCTTGACAAAGCCCCCGATAAGCCCCTTGTTGTAGACTGCCATCAGCGAGGCGACCGCAAAGCCGATAAAAAGCCCCCACACGACGACCTCAAGTGACTCTGTCGGATAGGAAATATTGACGTAATCGTATAAAAGCGCACTTTCCATTTCCAAGCTCCCCGGAATCTGCCTTATTTTTTGCCCTTCGGCACGAGAATTTCAGCCCCGCCCATGTAGGGGCGCAGCGCCATCGGCACCTTTACGCACCCGTCCGCCGTAAGATTATTCTCGAGCAGCGCGATGAGCATACGCGGCGGCGCGACGACGGTATTGTTCAGCGTATGCGGCAGATATGTCTTGCCGTCCTTGCCCTTCACGCGGATTTTAAGCCGTCTTGCCTGCGCGTCGCCGAGATTCGAGCATGAGCAGACCTCGAAATACTTTCCCTGACGCGGCGACCACGCCTCGATGTCGCAGGATTTCACCTTCAGATCGGCAAGGTCGCCCGAGCAGCATTCGAGCTGGCGCACGGGTATGTCGAGCGAGCGGAAAAGCTCCACCGAATATCTCCACATTTTCTCGTACCACTGCATTGATTCCGTAGGTTCGCACACTACAATCATTTCCTGCTTTTCAAATTGATGTATACGATAAACTCCGCGCTCCTCGATTCCGTGCGCCCCCTTTTCCTTGCGGAAGCATGGCGAATAGCTCGTCAGCGTCATCGGAAGCGAGCTTTCAGGCAGAATGCGGTCTATGAAGCGTCCAATCATCGAATGCTCGGAGGTGCCGATTAAATAAAGGTCTTCACCCTCGATTTTATACATCATCGCGTCCATTTCGGTAAAGCTCATAACGCCCGAGGCGACGGCTCCGCGAATCATAAAGGGCGGAATCACGTACGTGAAGCCCTTGTTTATCATAAAATCGCGCGCGTATGCTGTCACGGACGAATGAAGCCGCGCAATATCGCCCGAAAGATAGTAAAATCCGTTGCCCGCGACGCGGTGAGCCGAATCGAGGTCAAGTCCGTCAAACGATTCCATTATGTCAGTGTGATACGGAATCTCAAAATCGGGAACGATAGGCTCGCCGAAGCGCTCGACCTCGACGTTTTCACTGTCATCGCGCCCTATCGGAACTGACGGGTCGATTATATTCGGCAGCGACATCAGAATCTGCGTGAGCTTTTCCTCTGTTTCACGTGAAACATTTTCAAGCTCCGCGAGCCTCTCGGCGTTTTCCGTCACCTTTGCTTTCGCAGCCTCAGCCTCCTCGCGCATTCCCTTTGCCATGTACGCGCCGATGGATTTTGAAATTTTGTTTTTCTCCGCGCGAAGCTGCTCCATCTCGCCTATCGTTTCGCGGCGCTTCGCGTCAAGCGCAATCGCCTCGTCAACGAGCGAAAGCTTCGCATCCTGAAATTTGTTTTTGATGTTCTGTCTTACAACGTCGGGGTTTTCCCTGACAAATTTAATATCGAGCATATATGCTCCTTTCCGTATATATAAAATAAAAATATATGCTTTTTTTCCCGCAAAGACGCTTCTTTAATCCAAAATGTCCGTCCCGCAGATTTTCGTGAGCAGCGCCTTGAGGTCCTCATTGTCCTCAAATCCGATGCTCACATATTTTGTCCTTCCGCCCGCCTTAATCGTGACGGGGCGTCCGAGCGCGTTCTGCGCCGCTGCCGCTGCCGCCGCCGCATAATCAATACCGCCGACCGGCTCGCTCTGTGTCTCCCTTTTCTGTGCGTTCATCCGCTTCGCCTGTCGCTCCGCCTCGCGCACCGACATTCCCTCCGCGATGATTCTGTCTGCAAGAACGCTTATATCGTCCTTGTTTTTGAGCGAAAGCAGCGCCCTCGCGTGTCCCGCCGTAATCTCGCCGCTTTTGAGAAACGGAATTATTGCCGCGGGCAAATCAAGAAGCCGCAGACTGTTCGCGACAGCGGAGCGCGAGCGCCCGATTTTCTCCGAAAGCTCCTCCTGCGTGAATCCGAACCGCTCAATCAGAAGCTTGTACGCCTCCGCCTCCTCGTAGGGATTGAGGTCTTCGCGCTGAATATTTTCAATAAGCGATATTTCCGCCGTCAGAACCTCGTCGGGCTGCATTATCATCGCGGGAATTTCGGAAAGCCCTGCCGCCTTTGATGCGCGCCAGCGCCGCTCGCCCGCGATTATGACGTATCGTCCGTCCTCGCCCTCGTAGACTAAAATCGGCTGAAGCACGCCGTAGCGCGAAATCGAATCTGAAAGCGCCGCGAGCGCTTCGTCGTCGAAGCTCTTTCGCGGCTGATCGCGGCGCGGCTCGACCATTGAAATATCAAGCTTATATATTCTGCCCTCATCGGGCGAGGAGGGGTCATATGATGTGTTATCAAGGAAGATTGAATCTATTCCCCGTCCGAGAGAGGGTTTTTTCGACATTGCGTAATCTCACTTTCAATTTTGCGTTTCACGTGAAACATTTTACTTAATCCGCGCTATAAGCTCGTCAGTCACGTCGAGATAGCACTGCGTGCCCTTTGAGGTCTTGTCATGATATATTATCGGCTCGCCGAAGCTCGGCGCCTCGGAAAGCTTGACATTGCGCACAATCTGCGTTCTGAAAAGCTGATCGGCGTAATATTTCTTCAGCTCGCCGACAACCTGCGTCGTCAGATTCAGGCGCGGATTATACATCGTAAGAAGAATTCCCGTAATCTCAAGCTTGCGGTTATAAAGCTGCTTGATTTTGCGAATCGTGAGCATAAGCTGCGAAAGTCCCTCAAGCGCGTAATATTCGCACTGCATGGGAATCAGCACGCCGTTTGAAGCTGCAAGCGAATTTATCGTCAGAAGCCCGAGCGACGGCGGGCAGTCGATGACCATCACATCATAATTATCGGAAACGTCCGCAATCACGTTTTTCAGGCGATACTGCCTGTCGGGAAGGTCTGATAAGTCAAATTCCGACGCCGCAAGCGATATTGTCGCAGGAATCACGTCAAGGCGCTCGAACTTTGTATGCGCTATAACCTCAGAGGCTGTTTTCTGCCCGAGCAGAAGCTCGTACATGGACGATTTAAGTCCGCGCTTTGAAATCCCAACTCCGCTCGTCGAGTTGCCCTGCGGGTCTGCGTCAAGCAGCAGCACACGCCGCCCGCGATACGCAAGGCAAGCGGCGATATTGACGGCAGACGTCGTTTTGCCGACGCCGCCCTTCTGATTTGCGAATGAAATAATGTAAGACATAGACGCTCCCGCAAAAATCGGCACAGCCAAAGGTAATTATACATATTATAATCGCACGGCGGCGTTTTGTCAAGCCCCGAGCGAAAGTTTCCGCCCCACGCAAAAAAATTTACTTTTGCATATAGCGTGGAATGGCGCTCCGCCGACTGTTTCACGTGAAACAATCGGCGGAGATGCGCGCCTTTCAGTCATGCCGAACATTCGTTCTTTCTTTTGCAGTCAATTGAGACGACGATAGTCACAACACCCTCATTTTCGCGCTTTTCGACCTCGACTGGAACGCCGCCGCCGCGAAGTGTCTCGGCGGCATGGTCGATGGCGTTATAAAAAAGGCGAAGGTCTTTTATCGCGTATTTCTGGCGCTGGCGGCAGACGCCGCGCGAGTTATCTACCATATTAGATAACAGTCCGTCAACGTATCTTTCGGATGATGATACGTTGAGCTTTCGCTTTATAATATGTAAAAGCGCGCTTTTCCTCGCCCCCTCGTCGCGAAGGCGCAGAAGCGTCCTCGCATGGCGCTCCGTCAGCCCGTTTTCGAGAATGAGCGCCCGCTCCTCATCCGAAAAGCGCAGCATACGAAGCTTGTTCGCAATATAGGGCTGGCTCACAGAAAGCCTCGCCGCCGCCTGCTCCTGCGTCATCCTATAAAGGAAGATAAGCGATGAAATCGCCGCCGCCTCCTCAAACATATTCAGATCCTCCCGCTGCAAATTCTCGATAATCGCGAGCGCCGCGGACTCCTCCTCCCCCGCGTCCATCATAATGCACGGCACCGTCAGAAATCCCGCGAGCCTCGCCGCCTGCCACCGCCTCTCACCGGCGATAATTTCATAAGACCCCGTCCCGTTTCGCCTGACGGTGAGCGGCTGCAAAATCCCGTAGCGCCTGATTGATTCTGAAAGCGCCTTCAGTTTCCCCTTGTCAAAGACCTTTCTTGGCTGGCGCGGATTCGGCACAAGCGCCTCAACCGGCACCTCAATTGTCGCGCCTCCTACGGCTGCGGCATAATCAACATACTTTTCGTTCATATCAAATCTCCCTTTCTTTTGTCGGGTGATACCCCGAAATTCACTCACAGCGAGTATATCAATATGATAAAGCACGACCGGGCGAAAAAACGGGCGAGACACGGTGTTTGAAAATAAAAGTTACGGGAAATGTATCGGGGATTCTGCGGGGATATGTTATAGCCGAAAATTTAAGCGGGAGATTTGCAAAGAGGTGAAATTGCGTGTTGATTTTGGAGCAAAAGTGTGTTATTATTTAGTCAGATGAGACGTTTTGCGCGACGGCGCAGAAAAATTTAATTAAAGAGGAGAAATTACATGAAAAAAGGCGGATTTACGCTTCCGGGAGAGGCGGGATACGAGAAGCTTACGCTCGAGCTGTGCGAAAAATGGGGTGCGGACTGCATTCGCGACAGCGACGGAACGGTGCTGTCGGACGAGATTCTGTCGTCAGGGATACCGATTTACTCGACAATTTGCCTCGTGCGCAGCATAAACGGCTGGGCAAAGGAAAATCCCGACAAGCTTCAGCGCTGCTTTCTTTCAAGCGACCCGAAGCACGCAACAGGAAATACGCTTGAAATAGACCCGCTCGAAAAATATTTCCGCCCGCAGATGACAATCTGGCGGGGCGACGACAAAAAGAAGCTCTGGGAGGTATGGGACAGAACGTCAGGCGAGCAAATCGACAAAGAAAAGTGGAGCTGGGACGAGGAGCGCGGGGTCGTAACAATAAATGAAACGATACCGTACCACTTTTATACCGTCAGCTTCATGGCAACGCGCGTGTGGGAGGAAATTTCAATGTACAACCACATCACAAACGACTGGGGCGACCGTGAGCGCCTCTTGGCTGTCGAGCCGCGCTATCCCGAGGCGCAGGAGGCGCTACTGTCATATCTTGACGAGTGGTGCCGCTCGCATCCGGCGACAAAGGTCGTGCGCTTCACCTCGCTTTTTTATAATTTCACATGGATATGGGGCGCAGATGAGCGTCACCGCAGTATGTATACGGACTGGGGCAGCTATGACTTCGCCGTAAATCCGCCGGCGCTTGACGAATTTGAGGCTGAATATTCGTATCGCCTCACCGCCGAGGATTTTATCAACATGGGACGCCGCAACCCGACCCACAATCCCCCGACAAAGCACTATCGCGACTGGATGGAGTTCACGGGAAAATTCGTGCGCGCATTCGGTAAAAAGTGCATTGACATAGTACACAGCTACGGCAAGCTCGCCTATATGTTTTACGACGACACATGGATTGGAACTGAGCCGTGGAGCGGATATTACGGGGAATTCGGCTTCGACGGGCTTATCAAATGCGTATTCAACGCCTTTGAGGCGCGTCTTTGCGCTGGAGTTAAAGAGGTAAAAACGCACGAGCTTCGCCTTCATCCGTATCTTTTCCCGACGGGACTTGGCGGCGAGCCGACCTTTGCCCCGGGCGGTCATCCCGAGCGCGACGCGAAGCGCTTCTGGGCGTGCGTGCGCCGCGCGCTTCTGCGCGTGAAAATCGACAGAATCGGGCTTGGCGGGTATCTTTCGCTCACAGAGTCGTTCCCCGAATTCAGGGACGAAATTGAGCATATAGCGGACGAATTCCGCACGCTTCGCGACCTGCACGAAAACGATTCGCCGTGGTCGACTGAAATCCATGTCGCCGTGCTTCACTCATGGGGTTCGCTTCGCACATGGAACTGCGCCGGTCATATGCACGAGCATCCCGAGCTGCCTCTCAATCACATTTACGAGGCGCTCGCGGGTCAGCCCTTCGAGGTTTCCGCGATTTCATTTGAGGATGTTGAGAAAAACGGCGTGCCGGAAGACGTTGACGTGATAATAAACGCGGGACGCGAGGGCGACGCTTGGTCAGGCGGGGATGCGTGGAAATCCGCAGCTCTCAAAGCCGCAATATGCGAATTTGTGGCGCGCGGCGGCGGCATTATCGGCGTGTCGGAGCCGTCGGCACTTCGCTGCGGCGGCAGACATTTCCGCCTTGCCGACATTTTCGGCGTTGACCGCGAGGTTGGCGCGACGATTTGCCACGAAAAATATAAATACGAGCGAAAGCCTCATTTCATAACAGCGGAAATGACGGAGGAGCAGCGTCGGGGAGTGCGCTTTCACAATCATACCCCGGGAGTATACGCGCTTTCGGGAGACGCCGACATAATCCTCTCGGACGAGGCGACGGGAGACATTATAATGTCAGCGCGCGAATTTGAGGCGGGACGCGCCGTCTATATGTCGGGCTTCACCTACAGCTCCGAGGACGCAAGGCTCTTGTACCGTTCCCTTCTTTATGCGGCAGGTCGAGAGGAGCTTGAAAGCTCGTATATGGCGAAAAGTCCCTATGTCGAATGCGCGTATTTTCCGAAAAGCGGAACGCTTGTCGCGATAAACAGCTCAAAGGTTGATGTCGCGACGGAAATAAAAACGCCAAATGGAAGCATACCCGTAAATGTTTCGGGCGAGGGAACGGTGATACTGAAGCTTTCATAAAATTTTCACAAATATCTCGTCCGAAAGTCACGCAAAGGGACTTGTAAAATCGGCGTAAATCGATTATAATATCATCACCGAAAAAAACGGCGCCGCACTCAGCGCGAAACGGAGGAATTTACTATGAAGAAGATTATTTTGACGGCAGTAGCGCTCATGCTCGCTTTGTCAATGCTCGCGCTCCCCTCATGCACGACGGAGGGAGAAGGTGACGACACCGACGCGGCGGGTACAAATTCGTCGGACACGACGTCAGGAAATGTAAGCTCGGGCGACACAACGTCTGACAGCGACGGAAACGACGACAGCACGGCAACATCGTCGCGCTACACAAACTTTGACCTGCGCACTGATTACGACGAGGATGAGGCAGTGACGGTCGTATTCACCGACGAGGCGATAACGCTCTCGGGAAATGACACGTCGGGCGCGACGGTGGACGGCACGACGCTGACGATAACGGCTGAGGGAACGTATGTGATTTCAGGCTCATGCAGCGACGGACAGATTATCGTCGAGGTATCGGACACCGAAAAGGTTCAGCTTGTATTTAACGGAATTTCGCTCATGTGCAAGACGAGCGCTCCCGTATGGGTAAAGTGTGCCGACAAAACGTCGATAACGCTCGCTGACGGCACGACGAACACAATGCAGGACGCAGCGTCGTACACCGACGTAAACACTGACGGCGAGCCGAACGCCTGCATTTTCTCAAAGGACGACCTGACAATCAACGGCACGGGAACACTCAACGTCTACGCGAACTGCAACAACGGAATAACCTCAAAGGATGACCTCAAGATTATAAGCGGCATAATCACAGTAACGGCTGAAAATCACGGCATTCGCGGAAATGACAGCGTTACAATAAAGGACGGCACAATTTCGGTTTCATGCGGAAACGACGGCATCAAGGCGTCGAACACGACGAAATCAGACAAGGGCTATATCTACATTGAGGGCGGCACAATTACAATCGACTGCGGCGACGACGCGCTTCAGGCAATAACGTCAATCGACGTGACGGGCGGCTCGATTACAGTCTCCGCCGCGGGTGATGTCACAAACTGCGAGGGCACGGTAAATCTCGCCGACGGCTGCGTAACGGAGCAGTAATTGAGTGAAATCGAGACGGTTGACATCGGTCAACCGTCTCGGATAAATCCGCGCTTCGCGCGGGTAAAATCCGTCGCTGACGCGACGGGTTAATGAAAAAAGCCACCTCAACGCTTCGCTTTTGAGATGACTTTTATTCAATTAAAAGTCCGTAGGACTTTTTACCTTAACCCGCACAAAGTGCGGATTTCACCGAGTATTCGCCGCAGGCGGATGCTCGATTTCACCTGCCCGAAGGGCAGATTTCACCGTCTCAAAAGCTTTGCTTTTGAGACGATTTAACTCCCCGTATTCTTTTCAGCTTGCATAAACGCAAAAAATGAGTTATACTATATATGCGAAAAAGCCATCGCGGAGCATTTCGGAGGACAATTAGATGAAAATACGCTACAATGACGACAAGGAAATCGTGCGCCTCGTGAAGGAGGGACTGCGCGAGCGCGGCGGATACTGTCCCTGCCGCCGTGAAATATCCGAGGACACAAAATGTATGTGCCGCGAATTCAGAGAGCAGATTGCAGACCCCGAATTTGAAGGCTACTGCCACTGCCGTCTCTACTATAAGGAAAAATAACAAAGTCTGAAAGATACATCCTTCAGACTTCAGAAAGGAGAATCGAAAATGGAAGTTATAAAGGTAACAGGCGATACCTTTGAGGAAATTGTAATCGGCTCGGACGTGCCCGTGCTTGTCGATTTCTGGGCAACATGGTGCGGTCCCTGCCGCATGATGACGCCCGTAACGGAGGCGCTCGCCGCCGAATCTGACGGGAAATACAAAATTTGCTCCGTCAACGTGGACGAGGAGCCCGCTCTTGCCGACCGCTTCGGCGTAAACTCGATACCGATGTTCATATCGTTTTCGGGCGGCGAGATGAAGGGAAGCACAGTCGGCGTCACGCCTAAGGAGACGCTTCTTACGCTTCTTGCGTGATTTAATCCGAAAATTCACGTTTTTTTGGCGTTTTTACCCGCGGGCACTTGAAAATCCTCCGTTTTTGTGATAATATTATAGAGGAAATTTTCATGCCGTGCGGCAAAACGTCCCGCTGACCGGCAAAACCCAAGGAGAAGTCATGCAGAATATTCCAAAAGACGATACATTGACATTTTCACTCCACAAAACTGCGGAGGAGGAGATGCACGACACGCTTAGGAGTGTGTATGACGCGCTCGTTGAAAAGGGCTACAACCCCGTAAATCAGATAGTGGGCTACATTCTCTCCGAAGACCCAACCTATATCACGAATCACAACGGCGCGCGCGCGCTTATAAGACGAATCGACAGGGACGAGCTTCTGAACGAGCTTGTCAGATGCTATCTCGGCGTAAAATAAAAAATGCCGCCAATATACGAATTTACCGCACCCGTCATAAAAGGAAACGGACTGGGGCATTCCTTTGGTACGCCCACCTTGAATCAGACGCTGCCGGACGATGAGGCGGCGGCAGCACTCACCTACGGCGTTTATTTTTCGCGCTGTGAGCTTGACGGGACGGATTATCCCGCCGTTTCAAATGTAGGCGTAAAGCCCACAATAAACGGTATCCCGTCCCCCGCCGTCGAATCGTTTCTTTTCGGATATTCGGGCGACGCATACGGCAGGGTCGTCAGAACGTCGCTTCTCGAATTTCGCCGACCCGAGAAAAAATTCCCCGATAGGGAATCTCTTTTTTCGGCAATTTCAAAGGATGTCGATGCGGCGGCTGAATTTTTCGGCATGGAGAACATCTCCCGGGAGGACAAAACAAAATGAAAAAAGACCGTTTTTTCAAAAAAGCAGCATTCGCCCGCGCGGTGTCGGCTATTCTGGCGGTTTTTTTTATTTTTCCTGTAATTTCAAACCGCGCGAGTGTCACTGTCGGAGCGGTCAATCTTTCATCTGCGACGACAAGCGAGGTGGGGGTTGATGTGGGCGTATTCACAAGCGCATATTTATATAATATCGAAAACGATTTCATCGTATATTCCTACGAGCCGGACGATCTCGTTTATCCGACCTCGACCGTCAAGATAATGACGGGAATTTTGGCAATCGAGGCGCTCGGCGAAAATCTTGAGGACACGGTGACGATTACCTCCGAAATGATAGAGGACGCGACGGGAAATACCATAGGCTTTGAGGAGGGCGAGACGGTCACAATCGAGGATTTGCTCTATTCGCTTCTCGTCGGCGGCGCGAACGACGCGGCGTACATCCTCGCGTATCTTGTGGGCGGAACCGTTGACAACTTTATTTCCATGATGAACGCGCGCGCATGGGAGCTTGGCGCCACCTCCACAAGATACACGAATCCCTCGGGAGTGCATGACAGCGGCATGGTGACGACCGCGGCGGACACGGCGAAAATCGCGCTCGCGGCGTATTCCCTCCCGCTTTTCATGACAATATCGTCAACCTCATCCTACGTCATCCCCGAGACGAACATGAGCGAATACAGGTCGGTCTACAACCGCAATTATCTCATAACGTCAAGCGGAAACACCTACAGCTACGTCTATTCGGGCGCGTCGGGACTGAACGCGGGCGCGACGACTGACGGCGGCTACTGCGTTGTGACAACGGCGGAATCAGACGGGCTGACATATCTCGCCGTCGTGATGGGAGCGGACGCAAGCGACGACGGCACGCAGATTTACTCATACGAGACGGCGACGACGCTGCTCGATTACGCATTTGCGTCATATGAAAACATAACCCTCGTCGAGGAGGGCGAGATAATATGCGAAATCCCCGTCGAGCTGTCAGGCTCCGCCGATTACGTCACCCTCGTCACCTCCGAGGAGCTTACTGTTTACCTTCCCTCGGACACAGACCTTGACGTTGACATCAAGCGCACATACAAAACGACGTCAGACTCGCTCGAAGCGCCCGTATATGAAAATCAGGAGGCAGGCTCGCTCACGGTGACGTATAAGGATGAGATAATCGGCAACATCCCGCTCGTCACGACGACGGCAGTCTCGCGAAGCACATTTTTATATACTCTATCGCAGATTGAGAGCTTCGCGACGGGAAGATTTTTCATTATCGCCGTCGTCTCGGCGGCATCGCTCACAGTGATATACGTCATAGGCAAGGCAATTTACCTCGGACACAAGAAAAAGTACCGCGGGCGGTACAAATAAGAAGATAATTTGCCGCCGCGAGCGGCAAATTTTTCAAAGAAGGGGGGACACTCATGAAAAATTCAATGCGCAAATCAGCCGCTGTGTTGATTGTGACGGCACTTATTGCCACACTGCTGTCCTCATGCACGGAAACGACGCAATACCCTTTGATTTCCGATTACGAATACTGCGTCGTTTTTCTCAACATCGGCTACGGCGACTGCACAATAATAAAGGCGGGCGGCGACTATTACATGATTGACACCGCATCCGCCGACCATGCGCGCGATGTGACGTCATTTCTTGCGGCGGAGGGAATCACGGAGCTGGCAGGGCTGTTCCTCACGCACACGGACAGCGACCATACGGGCGGGCTGTTCTACGTCTCCGACGTCGTGAAAATCGACTGTATTTACTATCCCTACTATTCCGAGCCTGATGACAAGGGTCAGAATCAGCTTGAAATGAAGGCGGAAAGCCTCGGCGTTGAGCATTCGGCGCTTTCGGGCGGCGACACTGTTGAAACAGATAATATAACATTTGAAATTCTCGGTCCCACGGAATATTACGAGTATGACGACAACGACAATTCGCTCGTCATTCGCGCAGAAATCGACGGAATAGTCTATCTTTTCGCGGGAGATATGCAGTTTTATGAGGAAAATCTCGTGCTTGCCTCGGGCGCGGACGTATCATGCGATGTGCTGAAGGTGGGCAATCACGGCAACCGTGACGCAACCTCGTCGGAATTTCTGTCGGCGGCATCGCCGTCAGTCGCGGTGATTTCCGCAAATACGACGGAAAAATCGACATCGGCGTCGCTGCGCGTCACAACCCTTCTCTCCTCCGTCTGCGATTATTACGTCACCGAGGACTCGGAATATTGTATAATCACATACAAAAACGAAAGCGGAGAGATAATAGTTGAAGTTGATTGATTACTTAAGGGGGTATTTTTGCAAAAATACCCCCTTAACATCCCCCAAAAAACTTCTACCGCGAACATACTTGCGTATGTTCGCTTAAAAAAATATTCAGCCCACCATGTAACGGTTGCTCACCGTTGACAATACCGAAGCATAGTCCCATCAAAAAGGTATATGTTGCGATGGTAAAACAAGTCGTAGAAAGCGAGGAACAAAACGATGCGGACATTAGATGAATATATGGCTTTGCCGTACAAGATGGAAATCGTAGAGGACAAAGAAGACGGCGGATTCGTCGTTTCCTTCCCTGACCTTCCCGGATGCATTACCTGCGGCGATACAATAGAGCAAGCGCTGTCAAACGCGGAGGATGCGAAAAGGTCGTGGCTTGATGCAGCGCTTGAAGAAGGATACGCGATAAAAGACCCTCAGGGTCAGGAGGAATATTCGGGACAATTCAAATTGCGTATGCCGCGCAGCCTGCACAAAGCGTTATCGGAGCATTCAAAGCAAGAAGGAATTTCAATGAATCAATATTGCGTTTATCTGCTTTCGCGAAACGACGCAATTAACACCGCAACAACAAAGCGAAGCTGATGCTGCGTCCTTTCCACAAAGCGGAGAGACAATAGTTGAAGTTGATTGATTATTTAGGGGGTGCTTTTTCAAAAGCACCCCCTAAATAATTCCCTCTCATATATTCTTATCCATATACTTCCCGTATACCTTCAGATAATTCACGCCGCTGACGACAGTCATCACCACCATAAACGCCATTGTGACATACGTCACGATATGAAGCGTATCCTCAGCGACGAAAGCAGCGTAAACCGACGGCTCAAGGAATGCGGCGAGAATAAACACAATCTGCGACACCGTCTTAATCTTGCCGAGCATATTCGCCGCAAGCGTCGGCGCCTTGCCCGATACAACAATGCGGATTGACGTCACCGCCAGCTCGCGCAGAATCACAATAAGCGTCGCCCAGATCAGCACATTTTTCATAAATGCGTATCTGTCCACGATAAGCATCGTGATGAGCGCCGAAAATACCATGAATTTGTCGGCGACAGGATCGGCAACCTTGCCGAAATCCGTAATCATGTTGTATTTGCGCGCGATTTTGCCGTCGAGCATATCAGTCAGCGAAACAAGCCCGAATATGACCGCGGAAATAATTCCCGCCCACGGCTCCGCGATGTCAAGCATCATCACAACAACAAATATCGGAACGCATATAACACGCAGAATCGTCAGCGTGTTCGGTATGTTCATCTTCACTTCCCGTCATCTCCCCCTTTGACGTATTCGCCGACCAGATCATAGTCGAGCGTATCCGTAATTCTGACCTTTATGTGAGTGCCCTCGCAGGGACGGTCCTTTGCCGCGCAGGCAAAATAAACCTTCCCGTCAACGTCGGGCGCGTCAAATTCGCTTCTGCCGTAGCACGTCCCCGAAACGTAATCGAACCCCTCGTAAATTACGTCGAGCGTCTGCCCGACCCTCGCGCGGTTAAGCTCCACCGATATATCAAGCTGAAGCGCCATAATCGTGTCGTATCTGTCCTGCTTTGTCTGCTCGTCAATCTGATCGGGAAATTCCGCTGCCGGCGTTCCCTCCTCGGGCGAAAACATGAACGCGCCGAGCCTGTCAAATTTCACATCCTTGATAAACTCGCAAAGCTCCTCAAAATCCTCATCCGTCTCGCCCGGAAATCCCACCATTACCGTCGTGCGTATAACAATGTCGGGAATCTCATGGCGAAGACGCGAAATCGCCTCGCGCACCACCTTCGCGCCGCCGTGGCGGTTCATGCGCGAAAGCACCCTCTCGCTCACGTGCTGAATCGGCATATCTATGTACCTGCAAACACGCGGGTTATTTTTTATTTCCGCGATAAGCTCGTCCGTTATCTTGTCGGGATAGCAGTAAAGCAGCCGCACCCACGGAATGCCTGAGACCTCCGTGATTTTATGCACAAGCTCCGCAAGCTTATATTCCCCGTAAAGGTCAAGCCCATACCGCGAGGTGTCCTGCGCCACAATATCAAGCTCGCCCACTGAAAGCTCCGCGAGCTGACGCGCCTCCTCGACTATATCTTCCATCGGACGTGAACGGTGACGTCCTCTTATTGACGGAATAAGACAGTACGTGCATTTGTTGTCGCATCCCTCCGCGATTTTAAGGTATGCGTACCCTTCCGTCGTCAGAACTCTCTCCCCGCCAAGCTGCGAGGTCTCCTTGCAGTCGAAAAATGCATATTTTTTCTTATTTTCAACGGATTTTACCGCCTCGACGATATTGTAAATCCCGCCGACACCTATCGCCGCGTCAACCTCGGGCAGCTCGCGGAAAATCTCGTCCTTCACCATCTCCGGCAGACATCCCGTCACAATAATCCCGCGAAGCGTCCTGTGCTTTTTGAGCCATGCCACGTCGAGAATGTTGTCGATTGCCTCTTTTCGCGCCGATTCGAGAAACGCGCACGTATTTATGATTATAATGTCCGCGTCCGTGTCCTCCGATACGATTTCATACCCCGCGTCAACAAGCAGCTTCAGCATGACCTCCGTATCGACCAGATTTTTCGCGCATCCGAGCGAAACAAAGCCCACCTTTGTGGGAGAACTGCGGTTCTTTTTCACCTTTGCCTTATTTTCTGCCACATCCGTAGGGCGGGGATTCAGTCTCCCGCCTCCTCCTTTATGATTTTCGCAGCTCCCTTGATTTGCTCGGAGCCGTAGCCTATACGGTAAAGCCTCGATATAACCCGCCGCTTTTCCTCAATCTCATATGGAATCCCGCCAAGCTTTTTTATCTGCTCCGCGCACATCCTGTCGTAATCGATTTTCGCTCCCGCGCCGCGCATCCACGCCTCGATTTTCTCCGGCGCGAAGCCGCGGCTGTGAAGGTCTGCAAGCACCTTGGAAGGACCGTACCCCTTTCGCAGGGAAATCTCCGCGCGCCTGCAAATCCCGCGCTCCTCGTCAATATATCCGCGCCCGTCAATATAATCGACCGCGCGCGCCGCCGCGTCTCTTCCGAAGCCCCGATGGCAAAGACTGTCCCGGAGCATTTTCTTTGATTTGTCGCCGACGGAAAGCAGCCTCATTTCCGCTCTCACCGCCTCGGATACCTCGCCGCTTTCGGCGAGAATACCATATGCCTCCTCGTCGATTAAGTCTCCGAGGGAAAGCCCGAGCGCGTCAAAATCCTCTTTGACTACGGAAATCTGGTGCCGAACGCTCTCGCCCTCGGAAATCTCAATTTTCACCGTCAGCCCGTCGTATCCGTCCCTCACCGAGGAAAGCGTCAGCTCGGGCGCGACCGCATCCGCTTCAATATCGGCGTCCGTCATGCCCCCGGCGCCTATATAATTTTTATATCTCAAACCTCATCCTCGTCAAGGTCAAGAAGCCTTATGTCAAGCTCGTCCTCAAGCTCGTCGGGATTGATTTCCTCGCCTATGCCCTCGTTGTCCGAGAGATAATATTCCTTGATTTTCGCCTCGATTTCATCCGCAAGCTCGGGCTTTGCTTCAAGCAGCTTTCTCACCCCGTCGCGCCCCTGCGCAAGCCTCTGCTCGCCGTATGAAAACCACGAGCCGCTCTTTTTTATAACGCCCGAATCGACGCCGAGGTCTACAATCTCACCCGATTTGGAAATTCCCGTACCGTAAAGTATGTCAAACTCCGCTATCCGAAACGGCGGGGCGACCTTGTTTTTCACAACCTTTACCTTTGTCCTGCTCCCGTAAACGTCGCTTCCCGATTTGAGCGTCTCCGTCTTGCGTATATCAAGCCTCACGGACGAATAGAATTTGAGCGCGCGTCCGCCCGTCGTCGTCTCGGGATTTCCATACATAACTCCGACCTTTTCGCGAAGCTGGTTTATGAATATGACAATGCAGTTTGTCTTTGAGATTGAGCCTGAAAGCTTTCTCATCGCCTGCGACATAAGACGCGCCTGAAGTCCTACAGTAGCGCTTCCCATATCGCCCTCGATTTCCTGCTGCGGCACGAGCGCCGCGACTGAATCGACGACAACAATGTCAATAGCGCCCGAAAGCACGAGCGCCTCTGTAATCGAAAGCGCCTGCTCGCCGCTGTCCGGCTGCGAAACCAAAAGCTCATCCGTATTTACGCCGAGCGCCTTCGCATAAACGGGATCGAGCGCGTGTTCCGCGTCGATGAAGGCGGCTGAACCGCCCGCCTTCTGCACCTCCGCCACCGCGTGAAGCGCCACCGTCGTCTTACCCGATGATTCGGGACCGTAAATCTCGACGATTCTTCCCTTCGGGTATCCCCCGATTCCGAGAGCGAGGTCGAGCGAGAGCGAGCCTGTCGGAGATGCCGACACGTTCATATGCGTCGTCTCGCCGAGCTTCATTATAGCTCCGCTGCCGTAATCCTTCTTTATTTTGTCAAGCGCCGCCGAGAGCGCCTTTTCCTTATCCTCCGCAGCAGCGGGAGCCGCACTCGACACAGCCTTTTTTGCTTTCGCCATGATATCTCATCCTTTCAAATCCGAACATTTGTTTTGCATTTATATTATACACTGCCCGCGCCGAAAAATCAATACCTTTTTCCCGCGTCCGCTAAATTTTTTTGCCGCTTTTAATAGGTAGCAGAGTTAATTCTCCAGATTGTTTCACCGTCGTCATCCTTTTCGCTTGTAATTGTTATCTCAATCACCTCGTCAGCCGTCCCGTCAAGATATGACTGCGCCGTGAATACGATAAAGCGCGAGGAAAGCGACGTAATCTCCACACTTTCAAGGTCATACGTCCTCTCGTAGCTTACAAGCACCTCCGCCTCCGTGTCAATATAAAGCCTGTCGCCGTATTCGTAATATCGCGCGTATATAATCGACCCCGTGTCGTCGTCACTGTAGCCCGTCAGATAAATATCGAATATCGACTCGCAGTAATCGGATGAAAAGACTGCCTCTGTCGCCGTGCGAAGCTCCTCCTCCGTCAGATACGGACTGTCGTCGGAAACGGGCATATATTTGCCCTCGCTCCCGTCGTCAATATAGTCCATACCAACGCCAAAATAAATCTCGTTGAGAAGATATGTCCTCGGCAGAAGATTTTCGATAATACCAATCGCCTCGTCCTCCGTCGGCGCCGCCTCGCATGAAACAAATGAAATCGGAAGCACTGCCGCAAAAACAAGCGCCAAAGCAACAGACAGCGCCTTATTCCTCATCCTCGCCCTCGTCAATTTCGTCCTCCTCGTATTCATCCGGGTCTATGTCACCGTCATCTGACGCACCGTCATCTGTCGTGACGTCTCCCGGCGTCTCCGTTTCCTCCGCCTCTGCTGCAATCTGCGTAAACGACGCGACCCTCGCGCCCTCGCCCGTTTTCATCACGATAACGCCCGAAGCCGACCGTCCCATCACGCCGATTCCGCCGGCTGACGTTCTCATTATGATTCCCGTGTCTGAAATAACGATAATGTCGTCCTCATCCGAGATCGAAGCGATTCCTATAAGCTTTCCCGTGCGGCTCGTGAGCTTATGCGAGATAACGCCCAAGCCGCCGCGGTGCTTCGTGTCGTAATTTGAAAATTCCGTCCGCTTGCCAAGCCCCTTTTCCGTCAGGGTAAAGAGCGTCTTGCCCTCCTCGACGACGGCGGCGCCCGCTACGTGCTCGCCATCTGAAAGCTTGATTGCGCGCACGCCCATCGCGGTGCGTCCCTGCGGTCGAATCGTGCGCTCCGCAAATCTCACGGCGCGTCCGTTTTCACCTGCGACGATAATTTCGCGCTCTCCGTCCGTTACCTTGACGAAAATAAGCTCGTCGTCGCCCTCAAACGAAATCGCGCGCTTGCCGCCGCGCCTCTGATACTCAAATTCCGTGAGCGGCGTGCGCTTGATTTTGCCGTTTTTCGTCACCATCGTGAGATAAAGCCCCTTCACGAAGCCGTCAACGGCTACAATCGCCGTGAGCTTCTCGCCCGGCTCCGTCTCGATGATGTTCGCGATGTTCGTTCCCTTTGAGGTGCGCCCCGCCTCGGGTATCTGATACGCCTTTTTCATGTAGACGCGCCCTTTGTCGGTGAACATCAGAATATAGCTGTGGCTGTCAACGGAGATAACGCGCTCGATGAAATCCTCCTCGCTCTTCGTCGTGCCGATAATGCCCTTGCCGCCGCGCCGCTGCGCCGAATATACGTCGGAGCGCTGACGCTTTACATATCCCTCGTGCGTAATCGTGATAATGCAGTTGTGGCGGTCGATTAAATCCTCAATCATAATCTCGTTTTCGACAGGAACAATCTCCGTGCGCCTTGCGTCCGCGTATTTCTGCTTTATCGCGAGCATTTCCTCCTTGATAAGCGCCTTCAGCTTCTCCTCGTCGGAGAGAATGCCGACAAGCCGCTCGATTTCCTCGTAAAGCGCCGCGAGCCGCGCCTCGATTTTCTCGCGCTCAAGACCCGAAAGCCGCCCGAGCGTCATTTCAACAATCGCCTGCGTCTGAACGTCGTCAAGCCCGAATCTCGCGCCGAGCTTTGCCTTCGCGTCGGGAATCGATGCCGAGCCCTTGATTATCTCGATTACCTCGTCGATATTGTCAATCGCAATCTTGTAGCCCTCGTAAATATGCGCCTCGCGCCTTGCCTTTTCAAGCTCAAACTTGAGACGGCGCGTGACGACCTCCTCCTGATGGCGTATATGCTCGCCGAGCATATCGCGAAGGGAGCAGGTTTTCGGCTCCCCGCCTACAAGAGCTACCATGTTGACTGCAAACGTGTCCTGAAGCTGCGTATATTTGAAAAGCTGATTTAAAAGTATCTGCGGGTTCACATCGCGCCTGTATTCGACGACGATTCTCATTCCGCCTCGCCCCGACTCGTCGCGAAGCCCCGTGATTCCGTCAACTCGCTTATCCTTTACAAGATTCGCAATCGATTCGACAAGAACGGATTTGTTGACGGCATACGGAATTTCCGTCGCGATGATTCTGCGGTGCTCCTCGTCAATCTCCGTTTTTGAGCGCACGGTGATATGACCCTTTCCCGTCATATACGCCTCGTAAATGCCCGCCGTGCCGTATATAGTCGCTCCCGTCGGGAAATCGGGACCCTTTATATAGCGCATAAGCTCATCAAGCGTCGCCTCGGGATTGTCCATCATGTAAATTTCCGCGTCGATTGCCTCGCCGAGGTTGTGCGGCGGAATATTTGTAGCCATACCGACAGCAATTCCGACGGAGCCGTTGACGAGCAGATTCGGTATTCTCGACGGCAAAACGACAGGCTCCTTCAGCCTGTTGTCAAAGTTCGGTCTGAAATCGACGACATCCTTTTCAATGTCCGCCATCATCTCGTTGGCGATTTTTGACATTCTCGCCTCCGTGTAACGGTAAGCAGCGGGCGGGTCGCCGTCAACGGAGCCGAAGTTGCCGTTTCCGTCAATCAAGGGATAGCGGTATGAGAACGGCTGCGCCATTCTCACCATCGCCTGATAGACGGAGGAATCTCCGTGCGGATGATACCGACCGAGAACATTACCGACCGTCGTCGCCGATTTGCGGTACGCCTTGTCGTATGTCAGCCTGTCCTCGTACATCGCGTAAAGTATTCGCCTCTGCGACGGCTTCATTCCGTCCCTTATATCGGGAAGCGCGCGCGCCGTGATTACCGACATCGAATACGCGATGAAGGATTTTTTTACTTCATCGTGCATTCCGACGTCAATAATCTTCTGGTCGGGAAACTCTATATCCTTTATCTCTTCCTCATGCTTCATAAATATCAATCATTCCTTTTGCAAGTATTATATAGGGCAGTGAATCGTGAATATTTTTCACCAATCTATGATTTGGTGAAAAATATTCACCAACTTTAAGAATGAATCTACGATTCATTCTTAAAGTTATATATCCAGCATATCCGCGTCGGCGTACTTCGCGTTCGCGGCGATGAAGTCGCGCCTCGGCTCAACCTTGTTCCCCATTAAAACGGAGAATATCTCGTCGCACGCCAGAGCGTCGTCAACGTCAACCTTCAGAATGGTTCTCGTTTCGGGATTCATCGTCGTCTCCCATAAAAGCTCGTCGCTCATCTCGCCAAGTCCCTTGAAGCGCGAAACCTCAATGTTGCTCCCGCCGCCAAGCTCCGCGATTTCGGCGTCCCGCTCCTCGTCCGTGTAGGCGAATCTCTGCTGCTTGCCCTTTATAATCCTGTAAAGCGGCGGCTGAGCGAGATAGACGTGACCGTCCTCGATTAGCTTTCTCATGTGGCGGAAGAAGAACGTCAGAAGCAGCACCCTTATATGCGAGCCGTCAACGTCGGCATCCGCCATGATAATAATCTTTCCGTAGCGCAGCTTGGACGGGTCAAAATCGTCTCCGATTCCGCACCCGAGCGCCTGTATAATCGGCGTTATCGACTCGTTCGCGTAAACCTTGTCAAGCCTTGATTTTTCGACGTTCAGAATCTTTCCTCTCATCGGCAAAATCGCCTGAAAGAGCGATTCGCGCCCGGACTTTGCGCTGCCGCCTGCCGAATCTCCCTCGACAATGAAAAGCTCCGTCAGCTCTGCGCGCCGCTCGCGGCAGTCCGCAAGCTTGCCCGGCAGCGTTGACCCTTCAAGCGCCGACTTTCTGCGCGTCAGCTCGCGCGCCTTTCGCGCCGCCTCGCGCGCCCTTGCAGCCGCCAAGGATTTGTCGATTATAGTTTTTGCCGTCGCCGGATTTTTTTCAAGATATTCGGTGAGCTTTCGCGTAACCATCCCGTCAACGAATGTTCTCACCTCTGAATTTCCGAGCTTCGCCTTCGTCTGGCTTTCAAACTGCGCGTCCTCAAGCTTTACCGATACGACAGCCGTAATTCCCTCTCTCACGTCCTCGCCCGTGAGATTTTTGTCGTCGCCTTTAAGAAAATCGTTCTTTCTCGCGTAATCGTTCAATACCTTCATGATTCCCGATTTGAACCCGACCTCGTGCGTGCCGCCCTCGACCGTGTTCATGTTGTTCGCGAAGGTGAGAATCATCTCGTTATAGCTGTCGTTGAAGCGGAACGCGACCTCAGCCGTCATGTCGCTGCCGGGCTTTTCGTCCTTCATGTAAATCACAGTGTCGTGAATCGGCTCGACGTGACGCGCCGAATCAAGATATTCGACAAAGCTCTTGATTCCGCCCTCGTAATGACATTCCGTCTCCCACGGCTCTGCCGGGTCGCGGTTGTCGCGCAGAATCATTTTAAGCCCCGCGTTCAGAAAAGCCTGCTCGCGAAGCCTTGTGAGTATAACCTCGCGGTCAAATCTCGTCTCCTCGAAAATTTCGGAATCGGGCATAAACCGCACGTAAAGCCCGTGCCGCCCCTCGCTCGAGCCGACCTCCGCGAATGCCCTCGCGACCTTGCCGCGCTCGAATCTTTCGGTATAACGCCTCCCGTCGTAGCAGTCGTCAACCTCCATCCATTCGGAAAGCGCGTTTACGACGGAAGCGCCCACGCCGTGCAGACCGCCCGCGATTTTATATCCCCCGCCGCCGAATTTTCCGCCCGCGTGAAGTATCGTGAATACGACCTCAAGGGTCGGAATATGAGCCTTGTGATGGATAGCCGCGGGAACACCGCGCCCGTTATCAAGCACGGAAACGCTCCCGTCAGGCTCAAGTGTCACAATTATCGTGTCGCAGGCGCCCGCGAGCGCCTCGTCTATAGAGTTATCAACAATCTCGTATATCAGATGATGAAGCCCGCGCGATGACGTCGTGCCTATATACATTCCGGGGCGCTTTCTCACGGCTTCAAGCCCCTCAAGCACCTGTATCTGGTTTTCGTCGTATACTCCCGCGACAGTGGTGCCTCCCGCTCCTTTTCCGACAGCGGGCGTCGTCTCCTCCGTCTCGTTATTTTCGGTCTCGTTCATTTCATCGTTCATATAAAACACCCCGTTTCAGTACTCATAATTTCCGGCGGACGCGCTTTTTGTCCGCGCGGCGACGGTGACTGACATCAGCTCCGAGAGCGTAACCATGTCGTCCCCCGTCAGAATAAAGCTTTTCGGCAGCTCATGCGTCAGAACAATAAGCCTGCCCTCACTCTGGCTTTTATTAAGAAAATCCTTCGTCGTCCCCGACACGGTCGCGCTGTCCATGTCGAAAATTCCGATTATATCGGGAGAAAATATAAGCCTTCCCCCGCCCGCGTGTACATATGCCATAAAGTTCACCTCGCGCAGCTTTCCTTGGCGCTCCCGTCCTTGATGTAATATTTCCTTCCGTTCGGTATTCGCCTTGACGCGGAAAGGTCGCAGGCTGTTATAATCACCTGCCGCTCGCCAAGCCCCGAGGCGACAAACGAGCGCCTTTGCGGGTCAAGCTCCGAGAGCACGTCGTCAAAAAGAAACACGGGATATTCCCCCGTCCGCCTTCGCGAGCATTCCCCCTCAGCAAGCTTCATCGAAAGCACAATTCCTCTTTCCTGCCCCTGCGACGCGAATGATTTCGCCTCGCGCCCGTCAAGCGTAATCTCAATATCGTCCTTGTGCGTCCCGTACTGCGTCGAGCCTAAAATTATCTCACGCTCCGTGTTTTCCGTGAGAAGCGACGAGTAAATTTTCCTTATGCGCGCCTCGTCCCTGTATTCGCCGCCAAGCCGCGAACACCCGCGGTATGAAAGCCCGAGCGTCTCCGCCCCGCCCGTCATATCGGAATATATCTCACCTGACGCCAAAGCGAGCGAATCTATATATTCGCACCTTTCGACCGTGATTTTCGCGGCAAGCTCTGCGAGCTGCTCAGACCATGCCTCCAGCAGCAGCCGTCTGTCGCCTCCCTCGCGCGCCCTTTTAAGCTCCGCGTTCCTTCCGAAAAGCACCTTATTGTAGCGCTGAAGCGTCCTCATGTAAAGCGGCTTAAGCTGCGATATTGCCACGTCGACAAACGCGCGCCTCTCGGACGGCGAGCCCTTCACGATAAAAAGATGCTCGGGACAGAAAAGAACTGCCCTGAAGCTCCCTATAAGCTCGGATAACCTTTCAAGCTTTACACCGTTTTTTGAAATTTGCTTCCGCTTCCCGCCTCCGAAATTCCCGATCTGCATTATGAGCGTGTTCTCGCTCCCGCCGCTCTCGTAAACGATTCTGACAAGCGCATAATCCGAGCCGAATCTCACCATTTCCTCGTCATGGACAGCTCTCATGCTTTTTCCCTGCGCGAAAAGGTAAATTCCTTCGAGCATATTCGTCTTTCCCTGCGCGTTTTTTCCGAAAAGAATCGTCGATGTCGGAGAAAAATCGAGCCGCGCGCTCTCTATGTTGCGAAAATCAGTATATTCGGCGCTTTTAATTATCATCTGTCATTTCTTTTTGTATCTTCATTTTCCTCACTTACAGGTTTGAAATCTTCACTTCCATCGCTATCCGACTTTATAGCTTGAAAGATTCCATCTTTCAAGCTGTGAAGTCGATAGGTTGCAAGTTTGAAATTTTTCAAACTTGCAATCCTGTATAGTCGTCAGGTTTGAAAGATGGAAAAATTTATTTTTCCGTCTTTCAAATCCTATGCTGTCGGTTCCGCGAAGCGGAATCGCCGTCTTACTTTCTGACGGCGAAGACAGCAGCGAATCAACCGCCTATTCAACCTTTGCTGTTGTTTCCGCGAAGCGGAATCGTCGTCTTACTTTTTGACGACGAAAACAGCAAAGTTGACAGTTTTGTAATTTTGAAAAATTCTTTTTCAAAATTACAAAACTATTCCTTCATTCTCACGGGCATCATGAAGAATACGAAATCTCCCTCGTCCTCATCGCTCTTTTCGTCCGCGCTCGTTATCGAAATTCCCATAAGCGGCGTGGACAGCCCTATATGAAGCGTCTTTGCGTCGGTTGCCGCAACGGCGTCGAGCAGGAATCTGCAATTGAAGCCGATTTTAATGTCGTCGCCCTGCTTTTTAATCGGAATCTCGTCGTAAACCGAGCCGGAAACGCCGTCGGAGGTTATGATAAGCCTGTCGTCCTCAAAGGAAAGTTTGACGTATCCGCGGGCAGACCCCGCCTTTTCCTCAATCATCAGATTCGCTCTTTCAAGCGACGCGCCGAACTGACCGCGGTCAATCTCGACCGAAATCATATGCGACTTCGGCAAAATCCTTTCGTAGTCTATATATGTGCCGTCAATCAGGCGCGAGAAGAATATAATGTCCCCGACTGTGAATATTACGTGCTTTAATGTCAGGGAGACTGTCATCATGTCCTCCGTATCAGCGACGCGGCGTGAAAGCTCCGTGAGAGTCGTCCCCGGAACTATAAACGAAACATCAGTCTCGCCGACACCGTGGGCGTTTGAAATCTCGCACCTTGAAACGCATTTTGAAAGCCTGTTTGCGTCGCATGAAACGACAGTTATCTCGCCGCTTGAAATTTTGAAATACGCGCCCGTGAATATGGGACGCTGATCCTTTGCCGCTATCGCAAAGCGCGTCATCTCAATAAAGCGCTTCATCACGTGCTGCGGAATATCAAATCCCGTCTCGCCCGAAAGGACGGGCAGCGACGGAAAATCCGACCCCGGAAGCGCATGAAGCTCAAAGCAGCTCTTGCCGCTCGTAATTTTCACATTCATTCTGTCATTTACGGTCAGAAGCAGCTCTCCCGACGGAATCGTTTTGATAATCGAGTAGAATTTCTGCGCGTTTATAATATAGCTGCCCGGCTCAATGACCTCGCATTCAAGTGACGTTCTGATTCCCTTTTCAGTGTCATAGCCCGTAATGACGCATACTCCGTCCTTTGCCTCAAAGAGCAGTCCCTCAATAGCCTGTATCGTGCTTTTTGACGAGACAGCTCCGAGAGCGGGTGTTACTGCCGCTATAAGCGGCTCCTTTTCAAATCTTACCTTCATCCTCTTTCCTCTCCTCCCACAGTAAGCTTCACAGCCTGCGATTCGCAGCTTTTTTCACCCCTGTGGAAAATTTTTTGTCCGAGCGCGAACGCGCCCACAATATAATATATTATATATATCAGCAGCCGCAGCAGTAGGCTCTGTGGAAAATGCGGAAAACTCGCCGCAGCCCTTTTATTTGCTCAATTTTCCGACCGCAAATCATGTTGAAAACAGCCGGCAAATCATGTTGACGCCCAAAAGCTTATCAACAGCCCCCGAAAAATCCCGCTCAGCTGCCGCTGTGCCACCGCTGTCAAATTTAAGCCTTGACTTCCACAAAAAGGGACGAAAATCGGCTGATTTTTGTCTTATCAACAGCCCCCGGCGAAATTTGCCGACAGGAAATTTTCGTGTTATGGCGGGAATTTCCGAAGTCTTCGTGAGCTGTAAACCCGATTTTGCGGCAGGTTTTCCACAGACTTTTCCACAGACTGTGGAAAAGTCGGGCGATAAAATGCCTTCGCAGACGCCCCCAAGCGGTCAGATTTCAATATCGTTCAGAAGATCGTTTATCTCAACCGCGAAGGCTGGATTCGATTCGATTTCGCGGTCGATTACGCCGATTGATGAAACTATCGTCGAGTGGTCGCGCCCGAATATCTTCCCGATGGCGGGCAGTGAAAGCTCCGTCTTTTTCCGAAGCACATATACGGCGATATGACGCGCCCATGAAATATTTTTCATTCTGCTCTTGCCGATAATATCCTTCGATTCGACGCCGTAGCGGGAGCTTACCTCGGAGAGCACGCGCTCCACCTTAGCCTCCGTCGGCACCTCCTCGGGAATCACGTCCGCAATGCATCTTGCCGCCATGTCAAGCGTAACGGGACCGCCTGAGACAAAGCTCGTCGCCGAAAGGCGCTTGAGCGTCCCTTCAATCTGCCGCACGTTGCTTTTCAGCTTATCCGCCAAAAATCCGACGACATCGGATGAAAGTGAAAGCGACATCGCCTCCGCCTTTTTCTTTATAATCGCCGCGCGAAGCTCGGGGTCGGGCGGCTGAATGTCAGCTATAAGCCCCCATTCGCACCTCGTCTTGATTCTGTCCTCGAGGAGCTTTATGTCGCGCGCCGGTCTGTCGCTTGTGAAAATTATCTGCTTATGCGCGTCGTAAAGCGTATTGAAGGTGTGAAACAGCTCCTCCTGCGTCGAGGTCTTGCCCGCTACAAACTGCACGTCGTCAATCAGCAGCACATCAGCCCGCCTGAATTTCTCGCGGAAGGTCTGCGTGCTTCTCTCCGAAATCGCCGCTATAAGCTGATTTGTGAAATCCTCGCATTTCGTGTAAACGACGTTGAGCGTTGGATTTTTGCGCTTCAGCTCGTTTGTGACGGCGTACATCAGATGCGTCTTTCCAAGCCCGCTGTGACCGTAAATGAAAAGCGGATTGTATACAGACCCCGGCGTGTTCGCGACCGCAAGACAGGCAGCGTGAGCGAATTTGTTTGAATCCCCGACTATGAAATTTTCAAACGTGTACTCTGTGTGGAAAACGAAATCCTCTGTCCCAGATGTCATCGCAGATGTCATCTGGGTTGACATCTGTGCCGAGGCGGCGGCATCCTTCTGAAAGGAGGCGGGAACTGTTCCCATTCCGATTCCCGTCGGCGTGCGCGCCCTTTCAAGCGAGCGGACGGTGACGAAGCAGCGCTTGTTCGTCGTGAGCGAGAACAGCTCCTCCAGCAGCCGCTTATAATTCCTGCTTACAATATCAGCCTTGAAATCCGCGCCGACTGTAACCTCGGCGAAAAGATCGCCACTCTGCTCCTTGAGCGAGGAAAGCTCCATATCAGCAAACCAAAGCCCGTATGTCGAATCAGAGAACTGCCGCCGCAGCTCGTTTTTAACGGTCGTCACCGTTTCCGATAAATCATAGTTCAAAATATCATACCCTTACCGTATTTTTTATTTAAGCGCAATGCGCGAATATTCAACAGACTTGAAGAATAAGGCTGTGCCTTATTCTTCAAAGTCTTACCCTTATATTATACCATAAACTCTTCTGTAAGTCAAGAGTTAATATGAAAACAATGCCGAAAACGGCGCCGAAATATCGGCACACAAAAGGGCTTCTATTCGTCAAAATGAACATATGTTCGCTTTTTGCGCCCCTTCCATGCGAAAAAAGCGCAGAACACACAGCGGAACGCTTGTGAGAGGGAAAAAAATTCGGGCGCGGGAGGTGCAAATATCATACTTTTTGAGAAAAACGCTTGACAAACGGGGAAAATATGCGCTATAATAAAAAGCGCGCCGTGCGGCGCGGCGCGATTTTACGTTTTATTATGCGCATATAAAGTGAGGAGGTGCCGAAATGAAGAGGACATACCAGCCCAAAAAGCTCCAGAGACAGAAGGAGCATGGCTTCATGAAAAGAATGAGGACAGCAAACGGGCGCAAGGTTTTGAAGAGAAGGCGCGCGAAGGGCAGAGCGAGACTTTCTTATTGAGAATCGTAACCGAACCTCAGAAGCGGAGCCAACGGCAGCCGCTTCTGAGGAAAAGCGTCATTCTGCCGATTTTTTTTGAAGGACCGCATTTGCCGCTATGAGGGGAACAATCAAAAAAAGCGGAATTTTCACCCGCGCGTACAGGCGCGGAAGAAAATACGTCGGAAAATATTCGGTTTTGTACGTGCTGTCGGGAAAACCCGATGAGGAAAGCGTTTACGGTATTACCGTGACGAAAAAACGAGGGGGAGCGGTAACGCGCAACAGAATCAGGCGCGTGCTGCGTGAGGCGTACAGACAGAACGCGGGCGATATTGTGACGGGAAAATACATCGTCATCACCGCAAGAGACGCGGCAAGGGACGCTAAATCCTACGACGCTGCCCGCGATATGAGAGCAGGCTTTGGGGCTCTCGGAATTTTGAAAAAGTGAAGTACCTTTGCATAAAGCTCATCGAGCTTTACCAGAAATACGTCTCGCCGCTGAAAAGGTATCCGTCGTGCCGGTTTACCCCCACCTGCTCGCAGTACGCGAAGGAGGCGCTTTTGAAGCGCGGATTTTTTGTAGGCACGGCACTCACCGTGTGGCGGATTCTGCGCTGCAATCCCTTTTCAAAGGGCGGGTACGACCCGGTACCCCCGAAAAAGGAAAGGGGAAAGCATTCATGATTGACCGCGCCTTATATCATGGTGCGGATTAAAGGAGAAATTTACGGAGTTGAAAACAAAGGAATTTCGCGTGCGCGCGTATATCGCGTTTATTTTGTGCGCGGTTATGATATTAGCCTGCTCTTTTACAACATCTGTTTTTGCCGATGACACAGCTTCAGACGTCACGTCTGAAGCTGACGAGACGTCAGAAGCTGACGAAACTGATACCGAAACGGAGCTGACGGAGATAACAATCGAGGAGGAGGATTCGAGCTTTTCGATTCTCGACATTCTCTATATCCCGATGGGCTTCATCATGCGCGTATGCTACAGCATAACGAACAATTACGCTTTCGCGCTTCTGCTTTTCGCGCTTGTAATGCAGCTCATTTTGCTCCCGCTCGGGGTAAGACAGCAAAAGGGAATGATAAAGCAGGCGTCGCTTCGCCCGAAGGAAAGCGCGATTCGCAAGAAGTACGCGGGGCGCACCGATCAGGCGACGCAGAAGAAGATGAACGACGAGCTGATGGCGCTCTATCAGGCGGAAAATTACAATCCCGCGAGCGGATGTCTGCCACTTCTCATTCAGCTTCCGATAATTCTTGCGCTTTTCACAGTTGTGCGTCAGCCGCTCACGTATATAACGCGGCTTGACGAGGGAGTTATCGACGCGCTCAAATCCGCAGTCGAGCAGCTTGGCGGCACTCTTACGACCTCATACGAGGAAATAAGCGTTATCACCTTCATACGCGACAACGGGCTTGACGGAATCCGCTCGATAATAACGAATTTCGACGAGCTTTCGGGAATCACGGATTCAACCGTTTTCCCCGATTTCACGATGTTCGGAGTATTTGACCTGTCCGTTATACCGTCAAGTCAGTTCATACCGTATATTCTCGTTCCTATACTGACGGGAGCGGTCATGCTCATAACGACGAAGCTTCAGCGGAAATTCACCTATCAGTCCGAGGCGACGATGGACGCGCAGAATCAGTCCTCGATGAAGATAATGATGTGGATTTCGCCTCTCATGTGTGCGTATTTTGCCTACATTGTCCCGTCCGCCATCGGCGTATACTGGATTTGGCGAAATCTGCTCTCATTTTTGCAGCAGGTGATTCTCTCAAAGGTGATGCCGACGCCGAAATTTACAGAGGAGGAGCTTCTGGCGGCGGAGCGCGAATATCTCGGGAAAAAGCCCAAAAAGTCGGGCGCATCCGTAGAGGGCGGTCAGAAAAAGGTTTACGACGCAGACCATCCGCGTCCGCGCTCACTGCACCGAATTGATTTTGAGGACACAACACCGTTGGACGAGGACGTGTCGTCCTCGTCCAAGGTGGCGAAGACGGCGCAGCCGTCTTCGAGTAAAGATGCTTCGGGTGAGGAAAGCACGGATTCGTCAAAGACAGGCGAGGAAAGCGGAGGCGCGTCGGGCGGGCTGATTGAGGCGGCGCCGCTCAAGACTGACACCCGCTCCGACAAGGCGGCGGGAAGGAAAAAGAAAAAGCGCTCGGACGACAAAACAGACGACAAAACAGAAGAGGAATCCGCAGCTGATGCGGAAAAAACGACAGAGAAAGAGAAGGATTGACCATGAAGAAGGAATTTACCGTAACGGGAAAAACAATAAGCGACGCGATTGCGGCGGCGAAGGCGGGTGCCGAGGCGGGAATCGACCCCTCGGGAATGCAGTTTGAAATTATTGAGCAGCCGAAGAAGGGAATACTCGGAATCGGCTCATCTCCCGCAGTCGTGAAGGTTACATACGAGGTGCCGGACCCCGACGCGGCTCTCGATTTCGTGAAAACGGTCGTTTCGGCTATGGGACTTGACGCGTCGGTTACAAAGACTGTCGGCGAGGACGGCTCCACGATGATAAGCGTCGAGGGAGAGGGGACGAGCTATCTCATCGGACATCACGGCGAGACGCTCGATTCGCTTCAGTATCTCGCGTCCCTCGCTGCCAACAGGCGTATTTCAAAGGAAAATGCCGCTGAAAACGGCGGCGATGCAGATGACGACGGCGAGAAGAGCGGTCGAAAATATACGCGCGTGACTGTTGATATTGCGGGGTATCGCGCAAAGCGCGAGGAGACGCTCCGCTCGCTCGCAAGGCGCACGGCGTCCCGCGTCAAAAAATCAGGGCGCAGCGTGACACTCGAGCCGATGTCGTCGTATGAGCGCAGAATCGTGCATTCGGAGATTCAGGGAATCGACGGGGTGACGACGCATTCCGTCGGAACCGACACGGAGCGCAGAATCGTAGTCGCGCTCGACCGCGGCGGCTACAGGCGCACGGGCGGCTATCAGAGAACGTCCGAGCCGAGCGCAGAATAAGCATTTATTTCGGATTTCAAGAAAAAACACTGAAAAAGGGGACGCTGAGTCCCCTTTTTAATCGTAAAGAAGGGGTACGCATGGATATAAACGAGACTGTCGCGGCAATATCGACACCGCACGGAACGGGCGGGATTTCCGTTATCAGGGTATCGGGCGAGGATGCCGTCAATATCGCCTCCCGCGTCTTTGTTCCCGCGTCGGGAAAGCCGCTCCTCGCCTCGGAGCACGCCCGCGCCGGATACGGGAAAATTTACTCGCGGGGGAAGGTCATTGACGACGGGATTGCAGTCGTATTTTACGCGCCCCGCTCGTACACGGGCGAGAACGTCGTCGAGATTTCATGTCACGGCGGCATTCTTGTGACAAACCGCGTGCTTGAAGCGCTTTTTTCGGCGGGAGCGGCGCCTGCTCCGGCAGGCGAATTTACGCGGCGCGCGTTTCTGTCGGGAAAGCTGACGCTTTCCGAGGCGGAGGCTGTCGGCGACAGGCTTTACGCGCGCACGGACGCGCAGCTCTCGCTCGCCTCGCCCGAGGCGGCAGGGAGGGTTTCGCGCGCCGTATCGGGCATCGCTGAGCGCATTATGTCGCTCATCTCCTCGCTTTCCGCCGTAATTGATTATCCCGACGAAGAGCTGACCGAGACGGGACGAGAGGACGTGTCGGCGGAGTGCGAAAAAATCGGCGCAGCTCTCACATCGCTCCTTGCGACATACGATACGGGACGTGCCGTCACGCTCGGAATCGACGCGGCTATAGTCGGTCGCCCGAACGCGGGCAAAAGCACGCTTTTCAATCTTTTTGCCGGCTGCGAGCGCGCGATTGTGACAAATATTGCGGGAACGACGAGAGACGTGATAACGGAGGACGTGTCTGTTGACGGCGTGATGCTGCATATATCGGACACTGCGGGCGTTCGCGGGACGGATGACGAGATTGAGGCGCTCGGAGTTCGCCGCGCCCGCGCTGCGGCGGCGGGCGCCGAGCTTGTGATTATAGTTATCGACGCGACAGACACGAACACGTCGGCAGACGTGTCTGCGGATGTATCCACGGATATATCCGTTCTACTCGACGAGCTTGACGTGGCGGGCGGGGACAGGACAGCTCTCGCGGTAATCAACAAAACGGACGAGGCGGAGCCCTATCGCGTCGAAAAGATAAAAAAAGCGCTCGATTTGCGCGGAATTTCCTCCGTTGAGGCGTCGCTTTTGAGGGGGGAAGGGTTTGATGAGATAAAGCGCTTCATAAAGGAGCGGTTCACCGACGGGGAGCTGTCGCTCTCGGAGGACGCGATAATCTCAAACGCGCGGATTTCGGCGGAGATTTCGGCGGCGGCTGACGGGGTGATTTCCGCCGGACGCGCGTCGTCGGCGGGAATGCCGGCGGACATTGTTATAACGGAGCTTGAGGGCGCATACGGGGCGCTTATGCGCGCTGACGGACGAGAGGTAACGACTGCGGTTGTGGATGAAATTTTCGGCAAATTCTGTGTAGGCAAATAAATCGCGTGAGCGATTTATTTGCCTACACAGTTAAATCAAAGTAATCGTCAAGTGCTATGCACTTGACGATTACTTTGTAACTTTTTCACTTGAAAAAAAATTATTTTTGTGCTATAATATAAGCGTATAAAAATAACCTTTGAAAGGGGGGCAGCCATGTTTTCAATCGGAGACACCGTTATGTACGGCGCCGACGGAGTATGTCGTATAGCTGATATTACGACGCTCGATCTTACGGGAAGCGACGAATCATATTACGTCCTAACGCCCGAATCCGAAAACGGATCGAAAATTTTCGTTCCCACGGAAAACAGTGCTCTAACCGAACGGATTCAGCCGCTTCTCTCAAAAGATGAGATTATGGAGCTTGTCGCAAACGTCAAGCCGTGCGAGCCGTTCTGGTCGGAGAATTCCGGGGAGCGCAGACAGCGCTACAGCGAAGCCGTAAAGGGCGGGGACAGAGGCGTTCTGATTGCTATGATTCGCGAGCTTTACGAAAAGCGGAGCGGACTTTCGGGCAAGCGCAAGCGCTTTTCTGTGACGGACGAGAAATACTATAAGCTCGCGCAGAAAATCCTCTACGATGAATTTTCCCGCGTAATTCCCATGAAATTCGACGACCTTGTTCCGTTTGTATGCAAAACAGCCGCGGAAACGTGAAGCGGTGAAGTCACAGTGTTCTCTAAATGCTCCGCATTTAGAGAACACTTTGTGTCTTAAAAGGAAATTTTCGCGGCAGGGGTTGAAATCAAACGGTTTTTGTGGTAAAATGGACTGAAGGGATTATAAGATTGCCCCTCGGCGCTTAAAGCCCAAAGAAAATGAAAGGAAAAGGAATTTGATTATGGAGGAAAATGAACTGCTCAGACGGGCGAAATACTATATGGACTGCTTGGCGTCGGGCGTAAATCCGATAACTGAAAAGCCGTTTGAGGACGTGAAGGAGCTTGACGATCCGCGGTTCGCAAAGTGCTTTTCGTTTATATCGGGGGCGCTGTGGAGCAAAATGTCGGGCTTTGGCGGAGGGTCGCAGAGGCGCTCCGAGAGGGAAATCATGCCGTCGCGCGAGAAATTCAGCCTGACGGAGGAACAGAAGGCGAGCGTGACGATTTCCGACGATTATGTCGGAATAAACACTGTCGCGGCGCATATCAATGAGGTTATAGACCAGAACCGTATGTACGGCGTATCGGGCGGAAAGCTCGCCGAAAGCCTTGTCGCACTCGGCTTTCTTTCGGTGACGGACGCGCCCGATGGAAGTCATATCCGCACGGCGACCGAAAAGGGAACCGTTGCGGGCATAATGACGGTGCAGCGCCTTGACGCGCTCGGCAGGGATTTCAGGCAGAATGTGTACAGTCCCGAAATGCAGCGCTATATTGTTGACAATATCGAGAGCATTATCGAGGAAGGGCAGATTCGCAAGCGCGCGGCTGCTGCCGCAGCGAAGGCTGAGGAGGCGTCGGGAGACATTTTTGACGGCGCAGAGGGCGCTGATGAGAGCAGCGAAAAGGAAACCACACAATCGGAGGCTCCGAGCGAGGAAACGGAAACGGGTCTTTTATTCTGAAAAATCGCATAATTCAGGCGGCGGTCGCTCATTTTGCGACCGCCGCCTGTTTTTTTGCCTGTATTTTAAGAGAGAAGCTCGTCCGCGTATGTATCGACCATTAAAAACCACCAGTTCCAGTCGTGATTCACGTCAAATCCCCAGTAGTTGATGCTCGCGCGTATGCCCTTTTCGGCAAGCACGCGGTCAAGACGGCGTGTACTTGCGAGCGTCTGCTCCTCCCACGCGCCCTGACCGACCGCGGCGATGATTTTCCGCTCGCCGTAAATTTTAATATACGGATGCTCCGCCGGCATTCCCGAAAGATAGACTGCGGGGGAGTTATTATAGAGTATGTCGTCCATGTAATCGCCGAAATAATAGCCCGAATCGAATACGCCCGAAAGCGCAAGAGTGCCGCGGAATATGTCGGGACGGCGGAAGAAGAAATTCGCCGCGTGAAGCCCGCCGAGCGAGCAGCCGAACGTGCATATCATGCTGTCGTACCCGTTCATTCTTCGCGATATTTCCTTTATTTTCGGTACGGTTTCAGAGATTACGGAGTTATACCACCTCTCGTGCTGCTCCGTGCGTCGGCGCGGATTGCCGTTTGCGTCGGCGTATGTCTCGTTGTCGATTGTGTCAATGCTGAAAATTGTGCATTTTCCCGCCTCGATTCTGCCGCGCCAGCAGTCGAGCATACCGAAATTCTCAAAATCGTAAAACCGCCCGCCCTGACAGGGGATGAAAAGCACGGGGACGCCGCCCCAGCCGTATACCTTGAATTCGACCTCGCGCGACAAAATGTCGCTTTCATACTTGTAATACTCGGTATTCATGTTATTCTCCGTCCTCGCTCGCAAGACCGTTTACAATCGATTTATAAAATCGCCCGCGCTCCTCGAAATTTTTGAATCTGTCAAAGCTTGCCGCGGCGGGGGAGAGCAGCACCGTGTCGGCGTAAAGGCGCTTTGCGTTTTCAGACGCGGAAATTACAGCCTCCTCAAAGTCGCCGATAATTTCAAACGGGGGCAGCGTGCCGCGAAAATCAGCGAATGCGTCAGCCATCAGCTCCGAGGTCGCGCCCGTGAGGGTGACGGAAACGACGCCGCCGTGAGCCGAAATCGCCTCCGCGAGGGGTTTCATCGGTATATGCTTGTCGTAGCCGCCGCATATGAGCGAGATTTTGCGGTCGGGGAGCGCCGAGAGAGCCGCCGCCGTGCGCGTCGGCGTCGAATCGATGCTGCCGTTATAATACGTTATCCCGTCAAGCTCGCGCACAAATTCGAGCCTGTGCTCAACGCCGCCGAATTCGGGCGCGAGCCTCTCCATTGCAGACACAAGCGCGTCAGGGCTTAAAAGCGCGCTTGCAAGCGCCGCTGCCGTCATGTAATTTTCGACGTTGTGAGCGCCGGGAAGCTTTATTTTTTTGCGCACTATTATCGGAATTTCCTCCCCGCCGCGCCGCAGCGTGATAACGCCGTCCTTAAGATATACGGCGTCAAGCCCTCTCGGAATCTCGCGCTTTGCGGAAAAGAAGATTATGTCCGCTCCCGTGAGCGACGCCGCCTCCCTTGTGTCCCCGCAGCCGTAATTCAGCACCGCTGTCCTGCACCCCGAGCCGAGTATATTATATTTTGCGTTCCTGTATTCGTCCATTCCCGTGTGCCAGTTTAAGTGATTCGGCGTGATGTTCGTTATTGCCGCGACCTCGGGCGCTTTTTTCATCGTCATGAGCTGAAAGCTCGAAAGCTCCGTCACGGCAATATCAGCGGATGTCATTTTTTCGACCTCGGGCAGAAGCGGCGCGCCGATGTTGCCGCCGAGCCATACTTTGCCCTCGCTCCCCTCGCCCGCGAGCGAGAGCAGCTTATGCGTTATTGTCGTCGTCGTCGTTTTGCCGTCGCTTCCCGTAATTCCGACTGTGCGGGCGGGCGTCATTTCATAGAAAAGCTCCATTTCGGAGGATAAAACTGCGCCGCGCCGCACGGCGGACGAAAGCTCGCCCGCGTCGGGGCGTATTCCGGGCGTGCGGAATATCACTTCATTGCCAAAGTCCGAAAGATAGCAATCTCCCGTTATCACCTTTACGCTGCGCGAGATGAGCGCAGCCTCATCCTCGATGGGCTTTGCGTCGCGGACTGTCACCTTTATTCCGCACGCGAGCAGAAATTCGAGCAGCGGGCGGTTTGATATTCCAAACCCGACAACAGCCGCGCCCCGCTCGCGGCATATTTCAAGCGTTTTGCATTCATTTGCCATATATCTATACCTCATAAGTAGATTATATCATAAAAGTGCGCTAAACCGCAAATATTCAATGAAAAACATAGATTTTCATTGAATATTTGACAGACTTGACGATGCAAGCTGTGCTTGCATCGTCAATGTCTTGCGCTGTACCGTGAATATTGCGCTGCGCGCAATATTCATCAACTTGCAGAATGAATCTGCGATTCATTCTGCAATGTTGTGTTATCATAAATTGAGCGGAAAACCGTGAATATTTTCCGCGAATCACAGATTCGCGGAAAATATTCATCAACTTGAACAACAAAGCTATGCTTTGTTGTTCAATGTTGTGTTAGTTTTGTTTCTGTACGCTTTTATATTCGTCATAGAAGCGGAAATACGGGCATTCGCGCGAGCCGGCGCGTCCGACACGCTCCGATTCGTCCTCGTCAAGCGTAATCATGCATCCGTATTCCTCTGTTTCCTCATCAAAATCGTACCATTCGCAGTCCTCACAGCGAACTGTGCGTTTTTTCTTTTGCTTCACCATAAAAATCGCCTCGTTAAATTGAGTGTGTCGCAGTGAATATTTTACCTCACAAGAACCGATTTGTCAATCGGCATTGTGTGAAATTTCGTGGCTATTAAAAACTGTTGACCCCAAACGCGCAGTGTTTGGGGTCAAAGTGTGCTTTATTCCTCTGTGATGTTCCACTCGACTTCAAGCTCGCCGAGCTCGTACCCTTCTATGTCCGCTTTCGCGACCTCTGCGGTGATATACCAGTAAACTATGTCAGTCGTTGAATCTCCGCCAAAATTCATCAGGATAACAGGAGTGAGTTTTGAATCCTTAATCACAATATGCGTCAGTCCGTCGGTATCGGTTGAGCTTGCACCCGGAATCTCAATAATTAAAAGCGATTTTTCTTCAAAGAAATCTTCATTATAGTCAAGAGAAACATACGACGAAATTTCTTCCCATTTTTCACTCGATTCTATAATCGACAGGTGCGCAGTTACTGAATAGCTGTCATAATTTACAGTATACGACTCATCAAACAATGCCGTTCCGTCCTCATTGCTGTTTCTTACGGAGGCGTTTTCAAAATTTATCGATTCGTATTCAGCGTATGAGTCCTCGGTCGTCTCATCTTCAGTGGCTTCAGTTTCAGTATCTGAAGATGTGTCGGACACGGTATCAGCCTCGCCGTTTAACGTATCATCCGTGTCACTGTCCACACTGTCCGCGCATGAAATAACGCAGATGCAAAGCGTAAGGCAAATAAGCATAAGTATCAGTTTTTTCATGATAATCACCTCCAGATATTATTCCGTTACCCAAGTGACTGCTACATAGTCGGTGTAAGAATTTGCTTTTTCACCGCTTTGGTATAGCTTAACTTTCAATGTTGAGTACGACGAATTAGAATAGTTAATATACTCAATGTTAAACGCCGTGCTTCCATACGAAAGAATCGTTCCGCCTGTGGTAGTCAAATTTATATAATAATTTGTGAAATTATTAAGAACGACTGTGTCAGATGAACTTTGAGTCATAGAATTTGTCAACCAAAAAGCTACCACTTTAACTCTGGTTCCAGTTGAAACAGAGGCGGTCTTTGTTGCTCTCAAACCAGTATAATCGGTATTAAACGTGTATGTAGAACAATTTGCCACTGCTTCACGGGCTTTTTCGTAATCGATAATGCCCGCACCTGCATAAATATCCCACGAATTGCTTTGACCTGTTACCGGAGTTGCAGAAGCAATTAATGCTGCCATCACTATTTCAGGGTATAGTTTTAGCGATGGAGTTTCACACATCAATTTTGCAACCACGCCCGCTACCATTGGTGCGGCATAACTCGTTCCTGAACCGAGATTAGTTCCACTTATGGTGATTTTTGTGCCAGGCGCAGACACGGTTGGCTTTCTCGTATAAATACCGCTTTGAGTGCCGTATGAGGAATATGTACTTATATTGCCCAAACTATCTGTTGCAGCAACTGCAATTACATTATATCCCATACCATAATTGCTCGTATAGTGCTCATATTCTTCATTGACACCGGTATTTCCTGCTGAATTTACATATGTCACAAACAAAAGTCCAACGTAATAATCAAGAACGGCACTTGTCCAATGATATTGTCCTTCAAGTCCCAAAGTACTACGACTCGAATTTATGACATCGCATTCGTTGTCTGTAAGCCAATCCATACCTGAAACAAGATAACTCGTACTTTTTGCATAATAAACATAAACCTCATCAACTCCAGGCGCCACACCATTTGTGCCGCATAGAATCCGAGCTACTGCTGTCGCATGGTCGCTAATGACGGAACTGCTGGCATATATGGTTAAGTTGTTCAAGTCATCGTTCTCACTCGATGTCGTAACCCCTCCAGCTTCAATTATTCCAACAGTAACTCCCTTTCCGTTAGATGTTGTACTAGAAGCATTAATATCAGAAATGGCATCTGAAATTTGATACTTTGAAGCGCTGCTCGAACTTACTCTTGTAGCTGAGTCATCTCCATATTCTACAGGAATGGTTATATCTATCGCAGACACTTCATCACATTCTGCGATAGCAATTATGTCCGAAAAGTAATCCGTGTAATCAACGTAGCTTTCAAAAGAGATTTGTACAAACGGGGAATAAATGCTTGCATATACGGTATAATCGTCTGAATCAACAGATATTCCGTTCTCTTCAATAAAAGCCTTGTTTGCAGCGGTGTTTGCATCCTTAACCTTTGCATGGTATGCGGCTTTTACAGCATTAACCTCCTCGTGTGTTGATTCAAGCGTTAAGCTTTCTCTTCCCGAAGAATCGACTTCGGGATATTCAAGCTCAAATATAACGTCAACCGAATCGGTCGATGCCATGTTTGCGTCAAATGTTTCCGAATCATCGGTCAGCGCAAGTGCGCCGTCCGAATCTTTATAGTAATATCGAATTTTGGGCAGATCGCTGTCTGCCGTTTCGTCAGTCTCCGTCGTTGTGGTATATTCCGCAATGCAGATGACACCAACAAAGCACGCGAGCAAGAGTGACATAGCCAGCAATAAAGAAATTGCTTTTTTCATGGGTTTATCCTCCTTATCAATAAATTTTAGCTGTGTCAAGCAATACTGTTCGCGTTCAGCCATGAAACCGCTCGTTTTGCGGTTCACGGCGTTTAACTGCGGAAAAGAAGATGATACCGTATCCTTTCAGCTATATTTTTCATTTTATTGCCCCTCCGTTGTTCTTTCTGGTTATATTATACACTGCAATTTGCTTCTTGTCAAGCGTTTTTTGAATAAAAATTCCGCAAAAATCCGACTTTTTGTGCGAAAAATAAAAATTTTCGTAAAAGGCAGGCTTTTCCTTGCCGGCATATTATGCGTCAAACTGCAAATATTCGATTTTGGGTGCAGAACCATTCAAATCCCGAAGGTAAGCGAGGGGAGCTTTGTTTTAACCATATGTAAATTTTACATCATGCTCTTGATTTTATGCGCAGCTTTTGATATACTTTTGCTTGCGTATTTTATTTGCGCAATAAAGATAATCCGAAAGAGGGAATTACTTTGAAGAAAAAGCTTTTTTTCATTTTGTTTGTTACAGCGGCTGCGGCTGCGATATTAATGTTTTCGTCATGCAGCTCGGGCGACAGCACGTTCGGCGTGAGATTCAACGTCTATGACGATTACGCGGAGGTATCCGAATATGTGGGCGGCTCGGCTGATGTCGTCGTGGGAGACGAATACAAGGGCGTTCCCGTCACGAAAATCGCCGACGGCGCCTTCAAGGATGAGGAAATCACCTCGATAACGCTTCCCGATTCGCTCACGACAATAGGAGCGAACGCATTTGAAGGCTCGACGCTCGAAACGGTCACATTCGGCTCGGGGCTTACCGAAATAGGCGATTTTGCGTTTTTAGGCTGCACGTCGCTTTCGTCGGTTGAGATTCCCGAGGGCGTGACTAAAATCGGCGAGGAGGCATTCGCGGGCTGCACTTATCTTACGTCAGCGACGCTGCCCTCGACGCTGACAAGCCTCGGCATGAGCGCGTTTTATCAGTGCGCGTCGCTTTCGTCGATAACGCTTCCCGACAGTCTCACGTCAGTTCTGTACGGCACGTTCTGGCAGTGCATAGCGCTCAAATCTGTGACGCTCGGAGATGCCGTGACGGAGATAGGCACGAGCGCGTTTGCCGAATGCACCTCGCTTTCATCGATAAATATCCCCGACACCGTGACCGAAATCGGCGCATACGCCTTCATGAGCTGCTCGGCTTTAACGGAGATGGTGATTCCCGAGGGCGTGACGGTGATTGAGACGGAGTGCTTTTATCATTGTACGTCGCTTGCAACCGTTTCGATACCCTCAACGGTGACCGAAATCGGGGATTCGGCGTTCATAAACTGCACCTCGCTTTCATCGATAACTCTTCCCGACGGGCTGACAACTCTTGGGGATTCCGCGTTTGAGGGCTGCACGTCATTGACGGAGCTTATTATTCCCGAGTCTCTCACCTCGCTTTCGACAAGCGCGTTTTATAAATGCTCATCTATCGAAACCGTATCATTCCCCGAAAATTTCTCCTCCTTCGGAATAAGCTGCTTTGCATACTGCTCGTCCATAACGGAGATTGTGATTCCCGATACGGTGACGGCAATTCCGATAAGCTGCTTTGCTTACTGCACCGCTCTTGAAAGCCTGACAATCCCCGACACGGTGACGTCGATTTCCGACACGTGCATTGACGGGGACACGAATATTGTGATTTACACATGGTCGGATTCATACGCCGACTATTGGTCAAAGGAAAACGGAAAGACGATAGTATATCTCGGAGAGGCTGAAAATGTCTATGAGGAGCCTGATACGGGGACTGTATGGCTCTCATCCTCGGAGCTTCTCGAGCTTGCCGAGTATTACGCCGACATCTGGGCGGATGAAATTCTCGCATACGACGTGAGGTTTGACGGCGGGTCGTATTCCGTCGAGATTGAGACGCTCACGGGAAAGCATACGTTTGCAGTATCAAACAACGGGGAGATTACCTCGTACACGTTCGACGAATACGCAAGCGCGCTTTCAAGCGTCTGGGGTACTGCCGATGAGGCGGAGGAGCTTGCGCTTGCGGACGCGGGATATACGAGAGATGACGTATGGTACGTCAATTCGTATATCGAATATTCCGACGGCACGCCGTATTTTTACGTCGTGAGCTTCAGACTGCGCGACGAGGATGTGTCGTTTGAGTATAAAATCCACATTGTAAGCGGCTCGATAACAAGCAGGGCACAATATGAGCAGTAATGCTCATATTGAGCAGTGAAATCGCCGCTACGCGGCGGATAAATCCGCACTTCGTGCGGGTGAAATCACAGCAAATGCAAAGCATTTGCTGTGGTGAAATCCGTCGCTTTAGCGACGGGTTAAAGAAGCCTCTTAAAAGCTTTGCTTTTAAGAGGCAGTTTAATTTAATAGTCTTTTCAAAGTCTATGCTTTGAAAAGACTTCATAAACCGCTGCGAAGCAGCGATTTCACCCTGCCTGTGCGATAGCACGGGCAGGATTTAACCCGACCGTAAGGTCGGATTTCACCCCGCGGGAGCTTTTATGGCTCCCGCGGGATTTCACTTAATGTATGTAATATATCTGTCGCTGATTTTCGCGGTATTTTCATCGCCCTCGAAGAATATAATTCTGTACTTATATTCAAGGCGACCGCCTGCGGGAATTTCAAGTCCGCCGCGGAAATAAAGGTTATTCGCAGCGAAAAGCCCGTAATTTCTTATGTGCCACGTCGTCGGGAATCTCTCGTTTTTCGGGTTGTCGAACACTGCGATGCCGACGGGGTGTCCCGAAAGCTCGCCGCCGTAAATAGAGTAGTTCGCCGCGCGACCCCAGCATTCCTCCTCGCCTGTGGCGCCGTATGAGTTTTTCATGTACCCGCCGCGCTCGACGCGAAGCGGATCGGCAACTCTCACGCCGAGAGGTCCCGCCTCCTTTGTCGCGCCGAAGGTGAGCTTGCCGTATGACGCCGTGAACGCGAGCGTCACGTCAACAGTCCTTGTCTTGTGCGGCTGCGAATATACGGTGAAGGAGGATTCCGCGTCCGCCATAGGCTCGCCGTCGTGCGAGGTCCATACGGTTTCGGCATTTACCCTCATCTGCCCGCCGCCTGCCGAAACTGATGCGGATTTATGTTTCTGAATGCCGCAGTTTAGAGGCTCATTCCAGAAATCGACGTGCTGCGCGCCGCCCTCAAGCGACACGTCGCCGACGCCGAAAAATACAGAGCGATGATGCGGATGCTCCGTCGCCTCAAAATCAAGGCGCGTGTAGCTCTCGCCGAATGAGGTCATGACGGGTCCGAAATATGGCTTATAAAATTTGTCGGAATATACGTATTCCGCAAACTTTTTCCCGCCGATATGAAACCTGAATCGCTTGTCCGCCGCCTCGATTTTCATGTCGTACTTTGGCGCCGTTTGCTCGCCGGTCAATGTGAGTGTATGCTCGCCCGCGCCGAATGTGCCTACGAAATGAAGCTCCCCGTCACGGTATGCGGCGGAGAGCGCCCTGCCGTCCTCGGTGATGACGCTCCCGAACTCAAAATCGGGCGCTTCCTTTAATCTGAGCGCTATCGGCTCATCCTCGACGCTGCGCGTCAGCCTGAATTTTGCCTCTTTCATGATATATATCCTCCGATATTAAAAATATTTGTCGGTGAAGTCGTGCGCGAGGGGCGCTTCTTTTTCAAAATCGTCGATTTTACACTCGACGGAAATCCTTCCCGCGTATGACGTTTTTTTGAGAGCGTCGGCAAAGGCGATGAGATATTCGCTGCCGTTCTTCCCGGGATATGACCTGTCAGGCTCGGATATATGAATATGAACGGGGAGAATTTCAGCCGAAAGCAGCGCGTCTGGCGCCTCACCGCCGTGAAACATATGAAATGCGTCGGCAAGATACTTTATTTTCGGGTGATTCACGCGCGATGAAAGCGCGCAGCCCTCACCCGTCAGATTCACCGCGTTACATTCGGAGGGGCGAAGCGGCTCAACGGCGACTGTCACGCCGTAAGCCTCGCCAAGGTCGCCGCACATCGAAAGAAAGTCCGCGATATGTGAAAGTCCCTCCTCCTTTGTCATGCCGTCGGGGATTTTTCGCGCGCCGCCCGAGCCGAAAACAACAGTGTCGGCGCCGAGTATGCGCATTCTCATCATCGCGCCCTCGACATAATCATAAAGGGGCGAGCCTTTTTTAAGCTCCCCGCCGATTATTTTCAGCGTCGGCGGGATGAAGCTGTTGCATGATTCAATCCGAAAGCTGCCGCCGTATTTTTCGGAAAGTGCATCCGCCGCCGCCGTCGTTTCGTCAGCCGAAAGCTTCATAATCATTCCGACACCGACCTCGGCATAGTCAAAGCCCGCGCGCTTTACAGTCTCCGCGCCCGCAAGCAGCTCCGAGAGTGTATCGCTTTTTGTTCCCGCTATGCCCTCGGGCATGAATGACGCCCCCGGTACACAGCATCCGATTTTGTAGTGTGACATAAAAGGTCCTCCTATTGTGTTCAGTCGTCGTAGTGACCCCTGCATGAGACAATTTCAAGTACGCCCGCCCGAATGCGATAGACAAGCCTGTTTGTTTCGTCGATTCGTCGGCTCCAAAAGCCGCTCAAATCGCCTTTCAGCGGCTCGGGTTTGCCTATTCCGCCGAAATTTTGACGTTCAATATCTTTCAACAAAGCATTTATACGTTTGAGAGTTTTCTTGTCCGTCGTCTGCCAGTACAGATAATCCTCCCACGCTTCGTCAAACCAAATCTTTTTCATTCGTCGTCCTCGAGCGTCTCATGCTCCGTTCCCTTTCCCGCGTTAAGCGCGGCGATTCCGCGAAGCAGATGCTCCATGTTTGTGTCCGAATAAAACGGGTCTGCCGTAATCTCAAACGGGATTCTGCGCTCCCTGCCGACCTTTGTCGCGAAAATCGTGAATGCCGTCGTCATGCTCATTCCCATGTCGCGGCAGACGCTCTCCATTTTCTCCTTCACCGCCTTGTCCATGCGGAAATTAACCATTACCTGCGCCATCAAATCACCTCCTTTGCTTCGGCTACGTATATGATACCACATTGTAAAGCAAAAGTCAACATCTATCTTTACGGCTTTCAAAAAATTTTCGTGAAAAATTTCAGCACACCGTGCCATGCACGGTGTGCGGGTGAAAGCTTTTGAAGATTTTCTTGAATGGGGCTTGGGGCAAAGCCCCAATTTCAGCTAACCCCGAGGCATTCCATAAAAATCGGTATCTGGCGCTCCCATGACGCCTCGTTATGCGTCCCGTCGGGGACGATGCGGAAGGTGAGGAATGCGTTCTTTTTAAGAAGCAGGCCCGACATTGAAATCAGCGCGTCGTGCGACATGAAATGATTCGACATTTCGCGCGAGCCGTAGTCCATATATATGCGTGTGCCGCGGCGTATCGTCGAGGACTCGACAATGCTCGTTATTTCCTCGGGAATTGCCCAGAGGCTCGGTGAAAGGCAAGCCGCGCGGCTGAATACGTGATTATACGCCGTCACAGCGTAAAGCGACATCAAGCCTCCCATCGACGAGCCGCATATAAACGTGTTCTCGCGCCCGGGAATCGTGCGGAAATCCCTGTCGATTTGAACCTTCAGGGTGTTTATAAGCCAGTCCATGTAAATTTTCCCGCGTCCCTTAACCTGACCGAGCGTTTTGTTGTCAATATCGGACGGGGAATATTCCGAAAGCCGCGCATTTCCGCGGTGACTGCATTCGACGGCGACGATTATAAGATGCTTTCCCGTCCGCTCCATGTACTGCTCCATGCCCCATGATTTGCCGTATGTCGCGTGACTGTCATAAAAGACATTATGTCCGTCGAACATATACATGACGGGATAGCGCGCCTCGCCGCCGTCAAAATCGTAGCATTCCGGCAGAAAAACATATACCTTACGCTTGTCGTCTCCCGAAAGCTCGGGAATTTTTACGTCCCATTCCTGAATCAAAGAAATCGCCTCCAAATCCTATACTTTTTGCTTTTTGTTATTCCGCGCTTCCTTTTTCACCGCGATGTAAAACCTCGGCAGAACGAGCATTCGCCGCCATCGCCACGGCTCGCGCAAAAGCCGCCAGAACCATTCAAGCCCGAGCGAGATGAAAATCCTCGGCGCGCGTCTCACGCCGCCCGAATAGACATCGAGCGCGCCGCCAAGTCCCATCGCGAGCGATATTCCCGCCGCCTCGAGGGCTTTTTTGTTGTCGTAAATCCACAGCTCCTGCGTCGGCATACCGAGACAGACAAAAAGCAGCTTTGCGCCCGATTTGGCGATTTTCTCAATCACCGCGTCGCTCGCCTTTCCCGTTTTTTCAAAATATCCGTCGGCGGTGCCGAGAACGGAAAGCCCCGCATATTTTCCCGATAGCCTTTCCGCCGCCGCCTCGGCGACGCCGGGCTTGCCGCCGAGAAGATAAACGCCGATACTGTTCTCCGCCGCGTATTTTATCATCCGCTCGCCAAGCTCAACTCCGGCAACCTTTTCATAAAGCGGAAGCTTCAACATCTTTGCCGCCTTGATAATCCCGACGCCGTCCGCGACGACAAGCTCCGCTGCCTTGGCGGCGCGGAAAAGCCGCCCCGTTTCATCCCGCCTTGCCGCTTCGAGATATTCGGGATTGAGCGTATACACGGCGGCAAGCCCGCCGCCCGCCTGAAGGTGGGCGGACAGCGCCGACGCCGCCTCGTTTTGCGTCAGGGCGTCAAAGCCGACGCCGCGAATTATTACACGTTTTTTTTCCGACAGTCTCATACTCCGAGAAAGCTGTAGAGCGATTTCTGGTAGACATCGATTTTTTCATCGGCTGCCTCGGCGCTCACGTCGCCCGCGAGGAAATAAAGCTTTATTTTCGGCTCCGTTCCCGACGGACGGCAGACGATGACATCCCCGCCCTCAATGCTGAAATACATGACGTCTGATTCGGGAAGTCCCGTGTCCGAAACATTTCCCGTCGCCGTCTCCGTAATCGTCCGCGCAAGATAATCGCGCACATGAGTGACGGCTCTCCCCGCAAATTCAGCAGGCGGCGTTTTGCGAAGCTTATTCATAAGCCCCTTTATCTTTTCCGCGCCGTCAAGCCCCTCCATCATGATTGATTTTGTAACCTCACGGTAGCAGCCGTAGCGCTCGTAAAGGGATGCGAGCGCGTCGGCGAGCGTCATTCCCTTAGCGGAATAATACGCCGCCATTTCCGTTATGAGCATCGACGCGACGACGGCGTCCTTGTCGCGCGCGTATGTGCCCTTGAGATAGCCGTAGCTCTCCTCAAAGCCGAATATATATGTGCCGTGACCTGCCGCCTCGTGCTGCTTGATAACCTCGCCGATAAATTTGAAGCCCGTTAAGACGTTATAAAGCTTAACGCCGCCGCTCTCGCAGATTTTCGACGCCATTTCCGTTGTCACTATCGTTTTGACGGCATACGGCTCGGGCGGCATCGTCCCGCGCTCGCGGTATGCCGCTATGATGTAGTCGAGCAGAAGCGCTCCCATCTGGTTGCCCGTTATCGTCACAAATTCGCCCGACGCGGATTTTGCCATAACGCCCACGCGGTCGCTGTCGGGGTCTGTCGCGATTATGAGATTCGAGCCGACCTCATCCGCAAGCATAAGCCCGCGGGTGAAAGCCTCCTTGAATTCGGGATTCGGATTTTTAAGCCCGGGAAAATCTCCGTTCGGAATCGACTCAAATTCCACGGGATATAAATGCTTTACGCCAATCTCTTTAAGAACGCGCGGCACCATTTTATATCCCGCGCCGAAAAGCGGCGTATATACGATTTTGAGATTTTCAGCCTCGGCTTTTACCGCGTCGGGATTTACAGCCTCGGCAAGCACGCATTTCACGTATGCGTCGTCGGTTTCCTTTCCGATGACGGTGATGATTCCCTCATCAACTCCGCGGTCGAAATCAAGGCGCTTCACGCCGTCGAAAATATCGACCCTTGACATCGATTCGGAAACGACGGCAGCCTGCTCGGGCGCGAGCTGCGCTCCGTCCTCCCAGTATGCCTTGTAGCCGTTGTATTCCTTCGGATTGTGCGAGGCGGTGATGTTGATTCCCGCAATGCAGCCGTGGTATCTCACGGCGAAGGAAAGCATCGGCGTCGGGCGCAGACTGTCGTAAATATAAACCTTGATTCCGTTGCCCGCAAGCACCTCGGCAGCGGTTTTTGAAAAGCGCTCCGAATTGTTTCTGCTGTCGCAGGCGACGGCGACGCCGCGCGCCTCGCAGCCCTCGCTTAAAATAAGCTCGGCAAGCCCCTGCGTTGCGTGCGCGACAGTGTAGACGTTCATGCGGTTCGTGCCTGCCGCCATGTGACCGCGAAGTCCGCCCGTTCCGAACGAAAGATACGAAACGAAGCGCGATTTTATCTCGTCCTCGTTCCCCGCGATAGCTACAAGCTCCGCTTTTGTCTCCTCGTCAACAGACGGCGATGCGCACCATCTTTCGTATGCGTCGGTGATGTACTTTTCCATATTGTCCTCCGGATGTATGTTAAATTATAGTCAAGCTGTCAGGTCAAGAATCGATACCTCGCCCGAGGAAAGCAAAATCCGCTCGCCCCCGCGAAGTATCACAAGTCTGCCGTCGGGGCAGACGTCAATCGCGCGCGCTCTGTAATCCTCGCTCCCGTCGAAGGGATGAACGGCTATATCGTGCCCGAGAATAAAGAGAAGGCGCCTGTATTCGTCAATCACGCCGTCCGTGAAAAGAATGTCGTCAAATGTGCCTACAATTTTTGCGATAAGCTCATCCGAGCAGATCGCGCCCGAAAATTCGCGCGGAATTTCGCGTGAAATTGATGTCGCCGTGTCGGGAAAGCGGGTGTTTACCGCGTTGATTCCGATACCGACAATAACGTGAAACTCACTATCGTGAGGTTTCACGCCATGAAACTCACTGTCGTGAAGCTCACCACCGTGAAGCTCACGGTGTTCAGTCTCAACCCCCTCGGCGAGAATCCCGCCGAGCTTCCTTCCGCCCGCGAAAATGTCGTTTACCCATTTGATTTTCGCGTCAATTCCGTATAGCTCCCTTGACGCGAGAGCCGCGGCAACGCCTGCCGTCGGCGTGACGAGAGTGAAGCATTGGCGAAGTTTTTCCGCCGGAGCGGAAACGTCAAAGCTGAAATATATGCCGCCCGTCTCGGAGAGGAAGGTGCGACCGCGCCGACCCCTGCCGCCCGTCTGGGCGTTCGCGGCAATCAAAAATCCGCGCTCGCCCTGCCGCAGAAGCTCCGCCGCGTCGGTATTCGTCGAGCCTGTCGTCTCCTTTACCGTGACGTGCCGGCTCGGAATTTTTTCGTATAGCCCCGCCCCCGCGGGAATAAAATTTATCTTTTCCATATCGCCTCTTTCAAAAGCGCGTTCAATCGATTTGTTTTTCTTATTTTTCGTGTTTTCGCGTGAATATTTTGATATGATGAATCTTTGATTCATCATATCAAAATATTCATCATGTTGAAGCGTAGCTTCAACATTTTGAATCTTCGATTCATCATGTTGAATGTCATACGGTGCTGTAAAGTCCCGTGATTTCGGCGCGCGGGTGGGCGAGATTGAGACAGACGACAAGCGGGCGGAAATCGCCCGAAAGCTCCGCTCTGAATCTGTAAATCACGTCTCCGTCCGCGCTGCGCGTGTCCGTGATGTCAAGCACGGTATGTCCGAGCGCGGTAAGCTCGCGCGAGAGAATCAGCGCCTCGCCCGCGCCCGCCTCACCGACACCACACGAAATCTCGCAGAATTTCGGTTCATCGTCCGCGACGGGAAGCGGTCGCCGACCGCAAAGTGCGTATACGGTCGCAGAGTCTCCCGTTGAAACGGAGGTCTCCGAGAGGATTTTCATCTCGCGCTCCTCAATCGCGCGGTAAAACGGCTTCAGAAGTCCGTCGGCGGTACTTCTTACGGGTACAATCGAGTATCTTGCGTCGCCCGTTATAACGGCGTCGCAGACGCTGCCGATTTTGTCCCTCTGAATCGGCGACAGCCCGTACCGCCGCGCGAAAATCTCCGCCGCGATGTCGCTCGCTCTGCCCTCCATGTAGGCGACGTTATAGTTGTCGTCGTCATCATTGTCATCATCCCGAAGGGATGATGTGTCGTCGGGAAAATCGGGTCCCGAGGGCGGCAGGGAGCCGTATTTTTTCTCGTAAAGCTCGGAAAAATACATGGAAAAGAGCGCGACAGGCTCGCCCGGCGGCAGAATTTTCATAACATCGGCGAATATATTCGCCGATGTTGTCCCGTCGGGGTCGCCCATGCCGCCGTGTCTTTGCGTGAAAATTGACGCCGCCGTCTCCCTTGTCGTCTCGCGGGAAATAATCGCGCGGGCAAGCTCCTTTATCGTGCCCGAAAGCACGTTCTGTCCCCGCCGCGCGTATTCCTCGGCGTCGGAGAGATTCGCTTTCACGACGCTGACGGTCTTCTCGTATGTCATCATGTCCGCAAAATCTCCCCCTTTCGCCTCGAATTTAATTCTTTTCGTAAAGCCTTCCGAGAATGTCGCAGCTATCGCTGATGAAATCCTTCATTTCATCAGAGGTGAGCCTTCTTTGACAGATAAGCGCGAGCGACCAGAGATATTTCGCCGTCTTTTCGGCAAGCTCCCCGTCGGGGTCGCCCGAAATCTGCCCTATAAGCCCGTTTTCGAGATTGACCGTGAGCGTGTATTTCTTCGGCGCGTCTCCCTCGCCCATTCCGTAAATGCGCATCATGTCGTTCATGCGGCGCTCGTCCTCGCCCTCGGTGAGGATAGTGGGAGTTGATGCGTCGCGCAGGCGCTCAAACTGCACCGTCAGGTCGGAAATTCCGCTCACGCGGCGGAAAAGCGCCTCAACCTTGTCGTCGTGCGCCGCCTCGCCGTCAGCCTTGAGCGCATCCGCGATTCCCGCGTCAACGCGCGCGAATTTGCAGTTCTGCTCCCGCTCGAGCAGCGATATGAACTGGTTGTCGATTACGGTGCCGAGATAAATTACGTCGATTCCGGCGCTTACATACGTGTCGATGTAGTGCGCCTCCGCCGTCTTGTCATTGCAGTAATATGCAATCTTCTCGGGCTTTTTCTCCTCCGTAGTTTCCGTCGCCTCGCCGCCGGTCTCTTCGGTTGTTTCCGCTTTCTTCTCGCTCTCCTCGCTCGCCTCCGTGCCGAAATACTCGTCCGTCGTTACGTATTTGCCGTTTGTGAGCGGCAGGAGAATCGAATCCTTGACCCTTTCGTAGAATTTTTCATCGCGGATACAGCCGTACTCGACGAAAATCTTGATGTCATCCCAAAGTCCCTCGTACTTTTCGCGCTCATTTCCGAACATTCCGTTCAGCTTGTCCGCAACCTTTTTGACTATATGCTGCGATACCTTCTTTACGTATGTCGAGTTCTGTAAATAGCTTCTCGATACGTTGAGCGGCAGCTCGGGGCAGTCAAGCACGCCTCGGAGCATTAAGAGAAATTCGGGGATGACCTCCTTGATATTGTCTGCGACAAAGACCTGATTATAGTAAAGCTTTATTTTGCCCTCGAGATTCTCATACTGCTCGTTGAGCTTCGGGAAATACAAAATTCCCTTGAAGTTGAGCGGATAATCAGCCGAGATGTGAATCCAGAAAAGCGGGTCTCTCCAGTCGCCGAACACCTTGTGGTAAAAATCGCGGTATTCCTCGTCCGTGCAGTCGGACGGATTTTTCAGCCAGAGCGGCGTTACCTCATTGATGGGCTTTTCCTCGGGCTCCTTGTCTTCGGACTTCTCGCCATCATTTTCGCTTTCTTTTTCGTCTTCATGCTCGCCGTCGTCGAAATAAATCGGCACGGGCATAAAGGAGCAGTATTTGTCGAGAATTTCGCGGATTTTGTAGCCCTGAAGGTATTCCTCGCCGTCGGAGCTTATGTGCATGACGACGGTGGTGCCGCGTCCGAGCGCCTTTTCATCCTCATCCGGCTCGGAAATCTCGTATTCGCCGTCCTCGCCGCATACCCATTTCACGGCGGGCGCGTCCGTATACGATTTTGTGATGATTTCAACGGTGTCGCTCACCATGAAGGAGGAATAAAATCCAAGCCCGAAGTGACCGATTATGCCGTTTTCGGCGCCGTTTTCACTCTCGCCCTCGTATTTCTGAATGAAATCGAGCGCGCCCGAGAGAGCTATCGAGCAGATATATTTCTGAAGCTCCTCCTCGCTCATGCCGATTCCGTTGTCGCGCACGGAAAGCGTTTTCGCCTCTTTATCAAGCTTTACGTCAATCCTGTAGCTTTCGGGGTCGATGTCAACCGTCACCTCGCCGAGCGAGCAAAGGCGCTTGAGCTTTGTCACCGCGTCGCAGGCGTTTGACACAATCTCACGCAAAAAAATCTCCTTTTCGGAGTAGAGCCACTTCTTGATAATCGGGAAAATATGCTCCGTTTCGACGGAAATTCCGCCGCGCTTCCTTTCTTCCTCAACTGACATATAAAAAACACCTTCTTTTGATAAAATAGTATGCGCGTTGTGCACTGCCGATGAGTGTGTACCCACATTTTCGGGCGTACAAACACACATCCATAATAATTATACCGCAAAGCAGTCTGTTTGTCAAGGCGTTTCAAAATAATTCCCGCAGGCGGCAGCCTGCGGGAATTGCTTTATCGGTTATTTGCGGGTTCACGGAATATTTGCGGCGGCGCCTTTTTCTGCGGAGCTTTTTTCATTGTGCGCAGCGCGTTTATAACGGCTGCAATCAGAACTCCAACGTCGGCGACGGTAGCCATCCACATATTCGCAAGCCCGAGCGCGCCGAGGGAAAGCACCGCGAGCTTCACGGCGATTGAGATGACGATATTCTGCTTTGCGATTCCGACTGTTTTGCGCGAGCGCATTACCGACCTCGGCAGCTTTGACAATTTGTCGTCCATAAGCACGACATCAGCCGACTGAATCGCCGCGTCGCTCCCCATGCCTCCCATCGCGACGCCGACGTCGGCGCGGTTAAGTACCGGCGCGTCGTTTATCCCGTCGCCGACAAAGACGACGCGGTGTCCCTCGTTTATGAGCTCCTCGACGATTTTAACCTTATCCTTCGGCAGCGCGCGCGCATGAATCTCGTCAGCTCCCACAGCCCCGCCGACCCGAAGCGCCGCCGCCTCAGAATCTCCCGTGAGCATTACGATTTTCTTTATTCCGAGCGATTTAAGCTCCGAAACCGCCTCCGCAGCGTCGGGCTTTATCTCATCGGCGGCGACAATACAGCCGAGATATTTCCCGTCAAGCGCCGTATGTACGACGCTGCCGCCGATATTATCCGCCGCGCCCGCGGGCGTCATAATTCCGTGCGAGTTCAGAAGCTCGGCGCTGCCGACAAGGCAAAGCTTTCCGTCGATATATGCCGACACGCCCCTGCCTGCCGTCTCGGCTGCGTTTTCGATTTTCGATTTGTCGATTTTGCCGCCGTATTCGCCGCAGAAGGCGGTCACAATCGACACCGCTATCGGATGAGACGAGAAGCTTTCGGCATATGCTGTCGTTTTCAGAAGCGTCTCGGCGGATATTCCGTCGGCAGGGCAGATTTCGGACACGCCGAAGCTGCCCCTTGTAAGCGTTCCCGTTTTATCGAATACAAATGTGTCCGCGTCGGCTAAAACCTCCATATAATTTGAGCCTTTTATCAGTATTCCGTCGCGCGACGCGCCGCCAAGCCCGCCGAAAAACGCAAGCGGAACTGACACGACAAGTGCGCACGGACATGAAATTACAAGGAACACAAGCGCGCGACCGACCCATTCGGAGAATGTGCCGAAGCTGAAAATCGGCGGCAGCAGCGCGAGGAGAATCGCCGCCGCAACGACGACGGGAGTGTAAATTTTCGCAAATCTTGCGACGAAATTTTCGGTGCGGGCTTTTTTCTCGGCGGAGGTTTCCGCGAGCCGCAGTATTCCCGCGACAGTCGATTCGCCGTATGTGCCGGAGGTTTTAATTGTGCATACGCCCGAGAGATTGACGGTGCCGCTTACGGCTTTGTCTCCCGCCGTGAGCGAAACGGGAATGCTCTCGCCCGTCAGCGCCGAGGTGTCAACAGTCGTTTCGCCTTTTATAATCTCCCCGTCGAGCGGTATTCTTTCCCCGGGACGCACGATTACAGTTTCGCCCGCCTCGACCGCCTCGGGCGGAACTGTTATTTCTTTTCCGCCGCGGATTACTGTCGCGCTGTCGGGGCGGATGTCAAAGAGCGTCTCAATCGAGCGGCGGCTGCTGTCAGTCGCGATGTCGCCGAAAAGCTCGCCTATCTGATAAAACAGCATGACGGCGACAGCCTCGCCGTATTCCGCAAGACAGAACGCTCCGATCGTCGCCGCCGACATTAAAAATTCCTCGCCTATCTCCCTTTTCGTCAAATCCTTCACGGCACCGATTATTACGTCGTACCCGACGATGAGATACGGCACGGCGTAAATGATAAGCTTCGCTATGCCGTCCGCCGGAATGACATATGCAGGCGTCAGCACTGCCGCCAGCGTCAGCACCAATGACGCTATAATTCGCGCGATTTTGATTTTCTGCTCTCTTTCAAGCTCGATATTCTTCATAGTTGTGTCCTTTCCGGTATGGGGTTTCACCCCATGCCCCACCAAAGAAACTTCAAAAGCTTTCCGCCGCACACCATTACATGGCGGGCTGAAATATTACTCACTCTCTTCGCGCTTTTCGATTAAATGCTCGAAGCCCTGAGCGAGGATAAGCTTCACGTGCTCATCGGCGAGGAAGTAATAGACAGTTTTCCCCTCGCGTCTGTTGCCGACGAGATTCGCATCCTTCAGAATTTTAAGCTGATGTGACACTGCGGACTGCGTCATGCCGAGAAGCTCCGCTATGGCGCAGACGCAAAGCTCGCTTTCAAGCAGCGAAAACATTATTTTCGCGCGTGTGGAATCCCCGAAAATCTTAAATAAATCGCATAAATCGCAGAGCAGCTCATCTGTCGGCAGCTCATGCCTTACCATGCTGAGTACTTCCGTATGGTCGTGTTTCATTTTTAATACCGTGACCTTCGCTTTAGCGAAGGTTTCCTTTCGTTCGGAATTGTGTCCAGTTCCGCGCAGCGGAATCGTCGCACTGACTTTTGTGCGACGAAGGACACAAAACGTAGAGTTTGAAAGATTTATCTTTCAAACTTGTCCTTTCAATTGAATCGTGTTTCATATGAACGAGCATTCATATGAAACTGTGTTCATATGATAGCACATTCATATGTTCCTGTCAAGGGGTTTTTGAAAAAAATTTCGCGGATGCGCGATTTTTTTCGATTTTGCCCGAAAAGCGCGGATTTTGCATGAAAATTTATATAAACTGCCTTGACGCGGAAGGGAATCGGTGATAAAATACAGGATAGGCAATTTCATATCAAACCTTTTGGGAGGAATAAAAAATGCTTGAAGAACTGAAAGAGCAGGTATATGAGGCGAACATGATGCTCGTCGAGTATAATCTTGTCACCTTTACGTGGGGAAACGTCAGCGGAATTGACCGCAAAAGCGGGCTTATGGTAATCAAGCCGTCGGGAGTTGAATACTCAAAGCTGAAGCCGTCCGACCTGCCCGTGCTCGACCTTGAAGGCAATCAGGTTGAGGGCGACCTCAAGCCGTCGTCGGATACGCCGACGCACCTTGAGCTTTACCGCAGATTCCCGACAATCGGCGGCGTGACGCACACGCATTCGCAGTGGGCGACGTGCTTCGCGCAGGCGGGGCGCGCGATACGCACATACGGGACGACGCACGGCGATTATTTTGACGGGGACATACCCTGCACAAGAAAAATGACCCCGGAGGAAATCGCGGGGCAGTATGAGCTTGAAACGGGTCATGTAATTGTCGAGACGATGAAGGGAATCGATCCCGACCGTATGCACGCGGTGCTTGTTCATTCGCACGCGCCGTTTACATGGGGCGCGTCCGCGAAGGGAAGCGTCGAGGCTGCCGTCGTGCTTGAATATATCGCGATGATGGCGTATCATACGGAGCAGCTTTCGGGCGGCGCGGAGAGTACGGAGAGGATGCAGGAGGAGCTGCTTCGCCGTCACTTTGACCGCAAGCACGGACCGAACGCATATTACGGGCAGAAAAAATAATCGAAGAAACGCTCAGGCTTCGCAAACGCTCTGCGTTTGTGAATGCCTTCTTCGCAAACGCTCTGCGTTTGTGAATGCCTTCTTCGCAAACGCTCTGCGTTTGTGAATGCCTTGGTTTCTGCAAACTCGATGGCTGGTTTTTAATATAAAAGCACCTGAGGGCATTCGCCTTCAGGTGCTTTTTTTGATTAAATTTGCTGCGGGAGCAGCACCTTGATTTCGGTGCCGACGCCGACCTCACTTTCGACGTAAATCTCGCCCTTCATATAAAGCACGGCGTGTCTGACAATCGAAAGACCAAGCCCCGTGCCGCCCGTCATCTTCGATCTGCTCTTGTCTACGCGGTAAAACCGCTCGAATATGCGCGGGATATGCTCCTTTGGAATGCCGATTCCCGTGTCGCGCACGGAGAGAAGCACCCGTCCGTCCTCGTATCCGACGGAGACGGTCACCGACCCGCCGTCGACATTATATTTTACCGCATTGTCGCAAAGATTATATAAAATCTCGTGAAACAGGCGGCGCACACCGTAAACGACCGTTTCCTCGCCGCAAAGCGAGACCGTGATTTTTCGGCGAGCTGCGATTTCGGACACCGCCTCGACCTCTTCCTTCGCGAGCGCGTAAATATCGACGCTTTCGTATGTGAAATCCGTCCCCTCGTCAAGCCGTGAGAGGCGGATTATATCGTCTATCAGCGAGACGAGCCTTTCAGATTCGCGGCGGATGTTGCCGATGAAGCGCGCCTTGTCCTCATCCTTCACAAGCCCGTTTTCGAGAAGCTCCGCGCTGCCCATAATCGACTGAAGCGGCGTTTTCAGCTCATGCGATACGTTCGCCGTAAATTCGCGCCGCATTTCCTCGGCGGAGAGGCTTGCCGTCACGTCAAATGCAATGAGAACCGTCCCCGCACCGGATGCACCGGTGCTACCGGAATCAGATTCCGTGCGGCTCATTTCAAGCTGCCACGTCGAGCCGCCCTTTTCGTATCTTGTCTCGGAGTGTCCTTCAAATTTTGCCTTTTCAAGCGCTCCCGTCACCTCGGTAGAGCGGCAGACGCAGATGAAATCGCGCCCCACCGCGTCGCCCTTTACATCGAAAAGGCTTGCCGCCGCGGGATTTATGCTCACGATTTTGCCGTCCTCGCCGAGAAGCACAAGCCCTTCCTTCATATTTGACGTTATATCGCGCAGCTCGCGGTCGCGCAGACGAAGCTCCTCCATGCGCTTTTCAATTTCATCGTTCTGCTTGTAAATTCGCAGAAGCAGCGGCGACAGCTCGCCGTATACGTCGTTTTCGAGCGGATGCTCAAGGTCAAGCTCGTTTATCGGAACGACGATTTTTTTAGCCGTTTTCGACGAGATGAAGGCTGAGAGCGCAAGCGCCGCGAGGGCGCATATGAGCATCGGCTGGAGCATTCCGAGCGTGAGGGTCAGCACGGAATATCCGCTGACGGAAACGCGCAGGACGCTGCCGTCAGACAAAAGCACCGCTCTGTAAATCGTCCGCTCCGTCAGAGTTGAGGAATAGCGCGTGCTTTCGCCGACGCCGACGCTTGTCGCCTCGATAAATTCCTCGCGGTCGGAATGATTTTCCATCGTCTCCGCGTCAACGACGGAATCGTAAATGACGTTTCCGTCCCCGTCAATGAGCGTGACGCGCCGCTCGTCGGGAACGACAGCCTCGAGCGCATCCACGCCGCCGTAATCAAAGGCGGAGGCGAGCGTGTCTGTCAGCACCTCAAGCTCACCCCTTGAAATCGCCGAAAAATATTCGTAAAGGAAGCCCATCAGCAATACAAACGCTGCGAGCAGCACCGCGAGCGTTACGGCGAGGTTTGAGCGAAAAATCTTTTTAACCATTTGCTGTCCTCTCCCTCCCCGGAACCTCAAGCTTATATCCGACGCCCCTTACCGTAACAATCAGCCTGCCGTAATCGCCGAGCTTTGAGCGGAGAGTGCGTATATGCATATCGACCGTGCGCGTCTCGCCGTAAAAGTCCATTCCCCATACCTCGGAAAAGAGCCTGTCACGTGTGAAAACGACGCCCATGTGCGACATGAAAAGCTTCAGTATTTCAAATTCCTTATATGTGAGCGCAATCGGCACGCCGTCCACCGTGACGGAGCGTCCCTCATCGGAAAGCGCAATGCCCAAAACCCGCAGCGTCTCCGTCTTTTTCGGGGGAGAGGTGCGGCGAAGCACCGCTTTGACGCGCGATACCATCTCCATCATGCCGAAGGGCTTGACGAGGTAATCGTCCGCGCCGAGATCGAGGCTTTTTACCTTGTCATATTCAAGCCCCTTTGCCGTCGCCATGATGACGGGGATTTTTGAGGTGGTATTCTCCGCCCGCAGACGCTTCAGAATCGAAACTCCGTCCTCGCCGGGCAGCATAATGTCAAGTATTATCAGCTCAGGCGTGTTTTTTTTCAGACCCGAGAAAAGCTTTTCGCCGTCGGGAAAGCCCTGCGCCTCAAATCCCGTCTGCATGAGCGTGTAAACCTCAATTTCGCGTATTCCCGCGTCGTCCTCAACGACAAATATCATGTTGTCACCTCTTTTTTTATTATTTTCAGTATACCTCTTTTTTGCAGCCCTTTTATTTTGCGTATCTTGTCTCCGTTCTGATTTCGCCGTCAATCGAATACCGCACCCATTCGGCTATGTTCGTTGCGTGGTCGCCTATTCGCTCGAAATATTTCGCCACAATCAGAATGTCAAGCTCGTATTCGCCCTCGTCGGGCTTTTGCGCTATCCGTCCGACAAGCGCACGCTTGACGCGCCTGAAATAATCGTCGATTAAATCGTCGCCGTCGATGACATTTCCCGCAAGCTCGAAATCGTTTCTGACATATGAATCGACGGCGCTTGTCACCATTTTTACCGTCTCATGCGCCATTCCCGAGATGAGGTCGCGCTCATCTCCGCAAAGCCCGCCGAGAAAGCCCGTGATTTCCGCGATGTTTGACGCCATGTCGCCGATTCGCTCCATGTCGCTTACCATTTTGAGCGCCGCCGAAACGCGCCTGAAATCGCTCGCGAACGGCTGCCGCCTCCATAAAAGATTCATGCACCGCGTCTCAATCGAATGCTCCATTTTGTCAATTTCCGAATCCGTCGAGTAAACCTGCTGCGCGCGCGACGCATCTCCCTCCAAAAACGCCTCGCTTGCGAGCTTTATCGCCTCCTCGCAGAGCGCTCCCGTCTCGATTATCTCTCGGTTGAGAGTTTCAAGCTCTTTGTCAAGTGTATTTCTCATTATCCGAACCTCCCCGTAATATAGTCCTCAGTCCGCTTATCGCTCGGCACCGAAAATATTTTTTCCGTCCGTCCGTATTCCACAAGCTCGCCGAGAAGGAAGAACGCCGTCGTGTCGGAGATTCTCGCCGCCTGCTGCATATTATGGGTTACTGTTATTATAGCATACTTTTCTTTTAATTTCACGGCAAGTTCCTCAATTTTTGATGTTGAAATCGGGTCAAGCGCGCTTGTCGGCTCATCCATTAAGAGTACGTCGGGTCCGACCGCGAGCGCGCGGGCAATGCAGAGCCTCTGCTGCTGTCCTCCCGACAGCCCGAGCGCGGACTTTTTCAGCCTGTCCTTCACCTCGTCCCATATGGCGGCGTCCCGCAGCGAGCGCTCAACAATGTCGTCGAGCTTCGCGCGTCCCCTCACGCCGTGAGTGCGCGGTCCGTATGCCACGTTGTCGTAAATGCTCATCGGAAACGGGTTCGGCTTCTGGAACACCATGCCGACGGAGCGCCGAAGCTCGTTTACGTTCGTTGATTTTGCGTAAATATCCTGTCCTTTGTACGTCACGCGCCCCTCGATTTTCACATCGGGAACAAGGTCGTTCATGCGGTTGAGCGTTTTGAGAAACGTCGATTTGCCGCACCCCGAGGGTCCTATGAGAGCCGTCACGCTGTGATTTTCAATTTCAATTGAAATTTCCTTAAGCGCTTTCGTTTTTCCGTACCAGAGCGAAAGCTTCTCTGTCGTTATAAGTTTTTCTTCATTGTTTTCTTCCGTCATTTTATTCACCATGACTTTCGCGTCTGCGAAAGTTTCCTTTCATTCGGATTTGTGTCCGGTTCTACATTGTGGAATCGCTACGTTCCGCGTAGCGGAATCGTTTCACTGCCTTTTGTGCGACGAAGGACACAAAACGACTAAGTTTGAAAGATTTATCTTTCAAACTTATGACCTCTTTTTCTTGAAATGATGTCTCACCGCAGATGCCGCCGCGTTCAGAATAAGCGTCATAATCATAAGTATTGACGCGATTGCGAAGGCAACCTCAAAATTTCCGTCCTCCTTCGCGTATACGTAGAGCGCCACGGTGAGAGTTGCGCCGGAGCTCGACAGTCCCTCAAAATATCCGTGAAGCTTATGCGCGAAGCCTGCCGTATAAAGCAGCGCTGCGGATTCGCCGAGTATACGCCCGACGGAGAGAATGACGCCCGTTATTACGCCGTCAACGCACGACGGCAAAACGACCGTGCGTATGACGCGCCATTTGCCGGCTCCGAGAGCGAACGCGCCCTCGCGGTACGAGGCGGGCACCGTTTTGAGGCTTTCCTGAGCCGTTCTCATCACCGTCGGCAGATTCATGACCGCGAGCGTCAGAACGCCTGCCATTAAAGTGTTGCCAAGACCGAGCGCCTGACAGAAGACGAGCATTCCGACAAGTCCGTATATAATCGAGGGGATTCCCGAAAGCGTTTCCGCCGCAAATTCTATCGCGGAGACGAGCCGCCTTGATTTCGCATACTCCGTTAGATAAACGGCGGCGCCGACGCCGAGCGGCACGACGATTAAAATTGTTGTGAAAAGCGTATAGAGCGTATTAAGTATATCGGGCAGAATGCCGATTCTGTTTTCAAGATAGCTTCTTGTTGTTGAAAGCAGCTCCCATGTTATGTTCGGCAGTCCGCGAACCATGACGTATATAAGCATGAACGCCGCGACCCCGACGGTGAGGACTGTCGCCGCCCCCATGAGAAGCTTTGCGGCGATTATATATGCTTTTCTTTTTGCGCCCTCGCCCGTTTTTATGCCGCCCCGCTCACTTTCGGCGACCGATTCGATTTGCTTTGGTATGTCCAATTAAATTCACCTCTTTTTGCTTTTTCCCTTGAGGAAGAAATTCAGCGTCGCGTTTATCAGCATGATAAAGAGGAAAAGCACAAGCCCTATTGAGAAGAGCGCCTCGCGGCGAAGCCCCGATGCATAGGACATTTCGCTCGCTATTGCCGTTGTGAGGAACCGCACGCTTGAGAAAAGCGAGGGCATATTCGCGACATTTCCAGCCACCATCATGACAGCCATCGCCTCGCCGGCGGCGCGTCCCATTCCGAGCGCCACGGCGGCTGCAATCCCGCTTTTCGCCGCGGGAGCGCTTACCTTGAAATATGTTTCCGTCGGTGTCGCGCCGAGTGCCAGCGACGCCTCCTCATATTCCGACGGCACGGCGTCGAGAGCCGTGACGGACTGACTTATTACATTCGGCAGAATCATCACGGAAAGGACGATGATTGCCGCGAGGAGCGTCGCGCCGTTCGCGACGCCGAATATTGTTCTGATTGCGGGAATAAGCACTGTCATGCCGATAAGTCCGTATATTACGGACGGGATTCCCGCAAGCAGGTTTACGACGCTCTCTATAGCAGCTTTGAGCTTCGCGGGCGCGAATTTTGAGACAAATATCGCCGTAAAAAATCCCACGGGAACGCCTATTATGAGCGCGCCCGCCATGCCCCAGACGCTCGTTAGGATAAACGCGAGAATTCCGTAGCTCGGCTCGGAGGAGGTGGGCGCCCACTCCGTCCCGAAGAGAAATTCGACAATTCCGATTTCCGCTATCGCGGGAATACCCGCGGCGACGAGATAAATCGTTATCAGAAGCACGCATCCTACGGTTAAAAGACCGAGTATCAAAAATATACCGTGAACTATGCCCTCGAAGATTTCTCCCCGCCGCGTCATTCCTGATTTTGCGTCGTCAGGTGCATTCCTGCGCATAATTTTTTCAGCCATCCGTCACGATACGGGAACGGCACCCGCGTTCGAGATTAATGTTTTCGCGTCCTCGCTCGTTGTCGCCCAGTTGAAGAATGTCTCGGCGACGGTTGAGAGCGTCGCATCCGTTTTTGTTACAAACACGAACGGACGAACTATCGCGTATGTTTCGTCAAGCACCGTATCCTCGCTCGGATAAACGCCGTCAACCGTTACGGTTGTGACCGAATCGCTGACTGATGCGAGCGATGCGTAGCCGATAGCGCCGGGCGTTGTCGATACTGATGTGATGACGTCTCCCGTTGAGGTCAGCTCCTGATCGTAATCGCATTCGTCCTCGACGCCGACGATTTCCTCAAAGCCTCCGCGTGTTCCGGAGCCTGCCTCGCGCCCGATGACGACAATTTCGGCATCCTCACCGCCAAGCTCGCTCCAGTTTGTAATCTCGCCCTTGAAAATCGAGGCGATTTCATCAAGCGTAAGCGACGTTACTGTGTTCGAGGTATCGACGATGACTGCAATCGCGTCGTATGCGATAACGGTTCCCGTCAGTCCTTCGGCGACCTCATCATCCGTGAGCGCGCGGCTTGAAAGTCCGATTTCGCACGTTCCGTCGATGACAGCCTGTATTCCCGAGCCGGATCCCGTCGCGGAATATTCGACGGTCACGCCGTCGTAAAGCGCTTCAAACGCCTCGCCGAGCGAGCCGATTACCTTTTCCATCGATGTGGAGCCGTTTGTCGTGACTGTTCCCGAAACGGTTTCGCTCGCAGCCGTTGTCGTGTCCGATCCGCCGTTCGTGCCGCTGCCCGCCGTCGTGTCCTCATCTCCTCCGCTCGTCCCGCATGAGACAAGAGCTAATGCGGCAAGTGCCGCCGCCAACATAACCGAAATAATTTTTTTCATCATAAAAATGAAATCCTCCTTTTTGATTTTGCCTTTCGGTATGTGTATATGATACAGCCGTCATGTAAAATCGAAAAGACAGGGTGAGTAAAATGTATGTAAAACGCAAAAAAAGAGGAGACCTTTTTCAAAAAGTCTCCTCTTTTTTCCAAAGCTGATACCCGGAATTGAACCGGGGACCTCATCCTTACCAAGGATGCGCTCTACCGACTGAGCCATATCAGCGCTTATTCAAAACGCGACTATTATTATACTATATAAAAATGCGCTTGTCAAGCGCTATTTTCGCAAAAATCGCTCCCCGGCGAAAAAAAATTCGCCGCGAGGCGAAATTTTTTTGATTTTGCTGTTGCATTTTTGAAAGAGATGTGATATACTCTTAGCTGCGGCGGCACCATAGCCAAGCGGTAAGGCAGAGGTCTGCAAAACCTTTATTCCCCGGTCCGATTCCGGGTGGTGCCTTTGAAATGAAATACCCGCCTTTGCGAGAGCTGCGAGGGCGGGTGATTTTTTTGTCTCCGGAGGTGACTTTATTGCGCGATGACGGAAAGGAACGCGCCGTGCGCGTGCTTTTGTATTTATATGAAAACACGGACGAGACGCACTTCGCGACGATAAAAATGATAAGCGAGCATCTCGCCGCCGCGGGAATACCCGCCGACAGGCGGACGATTGCGGACGATATTGAAAATATCAAGCGCGCGGGAGTCGGAATTGAGTGCGAGAGAAGCACGCAGAACAGGTATAGGGTCGCCTCCCGACCGCTCTCGGTGACTGAAATCAAGCTTTTGATTGACGCGGTGCAGTCATCACGCTTTATCGGGCGCGAGGACAGCAGACTTTTGATAGAAAAGCTCGCCTCGTCCGCGTGTGCCGGGGAGAGGGCGAGGCTGCGCGGGCGGCTTTACTATTCGGAGCGCCCGAAGGCGCGGTCGCGGCAGCTTTTCCACACGACCGATATAATCTGGCGTGCCGTTTACGAAAAGCGCATGATTTGCTTCAAATATTTCACCTACGACAGCAAAAAGCGCCGCGTTTACAAGCACGGCGGCAGGGTTTATATGCTTTCCATTTACTCCGTGCTGTGGAATAACGACAACTATTACGTCGTCGGATATGATGAGCTTCACGGCGGCACGACGACGTTCCGCGTTGACAGAATGGACGGCGTTATGCTGACGGATACGCCCGCTCGGGGCGTTCCCGCGGCATTCAGCGAGAGAAAATACGCGAAAAGCGTATTTGATATGTACGACGGGCGCGAATACGACGCGGAATTTCTCTGCCGCAGCGAGGCGATGGACGCCGTAATCGACAAATTCGGCGAGGGGGCGGAAACGAAGCCGCACGGCTCGGACAAATTTGTGCTTTCGGCTAAGGTGGCGGCAAGCCCGATGTTTTACGCATGGCTTTTCATGTTCTCGGACAGGATAACGATAATTTCGCCGCGCTCGCTCTGCGCGGAATATGCCGCGTATCTGCGGCGGGCTGCGGGCGCGCTTTATGAAGCAAAGAAAAAACAAGTTTGAAAGATAAATCTTTCAAACTCGACGTTTTGTGTCCTTCGTCGCACAAAAGGCGGTGCGACGATTCCGCTATGCGGAACCGGACACAATTCCGAATGAAGGGAAACTTTCGTTGATGCGAAGGTCATGGTGAAATCTATGAAAAAATGTGTTGTATTCGACCTTGACGGGACGCTGCTCGACACGCTGCCCGACATATTCGCGTCTGTGAACGCAATGCTGCGGGAGCTTTCATATCCCGAGCGCAATGTAAAGGAAACGCTTTCGGGTATCGGCTACGGCTCGCGGTATCTGATTGCCTCGTCGCTGCCGAAGGGGGCGAATGAGGGAGAAATTGACGAGGCGCTCGGCGTCTACCGCGAATATTACCGCGCGCATTTTTCGGAGGCGACCGCACCCTACGCGGGAATTTCCGACGCGCTCATGTCGCTCAAATCTGCGGGAGCGTCGCTTGCGGTGCTTTCAAACAAGCCCGACGAGCTGACATCGGCTCTCATCGGGAAATGGTTTCCCGACACGTTTGATTTTGTGCTGGGGCAGGGGAAATACAAGGCAAAGCCCTCGCCCGAGGCGCCGAATGCGGTTGCCGAGGCGCTCGGCACCTCGGCATCCGACCTCATATTCGTCGGGGACTCGGATGTTGACGTCATGACGGCTCACGGCGTCGGCGCACGCTGTGTTGGCGTGACATGGGGCTATCGCCCCGCCTCTGTGATAAAAAGAGCGGGCGCCGACTTTATTGTCGGCGATGCGGGAGAGATGGCGCGCACCATACTTGATATTTTTGAAAGGGGAGAAATAAACAAATGAAGGCATACGGGAAGCGGGTGTGGCTCATACCCGACGCATTTTTAGGCTCCGAATCGAAAAACGAGCTTGTGACGCATGAGGCTGTCTGTGTAATCAACACGGGAGATGCTGACGCGAGGCTCGATTTTACGCTTCTTTTTGAGGACAGAGACCCTGTCACGGGATTTTCCGCCGTCTGCGGCGCGGGTCGTACAAATCATGTAAGGCTTGACAAAATCCGCGGGGAAAACGGAGAGACGATTCCGTATGATACGCCCTACGCGATACTCGTCGAATCGAGCGAGCCTGTCGTCGTGCAGTACAGCCGCCTTGACGCATCTCACGCCGAGCTTGCGCTTATGACGACGATAGCATGGAGTAATGAATGATTTTCAAAAAAAGGGGGTGCTTTCAAAAGCACCCCTTTTTTATAAAACAATATATATGCTCAGTCCTGTATAGGATGTCCCTCTTTATCAAAAAGCGGCAGCGGAGCGAGCGAGATTATATCGTCGTGCTTTGCGGCATCGCCCTCTGCGAGAATGCAGGCGCGCCCGCAGATAATGCCGCCCGCCTCATTGACGAGCTTTTCAAGCGCCGACAGCGATTCGCCCGTCGATATAACGTCATCGACGATGAGTATTCGCTTGCCCTTCATTTCCTCCGCCTCTGCGGTGTCGAGGAAGAGCTTCTGCATCTTTTTTGTCGTAATTGATTTGACGGAAACCTCAAAAACTCCCGTCATGTAAAGCTTCGGCGTCTTTCTTGCGAGAAAATAACGCCTGTTTCCCGCAAGCCGCGCCATTTCATGCGTGACGGGAATGCCCTTTGATTCAGCCGTCAGCATATAATCGAAATCGGGTACGCGGCGCAGAAGCTCCTCGGCGCAGGCGGTCACAAGCTCGGGATCGCCGAAGGTGACGAACGCGCCTATGTAAAGATCCTCGGTCAGGGGGCAAAGCGGCAGCTCTCTTTTAAGCCCGCAAAGCTCAAGTTCGTAAGTCATTTTAACATTCTCCCACAAATTCAGAATCGGACGGAATCCCGCCGTATATATTATAGCACAAAATTAAGCGCTGAACCGTGAATATTGAAAATAAATCTATGATTGATTTTCGATATTCACTAACTTGAAGGATAAATCTGTGATTTATCCTTCAATGTTATTATAGCACAAAAGCGGGGGATGTGCAATAGTGAAAAAGTTAAATCCGTGCCTCGCACGGGATAAATCGTCTCAAAAGCGTCGCTTTTGAGACGGTTAAATCCGACGCGCTTTGGCGCGTCGGATTTAACTGTTCACGGCTTTGCTGCGAACAAACTTCGTTTCATTATAAATCGGATGATGCAGTGTAACGGCTCCCGTGGGGCATGACATGACACATCGCCCGCAGTACCAGCATTCGCCGGGATAAAGCACAATCGGATGGCGCCCTGCCTCGCCGCTCGGCATCATCACGTCCGACTGGCAGATTGCGGCACACCTCCCGCAGCCGATGCAGAGCGCCTCGTCAAAGCGAAGCGGGGAAACGCTGCATCCCGTCTCCTTTGCCGTAAGCAAGGGCTTTTTAAAGTCAAGCGTTATCTTCATCTTCATTCCGCGTTCCCTTCTTTG
>JAJQCT010000032.1:148741-170032 GCA_021202555.1 Clostridiales bacterium
GGGCTTTTTAAAGTCAAGCGTTATCTTCATCTTCATTCCGCGTTCCCTTCTTTGTTGTGCGCCTCGTATTCGGCTGCTGTAAGCCCGGGCTTTTTTATATCAAGCGTTATCTTCATTCCGCGCCTCCTTTTTTGTTGTGCGCCTCATATCCCGCCGCAAGATCTCCGAAATATCCGTGCGGCAGAGTGCGCGATATAACATTTCCGTCCTCCCCGCGCCGTGTCACGATGAATGCGTTCTCATCACCGGCGGACGGTTCATCGTCCGCGCGTTCAAAGCAGAGCGGCGCGCAGCTTTTGTGACGAGCAAGGCACGAATAAAGTATCAGCTCGCATACGTCGAGTATGTCGGATACCTCATGCGCCCGCATAAGCTCATGCGGATTTGAGCATGAAATTTTCGGGTAAGCCTCGCGCCTGTATTCGTCAATCGCAAAAAGACCCTCGGTGAGCAGCGCATCTGATTTTACAGCTCCGCACGAGCGGCGCATAAGCTTTGATACCGCGCGGTTAAGCTCGCGCCAGTCGGCGCCGCCGTCAGAGAAAAGCGGCGCGTAGAGGCGCTCCGCCTCGCGCTTTATAAATTCCGTCTCGCATTTGCCGACCGCATCGCCCGACCTTTCATGCGCAAGCGCGTATTTTGCCGCGTGGCGACCCGCATAATGTCCCGTCGCCGCCGCGAATCCCGCGCAGTCTGACGCGAAAAGCTGATCCCCCGCCGCGAAAAGCCCGCCGATGTTTGTCATAAGCTCCCAGTCGTTCAGCACTCCGCCGGGTGCGCCGAAAAGCTGCCGCTCGTCATCCGAAAACGACGCCGATTTCCATCCCGTGCCGTAAACGCGGAGCATATCGCGCGCGGGGTCAAAGCCGCGCCTTGTGAGCGCGTCGTAGACGGGAATTTTCGTCTTTCCCTCCTCGCCGACCATCATTCCGAAAATCACGCGCCGCTCGTATTCGGGCATACGCGAAAGATCGGCGTAAAACGGCGGCTTATATCCGCGCCGCTCCGCCTCCCCGAAGCTTATTGTCTCGGGACCGCGGAATTCGTATTTCGCCTCGTCGATGACGCCGCCCTTGAGGAAAAATTTCTGCCCCTTTGCGGGTCGGTAACGCCCGTCAACAGTCGGGATTTCGTTTCCGTCGCGGTCAAGATAGGGCAGCTCGCGCCCCTCGCTGTCAACGATTGAGGCTGCGTACCACGTATTGTGATTGTTTCCCGCCGAATATGTCGGAAAGCTGCGTCCCGCAGCCGAATATTCCGCGCGCACGGATTTTTCCATCATCGTGAACTCAACTCCCGCGCGCCAGCCCATAGCGTGTCCGCTGCCGACGCACTGAAGCGGACGAAATTCCGAAAGCCCCGGCACGTCGGGGTCAAAGAGCCAGATTCGCGCGGGACGCGACATCGCAAGCACAACGGCGTCGGCGAGCACGGCATGAAGCATTCCCGTGTGAATATCGGTCAGAATCGCGCCGCGGACGGATTTCCCGTCCTCCGACATTATGAGGGAGCTTGCCTCCGTATATTCAAGCAGCGTCACTCCGAGCGCCGTCGCGCGCCGGCGAAGCGCGGGCTTGAAGCCCGTGCCCCAGACGCGCAGCGTGTATCTGTTATCGTAATCGTATGCGAACATGAGCTTTGTTTTGTCGTCGCGGAAGGGAGCGCCGACAAATTCGTCGTCCGTATCGCGTATTTTCGCGCCTGCCGCCTCGAGGTCTCTCAGCCTGTCCCAGCCCTCGCGGCATTCTATGTAGTGCGCGATTCCGTTGCTGTAGCCGTCCTGCTCCCTTATGAGCGCATACGCCATCTCTTCGGGTGAGACGCGGCAGCACGGATTCGTGCACGCCATCTCCCAGTGATCGACGCCCAACCCCGCGGCGCCCGCCCCGGCAATGTTCGCCTTGTCAACTAAAATTACGCCATCGCCGCCGAGAGCCTCCGCCGCGCCGATAGCGGCATGAGCGCCCGCCATCCCGCCGCCGAGCACAAGCACGCGGCATCGCCTCACCGACACCTCGCCCACCTTATTTTCGTACTGCCATTTATACATATTGAAATCCTCACGATACTCTTTATGATACAATTATATACTATATTCGCCTGAATTGCAACATATAAAAGCAATCCCCTGCGGGAAGCAGGGGATTGCTTATGGTTTTTATTTGATGCGGCGCACGGAGTTACCCGCCTGATTTTTCTTTCCACTTTTCTTTTTCCTCCATTCTGTACGAGAGCTTGAGCATTATAAATCCCGAAACGAAGAATGTCGGAACAATCATTTCGACAGCCGTTACATATCGATAACTATGCGGGAGCTTTGTCAGGATGTTGAGAAACAATGCAGCAATGTATAACACTATAATCACAACTATCGATAAAAGCAAAACCGCGCCTATGATTCTGATTATACGCCATTTTTTCATAGCTTTGCCCTCCATTGGTGGTTTGCTGTAATTATTATACACTACAAATAGCCGTCTGTCAAGCGTTTTTGAGAAAAAATTACGCAGAAATCCGACATTTTGTGCGAAAAATAAAAATTTTCACGAACATGACGTGACGCATATGAAAACATATGCAGATGAAACAAAATTTTTGTTTGTGTACTTGAAATTTGCCGGTGAAAGGGTTATAATTTATAGCACATATTTCATGCGCGGAGTATTTGTTGAATCGAAAGATGAAAAAGCTGCTTTTTATAGCCAATCCTGTCGCGGGACAGGAGGTGCGCCAGAATTTCCTTGACGTAATCGACAGATTCGTCAAGGGAGGCTATGACGTCACGGTCGAGACGACGCAGTATTCGGGTCACGCGCCGGAAATTATTCTTGCAAGGGGCGCGATGTTCGATACAATCGTCGTGTCGGGCGGCGACGGAACGCTCAACGAGGCGTTTCACGCGATGATAGAGGCGAAAAACAGGGGAATCGTCATGCCGCCGCTCGGGTACATACCTGCGGGAACGGTGAACGATTTTGCCGTGTCGCACGATATTCCGATGGATATGATAAGGGCTGCGGAAATCATCGTAGAGGGGAATGTGCGCGAATGCGACGTCGGAATGCTCGGAAATCGCCCGTTTGCTTATGTCGCCGCGTTCGGCTCGTTTACGGACACGTCGTATTCAACGCCGCAGAAGATGAAAAACCGTTTCGGAAAGCTCGCGTATTTATTTCACGGCGCCTCGCACCTGAATTACGCTTTTCATCCGTACAGCATGAAAATCGAATACGACGGCGGCGTGCTTGAGGGGGATTTCGTTTACGGCAGCGCCTCAAATTCGCGCTCAATCGGCGGGATGAAGATACAGCTTGAATCAAAGGTTTCGCTCGACGACGGAAAATTCGAGGTGATTTTATTTGAAAATCCGTCCTCTCCTCACCGTATGCAACGTCTTGTGCGCGCGATGGTGAAGCGAAAGGCTGACGGTCACGTCGCGTATCAGTTCTCAACGTCTTATCTGCGCGTGACGGCGACGGAGCCTGTCGCATGGACGACGGACGGCGAATACGGCGGCAGCTACGGTGAGGTGGAGCTTACGTCCGTCAACAGGGCGGTGAAATTCATCGTGCCGAAGGCGTGCAAATATTTCGGCGAGGCAAAGCTTGTATAATATCAGCGGAAGCACAAAAAATGCACGGAAATCCCGTGCGTTTTTTTCACGCAAAAAAGGCGTGTCCCTCGATTGTGTATAGATATGTGCGGTTCTGACCCGCCCATGAGACGGCGGCGATTGACGTGGCGCAGAAAAAGAGAATGCGCTCGTCGCATATGTATCCGTCCATACAAAGCTTTGCCGCGATTACGCTTTCCTCCGTCGGGTCGCAGTAAATCGTGCCGGTGGCGGCGGGCGTGAACTGTACGCCGCCCGTCTCGTCGAATATAACCCCATATACGGTGTCGGGATAATCGTCCGACGCGATTCTGTTATAAATGACGGCGCCGACGGCAAGCTTGCCCGAAAGCGGCTCGCTCTGTGCCTCCGCGCTTATTATGCGCGAGAGCCAGAATAGGTCGGTGGCGTCGTAATACGTGTCGCCCGATTCTATCATGTTCCCACGCGCGCTGACAATGACGCGCCGTCCCTCGCTTTGCCATGTCACCTCCGCGCCGAAAGCCTCCGCAAGCGGGCGGACGGCGACATAGGTCGTGCCGTCCTTTAAGTACGTCTCCGTCCCGCACCAAAGGTACCGACCGTTTGCGGTGATGTAATGCGCTCCTATCGCCGCGGAAATAACTGCGCCCTCATACTCCGCGTAGGCGATTTTTTCGTCTCCGTCCCACCATACGACAGCCTCCCCGCCTGTCATGGCGTTTACAAACGCCCGAAAGGGAACGCACGTCGTGTCGTCGATGATTCTCGTCTGCCCTGCCGCGAAGACTTCTCCGTCAATCGTCACGCTTGCGAACGCATCGTCAGATGCGTTTGACGACACTGCCGATGATGCTGTCAGGGGCAGCGAGAGGGCTGCCGTGAGGGCAATGACAAGGCATAGGGAAAGTGCTGACAATCTTCTCTTCATTTTGTATACCTCCTTGAAATCAGGCTTTCCGATAAAATTATAGCACTCATTGTCTTCTTGTTTCAACCCTATATTATAGGCAAATCAGGGTGATTTATCCGTGCTTCTCCGCGGCGAAAATAACGCCTTTCAAGAAGAAGGCAGACGACGTTGACGGACGTCATCGCGCCGACGATAATATCCGCCGTGTTCCACATGACGGCAGGCGATATGACTGAGCCGACGACGGCGGCGCATACGTAAAGGAGCGTATACGCGCGGCGCGCCCCGGCGCCCGGGAAGAGATAGCGCACCGCAGTCTCGCCGTAGTAGTGCTGAGAAATGACAGTCGCAAAGACGAACATCACGGAGACTGCGGTGAGAAGCGGCGGGGCAAGAGCGCCGAGAACGGATGAAAAGGCGAGAGATGCCGCCCGCATCGGGTCGTTCGAGAGAGTGATTCCCGCCCTTGATGCGGTGAGAATCGAAAGTGCTGTGAGCGAGCAGATGAGAATCGTATCGACAAACACCTCGAAAATTCCTAAAGTCCCCTGCTCGTGCGGGGATTTCGCGTCGGAGCAGGCGTGAGCCGTGGGAGATGTGCCCGATCCCGCCTCATTTGTCAGAATACCGCGGGTGACGCCGAATCTGACAGCCTCGGCGGCGGTGTAGCCGCCCGCGCCCCCGAGGGCGGAGCGAAACGAAAACGCCGAGGTGAAAATATCGAAAAGCGCGTCACAAAAATATTCGCCGTATGTGAAAATTACAAAGACGCACATGAAAATATAGAGGAGCGAAACGGCGGGAATAAGGCGCGAGGTGAGCGCCGAAATTCGCTTGGCGCCGCCGACGATGACGGCGAATGTCAGAAGCGCCGCCGCCGCGCCGACGGCAACGGGATTTATCCCGAAGGCGTCGTGAGCTGCGGATGCCGCCGCGTTGATTTGGAGTATATTCCCGACGACAAATGAGTTTATAACGCAGAGAACGGCGAAAAAGCCGCCGAGCGCGCGCGCGAATTTCCCGCCGCCAAGCCCGTCCCTTATGTAAAAGGGCGCGCCGCCGTAGTGTTCGCCCGCCGCCCCGCGTCTGAATCGCACGGCAAGCGCCGTTTCTGCGTATTTGACTGACATCGCGGCGAGCGCGGATACCCACATCCAGAATACCGCGCCGGGACCGCCCGAGTAAATCGCCGTGATAACGCCCGTTATGTTGCCGACCCCGAGCGTGCCGGCAAGTGCGACGGATGCCGCGCGCAGCGGAGATATGCCGCCGTCTTTTTTGCCGAAAACACGGCGGAGCGTCTTAATCGGGTGAAAAATATAAAAAAACCGCGTCGCGAACCCGAAATAAAGTCCCGCCGTGAAAAGAAGCGGTATCATGAGCGCCGAGAGCGCGCGTGCGGCGGTGTCAAGCATTAGCCGCACCTCCTTTTTTCACCATGTATATGCCGCGGTGCTGAGAAAAATGAAAGGGAACGCAGCCGTGCGGGATGCAAAGCGCGGGAAAATAAAAAACGCACGGGATTTCCGTGCGTTTTTTATCATAATTGATACGGAGAAGAAGAGATTCGAACTCTTGAACCGCTTGTGACGGTTACGCGATTTCCAGTCGCGCGCCCTCGACCAACTAGGCGACTTCTCCGTGTGTCGATTTTTCCGCTCTTCGATTTTGCAGTGTCTATTTTAGCACATAATTTGCCCCGTGTCAAGCCCCCGCCGCAAAAATTTATAATTTTTTTGTGCAGGGTATTGACAAAACGGAAAAAGTGTGCGATAATATGTGCGTCGGCAGAAAATGCACGGCGCAAATAACACGGAGCGGTATCGAAGAGGTCATAACGGGGCTGACTCGAAATCAGTTTGACGGCAACGTCACGTGGGTTCGAATCCCACCCGCTCCGGAATATAATCCCGCCATGGCGCAAAGCCGGCGGGATTTTTTTAATCGGATGCAAATCGAAACCCAATATACGTATATGGGCAATCTTTATTATTCACCCCTGCGCGGTAAAATGCAATCAGCAATAAAAAATAATTTCGAATTATCAGCGGTGCTTGACTTTCGTGCCTATATAATCTATAATAATAGGCATGAAAGTTGCATGGAGGACTATATGACAGCGACGGAGAAAATTTTGAAAGCTGCCGAGTCAAACGGCGGTACAATTACAACCAAACAAGTGGATGACATGAATATACACCGTACTTATCTTCGTACTTTAGTGGACAAGGGTTTATTGGAGCATTCAGCAAGAGGTGTTTATGTGCTGCCCGCAATGTTGGATGATGAGTTCTATAATTTGCAAATCAGATTCAAAAAAGGCGTTTTTTCAAATACCTCTGCGCTATATCTGCTCGGTTTTACCGATAGAACACCTATCAAGCTTGATATGACCTTTCCCGCGTCATATAATACCTCCTCAATTAAGAATGAAATAAACGCTCACAGAGTAAAAAAAGAAATATACGAGCAGGGAATTGAAACAGCCTTGACACCATCGGGCAATAAGGTAAATGTTTACTGCATTGAGCATACATTATGCGATATTTTGCAGACACGGTATGCGATTGATATACAGGTGATTACGGATGCATTCAAAAGATATTCAAGGTGCAATAACAAAAATCTGCCGCTGCTTTCGGAATTTGCAAAATTAATGCGGGTTGAAAGACGGGTGAGACAGTATTTGGAGGTGCTTATATGAAAAATGCAATGCAGCTGAAAGCATATATTAAGAACATGGCTAAAGAAAAGCACATTTCCGCTCAGATTGTTTTGCAGAATTATATGCTTGAAAGATTGCTCGAACGAATTTCCGTATCGGAATATCATGATAATTTTATACTAAAAGGCGGTTTTTTGTTGGCTGCTATGGTGGGTCTTGATACGAGAGCAACCATGGATATGGAATTTGATTATGCAAAGGATATTCGGTTTGAGGACACATACGAAGCGGTTTTGGATTTAATGAATGAGGTTGTCCGCGATACTGTTTTTATACCAAAAAATCAAAAGCGAGAAATACGGGAAAAAGCAGAGGAAAAAGTATAAGACGAATAAGCAAAGCAGCAAAAGCAAGCAGATATATTTAATATCAGAAAACATTTATCGGAGGAGCATATGAGACTTTTATTCAAGCAGCGCTTTTTTTCATGGTTTGACAGCTATGACATTTACGATGAAAACGGAAATACCGTCTTTGTCGTCAGGGGTCAGCTTTCATGGGGACACCGCTTCAAAATTTTCAGCGCCCGCGGTGACTGCGTCGGCGTCGTAAGGCAGCGAATTTTCACCTTTTTGCCGAAATTCGAGATTTACAGGGGCGACGGGGAGACTTATATCGGATGCATAAGCAAGGAATTTACGCTTTTCAAGCCCCGCTACAACATCGATTTCAACGGCTGGCACGTCGAGGGAAGCTTTCTTGAATGGGATTACGAAATTTTCTCGCATACGGGCGCTCCCGTCGCCGTCATCACAAAGGAAATCTTCAATTTTACCGACACATACTCAATTGACGTAAAAAATCCGAACGACGCGCTCGACGCGCTTATGCTTGTTCTCGCAATCGATGCCGAAAAATGCTCAAGAGATAATTAGAACAAGACATTGAAGAATGAATCGCAGATTCATTCTTCAATGTCTTGCAGACTTCTTTTCGCGATTTGAACAGAAAAGTTGCGTTTTGGCACGCAATATGGTATAATAAGACATTGAGAAACGGTCACAGACCGTTTCTCAAGTCTTACAGCTCACTTTTACTATACATCCTATTTTGGGAGGAAAATCCCTTGAAGCGTTATCTTTTGCAGTTGAGAATCATATCGCTCATGCTTGCGGCTGTGTTCCTCTTTGTGGGCTGCGCGGGGAGCGGCAGCGGCGACGGGACAGAGTCCGCTTCCGAAACGGAGGGCAGCGATACAGTCACCGACACCAACGCAGAGGTGACCTCTGCGGAAGAGGTGACGGATACCGAAACCGAAACCGACACAACGACCGCATCAACCGAAACGGCGGAAACAACCGCAGAAGAGACTTCTGCGCAAGAGGAAACAACCGCAGAGGAGACGACAGCGGAGGATGAGCCGGAAAATGTCAGCGTTTCATATTCCGAATTGAGCCTTGATTCCGTCAGCGAGCTGAAGGAATATATCTCCGACGGGGCGCTTGACACGTACAGCCTGCCGATAATTTATATAACGACGGAGGGCGGCAGCGAAATAACGTCAACGGAGGAATACATATCGGGTTCGTTTTCGATATTTTATAAAGGCACGGAGACATATTCCGATATAGAGGAGAAGTCGATGAATGTGCGCGGACGCGGGCATTCGTCGTGGAAGCTTGACAAAAAATCGTATAAAATCAAATTTGACAAAAAGACCTCGCTTTTCGGTCTGACGGCGGCGAAGGAATGGTGTCTGATTGCAAATCACTCGGACTGCTCGCTTATTCGCAATACCCTCGCCATGGAAATGGCAACCGTGCTCGACAGTTTCATCTTCGTTCCGACCTCTCACATGGTTGACGTTTTTCTGAACGGCACATATATCGGCGTTTACAGCATCTGCGAGCAGATTGAGATGAAGGACGGGCGAATCCCCGGCGACAGAAATTCGACGGAGGTCGATACGGATTATCTTCTGGAGCTTGGCGGGAACGAAAAGGCAACCTCCTTCGGGAACAACGTGTTCGCGACAGAGCTTTGCGTATACGTCACGATTGAGGAGCCGGACGAGGCGGTACTCACCTACGAGCAGTACAGCTACATAAGCTCATACCTGAAGGCGGTTGATGACGCGATTATGAGTGGGGGGGGGGTATGAGGAATACATAGACGTTCCCTCGTTTGTGGATTACTTCATTTTGCTTGAATTTTCATATAACACCGACGGCGTTTTCCGCCGAAGCAATTTCATTTACAAAAAGGCGGGCGGACTTCTTTATATGGCGTCGCCGTGGGATTACGATTACGCATTCGGAAATTTCTCGCTCGACACGTATTCATATGACGACTGGATAAGCCTCGGCAATACAAAGACGGACAATTGGAACGAATATATCAAGGACAACTGGATGACGTATCTTCTGAAAGACGACGCATTCTGCGAGCAGCTAAAGGAAAGATGGAACGAGGTCGGCGAGGCGCTTTATAGTAAGGCGATGTCAACGATTGAGGAGCTGGAGATTACGGTTGCCGCATCCGCCGCCGAAAACTTTGCCGTGTGGGACGACATTCTCGGCACGCAGATACAGTATCAGTCGAGCAAAACCGGCGCGCTGACGACATGGGAGGAGCATATCGAATATCTGAAAAGCTTTATTGAAAAAAGGTACAAATGGATGGACAAAACGATAAATGCAATGTGAGAAACAGGCAAAAGAAATCTCCCGCAGAGCGAAGGCTCTGCGGGAGATGCTGATTTTTCGGGGTTCATCTTTCCGGAACGATAAGTCCGTAGTTTCCGTCGTCGCGCTTATAGACGACGCAGGTTTCCTCGCTGTCCTGATCTACAAACACAAAGAAGCTGTGACCGAGCAGATTCATCTGAAGAATCGCCTCGTCGGGAGTCATCGGCTTTATCGGGAATTTTTTCGTGCGGGTGATGATTTCATCCGACTCTTCCTCCGACATAAAGCCCGAAATCTCGCCGTCATAGGGCGAAAAAGCTCCGTCGCGAAGCCGACGCTCAAGCCGCGTCTTGTTCTTTCTTATCTGCCGTTCAATCACCTCCATGCACTCGTCTATTGCGTTGTTGAAGGTGGTGTTTTTCTTCTCTGCGCGGAACAGCGTCCCGTTTGCTGAAATGGTTACTTCAAGGCATTCCTGACCGTGTCTGCGGTTGAAGGAGACAAACGCCTCAGCGTCGTCGCCGAAAAATTTGTCGAACTTTGAAAGCTTCTTCGTAACGAGAGCCTTCAGGTCGGCTGACACGTTCATCTGTTTTCCGATAATCGTAGTTTTCATGCTTTTGTACCGCCCTTTATGTTACTTGGAGATGAGCTTTCCCCCGCCTCCGATTATATTATACCATCAAATCGGGCGCGGGTCAAGCCCCAAATCCCGATTGCCGCAAATTTTTGCCGCAAAATTTGCGCGTCGGGGGCGTATCGCACGCGATTTATCGCGCGGTTTATTTTGATACGATATAGCCCTCGCGGTACAAAAGCTCGGCTGAAAGCACGCCGCCGCCCGCCGCGCCGCGAAGGGTGTTGTGCGATATGCCGATGAATTTGAAATCGAACACGGAATCCTCCTCGAGCCTGCCGACGGCGACGCCCATTCCGCCCTCAATATCGCGGTCAAGAGCTGTCTGCGGGCGGTCCGGTTCGTCAAAATATGTGATGAACTGCTTTGGAGCCGACGGGAGCGCGAGCGTTTGCGGCTTTCCCTTGAAATCCTGCCATGCGGCGATTATCTCCTCGCGCGGCGGGACATTTTCAAAATCGACGAAAACGGACGCGAGATGACCGTCCGAAACGGGAACCCTCACGCAGTGCGCGGAAATTACGGGAGCTTTCGCGGGAATTATCATCCCGTCCTCGACGTGACCCCATACCTTCAGCGGCTCCTTTTCACTTTTTTCCTCCTCGCCCGCGATGTAGGGCTTCACATTGTCAACCATTTCGGGCATCTCGCGGATAGTCTTGCCCGCGCCCGAAATCGCCTGATACGTCGAGACGACCATTCTTGTCGGCGAATACTTTAAAAGCGGGGAAATCATCGGCACGTATGACTGAATCGAGCAGTTCGGCTTCACACAGATGAAGCCGTTTTTCGTGCCGAGCCGCTTTCTCTGGTACGCGATTACCTCAAGGTGCTGCTCGTTTATCTCGGGGATGAGCATTGGCACGTCGGGGGTGCTGCGATTCGCGGAATTGTTCGAGATTACGGGAGTTTCGCGCTTCGCGTAAGCCTCCTCAAGCGCGCGCGTCTCTTCCTTCCCCATATTGACGGCGCAGAAAACGAAATCGCACATTCCGGCGACTGTATCCGCGTCCGCCGCGTCATAAACGCGCATATTTGCCGCCGCGTCGGGCAGGGGAGATGTCATTTTCCATCTTCCCTCTATCGCCTCGGCGTAGGATTTGCCCGCGGACGACGCGCTCGCCGCGAGAACGGATATTTCAAAATACGGGTGCTCCGAAAGAAGAGTTATAAGTCTTTGACCGACCATTCCCGTAGCGCCGATAATTCCGGCTTTAAGCTTTGTCATATTTCGTATTATACCTCATTTCTGATGTTGTTACAGCGCTCGATATGCTATAATTATATACTATATTCGCCTGAATTGCAACATATAAAAGCAAGCAATCCCCTGCGGAAAGCAGAGGATTGCTTATGGTTTTTATTTGATGCGCCTATACTTTATTCTACCCATTCGCCGTCCCGGTTCTTATTCGCTCGCTTCGTCTGTGTTATCCGATTCTGCGGCTGTTTTCGCGATCACACCCGTGTCAAAATCAATCAAAGTTGAAGCGATTGTCGCATCTCCGGCAATTTCGTCAATCAAAAGCTCGCCTGAGCTGTAAACCTTGCGATAAACCTGTTCGTCGGTTCCATACCTAAATATAACCGCCGTGCGGTCTGAACACCTCCAAATGAATATGCGGTTTACAGTCCTATTCGTCCACGAGGTTCCGCTTTCGGAATAGATTCGACATTCACTCCCGTCCGAAAGAATATAAAGTATACCCACATATCCGCATCCATACATATCGACAGGGTATCCAAGCAATTCGATAATCTCCTTCTCTGTCATTCCGACATGTATAGATTCCAATAACTCAACATCCACCACGTTATCTGCATCAAATATGTCGTATTCCCATTCTCCGTCCATATCCACAACTTCGGAATCGTTCATATCGTCCGTTTCTGTCACTTCGTTTTCGATTGTTTCCAAAAGTGTTGTCTCGACCGTTTCTTCCACAATATCCGTTTCAGCGTCTGTTTCCGTTTCAGTGGCAACAACCGCAACCGCAATTACCACCGCAACCAGAAGTACGCTCGCAAATAAGATAATAAGTTTTTTCATGACATTAGCCTCCAAAATATAAATAATAAGCCTAATCAAGATGACGGCGGCTTTATTGCATAATACCCCATAAACGTATAACTGCTCGTCGCTTCATCGGGTACGTATATGTAATTGCCATCATCATCTATATATCTCGCCGCCTTTGATCCACGTTTGTGCGCCCAACTTCCTGAAGCGTCACTGTACAGCACCTGCCTATACCAATGATAATCATTATCATCGTCATCCTCGCCAGTAAGTTTCAAAAGCAATGCCACCTTGTAGTACCCATCAGGCAAGACCGCACTTGCAGACGTTTTGTAAAAGTCACTCGACGAACCTCCCCATGCAACACAATCAGCCTTCACTGCGGCAACTATTGCAGAAACAGCTTCAGAATAACTTGAATAGCTTTCGATATTTATTGCCGAACCAGAAAGCTTGCCGGGATCAACGCCTTTCCCTTCAAACCTTTCTCCAGTAAGTGGATTAAGATAGCAATTGAGCGCATAAGTATAACAATTCGTATATTGCCTATATGTGCTGCTATTATACGTATCGATTAGTGCCGCTTGTTCCGAACCCGATATGGGAAGACCTCTGCAAATACTTATATTTCCGGTTACGCTTTGAGATGTCGCAAGAGATTGAAGCATAATGTAATATGTTTTTCCGGCTTCAAGATCAAGAAGCATACTTGTCCCTTGAGAATGCCCCGAAGTATTATATGCTTCTGTATCCTCATCATCATACGACGAACTCGTGTAAACCTGTATAAGCGTCTGGTTGCTTGAATCCGAAAGATCTGACCAAACCGAATATGTTCCGGATTCCGAGGGGGTAAATGCAAACCTGTAAGCGTATCCCGATGGAATTGTGCCACTGTAATGATAATAAAGGTTAGCATTTGTTAATGAAGCCATAGACCTTATCGTCAAATACGTGACAGTCAAACTCGACTTATAAGATGCACGATTGTAGGAAGCGAACGTCTTATATGTGTATGTGCTTGCGCCCTCCACGGTAGACGACGCTTTGAACACGACACCTTTGCTTTGAGTGTACTTGCCGCTCTTCCATCCTCTAACAGCGGTAAGTATGCTGAAAGAGTACCTGTGAGCCGTAGATAAGCTCGCGCCGTTTGAATATGAAACGGATTTGCTTGACAATTGCGCACCATAACTTGTTGACCATGAAGCGGAGCTTTCAGACCATGAACTGCCCGTATATACGCAGCAGTAAACAGTCATCGCTTCGGTTTCACACATCAAGTCACGTATTTCAACATTGGCACTCGTTATTTGATATTGTCCCGGCAATACGCTTACATCCAGTCCGGGGAAACGCATGAGTGCGCGGCATATGCCGTATGAGCTTCTCAATCCAACATAAAGCGATCCTGACGTTCCGCTTAGTGTGGTGAGACTACATATCGTCGCGTCCTCGATTGCACCGCTGCCGTCACTGTCGTAATTTATTTCGATTGTCGGATCAATACGTATCGGATAATGAGTATCTTCGCTTTTAAGATATTCGTCATCAAGGTGTATTGTCAGTATATACTCCTGATTTTCCACAACAGTTTCGTAAGTCATACTTCCCAAAGTGTTGTTCATTTCATCGGCAGTAAATACGATTATATCACCTATTGTCGCCTTAACCGTTCCGACCTCGTCAACAAGAAAATACGAATCGTTCTCAACCAACACGGACAAGCCGTTTGTGTATATAGTAAATTCATACTCGGTTTGACCCGTGTACTCGCTTACAACTATATCTTCTTTGAAACCCGAATATGTCAGTTCGTATTCATACGATGTTGTGTCGTCAATTTCATATGAAACGGTTTTGTTATTCGAGGAAATGCCCGCAGAAGGATAAAGCGAAAGCAATTCTCTTATTTCCGACAAAGACACGCTCGGTATCATCTCAATCTCAACATCATTATACCTGAGCTTGACTCCGTTGTCAATGCTTTTTCCGAATGTTGTTGTAATTTCGTGATTTGCGGTTATATATTCGCCGCCCTCGCTTTTCTCAATTTCAAGAGAAATATCTTTTATTTCTCCGTCCGAATCAACGTATTTTACAGGATGGCTGTAAATACGCATTGTGTTTGTTCCGTCACTGTTCTGAAAAACAAACGTGTATAGGTTGTTTTCATCTTCCTTAATTCTGCCGACATACCCATGCTCAACAGCCTCGTCTATTTCGACAATATCGGGAAGTGAGAAAACTTCACTTATTGAACCTTCCTCTGCGTCGTACACTTCCGTTGACGAAAGACTGAGCGAAAATAAAGATATCAGGGTACTGAAAACAAGAATCAAGGAAAGACTTCTTTTACTATGTTTCATAAAATTCTCCTTGAAAATAAATTTTGGGTTGGAGCCAAGGCTCAATTCTTGTTTGCCGTTGTTTGTACTGCATTTATACCGCGCGCGAATCGGACGACCCGATTCATGCGCTCATGAATATTTGATGACGCGATACCGTATCCTTTCGGCTGTATTTTTCATAGCGTTGCCCTCCATTGGTGGTTTGCTATAATAATTATACACTATAGCTTGCCGTCTGTCAAGCGGTTCTGAGAAAAAATTCCGCAAAAATCCGACTTTTTATGCGAAAAATAAAAATTTTCGTGAAAGGCAGGCTTTTCCTTGCCGGCATATTATGCGCAAAACTGCAAATATTAAAGCCGAATCAAACGATTCGGCTTTAATATTTGATTAACTAAGAAACTTCACCGCTCCGAGTGCGGCGGCGGCGCCGTCGGCAACCGCTGTCGCAATCTGGCGAACACCCTTTGTGCGGCAGTCGCCCGCGGCAAAAATTCCGCTTGTCTCGGAATAGCACGTCTCATCCGACATGATATATCCCGCCTCGTCAAGGCTCGTGACGCTCTCAAACGGCGTATTTTCGGGAGACAGCCCGATAGCGACAAACGCGCCGTCGCAGGAAAGCCTGCGCTCTGTTCCGTCCGCGCTCATATTGAGCAAAAGCCCGCTAAAATCATCGCTGTCCTCGTCCGTTATAATTCCGGCGACCGTCGCCCCGTAAATCACCTCGACGTTATCGCGCGAAGTTACGGCGGCGCGAAGGCTTTCCTCGCCCGTGAGGAAATTCAGATTCTGCACAATTGTGACGTGCTCGCACAAATCCGAGAGCGAGAGCGCCTCCTGAAGCGCCGAATTGCCCCCGCCGATGACGGCGACGCTGCGACCCGCGTAAAACGCGCCGTCACATACAGCGCAGTATGAGATTCCGCGCCCGACAAAATCATCCTCGCGCGGCACGCCGAGCTGCCTGTGCTTCGCGCCCGCCGCGATTATGACAGCCCGCGCTTCATGCTCTCCCGACGCGCATTTGACGATAAATCCTCCAACGGTCGACCCAACGGTCGACCCGTTGTCAGCGTATGTGATTCCCGTCGCCTCGTCAAGCTCGATTTCAGCCCCCATACTAAGCGCCTGCTCAACCATTTTGTCTGCAAGCTCGGTGCCCGAGACTGAAATCATTCCGGGGTAATTTTCAATTTTCGGCGAAAACGTCATCTGACCGCCGAAGGTTTCCTTTTCGATTATGAGTACGCTTTTCTCGGCGCGCCGCGCGTAAATCGCCGCCGTCAGTCCGGCAGGACCCGCGCCTATGATTATAATGTCGTGCATCTTACACGGCAACGGACGCGCCCTCGATGAAGCGCTTGATGCTCGATACGCCCGCGTATTTGTCGACAGTCTCGCCGCGTACAATTACAAGCGTCGGTGCCTGACGTATTCCCATCTCGCGCGCGAGATCCGCGTGCTCCTCGGCGAGAAGCTTTTCATATTTTATTCCCGCACGGTCGAGCATTGATACGGCAATCTTGCAGTTCGGGCAGGTCGAGGTCGCGAAAAGATAAATTTCAGCACCGTTCTCGGGCGCTGCCGCCGTGTCCTCGGTTTCGGCGACTGCCGCCGTCTCATTTGTGAGGTCTACCTTAACGGGCGAGATGGCGACGCCGATATTATATGTCTTTCTGTCTTTGAATTCCTGCGATTTGCCGTCGTTCCAGTTGCGCACGGGGCGGTAATATCCCGTTATGCGGCTGTAAACCTCAGCCTCGCCGCCGCACGTCGGGCAGGTGAAATGCTCGCCCGAAATATAGCCGTGCTCGGGGCAGATTGAATATGTCGGCGACATCGTGTAGTAGGGGAGCTTATAATTGTCGGAAATCTTCTTGACAAGCGCCGCCGTGCTCTTCCAGTCGGGGAGCCTCTCGCCGAGGAAGGCGTGGAATACCGTTCCCGACGTGTAAAGCGTCTGAAGCTCGTCCTGAATGTCGAGCGCGGAGAACACGTCGTCGGTGTAGCCGACGGGAAGATGCGAGCTGTTCGTGTAATAGGGAGTGCCCGCTTCGTTCGCGGTGATGATGTCGGGATAGCGCTCGCGGTCATGCTTGGCGAGACGATATGCCGTCGATTCCGCGGGGGTTGCCTCAAGATTGAAGAGGTCGCCGTACTGCTCCTGATAGTCGGAAAGCCTCTCGCGCATATGATTCAGCACTTCCTTCGTAAATTCGACGGATTCGGTGTGCGTCATATCCTTGCCAATCCATGAGGCGTTGAGGCAAGCCTCGTTCATTCCGACAAGTCCTATCGTCGAGAAGTGATTCGAGAATGACCCGAGATAGCGCTTCGTGTAGGGATAAAGCCCCGCATCGAGCAGCTTCGTTATTACGCGGCGCTTTGTGTCAAGCGAGCGCGCAGCCACGTCCATCAAGTGATCGAGCCTTTCGTAAAATTCCTCGGGAGATTTTGAAAGATACGCGATTCGCGGCATATTTATCGTCACAACGCCGATTGAACCCGTCGATTCGCCGCTTCCGAAGAAACCGCCCGATTTTTTGCGCAGCTCGCGAAGATCGAGGCGCAGACGGCAGCACATCGAGCGCACGTCTGACGGCTCCATGTCGCTGTTCACGTAATTTGAGAAATAGGGCGTGCCGTATTTCGCGGTCAGCTCGAAGAGCATACGGTTATTCTCGGTGTCAGACCAGTCAAAATCCTTCGTTATCGAATATGTCGGAATCGGATACTGGAAGCCGCGCCCGTTCGCGTCGCCCTCAATCATAATTTCGATGAAGGCTTTGTTGATTATATCCATCTCAGCCTTGCAGTCGCCGTAGGTGAAGTCCATATCGCGACCGCCGACGATTGCGGGGAGATTTTCAAGGTCGGAGGGGACAGTCCAGTCGAGCGTTATATTTGAAAACGGCGCCTGCGTACCCCAGCGGCTCGGCGTGTTCACGCCGAAGATGAAGCTCTGGATGCACTGCTTGACCTCCTTGTATGAAAGGTTGTCAACCTTTACAAACGGAGCGAGATATGTGTCAAAGGATGAGAACGCCTGCGCGCCCGCCCATTCGTTCTGCATGATTCCGAGGAAATTCACCATCTGATTGCAGAGAGTTGAAAGATGCGAGGCGGGGGATGAGGTGATGCGTCCCGTCACGCCGCCAAGCCCCTCGCGGATGAGCTGCTTGAGCGACCAGCCCGCGCAGTAGCCCGTGAGCATAGTGAGGTCGTGAAGGTGAATGTCCGCGTTTCTGTGAGCGTCGGCGATTTCACGGTCGTAAATCTCGGAAAGCCAGTAATTCGCCGTAATCGCGCCCGAATTTGAAAGGATAAGCCCGCCGACCGAGTATGTCACCGTGCTGTTTTCCTTGACGCGCCAGTCCTGAATGTTGACGTAGCTGTTTACAAGCTCCTTGTAGTCGAGAATCGTCGCGTTCATGTTGCGTATTTTCTCGCGCTGCTTGCGGTAGAGAATATACGCCTTCGCAACCTCGGAATATCCCGTGCGGGACAGCACTTCTTCTACGCTGTCCTGAATGTCCTCGACGGAGATTTTGTCGTTTTTGATTTTCGGCTCAAAGTCTGCCGTTACCTGAAGGGACAGCACGTCGATAATCGACGGATGATAATTCACGTGGGTTGCATCGAACGCCTTCGTGATAGCTGCCGAAATCTTTGAGATGTTGAATTCCGCGACCTTGCCGTCGCGCTTTGTTACCTGATACATTGAAGCACTCCTTTATATTATATAGTATAACCGCAAAATGCGAACAAAAACGGCGGCTGAATGCCGCCACATTCACAATTGACAATTTTTCGGCACAACATATGGTGCCGCGGCGAATAGTATTATACCATATGTTAATCGCCGCTGTCAATAGGAAGTTGAGAAAAATATTCACCAAAAATCGGGGTCGGATTTTGGTACTCTTGCACAAAGAAAATTTTTGCCTGCCGCCATCACGGTTTAATAAATTGAATATCACCCCTCATCTTTCACTCCGCGAAGGGACGCGGACACCACATATGGCGCCGCCGCGTCAAGATACGCCTGCATTTCCGCTCTTGTGGGGGATGTGAAGCGCTCGCCTCCCACAAGATTTCCCGAATCGGTGAACTGCTGCACAAAATACTGCTTTGCGCCGCGGATAAAGCGCCCGATTCTGTCAAAATCGTCCGGCGTGTGAAGCTCATGCACCGCCGTCGTGCGGAACTCGTAATCGGGAGAGCGCGACATTATCAAATCGACGGAGCGGCGGATTTTTTCGATATTTACGGGCGCGCCCGAGGCGAGGGCATACTTTTCGGGCGAATTTTTTATATCCATCGCGGTATAATCGACAAGCCCCATGTCGTAAAGCGCCGAAAGACGCTCGGGAAATGACCCGTTCGTGTCGAGCTTGACGAGAAACCCCATATCATGTACTCTGCGCATAGTGTCGGCAATTCCCTGCTGCAAAAGCGGCTCGCCGCCCGTAAAGACCACCCCGTCAAGTATTCCCCGACGGCGTAAAAGAAATGCGAAAAGCTCGTCCTTTGTCATGGCGGCGGGAACATTTTCCGAGATGACGAGGGGAGCGTTATGACAAAAGGGGCATCTCATATTGCAGCCTGCCGAAAAAATCGTACAGGAAAGATGCCCCGGATAATCGAGGAGCGTGAGCTTTTGTATTCCGTTTATATTCATCGCGTCATGAAAGCGCTTTTTTTACGGCGGCTATGATTTTCTCATCCTTTGCGTCGGCAAAGAACAGCTCGCTGAATTTCTCGCCCGAAAATGCGCCGCGCACAAGCTCGGGGTCAAGGGATTCTATAATTTCCGACATATCGCGCAGGGTGACAGCCCTCACGCCGTCGAGAATTTTCTTGTTGCGCTGCTCGGGAACGACGCGCTCGGGCGGATAACCGCCGCCGCCTTTTTTTGCAAAGAGCTTTTCAAATATATATTCAAGATTCAGCTCGCCGCCCCAGCCGAAGCCCTCGGCATAGGGAATCGCGACGCAGTTGCCGTCATTTACCTGCGAGAAAAGATAAGCGTCAAGCGGCGTCTCTATATGACCGCAAAGCACGCCTGGGAAGGAATTGCACGCGAGCATAGTGCCCTCGCCCGTGCCGCAGCCCGTGACAACATAATCAGCCGCGCCCGCGCCGAGAATTGTGCCTGCGAGAATGCCGCACTGCACATATGTGAGCTGCGCCTCATCGTCTGCGGCATACATTCCGTAATTGACGACAGTATGTCCCATCGGCTCCACGACCCCCGCGAGCGTCTTTGCGATAAGAGCATTTTTCGCCGCCTGACTGTTTTCGTTTATAAGTGCTATTTTCATAAAGTCATCCTCCATGATTCAATCTGATTTCCGATACCGATATTATTCTACTCCATCTTCAGCAAAAGGTCAAGAGTGAATTTGAAAATAATCTTCCTCATGCCCCTATATGCCGGCAAGGCAAAGCCTGCTTTTCGCAAAAATTTTTGATTTTTTGTGCAAAATGTCGGATTTCTGCGAAATTTTTATCCGAAAACGCTTGACATACGAGAAAAAATGGTGTAAAATAAAATTAGAAAGAACCATGGAGGACAAGAAAATGAAAAATACAGCCGAAAGAATACGGTATCGCGTCATTAAATATTCATGAGCGCGTGAATCGGGGCGTCCGATTCGCGCGCGGTATAAATGCGTCAGCATAACAGCAGAAACCGTTTTATTATATTCAGGAGGATAAGAATATGAAAAACCACATATTTTCTATTTTCTGCATTTTGATATGTGTTCTTGCCGTATCGTGCGCTGACGGGATTGGCAGCGACACGGATGCCTCATCGATTGCAAATGACACCTCATCGGTTGCATATAAAAATGCAAATATAACCCACAGCATAGAGGGTCAAATAGCGGACGATGACGAATACATACTCTCGAAATCCGACGACGGCGAATATTACCACCGCACATATTGCACGGTTATTTCCTCATCCGAAGAGTGGTCTTTGGTAAGCTCAAACGTCGGACTTGAATATGATGAGGATTTCTTTGACGAAAGCTCTCTTATCGTTGTCGAGGTTGTCGGCGCAAGCACAACGGATATAGAGGGAATGACAGATGTAAAAGTCAAGGATTCGGCGCTTATACCGGTAATAAGGATAAACAAGATTATCGACAGCAATGAAACGACTGACATAGTTTGCTGGTATGTCACCGCAGAGGTCGCGAAAGCGGACATAGAAGGGTACGAGCTCGGCGCGCTTGAAGTTGAGTGGAATATTAGAGAGGAATAAGACATACAAACTGCTGACCCCAAACGCTCTGCGTTTGGGGTCAATTTTTCCGCTGTGCGGAATATTTCGCGCGCTTAGCCCAAAAATTCACGAATTTGTTCGTTTGTCAATGATGTGAGACCAAAAAAAGCAGAAAAAATAAGCTGGGA
>JAJQCT010000035.1:0-1530 GCA_021202555.1 Clostridiales bacterium
AGTCTCCACATGGCTGCTGTCGTTTTCGCAGGTGAAGACAGCGGTGCAGGTGCTGTAGTCCTCCGACCATGTAAAGGAGGGGCTGCCGTAGGTGTGTCCCGTCGCTTCAATAATCTCGATTTTAGTCTGCCCGCATTCAGAACAGGTGTAGACCTTTATGCCGGTCTCGGTGCAGGTGGCAGCTATTGTCACGGTGCCCTCGTCCCAGCTATGCTTCGTAAAACTCACGCCGTCCACATAGTCCGCATAGAATTTCAGCGCATCGAGTGGGTTGCCGTTATTGTCAAACAGCGTCTGATTGTCAAACGCGGTGCCTTCGTGGGCACTCAATGTATTGCCGGTATAGCTGTTTGAATAAGTGGTTGCCCTGCCGGTGCCTTTTCCAAGCGTAGATGAGTCAAGCGCCGTCCATGTCGGCTCCCAGTAAAACATTCCGATGCAGCCTTCTGTAGAAGCCGCTGTACTTAAAATCGCGGTGAGCGCCGCCTCCTGTCCTGCCTCGGAGATAGCATAGATGTTGGCGTTCGAGGCAAAATCGTCAAAGGATGTTATTTCGTTGTCGAGACCGTCATAATTATCGCTCGTGTAGGGATAAGCGGTCTCGGCGATGTACACCTTCTTGCCGTAGTCCTCATAAATCGTGTTCATCTCATCGATCAGATTTGCGAACGTGCCGTCACTGTATATATAATATGTAATTCCAATGGCGTCATAGTCCACGCCCGCCATCTCCAAAAGACCCGCATAGTACGAGGGCGTTCCATTATCTGTGATGGCGAAGTGGAAAGCGACCTTGATGTTCATGCCGTACTCATCGGAGACATCCCGAACCGCCGTGGAACCGGCACAGAACAGGTTGACAATATTATCCCAATCGGTCTCGCCGCAGAAGGAGCCGTTTGTCTCGTTGCCTATCTGCACCATGCCTACGTTCACGCCCGCATCCAGCAGGGTTTTCAATGAAAAATAGGTGTAAATATTAAGGGAAGCCGCCTTATTGTTAATATTATTCTCATCCTCCCACGCCTTGGGGACAGTCTGTGTGTCTGCGTCAGCCCAGAAGTCGGAGTATTGAAAATCGATGAGAATCGTCATGCCCGCCTCGGTCGCCCACTGACCGATAATCTTGGCGACCTCTACGTTGATGTTGCCGCCGCCGTAGGGATTGCCGTCATCGTCATATGGGTCGTTCCAGACGCGAAGGCGCACCCAGTCTACGCCGCACTCGTCATAAAGGAACTTGAAGAATTCCACGGCGTTATCCTTCGACACGCTGTACTCGTTGCCATCGTAATCGTAGTATACAGCGCCGTTTGTCCAGTTGGTGTAGAAGGAGGAAAGATCCATGCCGCGCATGAAGCTGCAGGCATCAATGGTTCCGGTGGTGATTTCCTCGCTGGCGGTGACATTGCTGCTGCCGTTTTTTCCGCCGCCGATGTCAGAGGCGTCGGTGCCGCCTGTCGTGGACACAGCGCCGCCATTGATAGTTACGGTGCCGTCGCTGCCGTTGCCGCCGCCGATTCCCGCGGC
>JAJQCT010000035.1:1630-51329 GCA_021202555.1 Clostridiales bacterium
TGCCGCCGCCGATTCCCGCGGCGTTGCTGCCGCCTGTGGCGTCGAGCGTGCCTTCAGTGGAGCCGTCGCCGTCATTACTTGTGATTTCAAGCCGATTGGTCGAGGTTTTCTGCAATCCCGCACAGCCGCTCGTATTGCTCGCGTCAAGCGTGTTCGTGCCGCTAAGCACGATTGTGACATTGCTTGAACCGCTGATTTCAAGCGGGGAGGCGTCGTAGCTTACGATATTCACTTTATCAAGGATGATTGTAACAGGATTGCTATCACTCGCCGTGACCTTGATTGTGGTGGAGGTGGTGGAGGTCTCACCATCTCCAATTATGCTGTATGTGCCGCCGCTCTGAATAATAATCTGATCATTGCTCACGTCATAGCTGCACGAGCCGTTGTCATAGTAAACCTGAAGTCCGCTCGCCGTGACGGTTTCCGTAGTTGCCTCTACCGAGGCGAGCATCACGCCCGTAAAGAACGCCAGCGAGAAAAGCAAAATAAGTATTTTCTTTTTTATAATATCATCTCCTTTCTCTTGTTTTTTTCCTGCCTGCATACGCCAATCCGCGTATGCTCGGCAATGTGACTGTAAAATCGGCAGGAGCCGCAGTCACTGCATCGGCTCGGGTGATCCCATTCGCCGTAGGGACAGGCGTCCTCAACGGCGTGTATGATGGGAAAGCCGTCCGCCGTCCGCACCGGATTTTCGTTGAAGTTGCGATACTCCTCGATATATACGCCGGTCAGCTCGTCATAATACATCGGTATGTCAAATACCGCGCCCTCAAACTCGTAATGTCTCGTTTTCTTCTCCATCTCTCACCCCTTTCCGCTTGACAATGCTATTGTACCACACTTTTTTCCCTTTGACACCTTCCGTTTTGGAACGAAAAAGTAGGGAAATCAAATTTTTTTTGAGAAATAGAGCGCTATAAATGAAAAAAATCGCCTTTTCGGCGATTTTTTTGAGGCTGAGCGGATTACCGGAGCATATATTTTTTGATGTCGTCGCGCCCGTCGGCGCCGAGCTTATCTAAAATAACGGAAACATACCATTTTACCGTGTTCGGCTTGATTCCCATATGGTCGCCGATTTCCTGATTCGTCCAGCCGCGCGCCGCCAGCATTGCAATGGCAAATTCGGTTGTGGTCAGGTTATCAGCCACATCATGCCCCGTGTCGGGGTTGTGTACCTTCCGCCATCCCGCGGAAAAGCTGTATGTAATGTTTATAATGCGCTTGAATTCCTGCGGCGAGTCCTTTTTGAGCGTTGCCTCTAAAACGCCGCCGAGCAGTCCGTGATGCTCGCCGAACGCTTCAATCAGCCCGTCAGGCTTTGCAAGCTCCCACGCCCTCATCATATGCTCCTTTGCCTCCTCAGTCTTTTTGAGCGACATATAATCCATGACGGCGACAAGATGAAGGTAAATGGCGGGTATGGGATAGAGCTTTGGCATGAAGGAGAGCGAGGTTTCCACAATGCCGAGGCTTCGGCTGTAATCTCCCTGCAGGTATGCGTAATGCGCCCTGACATAGCAGGCGAAAAACCGCAGTCCCTCAGGCAGATGCGCCATGCTTTCCGCCGAAAAGGCAAGCTCGCTTTTCAGCGGCATATGCAGAAGAACTGCCGCTGTGGATGAGACAAATGCCGACATTGCCCGCAGCTCGGGCGGGGAATCCGCGCTTTTGTTGATATTTGCGAAGGTTTTCTCCATTTCGGAAAGCGCGTGGCGGGCGAGATGAATCTTGTCCGTCGCGAGATTCGCGTAGGCGTACACAAGGCAGGCGGAAAGCCGCAAAACCGTGTCCGCGCTTGCAAGATACGGCTCCATCGCTTTTGCCGCCTCCTCCGGCTGTCCGCTGAAATAATAGTATTCGCCCATAGCAATATCGCGCTCATGCTCGTCGGCAATTGCCTTGACAGCATCAAGGCAGTGCCCGGGCGCAAACGCGCTGTTGATAAGCGGCATCAGAACATGATTATACACCGGCAAAGCCGTAACCGGCTTTGCTGTTGTCGGCTTTGCCGTGTCACCCGGCAGGCTGTTTTCGTTCATATAAATATAGATTTGCCCCCATTTTGTGATAAGTCCATTGCCCGTGCAATGGAAATTCGGTTTATATTATACCCGAAGCAAGTGAAAATTTCAATGCTTTGATGTTAAAATTGCGGGATGGGATTTACTGTTGACAAACGGATTTTTTTATGCTACAATATCGGCTGTAAAGCGTTTATGCTTATAAAATTAAAGTGTGTCCGAATTCCGCCACGTGCGGATAAGAGGGAATCTCGGTGAAAATCCGTCGCAACTGTCATTACCGTAAGCAAACGATAACTGTTTTGTCAAAGACAAAACAGTTACGTTACAAATATTTTGACGAACAAAGTGAGGAAAAATATTTGTTATGTAAGTATTTTTGCTGAAAGCAAAAATACTTATCATGTAAAGTCGGAATACTCATTCGGAAGCAAATATTCGGCAGCTTTTGGACAAGAAGGGCGCGACCGTGCGGAAAAACCGTCCGTTTGGGCGGGCTTTTCGGTGTGCATTTTTTCGTGCGAAATGCGCCGCATACCGATATTTTTCGCTTCGCGCGTCCGTTTGGCAGTTTGCCGGTTGGCAAGTTGCCGTTGCGGGCGCATTTTTGTATTTTTAGGGAGGCTTTGCATGAGCGGGGGCAAATACACCGAAAATGACGCGAAGGAGCTTCTGCGCCGGAAAAGCGCGGAGCTTGCCGAGGCGGGCGAGACGCGATTTCCGAAGCGGGCGGATTTTTCGGACGAGCAGGTTGTCGCGATAAAATCATATCTCGGACCATGGCCCCGCGCTCTTGAGGCTGCGGGCATCAAAGAGCCGAGAGACGGCGACAGAATCGAGAAAAACCGCGAAAAGCGGCGCCGCGCGAAGCGCCGCCGACGCGAGGCGCAGCTCGCGCAAAAGGATTCGACCGGCAAAACGTGAAAATCGCTTTGCCTCGAATATACATCCCGCCCGCACGGGCGGAAAAATCAGAATTTCTTTTTCGGAAAGGAGATATTTATGAAAAAGAAAATCATATCAGCGGCACTTGCCGCATTTATCGCCGCGGCGCTTGCCGCATCACTTTGCGGCACGGCGTTTGCCGATGAGACCGCATCAGCCGACAGTATAGGCGTCTATGTGACGATTTCCGACGGCTCGCTCGTTCTCACGCACGCATCCGTCACGGTGACTGATACGGACAGCGACGGCTCGCTCACAATCAACGATGCCCTGACGGCGGCGCACGACGCATACTATGACGGCGGCGCCGAGGCGGGCTACGCATCGGAGACGGGCGATTACGGGCTTTCGCTCACGAAGCTCTGGGGCATTGAAAACGGCGGCTCATACGGCTATTACGTGAATAACTCATCCGCGTGGAGCCTTGCCGACACGGTTTCGTCGGGAGACGTTATCGTCGCGTTCGTTTATACGGACACGACGTCATGGTCTGACGTTTATTCATTCTTCAACGTGAACACCGTCGCGGCTGCATCGGAGAGTGAAATCACGCTCACGCTTTCATACGTCGGCTATGACGACGCATGGAACACGGTGAATCTTCCCGTCGAGGGAGCGGTTATCACCGTTGACGGCACGGCGACGGAATATGTCACCGACGAAAACGGCAAGGCTGTGATTACGATTTCGGACGCGGGTGAGCATATTGTTTCGGCAACATCAAGCAGCCTCACTCTCGTGCCGCCTGTATGCGTCGTCACAGTTGAAAGCGCGCCCCAGACGGGCGACGCGGTCACCTTCACGCTTTTGCTCGCAATTGCCGCAGCGGCGCTTCTGACGGCAGTCAGAAAGCGCGGCGAATATGCGGCGTAATGGAAAAATAATGTTTTGTCGGCGGGGAAATCATCATTTCCCCCGCCTTCTTTTCACGCGCATTTTTGCCATACGCATTTATGCGTTTCTTCTCGCTTTATTTATAGCACTTCCCTGCCACCTCTCCGCCGCGTCCGCCGACGGGCTTGATTCCGAAATCCAAAGCTCTCTTTCTTATTTGCTCGGCACCGACGATTTTACCGATTCGAGCGCGCTTGCCACCGCATCCGACTGGAGCATAATTTCGCTTGCGCGGTACGGCGCCGTAACGGAAAAAGCCGAAATTGACCTGTCGGGGCTGACAGAGGCGCGGCTTTCGGCAATCGGCGAGGAAAACGCGCTCGGTGCCGTCGAGCGGCAAAGAATCGCGCTTGCGCTCATTGCATTGTCAGGTGATAATCTCTCGCTTGATTTCGTAAAAGAAACCGTTGACCTGACTGCCGGTGAGCAGGGTATAATGAGCTATGTTTTCGCGCTTCATCTCATAAATAACGGCGCCGCGTCTGAAAATTATACTGACGCCTCGCTCATCTCGTCGCTGCTCTTGCTCGCGCACGAGGACGGCGGCTGGGGGCTTTCGGACGCATCAGACACGGATGTGACCGCAATGACAATTTGCGCGCTTGCGCCGTATTACGGCTCGCTCGAGAGCGTGACTGCGGCAATTGACGGCGCGGTTTCGTATCTTTCGGGCGCGCAGCTTGAGGACGGCGGATTTCAAAGCTACGGAAATGAAAACGCCGAAAGCGCCGCGCAGGTTGTCATCGCACTGACCTCCCTCGGTCGCGATCCCGAAAGCGACGCGGATTTTATCAAAAACGGCACATCCGTATTCGACGCGGTTATGTCATACTCGTGTGGAGACGGCAGCTTTTCGCATACGGCAGGCGGAGAATCAAACACGACGGCGACGACGCAGTGCTGCTGCGCGATGATTTCGTACCTTTTATATGTTAAAGACGCGGGCGGATTTTACAGTCTGACATCCGATACGGAATCGGAATCAAATGAGGGCGAAAACGAGAGCGATACAATCACCGGCTCTGAAAGCACTGTATACGAGGAAACGCCCGAAAATACGGAAGCGGATGAAAACACCGCCGGCTCAAACGATGAAAACGACTACAAAATAACCGCTTTCGTCACTGTTGTGACGGCAGCGCTAATAATAATCGCGGCGCTCGCGTTTTTCGGAAAAAGGAATCCGAAAAACTTCATTTTCGTCGCCGCAGTCGCGCTTCTCGCTATAATTATCATAGCACTTGTCGATTTCAGCTCGCCCGACGACTATTACGGCACGTCCGACACAAACGAGGGCGCGGTCGGAAGCGTCACGATTTCAATAAGCTGCGAGCTTGTCGCGGGGAATGCCGACTACATTCCCGAGGACGGAATTATACTTGAACCGACAGTGATTGAAATCTCGGAAGGCGACACCGTGTACGATGTCACCGTCGCGGCGGCGCGCGCGATGTCAATTCCGCTCGACATTGCAGAGGGCTCGTATGTGCGCGGAATTGATTATATTTACGAGCTTGACTACGGTGACCTTTCGGGCTGGGTTTATATTGTGAACGGAGCGCTGCCGTCCGTCGGCTGCGGGGAATACACGCTCTCCGACGGCGACGTTATCGAGTGGGCATATACGCTCTCGCTCGGAGACGACGTTTTGTCCTCGTTTGAAGGAAGCTTCCCTGCGGCTGCCTTAAATTCGCGGAGGGGATGCAATGTCTTTTTCTGAGCTGAATCCCGCCGTGTATACCCTTTATTTTCTCGCCGTTGTGACCCCATCGATGTTTTCGGGAAATCCCGTAATATCGACAATTTCACTTCTGTTTTCATTTCTTTATTCGCTCGCGTTTCGTCAGGACGGCAAAAGATACGCATTTTATCTCGCTTTTTTCGTCGTTTATGCGGCAGTCAATCCGATAATATCGCATAACGGCAAAACGGTGTTGTTTTTTGCGAATGACACGCCGATTACGCTTGAAGCGGCGCTTTACGGTCTGTTCGCAGCAGTCATGATAATCGCGGTGCTTCTGTGGTTTTCATCATTTTCGCGCGTTATGACAAGCGACAGGCTTCTCTACGTCACAGGGCGCTTATCGCCGAAGCTCTCGCTCGTCATTTCCATGGCAATACGCTTTATCCCGCTTTTCGGCAGACGGCGCACCGAGGCGAGGGACGCCGCAAGGGCGCAGGGATATTACCTCGACGGAAATATAATCGACACGATTCGCTGCGAGCTTCACGTCTTCTCCGTGCTTGTCACATGGTCGCTCGAAAACGGAATACGCACCTCCGACAGCATGGAGGCGCGGGGGTTCGGGGTATGCCGGCGCACGTCGTCGGTTCGCTTCGATTTCAGAAAATCCGACGCGGCGGCGCTCATTTTCACGGCGGCGCTCACCCTGCCGACAGCATCGGCGCTCGCGTCAGGCGAGCTTGATTTTTCGTTTTATCCCGAAATATCATACGCCGCGCTTTCGCCTATATCGGTCGCGGCTTATATCTCATACGCGGCACTCGCTGCGGCTCCCTGCGTATGCGAGATTTTATGGAGGCTCAAATGGAGATACTTGACGTCAAAAATCTGACATTTTCATACGCGGGATGTGAAGGCACGGCAATTGAAAACATCTCGTTTTCGGCAAACGAGGGGGATTTCATTTTCGTATCGGGCGGCACAGGCAGCGGAAAATCGACGCTTCTCCGCGCCTTAAAGCGCGAGCTTTGCCCGAACGGAAAGCTTTCGGGAGAGATAAAAATACTCGGGCGACCGCGTGACGAGCTTGACGTGAAGGATTCCGCCTCTCTTATCGGATTTGTGCCGCAGCACGCGGAGGAGGCGATTGCAACTGACACCGTTTCGCACGAGCTTGCGTTCGGGCTTGAAAATCTCGGAGTCTCCCCCGACGCGATAAGGCGGCGTGCCGCCGAAATATCCGCGTTTTTCGGCATGAACGGCATATATTCCGCAAAAACACACGCCCTTTCCGGCGGGCAGAAGCAAATGCTCGTGCTTGCGTCGGTGATGATAATGCGTCCGAAAATCCTTTTGCTCGACGAACCGACCTCAGAGCTTGACCCTGTTGCCGTAGGCGATTTCACCTCGATGCTCTCGCGGATAAACCGCGAGCTTGGCACGACAATAATCCTCTCCGAGCACAGGCTCGAAAGCGTGCTTTACCTTTCAAATAAAATGCTTACGCTTGACGGCGGACGGGAGCTTTATTTCGGCGGCGTGAGAGATGCTGTATTTGACGCGGCGTCGCGCGGAAAATTTTCCGATATGCCCGCTTCCGTGAAAATTTTCATGCAAACGGGCGGGGTATCCGAGGAGGATATGCCGATAACAATAGCGGAGGGGCGCGAATACATACGCGGCAGCTTCGGCAACAAAATAAAGGAGCCTGACGCGGCGCCGACAAATGAATCGGGAAGCGCGGCGCTCACGCTGAAAAACGTCTTTTTCCGATATGAGCGAGACGGATCCGACGTGCTGTCGGGTCTTGACCTTTCGATTCGCGAGGGAGACTGCACGGCGATTCTCGGGGGCAACGGCGCGGGAAAATCAACACTTTTGTCAGTTGCGTCAGGGCTTTCACGCCCATATTCGGGTTCTGTCAGGGTATTTGGCAAAAAGCTGACGGAATACAAAAACGGCTCGCTTTACCGAGGCTGCATTTCCATGCTGCCGCAAAATGTCGAGGCGTGCTTCCTTTATTCCACAGTCGGCGAGGAGCTTTCAAAATGCGGCTACCGCGACGGAACGCTCGGATTTGATTTTGAACCTATAAAAAACCGCCATCCTTACGATATTTCCGGCGGAGAGGCTCAGCTTCTCGCGCTGGCGAAGGCTGTGGCGTCCTCGCCGAGGCTTCTTTTGCTCGACGAGCCGACAAAGGGGCTTGACGGGGAAATGAAGGAGATAATGAAGTGCGAGCTGGCGCGGCTTAAGGGCGACGGGGTGACGGTAATGCTCGTAACTCACGACGCTGAATTTGCAGCCGAGACGGCAGACGTGGTTTCGATGATTTTCGACGGAAAAATCGTGTCATCGGGCGCGCCGCGTGAGTTTTTTTCCGAAAATGAGTTTTACACAACTCCGACAGCGAGAATGACAAGGGGACATTACGAACGCGCTGTGACGGTGAGCGACGCTGTTACGCTCTGCCGCAAAAACGTCCGCGTCCGATAATAAATGATGAGATGATAACCATAAAAAATGAGCGCGCAAGGAAAATTTTAAGCATATCGATTCCGTTTGCGCTGATTCCCGCGTCTGTCGTGCTGACGGCGGTTCTCTTTCACGAAAAGCACTATGCGGCGGTGTCGCTTTTTGTGACACTGCTTGTGCTGATACTTTTCATTTCGGGAATCGAAAAGAAAAAAACGGGTACGCGCCGCCTTGTGATAACTGCCGTCATGACGTCCCTCTCCGTCGTCGGCAGATTTATTCCCATATTCAAGCCCGTGACGGCAATGACAATTATATCGGGCATATACATATGCCCGGAGGCGGGCTTCACCGTCGGCGCTCTCACGGCGCTGCTCTCGGATTTTTATTTCGGGCAGGGACCGTGGACACCGTTTCAGATGATGGCATGGGGACTTATCGGCTATATCGCAGGGCTTTTGTCCTCACAGCTTCAAAAAAGCCGTGCGGTGCTTTTATGCTTCGGCGCTCTTTCGGGTGTTCTTTACTCCGCCGTGATGGATGTCTGGACGGTTTTATGGTACAGCGGCGATTTTTCCCTTTCGCTTTATATCGCGGCTGAGGTTACGGCGCTTCCCTACACCGTTTCATACGCCGTGTCAAATGTGTTTTTCCTCTTCGTTCTCGCTCGTCCCTTCGGCGAAAAGCTCGGGCGGCTGAGGATAAAATACGGAATATAGCATACGAAAAATTGCTCATAATAACGCCGTTCCGAGCGATAAAATTTGGCACATTATTTCCCGCCTGCCCGTTGATTTTCAGCGGGTTTTGTGCTATTATATTATGGTATGATTTTTGTAAAAACAGGAGGAACAAAAAGAATAGAAAATGCTGAGAAAATTCATAAGCTGTATCAAGGGCTATGAAAAACCGACGATTCTGACCCCGACTTTTATGCTCGCAGAGGTGTCGATGGAATGCATCATGCCGCTTATAATCGCCGACCTCATCAACGAGATAGAGGCGGGATGCGGGATGGATGTGATAATCCAGAAGGGGCTTTTGCTTGTCTTAATGGCGATGATTTCGCTTGCGGGCGGCGCCGGCGCCGGATATTTCGCCGCGAGAGCATCCGCGGGATTTGCAAAAAATCTTCGCCACGCGGAATTTGAGTCGATTGAGCGCTTTTCATTTGAGAATATTGACAAATATTCGTCATCATCCCTTGTCACACGAATGACGACGGACGTTTCAAATGTGCAGATGGCGTTCATGATGCTGATAAGGACGGCTTTTCGTTCGCCGCTCATGTTTATCTTTTCGATAATCATGGCGTATCGGATGGGCGGCGCGCTTGCGGGAACCTACGCGGTGCTTATCCCGATACTCGGCTTCGGGCTTTATTTCATATCGAAAAAAGCTATGCCGGCTTTCCGTTCGGTATTCCGCAAATACGACAAGCTGAACGAATCGATTGAGGAAAACGTAATGGCTATGCGCGCTGTCAAGGGATTTGTGCGCGAGGATTACGAGAAGAAGAAATTCGGCGATGCCGCTGAAAACATCCGCCGCGACTTCACGCACGCGGAGCGAATCGTCGCCCTCAACTCTCCGCTCATGCAGCTTTGTATGTACGCGAACACCGCGATAATAGCATACATAGGCTCAAAAACAATAGTTACGTCGATGGGAATTGACCTCGGCGTGGGTCAGCTTTCCGGTCTTTTAACATACGGCGTACAGATTTTAATGTCGCTCAATATGCTTTCGATGATTTACGTCATGCTGACTATGGCGGCTGAATCCGCAAAGCGTATTTCCGAGGTGCTGGTCGAGGAGCCGACAATCAAAAATCCCGAAAACCCAGTCACCGAAATCAAAAACGGGGACATAGATTTTGAGAACGTGAGCTTCAAGTATTCGGCTCGCGCCGAAAGATATGCGCTTGAGGGAATCAATCTGCACATCAAATCGGGCGAAACCGTCGGTATTCTCGGCGGCACGGGCTCGTCGAAAACGACGCTCATACAGCCCATCTCGCGCCTTTACGACGTGACTGAGGGCGTTGTCAAGGTAGGCGGAGTTGACGTGCGCGATTACGATATTGAGGCGCTCAGAAACAGTGTCGCCGTCGTGCTTCAGAAAAATCTGCTTTTCTCCGGTACGATTGCGGACAATTTAAGATGGGGCAACGAAAACGCGACGGACGAGGAGCTTCGTGAGGCGTGCGCTCTTTCACAGGCTGAGGAATTTATAAATTCCTTCCCCGAGGGATACGACACGATGATTGAGCAGGGCGGAACGAACGTATCGGGCGGTCAGAAGCAGCGTCTCTGCATTGCGCGCGCGCTTCTCAAAAAGCCGAAGATTCTGATTCTCGACGATTCGACGTCAGCAGTCGATACGAAAACGGATGCTCTCATTCGCCGCGGGTTTGACAAATTCATACCCGAGACGACGAAAATCATTATAGCGCAGCGCGTCGCGTCCGTCGAGAATGCGGACAAAATCATAATCATGGACAACGGCAAAATAGCCGATGTCGGCACTCACGACGAGCTTTTGTCAAGGAGCGATATTTACCGCGAGATTTACGAGCAGCAGGTGAAAGGAGGCGGAGAAGATGAAAACTAAGGAAAAAGAAAGCACAAACGCTTCAACCAAAAAAAGCGCGGCGCTTGTTCGCGTAATCCGCGACCTTTTCAGCAGCTATCCCGTGCTTATGCCGATAACGATACTCTGCATTCTCTTTTCGGCAACCGTATCTTCAATGCCGTCGATATTCCTTCAAAGAATAATCTCCGCTATAGGGGTTTACACCGAATCGGGCGACTGGGATTCGGCAAAGAATGAGGTTATTCCGCTCATTCTCATTCTCGTTTCGCTTTATGTGCTTTCGGCAATTGCTGTTCTGACATACACACAGCTCATGGCGTATATCACACAGGGCTTTTTGTCGAAAATGCGCCGCAAAATGTTCGATCGTATGCAGGATTTGCCGATAAGCTACTTTGACACGCATAAGCACGGCGACATCATGAGCTACTACACGAACGACATAGACACGCTTCGCCAGCTCGTATCGCAGTCGCTGCCTCAGCTTGTCAATTCATGCGCGATAATAATCGTTATCATCGGCATTATGATATACTACAGCGTATGGATGCTTCTGCTTTTGCTTGTCGGCGTCGTCTTTATGGTGCTTGTATCGAAAAAGGTCGGCGGAGGCTCTGCGAAATACTTCGTTCGCCAGCAGGCGGCTACGGGCAAAATGGAGGGATTCGTGCAGGAGATGATGAACGGCATGAAGGTCGTGAAGGTATTCTGCCACGAGGAAAAGAGCGAGGAGGCGTTCAACGAGCTGAACGATTTGCTTTACGATAACAACTATCGTGCAAATGCGTACTCCAATATGCTCGGTCCGATAATCGCCAACATCGGAAATTTGCTTTACGTGCTGACTGCCATTGTCGGCGGCGCGCTTATGGTTGCCGAGGTGCCGAATATAAGCGTTTCGGGAATTGCCGTTGTAAACATAAGCATTATCGTCCCGTTTCTCAACATGACAAAGCAGTTCACGGGAAATGTCAACCAGATGTCGCAGCAGATTAACTCGATAACGCTTGCGGTCGCGGGTTCAAAAAGAATTTACGCGCTCATGGACGAGGAGCCGGAGGCTGACGAGGGATATGTCACGCTTGTAAGAGCGAATTTCGATGAAAACGACAATTTCGTCTCGGAATCGGAAACGAGAACGGGCAGATGGGCATGGAAGCATCCGCATCACGCTGACGGAAGCGTCACGTACACGGAGCTGAAAGGCGACGTAAGGCTTTCAAATGTTGATTTTTCCTACGTTGAAGGCAAGCAGGTGCTTTACGACGTGAGCGTATTCGCCGAGCCGGGACAGAAGGTGGCGTTTGTCGGAGCTACCGGTGCGGGCAAGACGACAATCACGAATCTCATCAACCGCTACTATGACATCGCCGACGGAAAGATACGCTACGACGGAATCAACATCAACAAGATAAAGAAGTCGGATCTGCGCCGTTCACTCGGAATAGTGCTTCAGGACACGAATCTTTTCACGGGTACGGTCATGGACAACATACGCTACGGACGCCTTGACGCGACGGACAAAGAATGCATGGCTGCCGCCGAGCTTATAGGCGCGGATGATTTCATTCTGCGTCTGCCTGACGGCTATAACACAATGCTGACCTCGAACGGCTCAAATCTCTCGCAGGGACAGCGCCAGCTCATAGCAATAACGCGCGCCGCCGTCGCCGACCCGCCCGTGCTTATACTCGATGAGGCGACGTCCTCGATTGATACGCGCACCGAGTCAATAGTGCAGCGCGGAATGGACAATCTCATGAAAGGGCGCACCGTCTTTGTAATCGCGCACAGGCTCTCGACTGTCATGAACTCCGACGTCATAATGGTGCTTGACCACGGACACATTATCGAACGCGGTTCGCACGATAAGCTCATCGCCGAGCACGGCACATATTATCAGCTCTACACGGGCGCGTTCGAGCTGGAATAAAAAAACAAAAAAATCCGCATTCCGCAAGGGTGCGGATTTTTTGCTTTCATTTTCACATTTTGAAAATGAAACTCTTGACAAAGCGAAAATTATATGATATAATAAGCTTGAAAATAAAAATTTGAGTTATTTTCAAGGAGAAAAAGCCCCATGAATGATGTTTTAGAAATTGTACCGTATCATATTCTCGAAATTTTCTCTGCGCATGAATCGTGGGCGCGGTGATTCATGCGCGAAAACGTCGAGCCGCCGCTGAATGATTGAAAATATGATGACCTTTAGGAAGACCTAAAGGTCGAGAAAAATTTATTTTACACAGATTGGAGCATAACATCATGAAGAGATTTATATGCATATCATTTGTATCAGTACTCTTGCTTTCGCTCATTCTTCCCGTTTCCGCACAGACGCTTGAACATAGTGATGACTTTCTTGATTATCTGAACAGCAGAGTACAGGAACAAGATGACTTGGTGGAATACTACTGTAGGTATGAGTTGCTTATGAATGATTTTATACTGTCCGATACTCCTGAAGAAATCCTGCTTAATTTAATTGCGGATGAAACACTCATTCCTGAGTATACACTGACAAGTAAGGAGATTGCGTATGACGGAGAAACAGTAAAATATTCTACTCTGTTTGGAGTAAATATTATTCTTGCAGGTTCTACAGAAGATACTGATAATCATCTTGATAACTATACTGTAAAATCACTTTCATCGGAAAGCATAGAAATCGAATGTATACTTGAATTTTCTTTGAACGGCATCCAGAACAATAAATTACTTCATTACTCTCGCAATTCCGTTGTTGTAAAAAAAGAAGCTTTCGATTTATTGAATGATGAGTTGAGAGAATATCTTTCCGCCTTTGATAATGTTCAAAAGTTCTATGAGTTCTATGAGTATGATAAGTTGGAAGTACCCGAAGAAGGATACACGAGTTGGGGCTGTGAGGTGAAGTCTGACGGGGATATAGAGTCAGGAGCAGAGTATTGGCTGACTTTTCAGGAAGAATTTCATTTATGGAGTGTTTACGCAAATTCTTATAAATCCGTTCGCTTCAGTACAGAGTATGTGGCAACGTGGCCTTATTGGTACGGAGGTTCTCTTGCTTGTACTCTTTACTATATGACACTTATTTACAGTGAGCCTGAAAACGAGGCAGACAAGGGTGACTACAGCAAATACGAGCTTGAGAGTGTAATGTTTTTTGCTCGCGATGTGGGAGCATTTGTTGACAGCACATCCGCAACCTCCCCGCAAACGGGAAGCAGCGCCGCATTCCTGACATTTCTGGCAGTCGTCTCGCTTGGTGTTATCTGCTGTGTGAGGAAAGTAAGAGTATAAAAAAGCAAGTGCATAACATGAACAAAAAAGCCTGCAAAAGCAGGCTTTTTTATTCAATATATATCATTCGCAAGCCCGAGCGCTTTGCGTATTTGACGGTATAGCCTGTGCCGCTTCGCGATTTGTCGCTTTTCAGATAAGCGACGCAGGCACTGCATCCATCCACAAGACATCTGTCACGTTCGAGCATGATTCCCTTTTTGTATTCGTTGCCGATATAAACTACCTCATCCGCCGCATTTAGAATCCTGCCGTAGCGCTCGCGCGCCCTTTCCGACCATCCGGCATCCTGATCACGGCACGGCAGCACAAGCACAAGCCTCGTGTCGGAATGCGCCGCTCGAAAGCGTATAATCGAAATCGCGGACAGCGTATCGAAGCCGAGAGCGCCGCCGCAGCGAAACGTCCTCATTCCGTCGTCATAAAGCGCCGCGACCGCCGCGTCAAGCTTATCGACAAGCCCTGCCCCTATCGCCTCGCGCGATATTTCACGATGTCCCGTGAAGCAGCAGGTAGTCTCGGGCGGAGTAATCATGCAAAGATTCATTTCTCATCTCTCCTTTCGCGCAAAAGAGAGATTTCATTTTTATAGCCCTCAAGCTCGTTCGGCGTTTCAAGACAAAACGAAAGATTTCGCAGTCTCGGATGATTTATCACGCGGCAGAGCGCATCAAGCCCGATTGTTCCCCCGCCGATAACCTCGTGCCTGTCCTTTTTCGACCCGCACGGGTTTTTGCTGTCGTTCAAATGTATGCCCCAAAGTCGGTCAAGCCCTATAATGCTGTCAAACCTCTCGACAACGCCGTCGAGGTCTCCCACAATGTCATATCCTCCATCGCTTATGTGACACGTGTCAAGACAGACGCCGATTTTCCCCGCAATGTCGGGATTTTCGCGCTCCGCCTCGTCGATTATCTCACGGATTTCCTCAAATTTTCCGCCAAGCTCGCTGCCCTTCCCCGCCATCGTCTCAATCAGGACGCGCACGGTGTCGTCGGGCTTCACAACCTCGGCAAGGCAGTGCGCTGTTTCCTTTATTCCCGCGGGAATCCCCTGCCCCGTGTGCGATCCCGGGTGAAAATTATACATTATCCCGGGGAAGATTTCGCCGAGGCGCTCAATATCCTCGCGCATCATGGCAGCGCTGTATTCGCGCACCTCGGGCTTTGACGAGCAGGGATTGATTATATACGGGGCGTGTGCGATGAAATCTGCGGGATTTATGCCGGCGCCGCTCAAAATCTCATGCGCCGCCGCCTCGTCGTCGAAATTGCGCTCCTTCAGCGCGCCGCCTCTCGGATTGCGCGAGAAAAACTGCGCCGTGCTGCCGCCTATTCTGATTATGTTCTCCGCCATTTTTTTATATCCGCCCGAAACGGACATATGCGCTCCTATCTTGAATGTGCTGTCCATTTTACCCTCCGATTCGCGTCTGCTTTGAAATAAGTCTCCGGCTATTCTCAATGTCTTATAATATCATAAAAAACACTGCACCGTGAATATTGATGACTTCCATTGTGAACCATAGGTTCACAATGAAATGTCTTTGAATCTGTGATTCGCCTTCAATATTCACCAACTTGAACAACAAGGCTATGCCTTGTTGTTCAATGTTATTATATCATAAATTGAGCACTTCGCCGTGAATATTGCGCTGTGCGCAATATTCACCAACTTGAAGAATAAATCTATGATTTATTCTTCAATGTTATTATATCATATTGAGCGCTGTACCGCAAATAAAAAAATGCATTTTTATCGCATTTGCGCTCCCCGCAAAATCATTCGCCGACAGCGAGCAGGCGAGAAATTTGTGTGACGGGCGTATAAACGTCAAAAAATACACAAAAAAGCGGTTGAAAAATTTTCGCGTATGTGGTAAAATGAAATAAAACGCGGGGAGATCCCCCAAATAAATCGGGAGGCACGATAAAGGAATGAAACTTCAGGAATCGGGACAGATGTACTTAAAGGCGATATACGTGCTGTCGCAGAGAAAGCCGCACGTCAGAGCAATCGACGTCGTGGAGCATATGGGATATTCAAAGCCGAGCGTTAGCCGCGCCGTCAACGTGCTTGAACGCGGCGGATATTTGACGCGGGACGATTCGGGTTTTCTCTATCTGACAGATGAGGGAAAGAAAATCGCATCGGAAACATACGAGCGGTATCAGCTTCTGACCGAGCTTTTCATCATGCTCGGGGTGAGCGAGGAGGTCGCGTCCGACGACGCCTGCCGAATTGAGCACGTCATAAGCGACGAGACTATGCACGCACTGAAAACGCATATTACAAAGCACGGCGGAACGGCAAATCACATCATTGACCGCGACAAAAACATTATGTAACAGTCAGCGTCTCGCAGTTACAATCGTTTGACCGGATTTTTACGTGAAAATGCGCGAACATTTATGAAATATCGGAAAAAGTGATTGACAAAGCAAACTTTGTATGGTACAATTATCGTGTGTTTGAACATAAACTTTTATTTTCGGAGGAAATCAGTATGAAATTTTGTCCAAAATGCGGCACTCAATGCGAGGACGACGCGAGCTTCTGCCCGAACTGCGGAAACAGGGTCGATTCCACTGCGAACAACACCGCAGGTGAGCAGAATAACGGGCAATATCAGCAGCAAAACGGACCGCAGTATCCGCCGCAGAACGGTTACGCACCCGTCCCGCCGCAGGTAATGCCGAGAAATCTTGCGGTTTGCGTCATTCTCTCAATTGTGACTTGCGGAATTTACGGCATATATTGGCTCGTCAAGCTCAACGACGAGGTAAACTACTTATCGGGTGAGCAGAATCCCACATCAGGCATCGTTGTATGGCTTCTCGGAGTTGTGACCTGCGGGATATATTATCTTTACTGGTATTACCGCATGGGCGAGAAATGTGACAGAATAAAGGGCGCCACAGGCGGGAGCAGCAACATTCTTTACCTTGTTCTCGGAATCTTCGGTCTTGGAATCGTCAATTACTGCCTGATGCAGGACACGGTAAACAACGCCGTTCAACAGAGATAACCGCATGAATAAACCGAGCGTCAAAAGCGCTTTGAAAAAGCAGCTTTTCGCCGTTTTGCTCATTATCGGAATCGGGATATGCTATTTTGTCTGGCTGAAGCTGACGGGCATCCCGATTCCGTGCGTTTTTTATAAGCTTACCGGCTTCAAATGCCCCGGCTGCGGCGTAACGACAATGATAATGTGCTTGTCGTCGCTTGATTTTGAAGGCGCGTTTTCGGCAAATCCCTTTCTCTTTTTGACGGGACCTCTGCTTCTGGCAGAGCTTGTTTATTATTTTTATCTCCGAGCTGCCGCGAGGGGGCTTCCAAGGTGGAACGAGCGCGCGCTTATCGTTTACGCCGCCGCGCTCTGCGTCTTCGGTGCAGTGAGAAATTTTATGTGAAAGCAAAAAGAATTTTTCGTGAGTTTTTCGCAAAATATTAATATAAGGTCTTGACAGCTAAGCTTTTAGATGATACAATATATGCGTGCTTTGTGGAAGAGCATATATATATTGATTATCCCGCATTTTGCGGGAGGAAGGATGGTTTTAAACATGAAAAAGTATAGGTGTCTTGTATGTGGAGTTGAGTTTGAGGTACCCGACGGGGAGGAGCCCGTTTGCCCTGTATGCGGCGTTTCGGGCGACGACGTTGAGCTTATTGAGGAAGTAAAGGAAGAAGCTCCCGCGGCGTCAAAGTATGCGGGAACACAGACGGAAAAGAATCTTGAAACCGCTTTCGCGGGCGAGTCGCAGGCGCGCAACAAATATACATATTTCGCGTCCGTAGCTAAAAAAGAGGGCTATGAGCAGATAGCGGAGCTTTTCCTCAGGACGGCTGACAATGAAAAGGAACACGCGAAAATGTGGTTCCGTGAGCTTGGCGGCATCGGAAACACGGCAGAAAATCTTGCCGCTGCCGCTGCGGGTGAGAATTACGAATGGACTGATATGTACGACGGCTTTGCAAAGACGGCGGACAAGGAAGGCTTCCATGAGCTTGCGGAAAAATTCCGTCTCGTCGGCGAGGTTGAGCGCCATCACGAGGAACGCTACCGCGCGCTTCTCAAGAATGTGGAGACCTCAACCGTATTTGAAAAGAGCGAGGTTAAAATCTAGGAGTGCCGCAACTGCGGTCACATCGTAATCGGAACAAAGGCTCCCGAAGTATGCCCCGTCTGCAGTCATCCGCAGAGCTTCTTTGAAGTAAAATCAGAAAATTATTGATTTTAGGAGGACAAAATGGAGCTTAAGGTTTATATCTGCAAGCATTGCGGAAACATCGTCATCAAGGTAAAGGACCGCGGAGTACCCGTCATGTGCTGCAGCGAAAAAATGACGGAGCTTAAAGCAAATACCACCGACGCGGCGCAGGAAAAGCACGTTCCCGTTTATAAGGTCGACGGCAGCACTGTAACAGTATCGGTAGGATCGACAGCATACCCGATGCTCGAAGAGCATTATATCGAATGGGTTGCGCTCACGACAAAAACGGGATTTTCGGTGAAATATCTCACACCCGGTTCCGCTCCGACCGCAAGCTTTGCGCTCGCGGAGGGAGAAGAGGTCTCGGCTGTTTACGCTTACTGCAATCTTCACGGACTTTGGAAGAGCTGATTTTCAGTTTATGTTTTCGGCACACGGAATTTCCGTGTGCCGAAATTACTTTATGAAAGAAGGATTACGCAAAAATGATTGAAATGGTTCGCGCCGCCAATTTCTATGAGACGGACGCCATGGGGATAGTACATCACTCAAATTACGTGCGCTGGATGGAGGAATTCCGCGTTTATTATATGAAGTGTCACGGCGTTCCCTTCGATGAAATGATAAAGCGAGGAATTTCCTCGCCGACACTCATGATTAACTGCGAATACAAAAATCCCGTGCGATTCGGCGAAGCAGTGAAAATCACGGCGAGAATGACAAAATACACCGGTGTGCGCTGTGTTATCGAGTACGAGATGAGAAATGCAGAGACGGGAGCGATATGTGCCGTGTGCAAAAGCGAGCATTGCTTCACCGACAGCGACGGAAAAATCATGATTCTGAAGCATAAAGCGCCTGACTACGACGAGATATTCAAGCGCGTTGTAAAAGAGGAAAACGAAACAGAAACGGGAGAATAATGCGTCCGATTCGCGTTTATTCGCAGCAAAAGTGAGTGCGCTGCGCACCTTTTCGCAAAAAAGGTGCTGCGGCGCACTTTTTTTCATTCTTTATTTAACCTTACCCTATCGTGTATTGCTGCGTGGTTTCATCTTAATCAAATATTATAATTTTTAGAATTGATTAAGACTGTTGACAGCTATCGCTTCAGGTGATAAAATAGATTCAGTACAGTGCGGTGTTTACAAATTTTTTTGAAAAACGCAATTTTGGGTGAGTACACGATAACTTTCGTCGGAACGATTCCTCCGAAAGGTTATCGTAAGAAATATTCCGCCCCGCGGAATATTTCCCTGTGGAACAAGTGAAGTTATGCGCATTTTTCTCGCTCCAAAAAATTTTTTTGAAAAAACGCATTTTCAGGTGAGTACTTTTTCGTTTTTTTACGACTATATGCTATACAGTACTTGTGCACAGCACAAGACCGTTATACTAACAAATATTTTGTCTGCAAATATTGCTGTTTCGCAAGCAAAATGGGTAAGGGGATATAGAAAATGAAAAAATTCAATTTTGGAAATCTATGGGGAATGTTGAACATTCAGATATCCGACATTTTATGTTCGTCTCTCATCTCATGGCTTTTCATGAATATCATAACGGGGTCATTCGCACACTCGGACGATATAAATCACTCAAGCGAACTCTCGATTCCCGTCTCCGTTCTGATATTTGCCGTACTGTTTGCGGCATCCGTAATACTGACGATAGGATTCAGATTTTATTACCGCGTCGCGGTTTCTTTTGCGCTGATTTTCACCGCAGCCGTCTATTCATGTGCCGAGCGCAATTCCCTGCTTTCGGTCGGGCTTGCGGGGCTGATTTTGCTTCTCCTTTACGCGGGAAGAGGCACGATATGGCAGCGCCTTTGGGATAAACTTCGTATATGCGGAATTTCCCCGCGTCACGCCGCCGCAGCATACATAATTTTCGGCGTTCTTCTCGCGCTTTTCATAGGCTTCGTCACAGTTTACAGATACCTCGCGTTCAAAACCTCGACGTTTGATTTCGGAATCTTCACGCAGATGTTTGAATCGATGAAAAATACGGGTTCAATGACGACGACGGTCGAGAGAAATGAGGCGATTTCGCATTTCGACGTTCACATATCGCCGATTTATTACCTTCTTCTTCCGTTTTACTGCCTTTTTCCAAGCCCGATAACGCTTCAGATTGCGCAGGCGGTCATTGTCGCTGCCTCGCTCATACCGCTTTATTTGCTGTGCCGTCATTTTCGGCTTCATCCAATCGCTGTAATTCTGACAGGCGCGGCGTTTATATTGTATCCCGCCCTTTCGGGAAGCTGCTTTTACGACATTCATGAAAACTGCTTTTTAACGGTGCTGCTTCTGACGCTCATCTGGTGCGTCGAGACGGGACACTACAAATCCGCTGTAATCACCGCGCTCGCGCTGTGGTGCGTCAAGGAGGACGCGGGGATTTACACGGCATTCTTAGGGCTTTACTTTTTCGCGTCGGGACGTCACAAAAAAGCGGGATGGCTCATTTTCATCTGGTCGTGCCTTGCGTTCGTTATATCGACGTCGCTCTTATCCGGCTCGGAAAACGAGGTAATGAGTCAGCGCTTTTCAAATCTTGTCACCTCTGAGGATTCTGACAACCTTTACGGCGTGATTAAAACCGTGTGGACGCACGCGGCATATCTCATATCCGAATGCATAACGGAGGAAAAGCTGCTTTATCTCGCGCTTATGCTGCTTCCCTTCGCGCCCGTGATATTTTCAAAAAAAGACCCGACATCGTTTATCTTAATGGGTCCCATGATTCTTCTGAACGTGCTGCCGGACTACGTTTATATGCACACGATAAATTATCAATACAATTTCGGAAACACAGCGCTGCTTTTCTATTTTTTCATACTTGCGGTAAAGGACAAAAACTCGTGCGATTTGCTTCGCGATTCATCGGCTGCCGCGGCAGTGTGTCTCGTGCTTTTCTGCGGCACAAAGCTTTACCGTGCTGAGGTAGTGTCTCAATATTATGACCGCGAGGAAATATACGAGGAGATGGCTGAAGCGCTCGACAGCATTCCGAAGGACGCCTCCGTCACGGCGTCGGGATTCCTGACCTCGCATCTTTACGACCACGAGGAGCTTTATCCCACCACGTCGAAAAAAGATTCTGATTATCTCGCGCTCGACCTCACGCGCGATGAAACGGACGCGGAAAAGTCAATGCTCGAAAGCGGCAAATATGAGCTTTGGTATATGCGCGAGAATGTTATTGCTATATATAAATATGCAGGGGATTAGGGGGATGGTTTGTCTTTCTGAACTCGCCACAATATACGTCAAAGACTTCATGCTTTCGACCAAGCTTTACTAATTGTGTCATAGCATTCTTTTATAATTTTTTCTGTTTGACGCGATCGAAAAAAGACCCTTGTCAAGGGTCTTTTGGAGATTTGATAAAAAAATATTTATTTTGTCTGCTCTACGTCATGAGGTTGCTTATTCGCCAAACGTCAAAAGGCGTTTGCCGATTTCATCGCAAGGGTCGCTTTTCATGTCTTTTCGTCCCTTTTTGCGTACATTTGCTTTATGTTATAAAACCCCAAAACAATGTCCATTTTGGCGTCAGTGCGAGGCACTAACTCGACGCTATACGACTCCGGCATCAGCCCCCGAATTTCTTCCAGTTGCTCTTTGTCAAATCCAACGATATACGGAGTTGTAATACTCACGCCCAGAGAAGTTTTTATTAGAGTGCCCCAATTCACGTCAACTTCAGGTGCTTCTCCGCCACCTGCTTCCTTGACGATTTCCACCATCCTCCGCGTTGCCTTCATTGCCTTTTCGTATTCGGGAAGGTTTAGGACATCCACGTGCTCTTTTGGCGCCATAAAAAACGAGAACATATCTACTAATAGCTTCTCTTTGGCTCTTAGATACTCCTCGTACTCTTCATCGCTCTCAAAATCCTTTCTGTCTTTTTCTTCCCAAAAATCGTCTTTCTCGTTCACTCTCGCCTTCTTCCTGTACGACCTTCATCAATGCTTTGCTCTTAAGATTTGCAAAAGCGTCAAGCCGTACTTATGTATAATCATTATACCACTCGCTTAGCAGTTTGTCAAGCTCAAAATTCAACATTCCACAAGTATCTTATCCGCAATTTTCTGCGATATTTTGTCTCCGCCAAACGCGGTCGTTATATCGGCGCGATAACCCGGCGTGTAAACATAATCGATGTTGCCTTGGATGCTCATCGCCATTTTGTGATAGCGGCATTCGCTCGCCCTCTTTTTCTGCTCGGCTAACACGTCGTTATAACGGTCACTTGCGCATTTGTCGCCTTTTTCATACATCACCCCAAAAAGCATCATACCACTGCCTAATACGCGATTCCGACATGGCGACTTTTTGTTCCAGCGGTAATGACTGCATTTGAATTAAGTCGCTCGCTCCGTGTTTAGCTCCGAACATTATGCATTTTCTCCTTTTTCGTGTGGTGTCTCAATCGGTTCTATATACCGAACAAAAAATGATTTTTTGAGCGTATTTTCAGATAAATTCGTAGAAAATTCGTAGAAGACTGGTGCTATAATTTTTTTGATTCACAATTGCCTACAGGCTTTTATGTGTTTTGCTTCGTCTTGAATAGCAAAAAGACCCGACTTCTAAGCAATCTGCCTAAACAATCGGGTCTTTTTTATCTGAGTGACTGGACTTGAACCAGCGGCCTCTACCACCCCAAGGTAGCGCGCTACCATCTGCGCCACACCCAGATTCAGCGTCTTCTCAACACTGCGAGCATTATTATACCACGCAATTTTGAATTTGTCAAGCGCGAAATCAGTTTTTTCAAAAATTTTGCGTATTTTTTCGCCCGAGGTCGGAAATATTATGTATGCGGGGCGGCGCGATAGCTCTCGCCCTCCGCAAACAAATCTGCAAAGGAAACGGTATCGAAAATGCAGAACAAATGCAAATGCAAGGAAGCAAATCCCAACATCGAATGCACTGTCGTGCAGTGCGCAAATCATTGCGGCGGCGAGGATTACTGCACGCTTGACAAAATCAAGGTTGTGACACACGAGCAGAATCCGACCGTCATTCAGTGTACGGACTGCAGCTCATTCGTCCTTGCAAAGCCGCAAAACTGAAAATCGGGCAAAGCCCGAGCTAAACGCCGCACTCGTGCGGCGTTTAGCATTCATTTCACGGAAAATTCTTTTCGCATATACTCTTCCCCGTCAAGCGTCATCCAGACGAAATTTCCGCCATCGTAAATCATATATCCGTGCGGCGAATTTTCCTTCGGTATGGACACGGAGCCGGGATTTAAATAGAAATAATCGTCGTGCTCGCGGCAGGCGGGGACGTGCGTATGCCCCATGAGAAATACGTCGCCCTTTGCGTGCGGAAGCGGTTTTTCTTCCGTGTAAATATGCCCGTGCGTCGCAAACATCGTTATCCCGTCGGCGAATATCACCGCGTAATCGGCTGTAATGGGAAAATCGAGCATCATAGAATCGACCTCCGCCTCACAGTTTCCGCGCACGGCGATTATAATGCTTTTCAGCTCATTCAACCGCCTTGCCACATCCTTTGGCGAATAACCGCGCGGCAGATCGTTGCGCGGTCCGTGATAGAGCAAATCTCCGAGCAAAACTACCCTGTCGGGCGTCTCAATTGAAATTCTCTCCGCCAGCTTTTCGCAGAAATACGCGGAGCCGTGTATATCGGACGCAATCAAAAGCTTCAATTATAAGCACCGTCCTTTCGCAAATTCAGTTTGAACTATTATCTTCTTCATCGTCGCGCGAAACGGCAGCGCGCGTGAGGAATCTGACCGATTTCGACGCGCCTCCGCCGAAATAAGAAATCATTACAAGCATCGGGATTATCTCAAGACGCCCCGCAATCATATCAAACATATAGATGATTTTCGTCACGCCGGAAAAAGCCCTGAAGCTTGAAACATATCCCGTCAGTGAAAATGCCGGTCCCACATTATTTATCATTGACGCGGTACAGGTGAACACTGTAATAAGGTCGCATCTTTCAATAATCAAAACGACAAGCGCCGACATTGTGAAGATAAAGACGTAGCCGATAAAATAAACGATTACGCTGCTTGTCGTATCGTGACTGACATCGCTGCCGTTGACCTTGAATTTTGAAACAAGCTTCGGGTGAAGGAGCGACCTTACCTTCTGCTTGCAGTATTTGCCGAGAATAAGCAGCCGCGATATTTTGATGCCGCCGCCAGTGCTGCCGCCGCAGGCGCCGATGAACATCAGAATCACAAGAACTCCCTTTGAAAGCCATCCCCAGTCAGCAAGCGTCATAACGGAAAGACTTCCCGTAGTCGTCATGATGGACGACACCTGAAAGAAGCTGTGTCGGAATGCTTCCTCAATCGTCGGAAAGCTCGATACGTTGTCAAACCATACAATCAATGTCGCCAAAGCCATTATGAAGGCGTACCAATGAAATTCCTCGAGACCGAACGCCCGTCTGTATTTTTTGAGCATTAAGCAAAAATAGACGTTGAAATTAAGCCCGAAAAGCGCCATAAATATCGCGACAACGTACTGAATAAACGGGCTGTAGCCCGCAATGCTGCTGTTGAGCGTTGAAAATCCACCCGTGCCTGCCGTCGAAAACGACGCCGTAAGCGCCTCGTAAATATCCATGCCGCCCATCATCAGAAGCGCCACTTCAAGCACGGTAAGCCCCGTGTATATCGAATAAAGAAGTCCCGCGCTCTCGCGGATTTTCGGCACGAGCTTTTCAACCGTAGCGCCGGTCGATTCCGCTCGCATCAAGTATATTCCGCTGCCTCCCGCCACGGAGAAAATCGCCATCACGAATACGAGAATCCCCATTCCGCCTATCCAGTGAGTAAAGCAGCGCCAGAATGAGCCTGCGCGAGAAATAACCTCAACATCGTCAAGAATCGTCGCGCCCGTTGTTGTAAAGCCGGACACAGCCTCGAATAGCGCGTCGATGAAATTCGGTATATCGCCCGAAAGAAATAGCGGGAGCGCGCCGAGAACGCTCACCAAAAACCACGAAAGCGCAACGGCAACGTATCCGTCGCGCGCGTGAAAGCTTTTTTTCTTCGGCTTTTTACGCGTCAGCAGAAATCCGACTGAAAAATATATTACCGCAAGCGCCAGATAGACGAAGAACACGTTCCATTCACCATACGCGGCAGCAGTCAGCGTCGGCACCGTCAGAAACACTCCGGAGAAGCAAATAACCCATGAGAGTATATAGAAAATCATCGAAAGGTTCATTTTACGTCAGCCCGCCTGATTTTCCCGCCCTCAAAAAGGTCGTAAATGCTCTTGACACCCGTGCGCGTCGTCACGGCGACTACGCTGTCGCCGACCATTATGCTGTCACCGCCGCCCGGGTTGATGATTTTGCCGCGCCGAATTATCGAGCAAATCAAAACATCATGTCGAAGATTCATCTCTGCAAGCGGAATCCCCGTAACGTCAGACTCCGAGTTTATGATAAATTCAAGCGCCTCAACCCGCCCGCCAAGTATGCGGTAAAGCGTTTCAACGCTGATTCCGACAGAATTGTGAAGCGAACGCACGTACTGTATTATCTGCTCGGCGGCAAGCTCTGTCGGGCAAACAACGGGTCCTAAATTCAGAGTTTCAAGCACCTCGTCAAACGGAAGCTCCTTGAGCTTCGTCACGCGAAGCGCCGTTTTGTTTCTCGCCGCCGTTAAAAGCGAGAGCATCATATTCTCAGAATCGACGTCTGTAACGGCGATTACAGCATCGGAGCTGTCGAGTCCCTCCTCGTCGAGCAGCTCGATGTCGGAGCTGCTTCCGTTAATGATTAGCACATCATCCGAAAGCTCCTCCGAAAGCTCCTCGCACCGCGTCGGGTCTTCCTCAATTATCTTTATGTTCATGTTCATTTTCGATAGCTGAAAGGCGATGTAATTCGCTATCTCGCCTCCGCCGAAAATAAGCACAGAGCGCACCTTGTGCGTCGATATATCCGATTTTGAGAAAAATTTTGCAACCTCGCTCGGCGAACCCGTCACCGAAATGACATCCCCCGTCTCAAATACAAAGTCGCCGCGCGGAATAGACGTTTCGCTGCCGCGCTTTATGGCACAGATAAGCACATCGGTATTGTATTTTTGCTTCATTTTTGAAAGCGGGAGCCCGACAAGCGACGATTTTTGAGGAAGAGTGACCGTCTGAACCTCGGCGCGCCCGCGTGCGAAAGTGCTTATTGCCATCGTTTCAGGCGTTCGCGTAAGCCTCGCTATCTCCGTCGCCGCCATGAGACTCGGATTGACTATAACAGATATTCCGAGGCTTTGACGCAGATATACCCTCTCCGTGAAATATGTGAGATCCTGCACTCTCGCGGCAGTATAAAGCTTGTCGCCCGCCTTTTTCGCGATGACGCAGGCAAGAAGATTTGTTTCATCCTCTCCCGTAACGGCGATAAAGATGTCGGCATTTTCGATTCCCGCCTCCGAAAGCATCCGAAAGCTCGTGCCGTTGCCGATATAGCCTATGACATCGCTGCTGTCCGCGAGCGCCTGAAGTCTGTGTCTGTCCTTATCGATAACGGTTATGTCATGTCCTTCGGCGGACAGCCTGCGCGCAAGCAGCGAGCCGAATTTATCGCACCCGACAATAAATATGTTCATATTATCCCTTTCCTCTTTATCACGTCAGTCAAGCTTGTATCGCTCCTCTGCGCCGTCGATTATATCGGAGCACTGCTTGACGGAATAAAATATAAATACAAGCGAAAGTGCCACGGACAATATTCCCATCCAATCCATTGTCGGAATATACATAAACGAGACGGTGCCGTCCTCGCTTGAAACGGGAACAATTTCAAGTATCCCGACGCAAATCTGGTACGCAACGGAGCCGGCAGCCGTAATGAGCGCAAGAATCGGTATTTTATTTACCCTCGCCATCAGTTCGGCGTGAAGATTCACCGTATATACGTCATGCTCGCTTTCATCCGAAACAAATCCCGTGTGCTCGTCAATTATCAGGCGAAGCTGGCGCACGATTAAAATCACGGCAGCGACAAAGAAAATCTCATTGACCGCCGTAATCACGCAAGCCTCGACATAGCCGTTATACGCCTCGGGATATGACATCGTTTTCGTGTAGTCGCCGTAACGAGATATATAACTCCGCAGGAAAATCCAAAGGAAAGCAGACGTGCCGCCGTATATGACGGACGATAAAATCCCCAAGGGCTTCATTTTTCCACCCTCGGATTTTGAAAGCGAAAGCCAGAAGAACAGAAATGCGGCTGCCGCGAGAAAATCGGGAGTATAGTTCACATAATCAAATACAGCGTCAAGCGAAAGCACAAACGCGATAATCAGAATCCACATCGAAAAGCGAACGTGCTTGAACATCGCGAGACTTCCGTGAGTGTAGCTTTTTGTGCTGCTGCGCTCGCGCAGATCGGCAACAAACTTTTTGTCGCGCATCACGGAAATTATGCACTTTATTATTCCAAAAAACCAGACGAGTCCGAAAATCGCTGAGAGCGCAAACGCAAGCAGAACGAAAAGTCCTCTGTAATCGGCAATGTCTACGCTGTAAGCCGTAACCTCTCCGCTGTAGGCGTATGAGGAAAGCGCCGTCAGCTCGGGGAGAATTTTAAGCACGGCGCGGGCAATGAAGAAAACAGTGCAGAGACGCTGCGCGCGGTACGCCCCGCCGTTTTTGTATTTCAGGATTTTCTCCTCGCCGCGGTGATAAATCTCCCACGCGCGATAATCCTTTCCATTAGCCTCAAGCCTGTCGCATTTTTTGCGAAGCCTTTTGTATCGTCTCTCGATTCTTTTTTCCGACGGGTAAAAATAAATTCCCGTACATTCAAACTCAGTCCCCACAAAGGTAAGACCGTCGAAAATATACGAGGTCGCCTTTATGAGCATATAAGCCTCGATTACGCCGAAGCACGATACCTCAAGCAGCACAATTGTGGTGTCTGAGGATGAAAGAAGTGCATATGAAACAATCACGTCGGCAAGCGCAATGAATCCGACCTTGAAAAGAACACTTCGTGCCTCCTCAAGCCGCGTAGAAAAGAGCGCGCAGCGCCGCAGTGCGAACCATACTGCGAATATCGCGATAAAATCGGGCAGAAAATCAAGAAGCGAGAAATCCGGCACCGCGAGAAAGACCGCCGCAATTATTAAAAGAAAGAATGCCATCCGTGCCTCCCATCAAAGCTGTTAAGCCTACAATATGTATATCGGAAAATCCGTTATTTTTTCTTTTTCTTCTTCTTTTTCACGTATGTCGGCGCCGCATTTTCGGCGGGCTTTTCGATAGGGTCGTTTACCTCTTTTTCACGGCGCTTTTTTCCGGGAATCAGCATCCTGTCAAGCTTTGAGCGCTTTGTCATATCGTGATCCTCTTCAAAGCATATCCACATATAGCATCTGAAAATATAGACAGAGACAAGCGCCGCCGCAAGAAGCTTATATACGTATCCGATCGCGGAAAATGCGCTTTGAAAATCCGCAAGCGCGTCAATTCGGAGCGACAGGACGACGCTCAAAGCAATGCTTGTGCCGTAAATCCATATATTACGCACCGCGTCGTCGCCGAGCTTGACATCTCCGACAGAGAGCGCAAGCTCGCGAAGCGCCAGAAGTAGCGTTATCGTCGTCGCCGCAAGCGAGGCGATTCTCAAAAGCTCCAGCGACGTTTCAACGGCGTCAACCCCTTCAAAGCCGACGAGATTCGTCATGACGTAATATACGCACTGAAGCGCCGCCTGTATAAATTCGACGATTACGGCAACGGCTGCGTATCTGAATTTTTTCGCGTATGGCTTGAGCCTTTCGACAGCCGTGTACATTGCAAAGCAGCCTATAAGGTCTGTGACAAAGAAAATCTTTGAAAGCGTATAAATCGCCGATAAAACATATCCTACAAACAGTATTCCGAGTCCCATTTACGTGTTGTCAATCGTTCCCCTGCCGCAGCAGTTTTTGTATTTTTTTCCCGAGCCACACGGACACGGATCGTTGCGTCCGACCTTTTTTTCGGGGGATTTGCGGATAGGCTTGCGTTTCTCTGTCGCAGGTGTCGCGGGTGCGCCTGTCGATTTCGCCACCATTATCTGCCGCCTGCGTTCAAGCTCCTCGCGCGGAATCGCCGAAAGCACCATTCGCGCCGTATCGTTTCTTATCTCCTCCGTCATATCGTCAAAGAGATTCGTTCCCGAAATTCTGTATTCCGTGACGGGATTTCTCTGCGCGTATGACTGAAGCCGCACGCTGTCGCGCAAGTCATCCATTGCCTCAAGATGCTCTACCCAGTGACGGTCGACGCATCTCAAAAGTATGTTGCGCTCGACATTTCGCAGCCAGTCCGCGCCGAACTTTTCCTCCTTCGCCGCGTAAAGCTCCATTGAGCGTGAGACGAATTTCTCCTCGATTTCCTCACGCTTCATCGCGGAGAGCTTTTCCGCCGAATATTCGGGATCGCTGCGCGAAAAGAGTATGCCGCCGTAAATATTGAGAAGCTCCTCAAGCTTCCAGTCGGCGGAACTCTCGCCCGACGTGAGCGAGAGAACATTATTTTTAATCGACCCCTCAATCATTCCGCGAATCTTATCGGAAAGGTCGGCTCCCTCAAGCACCTCAAGGCGCTGCGCGTAAATGAGCGTTCTCTGCTGATTCATTACGTCGTCAAATTCAAGCACGTTCTTGCGTCGGTTGAAATTCTGACCCTCGATTCGCTTCTGCGCCGTTTCAATCGAATTTGACACTATTCCCGCGTCGATCGGGATATTCTCGTCAAGATTCATTTTGTCTATGATATTATAAATCTTGTCGCCGCCGAAAAGGCGCATGAGGTCATCCTCAAGCGAGATATAAAAGCGCGATTCTCCGGGATCGCCCTGACGTCCAGAGCGCCCGCGAAGCTGATTGTCGATTCTGCGGCTCTCGTGTCGCTCCGTGCCGATTACGAAAAGCCCGCCCGCGCGGCGCACCTCCTCCGCCTTCGGCTCGATTTCAGCCTGATATTTCGAGTAAAGCTCACGGTAAAGCTCGCGCGCAGCCAGAACATCGTCCGATACGGACTGCGATGAGCCTGTCGCAAGCGCGATAACCTTTTCGTCGTAAAGAAGCTCGCCGTCCTCGCCGCGCATCGTTCTCATTTCCGATTTTGCGAGATATTCGGCGTTTCCTCCGAGCAGAATGTCTGTGCCGCGTCCAGCCATATTCGTCGAAATCGTGACAGCGCCGAGCTGACCCGCCTGCGCGACGATTTCAGCCTCTCTGTCATGATATTTTGCGTTCAGTATTGTATGCTTTATTCCGGCAGCTTTGAGCTTCTTTGAAAGCGCCTCGGATTTTTCGATTGAAATCGTGCCGACAAGCACGGGCTGTCCCTTTTCGTGACATCTTTTGATTTCCTCAATTACGGCTTTGTCCTTTGCAGCCGAGGTTTTGTAAACCGCGTCGTTGTGGTCAACGCGAATCATCGGCTTGTTCGTCGGCACCTCCACGACATCAAGGTGATAAATTTCGCGGAATTCGTCCTCCTCGGAAACGGCTGTTCCCGTCATTCCTGAGAGCTTTCCGTACATACGGAAGTAATTCTGGAACGTAATTGTCGCGAGCGTCTTGTTTTCGCGGCGTATCTCGACGCCTTCCTTCGCCTCAATCGCTTGATGAAGTCCGTCTGAATAGCGTCTGCCGGGCATCATGCGTCCCGTGAAGGAATCGATTATCATGACGCCGTTATTGTAAATGACGTAATCCGTGTCGCGGTGCATAATTCCGTGCGCCTTGAGCGCCTGATATACGTAATGCGCAAGCTCCGTGTTTTCCTCGTCGCCGAAATTCTCGATTCCGAAGTATTTCTCCGTTTTCTCGATTCCCTTTGCCGTAAGCGTCGTCGTGCGCTGCTTTTCATCAACGATATAATCGGGGTCTACACCCGCTTCCTTTATTACATCCTCGTAATCCTGCTTTGTGTCAAGCTCTTTGATGACGAATTTGCTCATTTTCCGCACAAGCTCGTCGGCTTTGCTGTACATATCCGTCGATTCCTCGCCCGCACCCGAAATGATGAGCGGTGTTCTCGCCTCGTCGATTAAAATTGAGTCAACCTCATCGACGATGGCAAAATTTCTCCCGCGCTGAACCATCTGTTCCTTATAAACAACCATGTTGTCGCGCAGATAGTCAAATCCCATCTCGTTGTTCGTGCCGTATGTGATGTCGCAGGCATACGCCGCCTGTTTGTCCTTTGTCGATTGGTCGTGTATTATAAGACCCGTCGTAAGTCCCAGAAATTCATGCACACGTCCCATTTCCTCGGCGCCGATTCGCGCGAGATATTCGTTGACGGTAACGACATGAACACCCTTTCCCGTAAGCGCGTTCAAGTATGAGGGCATGGCGGCTACAATCGTCTTGCCCTCGCCCGTTTTCATCTCGGCAATTCTCCCCTGATGAAGAAGCACGCCGCAGAGAAGCTGACAATTGAAGGGACGCTTTCCAAGCACCCTGTCGCACGCCTCCCTGACAAGCGCGTAAGCCTCGGGGAGAATATCGTCAAGCGTTTCGCCGTCTGCAAGCCGCTCCTTGAAGCGCGGCGTTTCGGCTGCCATTTCCTCATCGCTCATTGCCGCGTACCTCGGCGCGAGTGACTCTATTTTATCTACCGTCGGACGTATGCGCTTTATTTGTCTGTCGCTGTACGTCCCGAACATTTTCGTTATAAGACCCATTTATTTTACCTCTCAGGGTTACCGCATTATGAATCACTATATTATACCTCATTTCGGCGCCAATATCAATCGTTTTTTGCAAAAAATCAAGACCCCGACTGAAAATCGGGGTCTCTATGATTTTATTGCCGAGCCATGCAAAGACGGACATACTGCTCTGCCGCCCTCGGAGTGAAGCCGCCCTTCCGGAGTGCGAACGCGCAGGCGTCAACGTCGGTATCGTCCGCCTCGTCGATTCCCGCCTCGTCGAGCAGTCCGTGAACTATTTCAAGATACGTGCTCTTTGACGGCTTTGCGAAGAGAATCACAAGCCCGAATCTCTCCGACATCGAAATCTGCTCCTGCATCGTATCGTTTCTGTGAACCTCATCGCCTTCACGGTCGGAAAAGCTTTCCTTGACGAGATGACGGCGGTTGCTTGTAACGCAGATGAGAGTATTTTTCGGCTGAACGGACGCGGAACCTTCCAAAATCGCTTTAAGCGAGCTGAAATTGTCGTCTCCTGTACCGAACGACAAATCGTCGATGTAAATCATAAATTTGAGCGGACTTTCACGCAGGCGCTCCATGAGATGCGGAAGCTCGCGGATTTGCTCCTTTTTGATTTCAATCAGCCGAAGCCCATCGGGCGCAAATTGATTCGCCGCCGCCTTGACGGTTGAGGATTTGCCCGTTCCCGCGTCGCCGTAAAGCAGCATATTGAGCGCAGGTCTGCCGTCCAGAAACGCGCGTACATTGTCAAGCAGCCGTCCGCGCTCGCGCTCGTATGCGATAAGATGCGAAAGCGTGACGGGATCGGGGGATTTAAGCGGGACAATTTCGCCCTCATGAAGGCGGAACATGACGTTCTCCGCAAATATTCCGCACCCGAGCTTCTCCGCGTTTGATGCTCTTTTTTCATATTCGGCGGCAAAATCATACGCGGTCGAATCAAACATGGGAAGATAGCCGCCGTAACCGGTAAATTCGGCAAGCTCGCAGGAGGTGAGCTTTGAAAGCTCGCTGAAAATTTTCAGCTCCTCGGTGACGCACGCCGAGAGCGGCGCGGGAATTTGCTCTCCCTTTGCCCGAAGAGTTATGTACTCGTTTTCATCCAGAGCTACAGCGCCCAGAAGATAATGTCCGAAATCATAGTCATGCATAAAAAGCTCATGCACAAAGTCGGAATAAAGCCTCACCCGCTCGTCTGTGGGAAGAGATGTCAGAAGGCAGCGCAGACTTTCTAAAACCGCGCCGCGCGACACGCCGCGAAAGACGACTATGGAATCGAGCATTCCGACGATTTCGGCAGCCTTACTTTTCATCTCAAAGTCTTGCGATAATTTCATCTGTCATTTCAGCCGTCGTAAGCGCCCTGCCCTCTTCGTGCAGTATATCGGCGGTGCGCAGACCGTCGTTGAGCGCCGTGTCAACCGCTGATTCAATCGCGTCAGCCTCTTTTGCGAGCGAGAACGAGTATCTGAGCATCATCGCAGCGGAAAGAATCGTCGCTATCGGGTTTGCAATTCCCTTGCCCGCTATATCGGGAGCGGAACCGTGAATCGGCTCGTACATTCCGCGCGTCGTGTCGCCGAGAGACGCTGACGGGAGCATTCCTATTGAGCCCGTGAGCTGCGACGCCTCGTCGGAAAGTATATCGCCGAACATATTCGAGGTTACAACGACGTCGAATTGTCTCGGGTTTCTCACAAGCTGCATCGCCGCGTTGTCAACAAGCATATCCTCGCAAACAACGTCCGGGTATTCCTTCGCCGTTTCATGCACTGTCTTTCTCCAAAGACGCGAGCTTTCAAGCACATTCGCCTTGTCGATGCTCGTTACCTTTCCGCGGCGCTTTCTCGCCGTTTCAAACGCTACGCGCGCGATTCTGTCAATCTCAAATTCGGAATAGCACTCGGTATCGAACGCTTCATGTCCGAATTTGCCCTCGCGATAGCCGCGCTCGCCGAAGTAAATTCCGCCGATAAGCTCCCTTACTATCATGATGTCAAAGCCGCTGCCTACAATGTCGGCTCTGAGCGGGCAGTCGCCCTTAAGCGCGGGATAAAGCTTCGCGGGGCGAAGATTTGTGTAAAGTCCGAGCGCCGCGCGTATTCCGAGAAGAGCCTTCTCGGGGCGAAGCTCACCCGAAAGATTATCCCACTTCGGTCCTCCGACCGCACCGAGAAGCACGCTGTCCGAATCAAGGCAGCCCGCTACAGTTTCATCGGGAAGCGGCACGCCGTATTTGTCAATCGCCGCGCCGCCGATTATATAAGGCGTAAATGTAAACTCATGACCGAACTTTCCGCCGACAGCCTCAAGCACTCTTACAGCGCTGTCAACGATTTCGGGACCGATTCCGTCCCCCTTCAAAAGAGAAATTCTGTATTTCATAAAATCCTCCGGTTATTTGATTATTCCTTTTTTGACCGCTTCGGCAAGACCGCCCGCGGAAATGATGTTCTGAATAAATTCGGGGAAAGGCTCCGCGTGATACGTTTTGCCCGTCGTCTCGTTTGTGATAACTCCAGCCGAAAGGTCTGCCGATACGACATCCCCGTCGGAGATTCCGTCAACCGCTTCGGGGCATTCAACAATTGCAAGACCGATATTTATCGCGTTGCGGTAGAATATTCTCGCGAAGCTCTTCGCGATAACAACGGAAATTCCGCTCGCCTTGATTGAAACGGGTGCGTGTTCGCGCGATGAGCCGCAGCCGAAATTGAAGCCGCCAACCATAATATCGCCGTCTTTTTTCCTTGAAGCGAATGTGCTGTCGAGATCCTCCATGCAGTGAGACGCCAGAAATTCGGGATCGCTCGAATTTAAGTATCTTGCGGGGATTATGACATCCGTATCTACATTATCGCCGTACTTTATTGCGTTTCCCTTTTTAATCATCTTAAAACCTCCTTCGGGTCGGTTATTCTTCCCGTCAGCGCGCTTGCGGCGGCAACCGCAGGATTTGCAAGATAAACCTCGGATTCAACATCTCCCATTCTGCCGACAAAGTTGCGGTTTGTGGTCGATACGCACCTCTCGCCCTTGGCAAGAACGCCCATATATCCGCCGAGACACGGTCCGCACGTCGGAGTTGAGACGATACAACCCGCCTCGATGAAGTCCTTGATAAAGCCTTCCTCCATGCAGCGCAGATATACCTTGTGCGTCGCGGGAATGATTATGACGCGGACATAGGGGGCGACCTTGTGTCCCTTTATAATCTCCCACGCCGTCTTTATATCGTCGTAAAGCCCGTTTGTGCATGAGCCTATCACAACCTGATCGATTTTTATATCGCCCACCTCATCAATCGTGTGCGTATTCTCGGGCAGATGCGGGAACGCGACTGTAGGCTTCAGCGACGAAAGATCAATTTCAATCACCTCGTCGTACTGCGCATCGGGGTCTGCGTGGTAAATTTTAAGCTCCCTTTTCGCGTGTTCCTTTTCGTATTCGATTGTTTTCTCATCAACCTCAAAAATTCCGTTTTTCGCTCCCGCTTCAATTGCCATATTGCATATTGTGAAGCGGTCGCTCATCGAAAGATTGCGGACACCGTCCCCGACAAACTCCATTGAGCGGTAAAGCGCGCCGTCAACGCCTATTTTGCCGATTATGTGCAAAATCACGTCCTTGCCCGAAACATTTTCGGGAAGCTTTCCTTTAAGCACGAATTTTATTGCCGAGGGCACCTTGAACCATGCCTTTCCGGTCGCCATTCCGAACGCCATATCCGTCGAGCCGACACCCGTCGAAAACGCGCCCAGAGCGCCGTATGTACAGGTGTGCGAATCCGCGCCGATAGCGAGGTCACCCGAGACTACAAGCCCGCTTTCGGGAAGCAGCGCGTGTTCGATTCCCATTCGCCCGACGTCATAAAAGCCTTCAAGTCCGTGTTCGATGCAGAAATCGCGGCAAAGCTTGCACTGAGTTGCCGCTTTGATATCCTTGTTCGGAACAAAGTGGTCCATTACCATAGTCACCTTGTCCTTGTCAAAGACATTTTCCGTACCCATTTTGGCAAATTCCTTAACCGCAACAGGCGAGGTAACGTCGTTTCCGTGAATCCTGTCGAGATTGCAAAGAACGAGCTGTCCCGCCTCAAGGCAGTCGGCACCGCAGTGTGCGGCAAGAATTTTCTGTGAGAGTGTCATTCCCATAGGTATATGCTCCTTTTATTTTATGTTGATTATCGCGCCTTTGTCGGCGGAGGACACCATCGCGGCGTAGCGCTTGAGATACCCGCTTATATTTTCGCGCTTTTTTATAGGCTCATTTGCCCTTCTTCTCTCAAGCTCCTCATCGGAAACCTCGAGGGTTATGCTGTACTCGGGTATATTTATCGAAATCATGTCGCCTTCATGTATGTACGCCATAGCTCCGCCTGACGCCGCCTCGGGCGATACGTGACCGATTGCGGCGCCGCGCGTCGCGCCCGAAAATCTTCCGTCCGTTATGAGCGCGACCTCCTTGTCGAGTCCCGCGCCCGCAATTGCCGATGTCGGCGAGAGCATTTCACGCATCCCGGGTCCTCCTGCGGGTCCCTCATAGCGTATAACTACAACGTCTCCCGGTTTGATTCCGCCCGCGTAGATAACGCCGATGCATTCCTCCTCGCTGTCAAACACCCTCGCGGGTCCTCTGTGAACGAGCATTTCCTTCGCGACGGCGCTCCTTTTGACAACGCACCCGTTCGGCGCGAGGTTGCCGAAAAGCACGGCGATTCCGCCCGTTTTCGAGTAGGGATTTTCTATATCGCGGATTATGTCGGGATTGAGATTTCTCGCGCCCGCGATGTTTTCGCCGAGCGTTTTTCCCGTGCAGGTCAGAACGTCCGTGTTGATAAGCCCCTTCTTTTTAAGCTCGCCTAGCACCGCATAGACGCCGCCCGCCTCGTTCAGATCCTCCATATATGTGGGTCCCGCGGGTGCGAGATGACAGAGATTCGGCGTCCGCTCGCTTATTTCGTTTGCGAGCTTCAGATTGAACTCGACATCGCACTCGTTCGCTATCGCGGGCAGATGAAGCATTGAATTTGTCGAGCATCCGAGCGCCATATCCGCCGTGAGCGCGTTGTAAATTGCGTCAGCGGTCATAATATCGCGCGCGCGGATGTTCTTTCTTACAAGCTCCATCACCTGCATTCCGGCGCGCTTTGCAAGGTCGATTCTCGCGGAATACGCGGCGGGTATTGTGCCGTTGCCGGAAAGACCCATCCCCATGACCTCAGTCAGGCAGTTCATGGAGTTCGCCGTGTACATTCCCGAGCAGGAGCCGCACGATGGGCAGGTTTTAAGCTCGTATTCGCGCAGCTTTTCCGCGTCGATTTTTCCGGCGGAATAAGCGCCGACAGCCTCAAACATACTCGAAAGGCTCGTTTTGTGACCGTCTACACGTCCCGCGAGCATAGGACCTCCCGACACGAATATCGTCGGCAGATTCAGCCTTGCCGCCGCCATCAGAAGTCCCGGAACATTTTTGTCGCAGTTCGGAACCATGACAAGCCCGTCAAATCCGTGCGCTCTCACCATCGCCTCCGTGGAGTCTGCGATAAGGTCGCGCGTGACGAGCGAATATTTCATTCCCTCATGTCCCATGGCAATTCCGTCGCAGACAGCGATAGCCGGGAAGACTATGGGAGTGCCTCCCGCCATCGCGACGCCGAGCTTCACGGCTTCGGTTATCTTGTCAAGATTCATGTGCCCCGGAACAATTTCATTATATGAGCTTACAATTCCGATGAGAGGACGTTTCAATTCCTCCTCGCTAAGCCCCAAAGCATAGTAGAGCGAGCGGTGAGGCGCGTTTTCAAATCCGTCCACAATCCTGTCTTTTACCATAGCTAAATCTCCGTATAAAAATATTGAATACCCGAAACCGAGCCGCGGCAGGTCAGCCGCAGCTCGTATCTCGGCTGCAAAAATCAGTTGTTGATGAGCTTATCCTCGTCGCTCCAGCTATAAAGCTTGCGGATTTCCCTGCCGACAACCTCGGAAGGATGCTCCTTTGCTTTCTTTCTCATGGCGTTGAAATGAACCTGTCCTCCCGCGTCAGACATATCGAGAAGGAAGTCCTTCGCGAATGTTCCGTCCTGAATGTCGGAGAGAATCTTCTTCATTGTTTTCTTTGTCTCGTCGGTGATGAGCTTCGGTCCCGTCGTATAATCCCCGTATTCGGCAGTGTTGGAAATCGAATATCTCATTCCCTCAAAGCCGCTTTGATAAATGAGGTCAACGATGAGCTTCATTTCGTGAATGCATTCAAAATATGCGTTTCTCGGATCGTATCCCGCCTCGCAGAGCGTTTCAAATCCCGCCTGCATGAGCGCGCATACACCGCCGCAAAGCACCGCCTGCTCGCCGAAAAGGTCAGTTTCCGTTTCGGTTCTGAATGTCGTTTCAAGCACTCCGGCTCTTGCGCCTCCGATTCCGAGAGCATAAGCAAGACCTATCTCAAGCGCGTCTCCCGTCGCGTCCTGCTCGACTGCGATAAGGCACGGAACGCCCTTGCCCGCCTGATATTCGCTTCTCACGGTGTGTCCCGGTCCCTTGGGTGCTATCATGATGACATTGACATCCTTCGGCGGCTTTATGCAGCCGAAATGAATATTGAAGCCGTGCGCGAAAGCGAGCGTCTTGCCGGTCGTCAGATGCGGCTCGATGCTCTCGCGGTAAAGCTTTGCCTGCTTTTCGTCATTGATAAGAATCATGATTATATCCGCGTTCTTAGCGGCGTCTGCTGCGGTCATTACACGAAGTCCCGCAGCCTCTGCTTTTGCCCATGATTTGCTTCCCTCATAAAGTCCGACAATTACGTCAACGCCCGATTCGTGAAGATTCAGCGCGTGAGCGTGTCCCTGCGAGCCGTAGCCGATAATTGCGACGGTCTTGCCGTCAAGACGTGAAAGATCGCAGTCCTGCTGATAAAAAATCCTGTTTTCCATAATGTAATCTCCTGTGGATAAATATAAATTTTCGTCAAACGGCGAATTTTGGCTATTCCGTTTCCATGCCCGAAAGCATGGTCGAGCTTCCCTTCTGCAGGGCGACAACGCCCGTGCGGCAAAGCTCTATAATTCCGAGTTCCCTCACCATTTCAATGAATGCGTCAAGCTTTTCCGACGTACCCGTCACCTCAATGCAGAGCGAATCAACCGAATAATCGATTATCTCCGCCTTGAAGATGTCAAGTGCCGACAAAAGACGCTGGTGATTATCGAGGTCGTTTTTAACCTTGACAAGCATAAGCTCGCGCTTTAAGGCTTTTGAATCCTCTATGTATTCAACCTTTTTGACATTGAAGAGCTTGCGAAGCTGATTTAGCATCTGCTCTCTCGCGTAGCCGTCGCCGCTCATCGTAATCGTAATTCTGGAATATTCGGGCGTTTCCGTAACGCCGACCGTAAGCGAATCGATGTTGAAGCCTCTGCGCGTAAACATACTTGTGACGCGGGACAGCACGCCGAATTTGTTTTCAACGTAAACCGCAATAACGAATCTCGAGCTGTTTTCCATCAGATTTCTCCCTTCTTTACGATTATGTCCTCGACGGCGCCTCCCGGAGGCAGCATCGGCAAAACAAATTCGTCCATGTCAATCCGACAGTCAATGAGCGTAACCGAATCGGAATTATAAGCCTCGGCAAATACCTTTTCAAATTTCTCCGGCGTATCGCACATCACGCCCACGGCACCGAACGCCTCCGCAAGCTTTACAAAATCCGTCTTGCGGTTGAGGGTGGTGTTTGAATAATGGTGACTGTAAAAGAGAGTCTGCCATTGTCTCACCATTCCGAGGGTGCCGTTGTTCATCAGTACTATTGTCAGCGGGACATTGTTGCTCACAGCAGTGCAAAGCTCGTTCAAATTCATTCCGAAGCTTCCGTCGCCAGTCACAAGCACGGCTTTGCAGCCTGAGCCGACAGCGGCTCCGATTGCAGCTCCCATGCCGAATCCCATCGTTCCGAGTCCGCCGCTTGAAATAAGCTTTCGCGGCTTTTTGAAGTTTATATACTGGCACGTCCACATCTGGTGCTGTCCCACATCGGTTGCGATAACCGTATCGGCGTCAATGACGGAATTTATCGTTTCCATTACCTTGTGAGGCGTCAGTCCGACGTCGGCGGGCATATATGATTTTTCAAGCCGCCTCAGCTCTTCCACATGAGCCGCCCATTCGGGATTTTCCTTTTTTTCAACGCCGTCGATAATTTCACGAAGCGCCGTCGAAATGTCACCGCACACACCGACCGTTGCGGGAATATTCTTGTTTATCTCCGCAAAGTCAATATCAATATGTATTATCGACGCGCCCCTCGCGAATCTCGATTTGTCACCCGTCGCCCTGTCGCTGAAGCGCGTTCCGACGGCGATTATCACGTCCGCGTCGTCGCTCGCGACGGTTGAGGCGTAGTGACCGTGCATCCCCTGCATTCCCAAAAATCTTTCGTAATCCGTGGGAATCGCCGAAAGCCCCATGAGCGAGCAGCCGATGTAGCCGTCAATTTTCTCCGCAAGCTCACGCGCGAGGTCGTATGTTTTCGATCCGAGCGCACCGCCACCAACGTGAATATACGGTCTTTTCTTCGTGTTAATAAGCCTGATAGCAGCCTCTATATCCTCTTTTGGCGGCTGCCCATTCGGGAACGGCTCAATTACGCCCTGCGGCTCATATTCAGCCGTCGCCGTCTGTATATCCTTCGGAATATCTATGAGGACAGGACCCGGTCTGCCTGATTTCGCTATCTTGAACGCGAGACGAATCTGGTCTGCGAGCTTATTTACGTTATGAATGAAGAAATTGTGCTTTGTAATCGGCAGCGTTATTCCCGTAATGTCGATTTCCTGAAAGCTGTCGCGTCCGATAAGGTTCTGCGGCACATTTCCCGTTATCGCCACCATCGGCACGGAATCGAGCATCGCTGTCGCGATTCCCGTTACAAGATTTGTGGCGCCCGGTCCGCTTGTGGCAATTACGACACCGACCCTGCCCGTCGCCCTCGAATATCCGTCGGCGGCGTGTGCCGCTCCCTGCTCATGCGCGGTTAAAATATGATGAATCCTGTCACCCGCCTCGTAAATAGCGTCGTAGAGATTCAGCACCTGCCCTCCGGGATAACCGAAAACGTCCGTCACTCCCTGCTCTATCAAGGTTTCTATTACTATCTCTACCCCGGTCAGTTTCATATGATTGCGTTTTCCTCCTTTTTATGTATCATGCTCTTTTGCCGCCGTCGAGCAGTCTGTTCACGGCGCTCACCAAAGCGTATACGGACGACATTATGATGTCGCTGTCAATTCCGACACCCCATTCAAGCCTGCCGTCCTTGTCCTTTATGCCGACATACGATGCCGCCTTTGAGGTCGAACTGACCTCAAGCGCGTGTTCAGTGTACGTATCGAGCGTGTAAATGTTCCCGATCGCCTTTTTTATCGCATTGCTCACAGCGTCGAGGCGTCCGTTTCCGAAAGCGGTCTCCGTTTTCGTTTCGCCGTCGAGCGAAATTGTCACATTTGCCGTAATTCCGTTCGTTTCCTGCCTGAAATGCGCCTCGGGTACCCTGAGCTTCGTTTCGATATTGACAAAATCATCGGTGAATATCTTATAAATCTCGTCCGGTCGAAGCTCTTTATGCTCGTGGTCTGATATTTCCTTAACGTAATACGCGAACGCCGCGCGCATTTTTTTCGGGAGGACGTGAGAATATTTTGTTTCAAGCACATATCCTATTCCGCCGCCGCCCGACTGCGAATTTATCCTGATAACGTCCGCCTCATATACACGACCGATGTCAGTCGGATCGATTGGCAGATACGGCACCGTCCATGTTTCGGAGTTATGCTCCTCGCGGTACTTCATTCCCTTTGCTATCGCATCCTGATGAGAGCCGCTGAACGCCGCGAACACAAGCTGTCCGCTGTACGGCTGGCGCTCATATACTCTCATGCGCGTTACGCGCTCGTAAACCTCCGTTATCTCGGGAAGATTTGAAAAATCAAGCTCGGGATCGACGCCCTGCGAGTACATATTGAGCGCCAATGTTATTATATCTACGTTTCCCGTCCGCTCGCCGTTTCCGAAAAGCGTCCCTTCTATTCTGTCGGCTCCCGCCAGAAGTCCCATTTCGCTGTCCGCGACCGCGCACCCACGGTCGTTGTGCGGATGAAGGGAAACGATAATATTTTCGCGGCAGTCAAGATTTTTGCACATATACTCAATCTGTGACGCGTAAACGTGCGGCATCGAATGCGAAACGGTCACAGGGAAATTATATATCACCTTGTTTTCGGGTGACGGTCGCCACACCTCTGAAACTGCGTTGCAGACCGCAAGCGAAAATTCGGGCTCGGCGCCCGTAAAGCTTTCAGGCGAATACTCAAACATAATGTTTCTGCTCATCTTTTCCCTGTATTCAAGGCAAAGCTTTGCGCCGAAAACAGCGATGTCGACTATCTCCTCTTTGCTTTTTTTGAAAACCTGCTCGCGCTGCGCAACCGAAACGGAATTATATAAGTGTACAATAGCATTTTTCGCGCCGTCAATAGCCTCGAACGTCTTTTTTATGATGTGCTCGCGCGACTGCGTAAGCACCTGTATCGTCACGTCGTCCGGAATCAGGTCGTTTTCTATAAGAGCGCGGCAAAAATCGTACTCCGTCTCGCTCGCCGCGGGGAATCCCACCTCGATTTCCTTGAATCCGATTTTGACAAGAAGCTTGAAAAATTCGAGCTTTTCCTCGAGGCTCATCGGAATTATGAGCGATTGGTTTCCGTCGCGCAAATCGACGCTACACCATACGGGCGCATGGTCAACATATTCTTTCTTAACCCAATCCGACGTTGCGGTATTCGGCAGGTAATACTGACGAATGTACTTCTCAAAGCCTTTCATAACAGTCCTTTCCGTACCCGTTTTTTGGGTATAAAAAATCTTTTACCCCAAAGCAGTACAATGCAATAGATAAAAGAGACGAAGTTATAAAAAATTCTCCGCGGTACCACTCTTCTTGACGCAAAAATCAGCGCCCGCTCACCTCGCAAAAAAAGCGAATGCCAGATAACGGTAGCAACCGGTCAAGCTTAATCGAAAAAATCCTTTTAGCCGACAGCTCCGGGATGAGTTATACCATAGATCCGATACCGCCTTACACCAGCCGGCGGCTCTCTATAAACGGAATGAACGGCTTTTTTCCCTTCAACGCCTTTATATTATAATATCTCATGACGCGAAAAAAGTCAAGTGGTTTTTCAAATTTTGCGAAAAATTATTTTGGTATGTGACACCCCACAGTAAATTCAAGAGAGAAAAATTCGTTCTGGGTCAATGCATAAGAGAAAAAACGATTGAATCAATCGCGGGAGAGCACACATTTCTGATTTTCATTGACGCAAGGCTTCAAGGCGTGATACAATAACATTGCACAACAAAGCTACGCTTTGTTGTGCAAGTTGATGAATATTGCGCGCAGCGCAATATTCACGGTGCAGTGCTCGATATGAAATAATAAGACATTGAGAAACGGTCGCAGACCGTAAGACATTCCGTTGCGAATTACAAATTCGTAACGGAAGTCGTCAAGTTAGATGAATATTGCGCACAGCGCAATATTCACGGTACAGTGACCGATTTTATGTTATAATAACATTGCACAACAAGGCATAGCCTTGAAGACATTCCGTTGCGAATTACAAATTCGCAACGGAAGTCGTCAAGTTGATGAATATTGCGCGCAGCGCAATATTCACGGTGCAGTGCTCGATTTGCAGCGCAATATTCACGGTACAGTGCTCGATTTGCAGCGCAATATTCACGGTGCAACGCTCGTTTTTATGATAATATGGTGAGCGATTTTCGGCAAGGAGTGTGGAGGCTGAATGAAGTACACAGATTATTACATATCCCCCATTGGCGGAATTTTTCTGGCGGCGGACGACGCCTGCCTGACGGAGCTGTATTTTGCAAAGCAAAAAGCTTTTATGTCGCATTCACGCAAGCTGTCGGTGATGATGTTCATGTTCTTCCGCTCGATTGCCTTGCCTGTGTTTGTGAAATGTGTTTCCTTTCTCTGTGTGGTCCTGCTTGCTGTTCTTGTGTTCTTCCTCATGGCTGTTCGCCCTCCTTGTTTTTGATTATGTGTATATTACCGTCTTTAGAGGGATATATCCAGTCAATAATGAGAAATATAATGCACGATCTTTTGCGGGATATGAGGGGCTGAAATTGTGTAGATTTACACACGGATGGAAATAAAAAAATAGCGGTTTAATGTTACATTCACATTACAGTCATACAGCATTCACATCGAATTTTCTTGGAACTATAGAAATTTGCTTTTCTGCGTGATACAATAGAGATGTGTTTATTTATGAGGCGGTACAATTTAGACCGTTGTATAATCCGAATAGACCTAAAAAAGGTCTGTGCGAATTCAATCTTTCCACACAGACAAGAAGGAGTAGTTACTTATGTTGAACAAACAATACCTTAGGAGGAATGTTCCTCTCCCACCCGACCTTTCTTACGATGCCATTTTTGATGCGCTTGAAGCCACACAGGATTTTTTCAAAAGCATTAGAGTTGGCACAAATATAATCCTGAGTTCTATCATACAGGCAAATAACTTTAGTGGCGTGGTTTCAAATGTATTCACTGTGAAGCTGAATGATGTGAGCAATTACAAATCGTTCAGCGATCAGCGTTATCCCGATTTGATGCACATCAGCAACGGAACAGGACTTGAAGTTAAAGCCAGCAATAAACCATTAAAAGGCGGAGAAGGTCACAACGGACACAGTGGGTGGCATATTGTCGTATGCTATACAATTCTTGATAATGGTGACATCGAGTTTACCCACGTAGAAATTGCAAATCTCGTAGGTTTTGAATGTGAGGGCTCCGATTGGAAGTATATGGGAAGCAGGCGCAACGAAAACGACTCACAGCGTACTGAGACCTATGTTACAAACAATGTCGGAACAGCCAAACTTAGAGACGGTTCGGTTTATCTCAATCCAGAATTTGTGACAATCTCAAATGCAATGAAAACCGGTCGTTTAAATATATCAGAACTCCCCATTCCAACTTACTCGCCTCTTCAATAGGGACTAAAGGCTCACTGTTATTAGTGAGCCTATATTTTTGCCAATTTAGGAATGGCCTCTGTTCCTATATCATAAAAGTCATCATCAATTTCTATTCCGATACTATCATACCCACAGTATTCTGCCGCCGCTAAAGTCGAACCGCTTCCTGCAAATGGATCCAAAATTACTCCTTTTCCCGTAGGCAAAGCTGCATGTACAATAGCTCTCATAAAAGATTGCGGTTTCAAGCTGGGATGCGGAGCAATTTCTTTTTCCTTACTAGTAGTCTTCCCCGTCTCATACAAATCAACGAATGGGGAATCTACATCAGGTCGCCTTAAAGCACCTGCGTCCCACTTTCTCAAGTTTTTTGCAACTGTAGTCTCTTCTATGGGTTTTCTGAATACGCCCCAGGGTTCCCACTGTCCACGAGGTATAACGGACATTTCTTCAAATTCCTTTTCAGCCCCCTTTGGCCTATCTCCACCACGTAATGTTTTTGTTACTCTAATAATTTCTCCACGTCTTTCAAACCCTGCATCTCGCATCGCACGACTTACGATATCAGATAAAAGCGGTGTTGAAGCTATAATGACATGAGCCCCTGGCACAACGATGCGGTATGCAAGTGTTCCCCATGTGTTGAAAAACTCATAAACATTCTCCCTTTCCTTGGGATCATCATTGATAACGGAGAATCGTGGAAGAGCTTTTCTTTGATGTCCATCATAGCATGGCGGGAGTCTCCAAATTCCGCCCCGACCGCTTTTCATTTTTTCGAGTTCCTCTTTTGTGTACTCTTTAACTCCATACGGTGGATCCGTTACTATTGCAGTAATTGAATTTTCATCTCTGCTTGTCATCCATTGAAACGAATCTGCCTTTATATATTCATAACACATTTTAGTCCTCATCCTTCATCTAATTCTTTTTGGTCGGGGATATAATCTATGATATCACCATACGTAACATCAAGAGTATCACAAATCTTTCCCAGCACACTAAGGCTTACTTCTTCATCACGACGCAATTTCGTCATAGTATTTGGTGCGATTCCTGTCAGTTTTCTCAAGTCAACCTGACTCATTTTCTTATCTATTAATAGCTTCCAAAGCTTATTATATGAAACTGCCATTCCTCCCACCTGCTTTCACTTTTTGTGTCATACCCAATGACTTTTTATATTATACATCAAACAGACTTCATTTTCAAGAGTTTTTCGCAAAATCGTGCGATTTTCTCTCGAAAACTTTTTATGAACAGCGGGTGGGAAGGTTTATCCTGCTTTCCTCTCAGCTTCAACCTCGACCATAACCTCCTCAGCTTCCATCGCCTCGTTCAAAGCCTTCTCGACCAAATCTTCACACTTCCATGTGATTTCTATCAGAACCGTTAGAAGCAAAAGATAAAGGTTTGTCCTAGATGCCGATCCAATACATACAAACACCGGCAGGAAGCAAATAGTATATAGAACGATTTTCTTTACGCCTTGATAATTTCTTGCCATTATAAAGATAAAACAGAAGCTTGCAACAGCGAAAATACAATAACCGCAATATTCAGTCCACTCATTGTTCTATCTCCTCGTATAAATTTCTGCTGCTAATCACCACAGCTGTTTTTCTATATTTGATACTATATAAAAAGCAATACCGCACATTTTCGCGCGGCATTGCTTTTTAATATATTAAGTATTTGCTTTTACACCACAGCGGGTTCTGTCTCGTCGTCATTTAAAGGCTCACCCGCGAAAAAGTCCCGCATATTGACTTTTCCGGTGACCGCCTCGGCTATGTGAATGCAGCTGACACCGATTCTGTCAATGCCATGTACTATTTGTCCGAACGCAGCCGTTCGCTCGGCATCGCATTTTCCGTCCGCTACACGGTTCATATGAGCAAGGCGCATATCAATATCAAGGTCGAGCAGCTTATCCCTCCGCCGGGAAAGCAAGCCTATTTCCGTCTGCTCTCCGCGCATAACGCCAAGAATCAGCTCATATGTCTCGGCAAAGGATTTCAGCGCATTCTCTATATCGCTCAAAGCTTCGCCCGAAAAGTATTTCTTATCCTCAAGCGCACTTTGTAAGATGACAGCAATCTCACAGCACTGCTTATTCATACGGTCAATATCCCCAAGCACACACATAAGTCCCGCCGTCTGTGATGACTGATGCTCGTCAAGCTTGCCGCCGGAAAACATCTGTGCTAAGTAATCCACAATGCTGTCATGCAGCGCGCCGCACTGCGCAAAATCGCTTTCGATGCCTGCGATGTCTTTTTTGCACTTTTTAAGATTTGGTTCCGAAAGAGCGTCACACAGCCTTATCATCAGCTCTCTGCTTGTTTCTCCGTAATGTATGGTTTCCTTTGCGGTCAGGTGAAGCGCTGCCGTGACCTGTCCCACAAGCTTTTGATTGAGATAGCATGGTTCATGCAGGCTGCGGGACTGCTTTTCCTTATCAGGCACTATACGCATTACAACCTTCACCATAAGCCATATAAGCGGCAGCCAGATAACTGTCATGGTAATATTAAAGATTGTATGAGCGTTTGCGATTTGACGTGAGATAACGTCAACCTCGTCTCCCTTGGGTGAAATATACTCAATCAGTTTCGCGTATGGTTTCACAAACCAAATAAACAGTAGGCACCCTGAGATATTAAATGTACAGTGCGCCACGGCGGTGCGCTTCACGTTTTTCGACTGACCGATGCACGCAATCAGCGCCGTAATGGTTGTGCCGATATTGTCACCCAAAAGAATCGGAATAGCTCCCTCAAGTCCTAAAATGCTGCTTCCGTCAGCGCCCGCCTGCGAGGCGAAATTTTGCAGCACTGCAATCGTCGCGCTTGATGACTGTACAACCAATGTCATCAAGGTTCCGACGCAAACGCCCAGAATCGGGATGTCTGCGACCCTTGCAATCATATCGGTAAACACGGAGCTGTACGCTAAAGGCTTCATAACATCTCCCATTGTCTCAATTCCGACAAACAGAAGACCGAAACCGAAAATCGTCTGACCCCAGTATTTCAGCTTTTTCGATTTCGCGATAAAAGAGATGAAAAAGCCCAAGAAAACAAACACATAAATATAGTCGCTGATTTTAAAGGCTAAAATCTGCGCCGTTATCGTTGTTCCTATATTTGCGCCCAATATAACCGAAATAGCCTGAGGCAAAGACATAAGCCCCGCGCTGACAAATCCTATAGCCATTACGGTTGTCGCGCTCGATGACTGCAGCACAGCCGTGCAAAGAGCACCCGCGATTACGCCCAAGATCGGATTTTTCGTTAAGAATCCTAATATTTGTTTCATTTTGCTTCCGGCAACGCTCTGAAGGCTGTCACTCATCAGGTTCATTCCAAAAATGAACAGTGCCAGCCCGCCAAGAAGCCCTAATATGGTTTGCAGCATATAATTATTCCTCCTCTAATCGGTTATTCGTATGTGACAACATCCTGCCACAGTGTTATATTCCCGGTATACATGGCGCGCAGAACATCCGTCGATATTGATTCAAGAGCATTTTCCTTATGTACAATAACCGCAATTTTGTCAACGGCAATGCTTGTCTTTTCCAAGAGCTCCGTCTCATAGCTCTCAAGCTCGCGGGACGACATTCCAAAGTCATATGTTCCGTTCATCGCGCCCGTGAGACCGTCTGTAGAATCAGTTTCCTTTACGACAATTTCCGCATTCGGGTTAATTTTCATATAGTACAGCGCCAGCTTTTCCATAAGAGGCGCAACTGAAGTTGAGCCCCCGATAATAAGCGTTCCTGACGGATTGCTTGACAAAAACGTCTGACTTTTAGATATAGCTTCATACGATTCCGCTACAATTGACTGCCCTTCACCCGTAACATATCGAAGGAAGTCCTCCTGAAGTTCATCGAGCTTTCCCACATATGCCAGATAGAATGTTCTCTCAAGCGGATAACCTGATTCCTCGGCTTCATAACCGTCAACAGAGAGAATTTTGACGTCATCATTTTCGATAGCGCTCGCCAATGAAACATAACCAATCGAGTTTTCCATGTCTGCAACAGCCGCGATAACATCAGCGGTGCTCTCTGCGATTTGCGCGCAGTCCGCTGTCAGGTCGGACGCACCCGATTCGCCGGCAGAATCAAATCCCAGAAGCTGCGCAAACGCGCTGCGCGTTCCTGAGCCGTCCTCTCTTGCAATAAGGTGAATCTCGCCCAGTGCCGCAAGAGCCTCGTTGTCTTTTGCATAAGTTTTTGTCATGTCACCTTCGCATCCACAGAGTGAAAAAAGCAAAACAGATATGACGCAAAGCATAGTCAATGCTTTTCGGTGCCGAACGAAAGACAACATTCTTAAATTCATTTTTTGTCTCTCCTCAATTCTCATTTCTATCATCACACCTTCAAGTTTAGCCGTCACAAGTAAAGTGCGAAATCACCTCTCGGCAAAATTCATGTAAAATCGACTTGCTTCTCTGCGCAAACATCAAAAAATGACGCCTGCCATGGGAGTTTAGTCCCCCGGCAGGCGTCATTCTTGTCCGGCTTGTCTATCGCTTACAGCAGTTCTACCAGCAGCTTTACCAGCATAGCAATGAAAATTACCGCGCCGATGCCGCTGATGATGCCATAAATCTTTTTCGATTCCGGGTCTTTCCATTCTTTGACCAGATAATACAGACCGAATGCTGCGATCAGAAGCCCTGCGACTGCGCCGATAATACTAATAACCATTACTTTTTCCTCCATTTCAACAGTAGTGATGAATTTATAATTACTAAAACCGAGCCGGTGTTATGTACCAGCGCACCGA
>JAJQCT010000029.1 GCA_021202555.1 Clostridiales bacterium
TTACGAAATTCTCGCCGCGGCGCTCGGACTCGTGGTTGAACAGGATGCCGTTAACAGCGAACATACCGTAAGCCTCGCGGTATTCCTTCGTAATCCAGAACCCGTACTGCTTCGCTACAGCGTAAGGGCTGTAGGGGTGGAAGGGTGTAGTTTCCTTCTGCGGGATCTCCTCAACCTTGCCGTAAAGCTCAGACGTGGATGCCTGATACACCTTTGTTTTGTTCGTGAACTTCAGGATGCGTACCGCTTCCAGAATACGCAAAACGCCGAGAGCGTCCACGTCACCGGAATATTCCGGCACGTCAAAGGAAACCTGCACATGACTCTGCGCCGCAAGGTTGTAGATTTCGTCCGGCTGAACAATAGAGATGATGCGAATCAGGGATGACGAATCGGAAAGGTCGCCGTCATGCAAGGTGATTTTGCCCATCAGATGGTCGATGCGACCTGTGTTCGAGATGGATGCACGGCGGGTGATTCCATGTACCTCATATCCCTTTTCGAGCAGGAATTCTGCCAGATACGACCCATCCTGCCCTGTGATGCCTGTGATTAATGCTGTTTTCATGTTTCCCCTCTTTGTCTTTATGTCTCAAATTCAGTTGAATAAAAAACTACATCACGCAAATTCGCGAAAGCTCTGCTTTCAAATTCCACCTCCCGAATGCGGGATAGAATCAAAAAATCGCAATAAAAAAGCCCCTCGCTGGGAGGGGCGCACTGTCATCTTCATCGCAAAAAGCTTGCCGGCGGTGCAAAATTCACATATTCAGTTACAAAAAATTTTGCCCACCGCCTCTGGCTGCCCCCCCCCTGCCACAGGAGACCGCGGGGCGGCAAAAAAAACCCCCATTTATTTTAAATCCCCAAAACCCCCCTATCCTATATACCCCCCCCCCCGCAAATGCGTTTATAATCACATCATGCCACTGCCATGTAATTTCGATGTGACGTTTATCGTATACGGTCACCCGCTCAATGAAGCTCTCGGCGATGCGCCTCGTCAATCCCTTCTCATTTTCAAAAAGATTCACTCGTTTTGAAATCTCCATCGATTCAGATATAATGCCTGCGCTGCGAAGCTTTCCCAAGCACGCGGTGATTTCGTCTGACCTCGTTCTTATTTCACTTTGTTTTGCTGTCAGAGCCTCTTTCTGATTCAAAAATTCCTCCTTTCCGATTCGCCCCTCACTGTAAGCCCTGCAAAGCGCGCTCTTCCGTTTGCCGATTTCCTTCATTTCAATATCAGCCATATCCGCCCTCTCCCGCAGCAGCCGCAAATTGTCCCATCGCGTCTGCTCCGCATTTTCTGCGTCTCCCGAAATTATACGCACGAGCGAAACCCACATTCTTATTGCGAAAAAAATCGTCTCGCTCAATTCTTTTTCGTCAGTATATTTTCTCATACAGCCCGCGTCAATACCCGTCGCAGCACGATGCTCGCAGCGAAATCTGCCCCTGCCGTTATTTTTTGAATACCACATTGCATAGCCGCAGAAGCCGCAGAACAATAATCCCTTCAGCGGATAGTCGTTCGACCCGACGGGCACACGTCTTACAGTATTCATGCATTCCTGCGCCGCACGGAACACCTCCATACTCACGATTGGGGGATGATGATTCAAAATGCGCAGCGGCGCGCCGGACGCTTCTGTTTTACGAAATCCGGGGACAATATTCGTCCTTTCCTGACCGATATATGTTCCCGCGTAAGTCTCGTTTGATATAACATCCCTTACCTTTGCGCTGTCCCATCCCGCGTATTCTCCGATTTCCCCGAAGCTTTTCTCCTTGCCGTAAACATGGTGTGAGCGGTTGTACGCCTCCCGCGTCAGTACGCCCTCCGCGTTAAGTCTCCTCGCTATCGCGCCCGGATTCATACCCCCGCACGCCAGCTCAAAAATATACCTTACAATCGCCGCCGCCTCCGTATCGATTATGACGGAGGAGGGATTTTCGGGGCAGCGAAGATACCCGAACGGTCTTGCCGCCGCCACATATTCTCCGCTCTGCCGTTTCATATGAACGGTGGATTTGATTTTTCGCGAAAGATCGCGGCTGTAGAAGGTGTTCACGATATTCTTCACCGCAACCTCCATCCGGCGGTCACTTTTGTCTTGGCTGTCGTATGAATCGGCAACAGAAAGAAATCGCACGCCGAGAAGCGGGAACAAAAGCTCCAGATAATCCGCCGCCTCCATATAATTTCTGCCAAATCGCGAAAAATCCTTGACAATAACGGTATTTACTTTGCGCCGCACAATAAGCTCCAGCATTCGCTGAAAAGCGGGTCTGCCAAACGTCATACCGCTGTAGCCGTCGTCGATAAATTCCTCCGATTCCTCGTTTTTTAAATCAGAATGCTCCGATATGTAATCGTAAAGAAGCTTCCTCTGATTCTCCACACTGTAGCTCTGTGACTTATACTCTCCTATGTCCTCGTCAGACTGCGAAAGCCTTATATAAAGCGCTATCATTGATTTTCCTTCGCCTCCGTCACATACTCACGTATCAGCCGCTCCGCGTAATCCTCAAGCCCGAATGTAACCGACAGGTATCCGCTCACGCCATATTCCACGCGCTCCACCATCGCCTCCGCAAGCCCCCTCGTCAGTCCCGCGCAAAGCAGCCTCTCCGCTACATTTTCCTCATCTGACTCAATTATTTCAACCGATGAATACGGCGCGAGCATTACTGTCCCGCCTTCCTGCGGCGAGCCTCCCGCACCGTCAAAAAGCGTCAATTTAAGCGCGTCGCATGGGTCGGCGACAGTATCTTCCTCAATTTCGGCAAGCCTCTCCCTGACCTCGCGCAGTCTTTCAAGGTATGCTTCCCTCGCCTCCGCATAATCGTCCCCGACTGATTTTTTATCCGCGAAATCCTCGTAAAGCCGGTGCAGCCCGTTTTTTATGTTCGTCTCCTCCGCCAGCAGCAATTCCGTTTCCGCACGCCTATGCTTAATTGCCTCACACGCAGCAGATTTTATCACGCCGTCATCAGCCTCAACTAAAATTCGGCATCTTATAAGGTCGAGCAAAATTTTTCTGACCGTGCGGTCGGAAACGCTGCGAGCCTTAGCGCAGCAGGAGGGCGCATCCGCGTCGCCGCGCCTGTAATTATAGTAATTTCCGCAAATATAAGACCGACGCCGAACATCCCCGCGTCTTGACACACGCGAATAAAGCATCGCGTGTCCGCATTCCGCACAAAAAATCAGCCCGTTCAGTACGTCGGGATTTTTCTCCCTTATCTCCGCCTTGCCGTCAACGGCTTCTTTTCTCCTGCGGGAGTTATAATCGCGTATCTCACGCACAGCCTCGAAGGTCTCTTTGTCCGTCAGCGCGTCGTGAGTGTCGGGAAAGGTCATAATCTCCCCTTTTCCGTAGACGTTATATACGGTTTCCCCTATGTACGTGCGGTTTTTCAGCAGATTTCCCACCGTGTAATTGCTCCATTTTCCCGTTGTCTTTCTTTCACGCTTATATCCGAGCTGCCTTTTTCTTTCAAGGGGCGTCGGCGCGCCGAGAGCTTCCAGCCTGCGCACAGTCTCCGTCACGCCAACTCCCGCTGCCGTCCATTTGAACATCAATCGCACAAAATCCGCGGTCTCGGGATCGGGAATCAGCCTGTAACTGCAATCCGGCATTTTAAGATACCCGTATGGCGCAAGATTGATACCCGCCACTCCCCTCATATGATTCAATCTTATCGTGTTTGTTATCTTCTGACGAATGTCTATAATGTACATTTCGTTTACCATGTTTTTTATCGGTACCATGATGCTGTTCATCCCGTCGTCGTCAATGCTGTCATATCCGTCGTTGACGGAAATAAAGCGAATGCCCTTTTTCGGGAAGAGCTTTTCAATGTAATATCCCGCGTCAACATGATTTCTCCCGAACCGCGAAAGATCCTTGACGGCGATACAGTTGATTTTGCCCGCATCCACATCGTCCATCAGCCGTTTGAATTCGGGACGGTCAAAGCTCATCCCCGACCGCCCGTTATCCACGTAGCATCCGACAAACCGAAGCTCCGGTCGTCGCTCTATATATTCCTTCACATACCGCACCTGATTTTGAAGCGAGCGCGAATCGTCAAGACCGCTGTTTTCATGTGAAAGCCGCGCATAGACGGCTGTATTCCACACTTTTTTTCTCGTCCGTTCAATATACCGCTCTGTTGATTTCGGTATTCTGTCACGTCTCCCCATTTATCCCCTCTCCTCTCCGTTTTGCGGCGTCAGAGCGCACATATCGCTCGATTTTTCGTTCTCCTGACCATTATACGCACGGCGCATCAGAAAGCTGCGATATTCAGAGCGCCTTTGCTTAAAATATCTCCCCTCCGCCGCACTCGCCGCATCCGCATAACTGACATTTCCCGTATCAAAGCCTGTCTGCACATCCGCAAACCGAATCCCGCAGGGAATAAAAAACTCATTGACCGCGCTTTGCAGCGCATAGACCGTGGGCGCCACAGTGCCTGCGGCATAGATAACGACAGCCTCAATCGCACCCGTCTCCGCGTCGTCAAGCAGTCGTTTCCACGCCTCATTATTCTCGGCAATCCACGCATTTCTCTCCCTGATGTCGGGAACCCTTCTCACCGCCGCCCGCGTATCGCGGTAAATTCGGGTCAGGCGCAGCGTTTCGTCCGCCCTCACGTAATCTCTGCAAGCCGCCTCCGCATAGTTTATATCCACAAAATCTCCCCATACGCTCGGTGCAATATAAAGCGCTGTCCTTTTCTTCTCATCAGCCCTCGTCATGCCCGTCATCTTCCCCTCCGTTCATAATCGTATCATAAATCGCGTCAGTGTCCCTGAACGCTATTTCCGCGCGTCCGTCACCATATATGAAAATCTTATCAAAAAGCTCCGCTATTATGGGACGGTCGAGCGAAATTATGCTTCCGTTTTCACGAAAACTCCGAATCCACTCAGCCTCACGATAAGCGTCAAGCTCTCGCCTGCGATCCTCGGTCACACGCTCAAAAGCCGCCGCGGCGCTTTCGATTTTTCGACCGTACATCGCTGAATATTCGGAATATTCCTCCTCCGTCAGAATACCTGAAGCACTGCTCTCGTAAAGTCCGGATTTAAGCTTTGTGTATCGCTCGATTTCCTCACGTATCCGCAAAAGCTGCTCATCCAGACGGACAACCCGCATTCCGCGTTCGGGAAGGCGACCGGCTTCGTCGAGCAGCCGCTCCTTTTTCACAAAAAGAGCAATTTGCGCGCAAACAGCGTCCAAAACGGATTTGTATGCCCTCTCCTCCGCGATGCGTCCGCCACGCCTCTCCGTGCCCCTGCAGTCGGGACAGCAGTAATATTTGTACCTTTTATCCTTGTAGCGGGATGCCCGGATTACAAGCTGCCTGCCGCATTCGCCGCAAAAAAGAAAGCCGGAGAAGAGTTCAGCGCGTTCCCTGCCTTCGGCTAACCTTGTATCTCTTTTCATAAGTTCCCGCACCGTGAAAAATACCTCAGCGTCAACTATTGCCTCGTGCGTTCCCTCCGTCCTCGTCCATTCGTCGGGCGGCAGATACACATTTTCACGTGACCTGTAATCGATCTTTTTCCATTTTCCCTGAACGAGCGTGCCGATATAGCACTCATTATGAAGGATTCGATAGACGATTCCCTTTGACCACATTGCTTTGTCCCCGCGCTTGAAATAGCCCGAAATCTTCTCCCCGTTTGAAGTCCTCTGCTCGTATGGCGACAGCACTCCCTGACTGTTCAGCTTATCGGCAATTGATTTATAGCTGTATCCTTCAAGCTTCCAGAGAAATATCTGCCTTACGTGCGGAGCCGTAGTTTCATCCGGAACGAGCCTTCCCCTGTCGCGCTTGTCCCTGCAATATCCGTAGGGCGTGAAATTCGCCACGCACTCGCCGCGCCTGCGCTTCGCTTCAAGTTGTGTCTTGATTTTCACGGAAATATCCCGACAGTAGATGTCGTTTATGAGGTTTTTCATAGGCAAAATGAGTGCGTCCGATTCCGAGCGTCTGCAAAGACTGTCGTAGCAGTCGTTCACGGCTATCATCCTCACGCCCATAAGCGGAAAAATGCGCTCAAGATACCGTCCGACCTCAATGTAGTTTCTACCGAAGCGCGAAAGATCCTTTACGATAACGCAGTTCACCGCGCCGCATTCAATGTCATCGTACATTTGCCTGAATGCGGGTCTGTCAAAATTCGAGCCGCTCCAGCCGTCGTCTACATACTCCTCCACCACACAAAATTCGCTCTTCCCGCTGACAAAATCCTCGATAAGCCTGCGCTGATTCACAATCGAGTCGCTCTCCTGCTTGTCCCCGTCATCCTTTGAAAGGCGCAGATAGACTGCCGTGCGGTAAACGGTGACTCCCCGACGCGCGGCGCCTTCAAAATCATTTTTTGCTGCCATAAATTTACTCTCTCCTTTCCAAACATCAGCTCATCCGCACACGGTGCGAATGTAATGACAGAGTGAATCCTCCATGCTGCGCCTCCCCGCGAAGCTCACCTTAACGACTATACCGCCATCCAGATAACAGTACGGGTTTTTAATCTGGCGGATAAAGTCAAGAACCCGCTCCAAGGGCGGCAAAGACGTGTCGATTTTGACCTCGGCAATATCAACAAGCGTCGATACGTCAACCGTCCGCACATCCACCCTCTTCATTTCCTCCAGCCGTGCCAGAAGCTCGGCTGCCTCTTCCTTTGTCAGTCTCCTGTTCTCGCTCATGCGATCTCCTCCATTTGAAAAATTTAGGAGGGGCTTTCGTCCCTCCGGAATAACATTTTAATTCGGTTATAAAATATGCACATTATGTACGTTCCTCTCGGTTTCGTCAAGGCTACCCCGACCTATTTAACAAATTTTCCTTTTGGGAACAGTGTATTCAGTATATATTATTGCCCGAAGCTTGTCAAGCGCCATTTAATAAATTGTGTTACTTTACCAATAAACAGCTACTCAAAGTCATATTTTTGGCGAAAGCTGCATGGAAATCAGTCGAGGCGACCACTTTTTTCCGAAAATAACGTAATGTTCACAAATTTGCTATTGACAAATCGTCGATTTTGTGGTATAATAGCACGATACGAACGGATGTTCATGAGGGGAGGCGGTTCAATGTCAAAAATCGAAAACAGTGAGGACGATTTTTGGAATCTGTCCCCGTTTTTGCCCAAAAGAGACGCGGACGACCGCGCGGTGCGCTCAAAATCTGATGCTGTCGCGCGTGACACCTCGGCGGTTGACATTGAAATTCCCGTTGACGTAAAAACAGATGTTAATATTACCGGCGACGGCGGCGCAAAGCCATCAATAAGCAGGCTCGCGCTGCGCTTCCGAGAGGTCGAGGTCAAAGGTACCGCCGCAAGACAGAATACCGAGCCGAAAAAAAGCGCTTACAAAGACGAAGCTTTGCGTGAGGCGCGTCCAAAGCAGGTATCGATTCCGAAGCTGAATCCGAAGCCGCTTCCGACGACTGAGGGCAAAGCGAAATCCGAGCGGGAAAGCGTCAGCCCGGGCTTCTTTTACGGACGGCGCGGCGAGACGGAGGCGCCCGAATACGAGTACGAACTGACAAACTGCCTTATCACAAAGGCTTCCGTATTCAAGATACGCTCAACGCACGATTTTTACTCGGGTTTTCGTTCGGACGCAAAGCGCTATTTCGGCGTTGTCGGAAAAAAGGCGGAATTTGCGCCGTATTTCTCGTATACGCCGCAGTACCGTCAGATGAGCACCGCTCAGCTTGCGTACTATTTCTGGTGGCGCGAAAACGTCCGCGCATCCATATATCCCGACACGGACTACACCTATATTCTCCTTTACATTTTCGAGATAATCAATCTTCCCGACCTTATTCCTCCGAGCAAGGGGCTTGACGCTTTGTGCAGCATTTGGCTCGCATACAGGGAAAAATACAACGCGATTGACAAAAACCTTGAGATTTGGGTCATGGACTATTGCCTTTTGTATAAGCTTCCCTGCCCGACCGACAAGCTGAAGCCGATACTCGGTGAAATAGTCTCAAAAAAGAATATGCGGTACTTTTACGTGACATATAAGGACGGCAAAATCGACGCAAAAGCGCTCATTGAAATTTTCTCGGATTATATGTGGAAAGACAGTGTATTCGACAAAGAACCCGAGTCAGGCGAGAAAAGCCGCAGGGATCCCGATTTTTACAGCCGCCTTATCATCGGAGCCCTTGAATATGTCATAAACGAAAAGCAGCTTCTGAGGATTGAAAAATCGGATTTCAAGCCTTCATGGGCGCTGCACTATCTTTACTGCGGAGCGCTCGTATCAGACAGCGTAAACCGCCATATAAGGCTTGAATACCTGAAGTTCAATCGCGAAAGCGAGCTTCGCACGCCGATTACGGCAGCTGTAAAATATTCAGAAAATAAGGTGCGCGCATATCTCGGAATCCGTTCAAGACTACAGGCAAAGGGGCTGCCTCCGAAAATCGCGGAGGCAATCGACGAGTATTTTGAAATAAAGCTGCCTATGCCTCAGGCAGTGAAGAAAAAGCCGCAGGACGACGAGGAGGAGGAATACGCCGCCGAATATGAGCCCGAATCTGACGTGCTTGACATCACCTCGGCAAGGGATATTGAGAATAAATCGTGGGAAATCACCGAAAAGCTCACGGAAAGCATGGCGGCGGAATCCGAGCCGGAGGCGACATCGGCAGATGCGGAAAAAGCAGAGCACGAAACCGTGACATATGTCGAAATTTGTGCAAGCGACGACGAGAAGGGCGATGCGAGCGAAACGCTTCGCGGTGCGCTTGACGATACCCTGCTGCGGTTTCTCGATACGGCGCTTTCGGGCGACGGTGCGGCTCAAAGTGAGCTTTGCCGAAAATCGGGAATATACGCCGACAGCGCCGCCGCAAAAATAAACGAAACCGCCGTCGATATAATCGGCGACATTGTGCTTACGCCGTCAGAAGACGGGAAATATTACGTAATAATTGAGGATTACAGAGAGGAGGCGTCAGTGTGACTGTCAATAACAAAGAAAAAAACGCAGATGTCAAGGACAACAAGCGAGTGCCGAAGCGCATACTTTCGGGGCTTATGAATTCCCTTTCAGCCGGTGTCGTGCCGCGTTCCGGCGCGCCATATATCGCAATCGGACGCACGGACGAAATATCGGCGCTTCTCTCCGACCTTGACCGCACAGCAGGCGGCGAGGCGGCGATGAAGTTTTTGATAGGGCGATACGGCTCGGGCAAAAGCTTTCTGATACAGCTCATGAGGGGATACGCGCTTGAGCGCGGATTCGTCACAGCCGACTGCGACCTTTCGATAGAAAGGCGCCTTGCGGGGTCAAACGGGGGAGGTCTTGCGACTTACCGCGAGCTTATCAGGAATCTGGCGACAAAGGCATCTCCCGACGGCGGCGCGCTGACAGGCATTTTGTCGTCGTGGATATCCGACATCAAGTCAAGGCTTGTCATGTCGGGGCTTGAGGTAGGCTCGGATGAATTCAACAAGCGCGTAAAGGCGGAAATTTTTTCCGTGCTTCACAAAATCGAAAACGATGTCGGCGGATTTGAAACCTCATACGTCATATCGACGTATTTTACCGCGTGCGAATGCGGCGACGAGGAGACAAAAAGCGCCTGCGTCAAATATCTTCGCGGCGAATTTTCATCAAGGCGCGACGCAAGAGCGTACCTGCCCGGCGTAAGCTCAATAATAACCGACGAAAACTGGTACGACAGAATAAGGCTTCTCGCGGGTCTTTTCGCCGAAATAGGCTACAGCGGATTTGTCGTATTTATCGACGAGTGCGTGAACCTTTACAAAATCCCGAACAAGATAAGCCGCGAAAACAATTACGAGCGCATTCTCACAATGTACAACAATACTCTTGAGGGCGGCGCCGCGCATCTCATGATTGTGATGGCGGGAACGCCTCAGTTTCTCGAGGACAGGCGGCGAGGACTTTTCAGCTATGAGGCGCTTCACAGCCGTCTTTCGGACGGCAAATTCGACACGGGCGAATACGTCAACATGATGGGTCCCGTCATAAGGCTGAAGCGGCTGTCAAAAAGCGAGCTTCTTGCGCTTGTTCTGCGCGTGACCGCGCTTCATTCGCAGTACTATAATTGGACGCCGAGAATTGCCGAGGACGATCCGGAGAAATTTGTCGCCGCGTGTCTTTCAATGGCGGGCGCGGAAATAATGGTGACGCCGCGGGAAATAATACGCGACTATATTCACGTTCTTAATATACTTTACCAGAATCCGACCGCAGAATTTTCGGATATTGTAAAATCAAGCGTCACGCTCACTCCGGCGGGCGAGGACGACGAAAATATCGAGGCGGAGGCGGATGATGACAATGACGGCGGCACGGATGCCGCTCCCGAGGCGCGGCGCGACACGGGTCGCAATTTTAACCCCGAGGACATCATTCTCTGACAATGGGCGGCTCGGAGGAATACACGGCGAACGAGGTATTTGAGCTTTTCTCGCCGTTCATACAGGATTTTATATACAGTCACGGCTGGAGCGAGCTGCGCGAAATGCAGATTTCAGCCGCAAAGACGATTTTCCGCACGGACAATGACCTGCTTTTGACATCGGGCACGGCATCTGGCAAGACGGAGGCGGCGCTTTTCCCCATTCTCTCGCAGTTTTACGAGGACCCGCCCACATCTGTCGGCGCGCTCTATATAGCGCCTCTCAAAAGCCTTATAAACGACCAATATCAGCGTGTCGGTGAGCTATTGTCCATGACGGGAATAAACGTCACGTACTGGCACGGCGACGTGGCACAGTCGCATAAAGCAAAGCTTTTGAAAAAACCGTCGGGAATACTTCAGATTACGCCCGAATCGCTTGAGGCAATGCTCATGAGGCGCTCGGCGGATCTGGTGCGCCTTTTCTGCGATCTGCGCTATATCATAATCGATGAAATCCACACGCTCACAGGCACAGACAGGGGAAATCAGGTCATATGTCAGATTACACGCCTTTCGCGCATGATAGGACACAGCCCGCGCAGAATCGGGCTTTCTGCTACTGTCGGCAACGCTGTACTTGCGGCGGATTGGCTCACGGGAGGCGACGACAGAGAGTGTGACATTCCGACTGAAGCAAAGCGCCCCGTAAAATGGCGGCTCGGCGTTGAGCATTTTTATATTGCGAGTGAAAAAACGCTTCCTTCAGGCGTTCACGAGGTGAGAAAATCCCCTTCCCTCGGAGATATGGAGCCTGACGCCTCACAGCTTCCCGCATCAATCGACCCCGGATACGAATATATCTACGACTGCACAAAGGATATGCGCGCGCTCGTCTTTTCAAATTCGCGCGAGGAAACCGAATACGTCTGCGCGACGCTTCGACAAATAGCGAAAAACCGGCGTGAGGACGATGTTTTTTACATTCATCACGGCAATCTTTCGGCGTCAATCCGCGAGGAGGCGGAGGCAGTTCTGAAGGATGAGGAAAGGCGCGCCGTTTTGTGCGCGACGACAACAATGGAGCTTGGAATCGACATCAGCAGGCTCGAACGAATCGTGCAGAACGGCTCGCCTATTTCGGTATCGAGCTTTTTGCAGCGTCTCGGGCGCTCGGGGCGCCGCGGTGAGCCGCCCGAAATGATGGTGGTGCTTCGCGAGGACAACCCGCCGCCGAATACCCCGCTGCCGCAGCTTATCCCGTGGGAGCTTCTGCGCGCAATAGCAATAATACAGCTTTATATCGAGGAGCGCTTCATCGAGCCGCCGCCGGTGCGCAAAATGCCATTTTCGCTTCTCTTTCAGCAAACCCTTTCGATGCTTTATTCATCAGGCGAGCTGACGCCAAAGGAGCTTGCCGACCGCATTCTGTCACTGCCGCCGTTTGAATTTATCGGGCGCGAGGACTACAGAACGCTTCTTATCTCGATGATAAAGAACGATTTTATCGAAATGACGGACGAGGGGGGTCTTATCGTCGGAATAAAGGGCGAGAGACTTACGGCGGGATTCCGCTTTTATGCCGTATTCAAGGACGCGGAGGACTTCACCGTCAGATGCGAATCGGGCGAGGTCGGCACAATAACAAAAGCGCCGCCGATTGGCGAACGCTTTGCCCTTGCGGGAAGAGTATGGGAGGTAGAGGAGCTTGACATTCCGCATAAGCTCATTTACGTGAAGCCCGTCGGCGGAAAAATGGAAATCGCGTGGCCGGGCGAGCTTGGCGAAATTCACACGAAAATACTCGCGCGTATGTACCGCGTTTTAGCGGAGGATACGGTTTATCCCTACCTGAAGGATGGCGCCGCGGCGCGGCTCGATGCCGCGCGAAGCACGGCGAGAGCTACGGGAATGCTCGATTTTCCGCTCATTTCGCTCGGAGGTATGTCATACTGCTTTTTCCCGTGGCTCGGCACACGCTCATTCCGCACGCTGCGCCGATATATCTCGAAAAAGTCGGGTGAATACAAAATCTCGGGAATTGAGTACGAGGGAAGCTGCTATATCACATTCAGAATGGAACGCGGCTCCGCTGAGGCGCTTTACCGCAACATAAAGACGGATTTCATCCGCGGCGTGGATCCCGCAGACCTTGTGGGGCAGAATGAAACGCCCGCGTTTGACAAATACGACGATTACGTCCCCTCGGAGCTTCTGCGAAAGGCTTATATCGCGGAAAAGCTCCGAACGGACGAAATTAAAGAACGCGCCGAAAACGATTTTAAGATCATTTAGCAGAGAGGGATTTTACGGCAAGAGCAATATTTTTCACGGTGTCCCCCGAGGTCATGCCTATATCACCGACCTCATCCGACGCCATCTCTCCCGCGACCCCGCAGACATACGCGGCTGCGGCGACAGTTTTCGGCGTCATTTCACAGTATGACATAAGCCCCGCGAGCGCGCCCGAAAGCACGTCCCCGCTGCCAGCCGTCGCCATGCCTGCCGAGCCGCGATTGACAATGTAAGTCTCCTTGCCGTCGGTTACAACAGTTCCCGTCCCCTTAAGGAGAACGATTACGCCTGTCTGTTTCGCAAATTCGACGGCACAGCCTACAGGATTTTCAAGCACACCCTTGACGGGGATTCCCGAAAGGCGCGAAAACTCTGCCGGATGAGGCGTTATTGTTACTTTATTTCTTCTGAAGGAGAAAATTTCAAGACCGTAATCTGCGACAGCGTTCAGCCCGTCGGCATCGATTATAACCTGAAGCGACCGCGTTCCGAGCGTGTGAATGAGGATTTTGAAGTTGTCTTTTCCCTGCCCCCATCCCATTCCGAGGGCAACCGAGGACGCCTTTGAAAGCGCCGCGTCGAACAGAGGCGGGCTGTATACCATATGTCCGTCCCTGTCGGGAATGGGGAAAAGCGTGCTTTCGAGCAGATACGGCGACACGGAGTTGACAATCGATTCGGGAACGCACAGTCTCGATATTCCACAGCCCATGCGCAGCGCGGAGGAGGAGAGATTCGCGAGCTTTGCCGCGCCCGAATATTCGCGGCAGCCGCCGATTATAACGGATGTGCCGTATGTTCCCTTATGGGAATTATGGGGACGCTTTGCGAATATGTCGTGAAAATCATCCTCATCGGGAGCGCAAACGCACGCGCCGTCGGGAGATATTCCAATATCGGCAAGCGTCAGCTCACCTATAAGGTCGCGAGCGCCGCCGAGAAAATGACCGTACTTATAAATTCCCACAGCGACTGTAATATCAGACCTCACTGCCGACATATATTCGCCGGAATCCGATTCAAGCCCGCTGTTGATGTCGGCGCTTATGACAAAAGCGCCCGATTCGTTTATCCTGTCGATAGCGACAGCGGCATACGACTGCGGCAAGCCATGAAATCCCACGCCGAATATGCAGTCGAATATTATGCCGAAGCCCCGCAAATCGGTGTTCTCGTCAACCTTCGTAAATTCGGCGCCCGCCGACCTTGCGCGTTCAAAATAATATTCTCCGTCGGCGCTCTTTTTATCAGTCGTCGTAAATACGCGGCACGGCGTGCCGCCCTTTGCGAGAAGCTCCGCGACGGCGTACCCGTCGCCTCCGTTTCCGCCGCCGCCAGCAACTACGGCTACGGCGTCGGATTTGCTTTTGCCTGTGCGTTCGAGCACCGACAAATACGTCTCGTAAAGCGCCGCACCCGCGCGTCCCATAAGCGTCTGAGTTCCGCCCTCAATCCTGTTTGCCGCTGAAGTATCGCATTTTCTCATTTCATCCGCGGACACAAGTGTTTTCATATGATGTCTCCTTTAACAAAATTTTTGAAATCAGCTTATTAAAGCCTGAAAGTTTATCTTCACTATACAATAGCGCGCTAAAATATAATGTGTCACCTATTGAGCGCTGTACCGTGAATATTGCGCTGCGCGCAATATTCATCTAACTTGAACGACAAGGCTGTGCCTTGTTGTTCAATGTTATTATATCATAAAAATGAGCGCTGTACCGCAAATATTCGATACGAATCTATGATTCGTATCGAATATTTGACAGACTTGATAAATGGGCTATGCCCATTTATCAATGTCTTATTATATCATAAAATGCGTCCGGGTTCAAATCCGGAATAATATGCGAAAGGTATGCCGTCAATGAAAAAATACACGAAGGTCACCTCAAAATCAAAGCTTATCGCACTCGTTCCCGCAGAGCGAGAGAGCGATATTCCCGAGGCGGGTACAAAGGTTCCCGCCGACGGCTTTGTCATGTCAGACGATATTCCGCGAAGCTGGGCGGTGTGCGGCGAGGATTCCCTCTGCGTCGCCTTCGCGAGGGTTGAGGTATCGAAAAGCGACCGTCGCGATGTCACTGTCGAATACACTATTTACGACGGATACGAGGGGTGCGGGTATGCCGCGGATATTCTCTCGACCTTATCGGAAATTATCTTTTCGGAGAGCGGAAAATACACGATTTACTCCCCGGTCGACGCGGAAAACGAGGCGTCTGTAATCGCGCATGAGTCATGCGGATTTTACGCGAAGGAGGGGGAGGAACACGACGGCGTGATTTTATACGTTCGCGAGCGTCCCGCATCAGCTTATACGCCGACACTGATGTGCCTCGGAATAGCCGTCGGAATGGCTGCGGGGCTTGCGGTCGGTCATATGTCTTACGGAATGTGCGTCGGCATGATTCTGGGCGCCGTCGGCGGCGTCATACTTGACGGACGTGAGCGAAAGAGACGGAAGAAATAACTTTTTTGAAGGGAGCGGACAATGACGCCCGAGTTTACTTTTAATAATGACGCCGTGAATATCACGGTGCGCTCGCTCGTCGATTTTTTGTGCCGCTCGGGCGACATCGGCGGGGTCTCCTTCGGCGTGACGCCGAGGGAGGGGGAGCTTGCGCACAAGCGCCGTGAGGACGATTCCGGGCGCGCGCTGACGGAATACCCGCTTTCGCTTGACCTGACCGTCGGCAGCACGCCGTTTCATCTGACGGGTCGCGCAGACGTAATCATCCCCTCCGAAAGTGAAGGCGAGCCTGATATAATCGAGGAAATCAAGACGGTTTCCTCATCGTTTTACGGAGGCACCGCGGATATCCCCGCAGGGCATATAGCGCAGGCGGTAATTTACGCCTATATGTGGTGCGCCGAAAAGGGAAAAAAACGAGCGGTCGTCCGCATATCGTATGTGCCGAAATCAATCGGTCGGGAGCGCAGGTTTGAGTGCCTTTTTTCATACGGCGAGCTTCGCGCCGAGTCCGTCGGGATTTTACAGGATTTTTTGCCTTGGGTTTCATATTTTCGTGAAAGAGAACTGCTTTCGGAGCGCATAAAAAAGCTTCGGTTTCCCTACGGTCGCGCGAGGGAGGGGCAGGTTGATTTCATGGAAGCCGTAATGCGCGCCGCGCGCAGAAGGTCGCGCGTCATGATTGAGGCGCCGACGGGAATAGGCAAGACCATGGCGGCGCTTTTCCCCGCCGTCAAAAGCGTCGGGGCGGGATATACCGACAGAATATTTTATCTGACCGCAAAGGGCTCAAACGCCTATACGGCGGAGGGTGCATCGGCGGAGCTTATATCGCGGGCAGACGGACTTCTGGGAATTACGCTCGTATCGCGCGACAAGCTTTGCATTATGTCAAAGGACATTCGGCTCGAGGGTGTCACAGGATGTCCCGGAGCCGAGGTCTGCGCCCGCGCAAAGGGGCATTATGAGCGCGTGAACGCAGCTCTCATGTCACTTGTTTTCGGGCAGCACGCGCACATTACGCCCGAGGTAATAAAGGACGCGGCAAAAAAGCACAGCGTCTGCCCATACGAGCTTGCGCTTGAGGTTTCGGATTTCGCGGACATCATTATCTGCGATTACAATTACGTATTTGACGCGACATCATCGCTTAGGCGATTTTTCGCGCAGGGCGATGAAAACACGCACAAGGGCGAGCGATATATGCTTCTTTGCGACGAGGCTCACAATCTCGCGTCGCGCGCACGGGATATGTTTTCGGCGTCGCTCACCTCGCCGAAAATAAAGGCGCTTTTATCGCTGACCGACAAAGACGGTGAGCTTTACGACGATGAGCTTCATGAAAAGCTTGATTTCCTTTTGAACAAGATGTCGGATATAAAAGTACTCTGCTCCGATAACGCCCGTCTCGCAGACGGGGGCGTTCGTCACGGATATTATAAGTCGGGCGAGCCCTTTTTGGACGCGGCGGCGGCGGCAGCAAATGCGGCTGCCTCGGCAAGAACGCTTCTTTACCGTTCGAGGACTGCAAACGCCAAATTCCGCGCCGCACTGTCGGAATTTGTATTTTCGGCAGGCGATTTTTCGGACAGTTCCGAACGGTTTGACAGGCGTTATGTTGCGTTTGCGGAGCTTCGCGGCGAGGAGATAAAGCTCTCGCACATCTGCCTTGACGCATCAATCGCGCTGTCAGAGACATTTTCGCGATTTTCATCGTCCGTTCTCTTTTCGGCAACGCTTGAACCGCCCGATTATTTCGCTCGCGTGCTTGGTTTAGGCAGCGAATGCGATACGCTCAAGCTTCCCTCTCCGTATGATGAGGAAAATCTCGAAATTATCATCGCCGACAAGGTAAGCACACGATTTGCCGACAGAAACGCGAGCGCAGATACAATCGCAGAGCTTGTATTCGCGGTCGCCGAGGCTCACACGGGAAATTATATATGCTATTTGCCGTCATATAAGTATCTTTCGCTTCTGCGCGACAAATTTGGAAAGCTTTACGGCGGCAAGGAGATCGATGTGACTGCTGAGGAGCGGACGGCTGGCGGATTTGACAGAAAATCGTTTCTTTCGGGATTTGTGCCGTCTCCCGAGCGCTCGCACGTCGGATTCTGCGTTCTCGGCGGCGTTTTTTCGGAGGGAGTTGACCTTTCGGGAGACAGGCTTTCCGGCGTTATCATCGTCGGCGTCGGTCTGCCCGGTATTTCATCGGAGCTTAATCTTTTGTCGGATTATTACGACGGGATATGCGAGAGAGGTCATGAATTTGCCTACATTTTCCCCGGGATGAACCGCGTGCTTCAGGCGGCGGGGCGCGTAATCCGCAGCGAAAATGACAGGGGAATTGTACTGCTCATTGACGACAGATTCGCGTCGCCGCAGTATATATCGATGCTGCCGCCGCGAAAAAAAAGACCGTATCTCATCGGCAATACGTCGGGTCTATACCGTGTTCTGCATGATTTTTGGGAAAAATAAAATCCCCGAATATGAGTTCGGGGATTTGTTCTATTCGGGCTTCAAAAGGGCATTCATATTTTTGCCCGTTCCTCCATCGCTTCCTCAAGTGTTATATCGTCGGAAATGCAGCCGAAAAGCGATTTCATTGCTTCGACGCGATCCTGATTGTTGTTTACAAGCTTGACGCTTACCTTTCCGTTTTGGGAAATAAATATATCTTCCGTTTCCGCAAGAACAAGGTATTTGCCCAAATTCATCTTTAATTCGGCAGCTGTAACGGTCATATAATCACTACCTTACATCGTTATGATAATATTATACCCGAATCAAGCAAAATTGTCAACCGGCACAAACAAAATATACAGTCGCGGCAAATCCGAGCATTACGGGAGCGGATACCTTTCCGCCAAAATATAGTCGGCGTCGTCGCGGCGGCGCTCGAAAAGCGCCTCTATATCGAAATCCGACTCCTCGCCGTCATATATATTGTCGCGCAACAGCCCGTATGTCGCCGAATCGATTGACAGCGAATCATATCCGAGCGAGAACGAGAAATCGTAAAACACGGAATCGTATATTATCTCAATCATGTCAAGGGAGGATTCGGAGCGGACGGTGGAGTACATATGATACTGCACGTATGAATCGCGAAGATAGCCGTATGACGCGGCGGCAAGCGCACGGATGAGATACGACGTACCCGTATAATCCGTGATGTTCGCGGGTGCCGCGAGCACGGCGCCATCCGATATGAGCGAGAAGTAGCCGCTCTGCGATTCCGAACCCTTCGGAATCGGGACGACCGTCCATTCTATTCCCGTCAGGGCGAGCGCGTTCATGTCGCCGAGCTCACCCACGTAAAATACCGCGTCCTCGGATAAAAACGGGTCAATCGACGCAAGGCTATCGGCATACGATTTTGTGACTGTATATATCATGTCAGCCGCCTCGGACGCGCCCGACGGCAGACAGACTGTCGGCACGGTCTTTTCCTCATTCGACACAAAATGAAGCCCGAAGGAGGACGTTATGAGGTCGGCTACATCGTCTGTCGTGCCAACGCGCCATGTAATACTTCCGACCGAAAGCATTTTGTCCCACGTCCATTCCCCCGATTTAACGAGGGATTCGGCTGTCTTTTCCGAATATTCAGAAAACAGCTTTGAATTGACAAACACGCACGGTATTTCGTCCGGGTCTACCGTCGCATAGCTCACAACGCCGTAAAGACTGTAAGCCGCAGAGAGCTGTAACGTCGCGTCAGTCAGAATGAAATCATCCTCCACGTCGAAAAACGGGAGAGAGTAGAGATTTGAAAGATACCCCGCGACGGCAAAGACTTCAAGCTCATCCTGTTCAAGCATGAGAAGATTCGCGTAATAATCCTCGCCCGCAATTGCCGACGCAAGCTCCGTTTCCATTTCCTCGGCTGTAAGTACAGAGTAGTAAAGCTTACACGAAAGCTTTTCCTCAACCATTAACGTGCGCTCGTAAAGCGCCTCGGAATACGAATCGCTCCCGTCGCCGTCGTCTGTCGCCGTCACGAAAATGAGATTTTTTGCATCCTCACTCGTGCATTTGATGAAAAGGGATTCGCCGTCGAAGCTGTATTCGCCAAGCCCCTCAAGATACTCGGTCGCATCGGAAAGCCCCGTATACTCATATATTCTGAAGGTTTCCGCAGATGTGTCGGTCACATCGGTGTCGCTCTCGGTCTCTTCCTCGGAGCCTGCCTCCGATACGTCCGAAAGCGTTTCCGCAGGGAAAATATTGTCAAGATTTATCTGAAATCCCGAGCAGGCTGTAATGAAAAATAAAAGCGAGAGGGAGAGCATTATAATAAACGCAAGCCTCACAGTCCCGCAAACCGCATCACCGAGGACGCATTTGCCTTTGTTTTTGCCGTTATTCATTTGTTTCACTTTCCTCGTATCCCGCCGCCGCGGTGTCCGCAACATCCGAATTTTCCGTATCGCTGCCGTATGAAACGGTGACGACAAAGCCGTCAACATTATTTCCCTCGATTTTATATTCGAGCGCGTCTGACGGTATGGGAATTTCCGTCGTCTCCTCCGTATTCTCCGAGGACGCGGCGACAAAGTAAAGCACGTAAACCGTTCCGTCCGCGCTCGACGTAAATTCATAAGGAGACTCGTATGTGTAATCGCGCAGCATATCGACATATTCCTCGTGGCAGAGATTTGTCGTCATCATAATCTCCGCGTGAGGCGCGCCGACGTAGCGGTAATGCCAATATTCGTATGAAATCTGCGTTATCGCTTCCTTGCCCGCCTGATAGCGCTGAACAAAGCCGTATCGCCAGCAGTTTTCGATGAGCCAGAGCGAATCGTAATTCTCGCCGATTGAGGCAATATCGAAGGCGTAGCCCGTGTGATGCTCGCTGTAGCCGGGAACGGCGACATACGCATTCGCGTAATCCTCGCCGTAAAGCTCGGTGTATTCCTCCATTATCGAGACCTGCTCCTCGTATGTTCGCGCGGCGCTGTTTATTATCGCGCCGTCGTCTCCCGTCGCCTCGGCGTAGGCGTCGAGAAATTCGTTTAAGTATTCAAGCACCGACGCGGCGCAGGAAATCGAGGAGGAGGCGAGCGAATAGCTGTCTGATTTGTCCTCGTTATGATAAAGCGATACGGTCGCCTCGGCGTAATCGAAATTGAAGGCGTATTGATAATTGACGAGAACCATGTAGCCCGAGTAAATTTCGCTGTTTGAAACAGAGACGGATATATATTCCTCCCCCTCGGGATCTGTCTCGGCGCTGCTGCCGGTCGTGCCGTTATCCGCCGCAGAATCGGTCGAGCCGGCGCTTGTCAGCTCGTCGGTTTCCGTTCCCTCGGACGGAGAATATTCGATATTACATATAAAGTACACCGTCAGAAGTATCGCCGCCGCAGCGAATATTATAAGCACAATCATTCCCGACGTAAGCTCGGGTCCCGAATTTCTGACGTTGCGTCGTCTGTCAGACATGAGCGCCTTCCTCCTTGATTTTTGTGGATTAAACGCGCCGCCGCAAAATATTCATTTTGCGGCGGCGAGGTTTCACTTTATTTTTGTGTCTTTTTTGCGATTACTCGCAGCGATGATTACTCGCGGCGATTATTCGCGGCGATTACTCGCGTTCAAGGCAAGCCTTGCGCGAGAGGTTGAGACGACCTCTTTCATCGTTTCCGAGGCATTTTACCGTCATCATGTCGCCTACCTGACAAACGTCCTCCACCTTTTCGGTGCGCTTGTATTCAAGGTCCTTGATGTGTACCATTCCCTCGGTGCCGGGAGCGATTTCAACGAATGCTCCTATCGGTATTATGCGCGTTACACGTCCCGTATAGACAGCGCCGACCTCCGGCTCGAATATGATTCCCTCGATAATCTTCTTCGCCTCGTAAGCGGCGTCGCGGTTGACGGCTGAAATATAAACGGAGCCGTCCTCCTCGATGTCGATTTTGGCGCCCGTATCGGCAACTATCTTCTGAACAACCTTGCCGCCCGTGCCGATTACATCGCGAATCTTTTCAACGGGGATATGAACCGTTATCATCTTCGGCGCATACTCGGAGACTTCCTCTCTCGGAGCGGGGATAGCCTTGAGGAGTACCTCATCTATGATGTAATCCCTGCCCTTATGCGTTACTTCAAGCGCTTCCTTTATAATCTCGGGAGTAAGACCGTCGATTTTAAGGTCCATCTGGATTGACGTGATTCCCTTGTGCGTTCCCGCAACCTTGAAGTCCATATCGCCGTAGAAGTCCTCAACGCCCTGAATGTCTATCATCGTCATCCAGCGGTCGCCCTCGGTGATAAGTCCGCAGGAAATTCCCGCGACGGGAGCTTTAATCGGAACGCCGGCGTCCATAAGCGCAAGCGTGGAGCCGCAGACGGATCCCTGCGACGTAGAACCGTTCGAGGAAACGACCTCGGAAACGACGCGAATCGCATACGGAAATTCGTCAACAGACGGCAGTACGGGTATGAGCGAGCGCTCCGCAAGCGCGCCGTGACCTATTTCACGGCGACCGGGCGTGCGCGTCGATTTTGCCTCTCCCGTCGAATAGCCGGGCATATTGTAGTGGTGCATATAGCGCTTTTCGGTCTGGTCATCGATTCCGTCAAGCTCCTGCGCCATATCGATAGACGCGAGTGTGCAGATTGAAAGAACCTGTGTCTGACCGCGTGTGAAAAGTCCGGAGCCGTGAACGCGCGGAATTACGCCGACCTCAGACGCGAGCGGGCGGATTTCGTCAAGCCTGCGTCCGTCAACGCGCTTTCCGTCCTCAAGGAGCCAGCGGCGGACAATGCGCTTCTGAATCTTGTATACAAGCTCGTCCATCTGCGCTTCGACATCGGGGTATTTTTCAGAAAATTTCTCGATTATCGCGTCCTTTACGGGTACCATTCTCGCATCGCGGACGTTCTTGTCGTTCGTATCAAGCGCGAACATAACGTCATTCTCGCAGAACGCGAAAATTTCCTCGACCATATCGTGATCAAGCTCGCCCGACGGGAAGTCGAATTTGGGCTTGCCGACCTCGGCGATTATGCCGTTTATAAATTTAAGAAGCTCGCCGTTCGCCTCATGTCCCATCATTATCGCGGTAAACATATTGGCATCGGTAACCTCGTTGGCGCCAGCCTCAATCATGACGACCTTCTTTTCGCTTGACGCGACTGTGAGGTCAAGCGTGCTTACCTCGCGCTGCGCCTTTGTCGGGTTGATTACGGGAACGCCGTCAACGATTCCGACCTTGACGCCCGAAATAGGTCCGTTCCACGGAATATCCGATATGGAAAGGGCGATTGACGCGCCTATCATTCCGGTGATTTCATGCGAGCAGTCGGGGTCTACCGACATAACCGTGAGCGTGAGCGCCACATCGTTGCGCAAATCCTTCGGGAAAAGGGGGCGAATCGGGCGGTCGATGACGCGCGCCGTCAGCACAGCCTTTTCGGACGGTCTACCCTCGCGGCGAAGATACGCTCCCGGGATTTTGCCCGCGGAATAAAGACGCTCCTCAAAATCGACCGACAGCGGGAGAAAATCTATTCCCTCACGCGGCTTTTCGGACGCCGTGGCGCAGGCAAGCACAGTCGTCTCGCCGTATTTTACAAGGCAGGAGCCGTTTGCAAGCCCCGCAACCTTTCCAACCTCGACGGTAAGCGGGCGACCCGCAAGCTCCGTCTCGAATTTTCTGTAGTTTTCAAACATTCTGGAATTCCTCCGTTAAAATATATTCTGAACGAAGGTCTGCTTCGGATTAACACTTAAATAAACGCGCACTTGTGTGCGTTTGTCTAAATGCTGATCCACAGCACACCTTCGTATCATTCGATTAAAAAAGGTTCGGCACACAGCCGAAGCTGCGCCGCGGCTGTGTGCATATGCTTCCCTTTTCGCAGATACAGAAGTTGCTTTCTTAGAAACTGCTTTCTTAGAAATTACTTTCTGATTCCGAGCTCTCTGACTATCGTGCGGTAGCGCTCGATGTCAACCTTCTGGAGATAAGCGAGCAGACTTCTTCTGTGTCCGACCATCTTGAGAAGTCCTCTGCGGCTGTGGTGATCCTTCTTGTTCACCTTGAGATGCTCCGTCAAGGAGTTGATTCTCGACGTAAGGACTGCGATCTGCACCTCGGGGCTTCCTGTGTCGCCCTCGTGAATCGCGTACTTTTCGATGATTGCCTGCTTTTCTTCCTTTGTGAGTGCCATAACCCTTCACCTCATTCATTAAATTGCGTATCGGCTCAGGGGGCGGAGGGTGAATGCTTTATCCGCCGACCGGGCGCGACCGCTTCAAAACGGGTTTATTATATCACAAAAAAAGCGATTTGTAAACCGCAAAAGCAGATTTTTTTCGTTTCTTAAAAAATTAACAATTTCACCTCCCGCCGCGAAAGCTTCGGACAAGAGAAAAAATTCCCGAAGCGGCGAAAAAAGCGCCCATTATATATCGGATAAGCCCTCGGGAGAAATTCAGCGAGAGCGAGGTGCCGATGAGAGCGCCGACGGCGCCTCCAATCGAAAGGGCGGCGATAACGGCAAAATTCAGGCGTCTGTACATTATATGAAGCGGGAGTGAGGCGGAGGAGGCGGCAATAAAGAATATCAGGTTATAAAGCTGCGCCTCGCTCTGCGGGATGTCTGAGGCAAAGGTGAGATATATGATGAAAAGTCCGCCGCCTCCAAGTCCCATTCCCGAAAGCGCCGCTGAGACGAACGCTGCGGCGGCAAAAAGAAGGCGCGTCAAAAAAGTCCCGCCTCACGCAAAATCATTGAGACGCCAGCCCAGACGGTGAGGCATGAAAAAAGGCGCGTAAGCCAAAGAGAGCTTACTTTATCGAGAAAAAAAGCTCCGAGCGCGCCGCCCGCGACGGCGGGAACGACAAATTCGGCAATATCATCTCCGTCAAAGAGGCTCTCGCCCGCTGCAAAGGCGCGCAGAACGACTGATACAATCGTCATCGGAAGCACAGACGCGACAGCGGTCGCGAATACATCGTGCGGCTCGTCCGAAATCGCCGTTCCGTGAAAATTTTCCCGTATCGCACCAACGGCGTAAACTATGACGACACCGCCGCCGACACCGATAAGCCCGTTCAGAATCCCCGCTATAGTTCCGCAGAGAAGGAGCGCCGCCGTCCCGATTTTGCTTTTTGTCAAAATAATTCGCCTCCCCTCTCCCTTATCAAAGAAATATCATCTTAAAGGTTCATTTTTTGCGCATGAGAATTAACATTCGCGCACTTGTATTTTTGCTCAAAGCATGATACAATATGCATATCGAAAACTTTCGCTTCGCGAATTTTTCGGACGGTTGACATTTTGTTTTATCGGAAAAGCAGAATCAGCAATATTACAAGCATATAATCGGAAGGAGCGGCAGCAAAGGGATGTCCGAGAAGAAAAGCGCGGCGACAGGGACAAGAGCGCTTACAAAATCGACAAAATCAAAGAGCGGCGCGCAAAAAAGCACGGGCAGCGCAAAAAGATACAAAGCAAAACCGGCAGCGTCTCAGGAAGAGCGCTCACACTCGATTATAAATCAGATACTTCCGTTTATTTTTCTCGTGTGCGCGCTCATTCTTGTGATAATTCTCGCGTTTGACGAAAGTGCATTTGTTACATCGTTCATCAAATCGCTTCTTTTCGGGCTTTTCTCATACGCATCGTACCTGATTCCCGCGCTGCTTGTCATTCTTGCGGCGTTCTGGCAGTCAGATGTGATTTCAAAGCGAACGACTTGGAAGCTCTGGTGCGCGCTCGCGGTTCTCCTTTTCACCTCGACCCTCTTTCATCTGATTTTATCGGGAGCCGCGGCAGAGTTCAATCCGATTACGCTTTACGAAACGGGCGAGAGCACGTCGGGAGGCGTTTTCGGGGGTATTCTCGCGTCAATTCTCATCTCATGCTTCGGCAAGGTGATTTCGTATATTATCGTCATCGCGGCGCTCTTTATACTTGTTCCCGTGATATTCGGAATGACGCCTGTCATGATTTACCGCTTTTTCAGGCGTCGAGCGGTGCATAAAATCGAGAATGTGCGCGAACGGCGCGAGCTTGAGCGCCTGTCTCCCGTTCCAAGGGAAGCTGTAAGCCGCGCGGAGGACGCCGCCGGCGGCGCGTATTCCGACAAGACAAGGATGCGCGGAAAAAGGCGGAAATTCGATCCCGACGTGGACGTTCCCGAGGACAAGAAAACAGAGAAAAAATCAAAGCGCGAGAACGACGAGGCTCCGGAGGAGCGCGAGGCGAGGCTTGCCGCCGAGGTGATGAAGCGCTCAAACGAGAAATTCGGCGAGCAAAAGCTTCCCGACGAGAAAATCGACGCCACTGAGAATTGTGAAATCGAAAGCAACGGCGACGGCGAAAACGTAAATGAAAGCGGAAATGAAGGCGAGGACGCAATTTATCCCGCATACCGCAGTGAGGAGGCGGACGAAGGCATTCTCATAGACCTTGAGAAAATTTTCACAAACCCCGACAAGCTGCGCTCATTCGGAGAGGAAAAGCGCACGGCGGAGCCGATAAAGGCGGAGCGCAGTGCGGTAGTCGCCGAGGCTGACGCGGGCGAGAAAAGGATTGCCGAGGACACCAAGGCGGGGGATGCGGCGGACAGCACGGTTCCCGTATATGAATTTCCGCCGCTCGAGCTTCTGACAATGCCGCCGGAGGCTACTGCTGCAAGCCGCGAGGAAATCGAGACAAAGGCAAAAAAGCTTGTAGACACGCTTTCGAGCTTCAATGTACATGTCAGGATTTCGGACGTTTCGCGGGGTCCTACAATCACAAGATACGAGCTGACGCCCGAATCGGGGACGAGGGTGCGCGCGATTTCAAACCTTGTCGAGGATATTTCGCTCAATCTGGCGTCTCCCGGCGTGAGAATCGAAGCACCGATTCCGGGAAAATCCGCTGTCGGCGTCGAGGTGCCGAACAGCAAGCGCGAAAACGTCTATCTGCGCGCGCTCATTTCGACGGAAAAATTCAAAAACGCGAAAAGCAGGCTGACGGCTGCGCTCGGCGAGGACGTGGCAGGCGATCCGGTTTACTGCGATATAGCGAAAATGCCTCATCTTCTCATATCCGGAGCTACCGGAATGGGAAAATCGGTATGTCTCAACGCGATTATCGTGAGCCTTCTTTACAAGGCGGAGCCGACCGAGCTGCGGCTTATAATGATAGACCCGAAAAAGGTCGAGCTTAATTTGTATAACGGGATTCCTCATCTTCACGTTCCCGTCGTGTCAGACCCGAAAAAGGCTGCGGGCACGCTCTCATGGGCTGTCACGGAGATGGATAAGCGCTACGCCGCTATCGAGGACGTTGGAATGCGCAATATCGAGGGGTACAACGAAATAACGAAAAACGATCCCGAAAAGGAATTTATGCCGCAGATGATAATCATAATCGACGAGCTTGCCGATCTCATGATGACTGCTCCCGACGACGTTGAGACGTCAATCTGCCGAATAGCGCAGATGGGACGTGCGGCGGGACTTCATCTTATAATCGGCACGCAGCGTCCGTCCGTTGACGTAATAACGGGGCTTATCAAGGCGAATATTCCCTCGAGAATCGCGTTCAAAATGTCGTCTCAGGTTGACAGCAGAACCGTCATCGACATCGGAGGCGCCGAAAAGCTTCTCGGATTCGGCGATATGCTTTACGCGCCTGTGGGTGTCATGAAGCCGGTGAGAATTCAGGGCGCTTTCGTTACCGAGGAAGAGGTTGAGGCTGTCACGGACTTCCTTCGCGGAATCTGCCCGACGCCAAACTACGACAGCGGCGCCATCGAGGGAATCGACGAGGCGGCGGCAAGATGCGGTCAGAAGCGCTCCAAGGGTGCGGCGGCGGCAGCAGCCGACGATGGAGGCATGGATTCAGACCCCATGCTCATGCAGGCGCTCGAGCTTGCGGTTGAATCGGGCAAAATTTCGACCTCTCTCATTCAAAGGCGTCTGTCGCTCGGATATGGGCGAGCGGCGAAGCTCATCGACAGGCTTGAGGCTATGGGATATGTTAGCCCGCCCGACGGTCAGCGTCCGAGAGACGTTCTGATAACGCGGGATATGTACCGCGAGCTTATGATGAGGGGCGACATCACGGAAGACGACGGTTAAACCGCAGTTAAACCGCGGTTCAACCGTGAATGAAACGCGAATGAAACGCGGATAAAGTGCGGATTTCTCATGTGAAAAATATCAGATTGAAAGTGAGGACGAACGATGGCTGACGGAAATGACTATAAAATCTGCCCCGTTTGCGGGACGTACAACACAAAGGAATGCAAAACCTGCGAATGCGGTTACGTTTACGGCAGGAGCGACACGGGCATAACGGAAAAGGAATTAAAATCAAAGGAACGGATGAAGTCCTTGAGAAAGCTTCTGCTCGGATTTATCATGGCGGCGATTCTCTTCTTTTTGTTCGTTCTCACAGCAAGGTACGGCACGATTGTCTTGTTTTATGTTGTCGGGATTGCGGGAGGTCTCGCAGTTCTGCTGCTTTTAGCGTCGGTGGTGATGGGTAAAATTTCGAGGCGAAACGAGAGAAAGAACACGGGCGGCAGCGACCCCGGTGTCGGAAAAGGAGAATAATGGGACGGCTTATTGTCATTGAGGGAGTCGACGGCGCGGGGAAAAGGACGCAAAGCGAACTTTTGCGTGACTATTTTATCTCGCGCGGCGTTCGCGTCCGCGAGCTTGACTTCCCTGTTTACGATTCTGAAAGCTCCCTTTTCGTGAGAATGTATTTGTCGGGGGAGCTTGGCGGCTCGCCCGACGACACAAATGCATACGCGGCGTCGATGCTTTTCGCTGCCGACAGGTATATATCGTACAGGCGCGACTGGAAAGCTGACGCTGACGATGAGAACACGGTTATTATCGCGAACAGGTACACGACATCGAACGCGATTCATCAGCTCTCAAAGCTGCCTCGCGAGGCATGGGACGATTTTCTCGCATGGCTCTTTGATTTTGAATTTTCAAAGCTTTCGCTTCCCTCACCCGACGAGGTGATTTACCTTTCCGTTTCGGCTGAAATCTCAATGGAAAGTGTGCTTTCACGCTCAGAGCAAACGGGTCAGAAGCGCGACATTCACGAGCTTGACGCGGATTATATGCGCCGCTCGTGCGAGGCGGGGCTTTACGCGGCAAATTCACTCGGGTGGAAAATTATCGAATGCGGGAGAGACGGAAAGCTTCGCGGGCGCGATGAAATATTCAAGGATATTCTGACGGCGCTCGGAATCTGAAATTTTATTTTTGAAAGGCGGAAACTTCAAAATGATTATAATGTTTTTGGCTGACGGATTTGAGGAGGGCGAGGCTATTGTCCCGCTCGACATTCTGCGGCGCGCGGGCGCCGATATAAAAACCGTCGGGGTCGGCAGACAGAGGGATTCAAAAGCTCCCGTGAGGGGCTCGCACGGAATAGACGTGACACCCGACCTCTGCGAGGACGAAATTCCCGACGGGATGACAGAGATGGTGATTTTGCCCGGCGGAAAGGTCGGCTCCGACAATCTTTACGCATCTGCTGTCGTAAGGGATACGCTTTTGGCGGTGAATGAAAGCGGAGGATGTCTTGCGGCGATTTGCGCGGCTCCGTACATTCTCGGCGAGTACGGCTATCTTGAGGGCAAGCGCGCCGTTTGCTATCCCGGATTTGAGTCAAGGCTGAAGGGAGCCGTCATATCGGACGCACAGGTCGTCACGGACGGAAACGTCATAACCGCCGAGGGTATGGGTGCGGCGCATGAGTTCGGGCTTGCGCTTGTCGCAAAGCTTTACGGAAAGGAGCGGGCGGACAAAATCGCCTCGGAAATAAGATACAGATGAACACGATGAAACTTCAAAAGGCTGCAATGCGCGAAAAATACAAAAATGAGCGAAAGCTCATCGGAGATGATGAGCGCCGCGCGATGAGCGATGAAATCTGCCGACGCGCGACGGCGCTTTCAAGCTTCAGGCTGGCGCAGACGGTGCTTTTATACGCGCCGAAATCACATGAGGTGGACGTTTATCCTATCGCGAAGGAGGCGCTCGCTCGTGGAAAGCGCGTAGCCTTTCCGCGCTGCGGCAAAAAGGAGGACGGCACGATTTTGATGACGTTTCATACCGTAAGCTCTCTCTCGGAGCTTCATCCGGGAAGCTTTGGAATAATGGAGCCTGAAGATGACGCGCCGCTTTACGAAATAGACGCTGACAAAAGAAGCTCGATTGCATTCGCTCCCGGAATCACGTTTGACCGTCACGGCTACAGAATCGGCTACGGCGGCGGATATTACGACAGGTATTTCAGCTCCTACACGGGAACCATTGTCGGCGTGGTGTTCTCGCAGCTTCTGACGGATGAGATTCCGCATGGCAAATACGACATCAAAGCGGGACTTATAATTACCGAAAAGGGAGTGACGGCAACTGAAGGCTAAGGGACTTAACGCCGCCCCGACGCTGGCGGCGGTAATATTCGTGCTTTTGATTTTATCGGGGTATCTCGGCGGCGACGCGCTCGGGGATAATCCGTATCTTTCCGTAATCGTAATACAGCTTCTGATATTTGTCCTGCCCGCGCTTTTCTTTTGCAGGCTGCGCGGCAAGGATTACGGCAGAAAAATCCGCATATCATTTTTTGAGCTTGGCACGATTCCGTTTATCATTATCGCGTGCGTCTCGCTCATGCTCGCGTCATGCGCCGTCAAATTCGGAATTTATTCGCTTTTAGACTACACCGTCAGCTCGTCGGATATTTACGGATACGCGGTTGAAGGCGAAATTTCGGCAGGCGACGGCGGCGCAGAAGCTGTCGCGGCGATTTTCGCGTTCGCGATATTTCCGGCTGTCACCGAGGAGCTTGTGTTCCGCGGAATAATGATTGCGGAATATGAGGAATGCGGCGTTATCGGAGCTGCGCTGATGAGCTCGCTGCTTTTCGCTATGCTGCATCTCGAGCCTGTGCTTTTCCCCGTATATTTTGTAAGCGGGCTGATTCTTGCGCTGTCTGTTTACGTCACGCGGTCGATTCTCGCGCCTATTTTAATCCACACGGTGAACAATATTTTTTCGCTTTTTTTAGAGGATTATCTTTGGGAGCGGATTTTGCAGCCGAGAAATCTCGTGGTGTTCGCGTTTTTAATTGTTTCGCTCACGCTGCTCGCATTCACTCTGATGTTCGGCGAGGCGTGCAGAATATACCGCTCATACGGAAAGGACGGCGTGCCGAGCGAATACGTGATACCGAAAAAAAAGCGCACTCCGACTGTTTACGCTGTTATGACGATACCGTTTGCAATATGTCTTGTGATTTTCATATTCGCGGCGGTGATTTAGCGGGGAGCGGCTTGAATATCGAAAAAAAGGGGGTGATATTATGAACGGCTCTGACAATTTGAGTTCGGGAAAAATAAATAGCGGCGCAAATGACATCGGCGGCGTTTCCGATGAGGAAAGCAAAACGCAGCTTCGCGGCGCAGTTTCAGATTCGGGGGAGAGCGACGCGCCCCCGTCGCAGCCGAAAGTCAATCCAAAGGACAAGCCTAAGGACAGTGAGATCATGCACGGCTCTTATCATGAAAAGAGGGCGGCAGCCGTCGAAAAAAGTGCTGGCGAGGAGGGCGGCAAAATGAGGCAAAAAAGCAGGAAAAGCGATTCTGCCGGCAAGACGCTTTCGGGACTTTTGCGCGGCGTAATTTATATTTTGTTCGTCTCAATCACGGGAATAAGTATTGCTGTTTTCGCCGTCATCCCGATAGCAAACGATATGTTCGCGTTTGTAAAGGACGAGGAAATTGTGGATATAACGATTCCCGAGCTTGCAACCATAAACGATGTGGCGGAAATACTTTATGAGAACGGACTTATCGAGTATCCCGAGATTTTTAAGATATATGCGAATTTTCAAGGCGACGACGGCGAGTTTGTCGCGGGGGAATATTCCCTTTCGACGACGCTGAATTACGGTCAGCTTCTCGATTCCTTCAAATCGACGGAAACGACGGAAATCATATCGATTACAATACCCGAGGGATACACTACGGATGAGATTATCGCGCTTTTCGTGGAAAACGGAATTGGCACCTACGACGGATTTGTCGAGGCGATAAACGAATACGACTGGTCGCTTGAGTACAGCTACTGGTTTATCGACGAGCTTGAGGAAAACGGCTATTCGGACTCGCGGCATTATCGGCTCGATGGGTACCTTTTCCCCGACACCTATTATTTTTACACGACAGCGTCGGAGGTTTCCGTCATAGCGAAGCTGCTTGACAATTTCGAGACGAAATTCCCCGACACATACCGTGCGCGCGCCGAGGTTCTCGGAATGACCGTCGATGAAATCGTGACGCTCGCGTCAATGATTCAGTCGGAGGCGAAATATCTCTCGGAATACGCGCTCGTATCCTCAGTATTTCACAACAGGCTCGACAACAGTGATTCATACCCGTATCTCGAATCAGTCGCAACGATTATATACGCGATTTATCACGACACGGGCGAGCGTCCGACGACGCTTGAAAGCGTCTCGTACAATTCGGATTACAACACTTACACTCACACGGGACTTCCGCCCGGAGCTATATGCAACCCCGGCTATAACGCTCTGACATACGCGCTTTATTCGACAGAATCGGATTACTTCTACTTCGTGACCAACACGGACGGATATTCCGTATTCTCGACGACATACGCCGAGCATCTTGCCGCGATTGAAGCGGTTGAAAACGGCACGGCAATCTCCACGGTAATTCAAAATGCGTATTCGGAATACGATGATGAGGGGGATGATGAATAAAAACACTCACCGAGAACAGGACGTGCGTTTGCGCTCTAATCATTTCCATGTATGACACTGCGGTTATTTTGGAATTATAAGTTTGAAAGACAAATCATTCAAATTCTTCGTTATTCCGCTTGAAATGAATTGCCGAAGCGATTCGGTCAGGTGCGCCCGCAGGATAGAGGCGGCGCGGAATCGCGGGCTTCAAGGCAAACCGCATTACAGAAAGGAAAGGAAGCTTTCGGGGCTTTTATTTACCGCGTTGGGAAACGAAAGCCGCCCGAGAGCTGTGAGACAAGAGATGGAAAACAGTACGGCAGACAGACTTCCCGAAGGGCTTGTCATGGCGTTCGCGCATGATACAGATGCGCTTGTGAGATTTACACGAATGTCAAACGAGGCGCAGGATGAAATCATCAGGCGCGCGGCGAATGTGAAAACGGAGCGCGATATGAAGCGCCTCCTTAAAAGTATTCCGTATAATACAGTAGAATAAAACATTAAAAAAGCAGCGGATTCCGCTGCTTTTTTAATGTCTTCACTCAAGTTAGGCGCTGCTCGATAAGATTATAATTCACCTTCGCCGTGGGTTTCGTGCTTGCGCGATTCATGCTTTTCGTAGTAGCCGATGAGATTTCCGGCTTTGTCCCTCAGCGCGACGATATAAACATCGCTGTCAGCCCCGTCCCATGTTTTGCTGTATGTATACACGCGGTCAAGAGCGGGATTTTCGCGGAAGCTTTCGATGACGGACAATATTATTTCCCTTGAACGCGGATTATGGCAGTCGAAAATCGATTTTTCCACAAGCTCCGCTCCGCCGCGCTTTTCGTATCTTTTCACGGCGGTGGGGTTCATGTATACGATGATATGCTCCGCGCTGCAAATGACAATCGGTTCCCTGTCCGCGTCAATCAGCGCCTTGAAATAATCGTTCATTTTCGTTCTCTCCAGTCTTTTTTTCGGAAAATTGCGTACCTTCGCCGCTTACACCGCAGCATAAAGAATGTCTTCCGCACCATATGGGACACGGTCGGCAATTTTTCCGTTTTCAAATAAGAATGCGCCGCCGACAGCATCGGGATTTTCCGAAATCGAATTGACAAGAAGCGCTTTTTTTGCGGCGAGATTTGACCTCTCGGCGTACTCCTCCTCACAGCTTTTCCACTCGGCGGCGGAGAATGTAACGTAAATCGACCAAAGCAAAATACCGTCCGTCCTGAAGCGTTCGGGGCATTCCCACATATCGCCGCAGAGAGCGATTCTGAATTTTTGTCCCTTGTAGATAAAATCCTCGCTTATTTTTCCCTCACGGTAATGCTCATCCGCAAGAGCGGTGTCCTTCCAGCCCGACGATATACGGCGATAATTATGAAGTATCGCGCCGTCGGCTATGACGGCGCATGAGGAATAAAGGTCATTGCCGTCGCATTCAACGTATCCGAGACATAAATCGACGCCATATCTGCGCGTCATGGCACATATTTTGCGGAAAATGTCATCGTCACGCGCGATGCCGACATTAAGGTCGTGCGGATAATTGAAATTCAGAGCGTCGAAGCCCTGCAAAAACGTCTCACCAAAGCAGACAATGTCAGCCCACCCGTGCGCGGCTTGCAAAGCCCGCTCAATCTGTGAAATATTGAACGCGGTATCGCCGTTGACAAAGCGATATGCCGCAAGTGCGATTGTTAGGGGCATGAGGTTATTCCCATTCGATTCTCACAAGCGCGCACTAAACAAATTTGCTTTTGTAATTTAGCTGTGAGTTTCTGTTTTATTTGTATTATCGGAAAGACGCAAACTATCCGATTTTTGTTGTCATTCTGTTGCCACGGTTATATATTTTTTCACCCAAAGCTGGTGGTGTGTTTATCTCGGTATCGCAAATAATTCCATTTGTTTCAATAATAATCGCTGAATTTCTCAAAATTTCTATGAAACAATCCGAAACCGAAGTTGATGAGCTATTATAATTTGCCGCCGCTGTTTCACTATATGCGTTATACTGTAGTTGTTGTATCACCAGATTCATTCTACCGTTCGGTATTAATTGAATCAAATTCGTGTTTCCAACCTTCAAATGCTCTATCATCGTTAATTCGTTGTTGCTGTCCGGCAGGAGTTTGTATTGTTTGCATTACAATTATTCCTTGCGAAATGAAAGAATAACTTCCTCCTGGCAAACTTTCAAGTAACCCCCCCCCCTTTTTTTTTGATAGTATATTCACCATTATGTTTTTTTTCATAGCACGAGGGGCAAATGTTTCGCCAAATCCAAGTTCAGCACTTATACATCATATATAGCTTTGATAACACCATATAAGTTTTCATCAGGCTTGATTATATTCAGCCCTAAAGTGTTTTTTGCTTTCCAACGATTAATAGTATAATCATGACTGCCAAATTCACTACAAAGGAACGAAATAATCTGTTTTATCTTATTAGGATCGGTAATTTAATTAATCAATAGCTTTCCAGCAAACATCTTGATTTGTGCTCTTGAACGGTATACATTGCCAAGAACAAGTGGATGAACACTATCGGACAGCTTTATAAGAATATTAGCAGGAGCAAGGTCTTCCTTTATTGACAGTTCTTCCTTAGCAAATTCTAAATATCCCTTAACAGCTTTACGCTTACTGGCATAGTTGCTGTTGGATTATTTGGGATTTGCGGATTTAAGGGAATATTTATGCTGGGATCAATCGGTCCTAGAGTAGCTTGCTTGGTCATAATTATTGAATTAGCACCAATACATATCAAAGTTCCTGCACTATACGCTTTATGTAGAATAATAACTTGTAGCTCATCGCAATACTGCCGCAAAAGATTGATGATATTCCACGCTGCCGCAGTATCCCCTCCACGAGTGTATAAATACAACAAAATTTTAGGTATAACGCCAATTTTATCTAAGTGATTAATAAATAAGTCTATCACATCCTGTACAATTTGTGTTTCAAATCCCTTTCGATCACTGGTACATATGTAATAACTTTAGCGTTCAAGGAATTTTCTAACTCTTTATATAAATCCAATCTGTTTGTGTACATTAATTTTCCTCACTTCAAATGCTCATGCAAAATTCGCTTTATGGTTTCTTGTGCTGTTTCTTCGCCAGCTAAGCTAACCAGCCTATTATAATCCTCTATTTCACCGCCAGTAAATATGATGGATATAACTTTCTCCACTCGTCCTGCAACATGATCATAGTCCTCGGGATGTGCCCAAAAACAACGCAAACAAAAATCTCTATCTTTTTTCTCCCAATTTGTACAATGCTCACATGTCCATGACTTAGCTCTGTTTGCAGAAGGGCTAAGAAGCATAAAATAATCAATATCTTTTTCATCATGTTCGCCCCCGATTTCGTAGGGGACTCTGTGATCAACCTGCAAGATAGTGTCATCCATTTTTTCAAGATAGATAAAACATTTTGCGCCGTATTTCTCAATCAAAGCTTGCATTAATGCCTTGGAGAGAACAGTTCGACCAGATGCTTTGGAAAGAGCGTTTTTGGCGTCATCGGGATTGCCAAATTTATATGCCGCAATACTTCTACCATCTGCACCTTGTACTCTATATGTCACGAGGGGAATACCATATTCTCTCACATCTCGAACGGCTCTTGGTGGATGATTATACCCATAAACATCCTTTAATTCTTGAGATGTAACATAACCATTTTTTAGAATATGCTGAATAACTGTGCGTGGTCTCTTGGCGGTTACCGACTCCAATAACGCCAGGAATTCCTTAGAATATTCACTCATGCCATTGCCTCCAATAAAGATAGTTGTTAGGGAACACTGTTAAAAATAGGCAACAGTGCCTCGCTAATGTATAATGCTTCAAAAGTTGTTGATTTTTTCCCCAACAACAATGCTTGGCTGGAAAGACCGGCATTTAGCATGAATTTCTGGCAATGCAAGCTGGAAGGAAGTTCCTCTCCGTACTCTTTTCCGCCACATTCACCATCATAGCTAATTAAGTAGTCAATGCCTTTTCTTTCAAGTATTTTAATGGATTCCGCAAATTCATCAAAGGGGACACCGGCAAAATATCTGTTATCTCTTACATTGCTAACACCTTGATATGGTGGATCCATATAAACCAAATCGCCTTGCTGTGCCATTTCTAAAACCTCATGGTAATCAAGAAATGAAAAAGTAGCCTTTCCATTCATAAGTCGTGAAATTGCATAAACATTTGGTGCCAGTGTTTTAGGACTTGTTCCGTGTCTGCGTTTATCGGGCGATTGGTTAAAGTTACCGTTTTTGCCATATCTCACGGCTCCTTTAACACAGCGTGCAAGCAAATAGAGCATATTTTCTGGAGTTTCTTCTCCGTTATTAAATTTCTCTCTTATAACAAAAAAATGTTGAACATGATCATCTCCATACAAAAACTGTTCTTCCCATATTTTTGCGTAAGCATCAATCAATTCTTGAGGGTGTTCAATAGCAAATTGAAGCATTTTCACTAACGGAGCATTCAAATCATTTATATGAAAACTACTTGTTCTATTCTCATACGCAACTGCAACACTTACTGCTGCCATACCGGCGAAAGGCTCAATCAACCGATTAAACTTATTTGGCATAAACTGAAGAATTTGTGGTGCCAATACTCTTTTTGAACCTTGATACTGTACAATATGAGGTATTTTCCCGTTCATTTCTGTACCTCCGTTTTTCTAATTCAACTATCTCTCCTAAAACACAGTCTAAAGTAATACATATTTTGCACAATATTTCCACGGAAACATATTCATTTCGTCCCATTTTAGCTATAATATTAAAGCTTACACCAGATGCATCTTTTAATTCAGTACGATTCATTTTTCGATCTGTAAGCATTTTCCAAAGTTTATCATATGAAACAGGCATTATATCGCTCCATTCTGCTTGTTTGGACATATTGTAACACAAAATGCACGAAGTTTCAAGATGTTCTCACAAAAACATGAGTCCGAATTGTAAAAAAGCCCGAAGGATTGCTCCCACAGGCGGCGGTACGGTCAATTCTCAAAGGGCTTATACACGGTCACGGCTTTTAGATACTTTACTGGATCGCCGTTCAGTATCAAATCCGCAATTCCAGCGGAGCATTATAAACAGGGTAGTACAGCTCTGACCGTTCATACATATTGTCTGCAACCTCAATTTCCACAGCGGTACAATCAATGGAGATCAGCGTTCCGTCCTCCAGCCGTAGCTCCACAGCAGAAGCCGCATTTTCAAATCAGTTCTGACATAATATTTTCACCCATTCCTCTTTCAAAAGACCATAGAAATAGAGGTCTGCCCAATTTCCGTTGTTGTCTTTTGTTTGACTTCTTTGTACGCCCTCTGATTTCATGCCGAGCTTCCGCATAAGCCCAACCGATTTGACACTGTCAATAGTTTCCGCAAAAACCTTATGGGCATCAAGCTCATAAAACGCATAATCAATCACGGCTTTGCAGGCTTCGTATGCGTAGCCCTGCCGCCAATAGCTGCGATTAATAAACCAACCCATTTCATAAACGCTCGGTCGGGTTTCACTTAAAAGAATATAGCCAATCACTTTTTTCGACTGCTTGTGAACTGCCGCAGCCGCGCCGTTTTTGCCAATGCAAAAGCTATGCAAAAACTCTTTTGTTTTCCGGAAGTCATAGGCAGACTCACAATTTTTCATTGTTTCGGAGTCGCCTAAAATTTCGTAAAGGTCATCGGCATCATCCGGGGTGAAATTGCGGATGATAAGTCTTGTGGTTTCAATATGTTTTGTCATTATGGAATATTGCAATATATGCATTTTGCTTCGGTCAAAGTCGTATGCCACCCGTGCGCGGCTTGCAAAGCCCGCTCAATCTGTGAAATATTGAACGCGGTATCGCCGTTGACAAAGCGATATGCCGCAAGTGCGATTGTTAGGGGCATGAGGTTATTCCCACTCAATAGTTGCCGGTGGCTTTGATGTAATATCATACACAACGCGGTTGACGCCGGAGACCTCGTTCACAATGCGCGTTGACGTCGCGTCAAGCACGTCGTAGGGGATTCGCGTCCAGTCCGCCGTCATGAAATCCGACGTTGTGACGGAGCGCAGGGCGACCGTGCAGTCGTAGGTTCTCCCGTCTCCCATTACGCCGACGGAGCGCATATTCGTGAGTACGGCGAAGTACTGATTCATCGTGCCCTCAAGCCCGGCAGCGGCAACCTCCTCGCGGAAAATCGCGTCCGCCTCGCGCAGAAGATCGGCGCGCTCCTTCGTCACCTCGCCTATTATACGTATGCCAAGCCCCGGTCCCGGGAACGGCTGACGCATGACAAGATATTCGGGCAGTCCCAGCTCACGCCCGAGAGCGCGCACCTCGTCCTTGAAAAGCAGGCGAAGCGGCTCGATTATTTCCTTGAAATCGACGTAATCGGGCAGCCCGCCGACGTTGTGATGGCTCTTTATGACTGCCGCATCTCCCGTCCCCGATTCGATAACGTCGGGGTATATCGTCCCCTGCGCGAGATAATCGACCGCGCCTATTTTTTTGCTTTCCTCCTCAAATACGCGGATAAATTCCTCGCCGATGATTTTGCGCTTTTGTTCGGGTTCCGTCACGCCCGAAAGGCGTGAGAGAAATCTCGCCTCCGCGTTCACACGGACAAAATTGATATTCCACTTTGAAAATGCGGCTTCGACCTCGTCGCCCTCGTTTTTGCGCATAAGACCGTGATCCACAAAAACGCACGTAAGCTGCTCGCCGACCGCCTCTGCGAGAAGAGCCGCCGCCACCGACGAATCAACACCGCCTGAAAGCCCGAGAAGCACGCGCCCGCCGCCGATTTCACCGCGAAGCGAGGCGACGGCGCTTTTGCAGAAATCTCCCATCGTCCAGTCGCCGTGCGCGCCGCACACCTCGTAAAGGAAATTGCGTATCATCTCCTTGCCGTTTTCGGTGTGATTCACCTCGGGGTGAAACTGCACGCCGTAAAATCCGCGTCCGACATCCGCAATTGCCGCAGTCGGACACATTTCCGTGTGCGCCGCCGTCACAAATCCGTCGGGCACCCTCTCCATGTAATCCCCGTGGCTCATCCACGCGACGCCCTCCGCCGGAAGTCCCTTGAATATCGGGAATGAGGTATCGTAATGCGCCTCTGTTTTGCCGTACTCGCGCGCTGTGTCTGAGGTCGCCTCGACAACCAAACCGCCGAGCATATGCGCCATGAGCTGACAGCCGTAGCAAATTCCCAGAATCGGCACTCCCCACTCGAAAATCTCCGCGCTCACCTTTGGCGAGGAGTCGAGATAGACGGAATTCGGTCCCCCCGTGAAGATTATCCCTATCGGGGACATTTCCTTTATTTTTGAAATCGGCGTTGTGTAAGGCTTTACCTCGCAGTATACGCCGCATTCGCGCACCCTGCGGGCTATAAGCTGATTGTACTGCCCGCCGAAATCAAGCACGATTACGGTTTCATGAGCCATAAAAATCACCCCTGTTTGTTTTATGAAAGTTTATCTGTAGATTATATCGTCCCTTGACGGACCGTTTGACACCATTTTAATCGGAATGCCTATATGCTCCTCGGCAAATTCTACGTAGCGGCGCGCGTTTTCGGGAAGCGCCGAATATTCCTTTATACCGCGGATGTCGCACTTCCAGCCGGGAAGCCTTTCAAGTATCGGCTTGCAGCGCTTGAGCTTCGATGTCGGCGGGAAATAATCGATTCTCTCGCCGTCAAGCTCGTAAGCGACGCATACGGGGATTTCGTCAAGATATGAAAGCGCATCAAGGACAGTAAACGCGACCGATGTCGCCGACTGCACAAGGCAGCCGTAGCGCGATGCAGGAAGATCAAGCCATCCCATTCTGCGCGGACGGTGCGTCGTCGCGCCGTATTCGCCCCCGTCGCCTCCGCGGCAGCGAAGCTCGTCCGCTTCGTCTCCGAATATCTCAGACACAAATTCTCCCGCGCCGACAGCGCTCGAGTACGCCTTTACCGTCGCGATAATTTCCTTGATTTCGTAAGGCGGCACGCCGGCACCGACGGCGCCGTAGCCCGCAATCGTGTTCGATGAGGTAACCATCGGGTAAATTCCGAAATCAGTGTCCTTGAGCGAGCCAAGCTGCCCCTCAAGCAAAATTGTCTTGCCCTCGCGCACCGCGTTATGAACGAACGTGAGCGTATCTGCCGCGTATGGAGCGAGCGCCTCCTTATATTCCATGAGCTTATCGTAAATATCGGAGGCTGAAAGCGGTTCACGACCGTAAAGATTGACATAAAGGCAGTTTTTAACGGCGAGCATCTGCTCGATGTGAGCCATTATGCTTTCCTTGTCGTCGTAAAGCTCGCTCACCTGAAAGCCGATTTTCGCAAATTTATCAGAGTAAAACGGCGCGATTCCGGATTTGGTCGAGCCGAATGAGCGCGAGGAAAGGCGCTCCTCCTCCATCGTATCAAGCTCGACGTGATATGGCATAACGAGCTGACAGCGGTCGGATATGAGGATTTTCGGTGTCGGAACGCTGCGCGATCTGAGGCTTTCAAGCTCGCCCAAAAATTTTTCGACCGAAAGAGCGACGCCGTTGCCGATTATGTTCGTAATGTTTTCGTGAAATACTCCGCTCGGGAGCTGATGAAGCACAAACTTCCCGCGGTCGTTTATTATCGTGTGTCCTGCGTTGCTGCCGCCCTGAAAGCGAATCACGACGTCAGACTGTCCTGCCAGAACGTCCGTTATTTTGCCCTTGCCCTCGTCGCCCCAGCAGGCGCCCACTATTGCTTTAACCATGCTCTGTATCTCCTGTAAAGATAATAAAATTTATACGTTTATCGAAACGGCTTTTATGTCCTCACCCTCATACTCTGCGAGTACGGGCGCGACCTCATCCGAAAGAAATGCCTCGGTCTGCTCGGGTGCGCATCCCACGTAGCGTGACGGCTCGAGTATTTTATCAAGCTCACCGCGCGTCACGGAAAAGGCGGGGTCGGCGGCAATTCTGTCGAGCAGATCGCACTCGGCGCCCTCCTCTTTGATTCGCCTCGACGCCTCCATTGAGTGAACGCGGATTTTTTCATGAAGCTCCTGACGGTTTCCGCCGCGCATAACGGCGTCCATCATGATATTTTCAGTCGCCATGAACGGAAGCTCCGCTAAAAGGTGCTTTTCTATCACCTTAGGATAGACTATAAGACCGTCTGACACGTTCACGTAAAGGTTCAGTATCGCGTCAGTCGCGAGAAACGCTTCCGGCACCGATATTCGCTTGTTAGCCGAATCATCAAGCGTGCGCTCAAACCACTGCGTCGCCGCCGTGAGCGCCGGATTCTGCAAATCCGAGATTACATAGCGCGAAAGCGACGCTATGCGCTCCGAGCGCATCGGATTGCGCTTGTACGCCATCGCCGAGGAACCTATCTGTCCCTTTTCAAACGGCTCCTCGATTTCCTTCAGGTGCTGAAGAAGCCTTATGTCGTTTGAAAATTTCGCGGCGCTCTCGGCAATCCCCGCAAGCACGGCGAGAACGTCGAAATCAACCTTGCGCGAATACGTCTGCCCCGAAACGGCGTAAACGTCGGAAAATCCCATCTTTTCGGCAATTTTGCGGTCAAGCTCGCGCACCTTTCCGACGTCTCCCCCGAAAAGCTCAAGGAAGCTCGCCTGCGTCCCCGTCGTCCCCTTTGATCCGAGAAGCTTCAGTCTCGATTTGCGGAATTTCACGTTTTCAAGGTCGGAGAGAAGGTCTGAAATCCAAAGCGTCGCGCGCTTCCCGACTGTCGTCGGCTGCGCCGGCTGAAAATGCGTAAACGCGAGCGTCGGCTGGGACTTATATTTCTCCGCGAAATCGGCAAGCACGCGAATCACCGCGACAAGCTTTTTCTCGATTACGCAAAGCGCCTCTCTCATTATGATAAGGTCGGTGTTGTCCCCGACGTAGCAGGACGTTGCGCCGAGGTGAATTATTCCCGCCGCCGACGGACACTGCTGTCCGTAAGCGTAAACGTGGCTCATCACATCGTGGCGCACGATTTTTTCGCGCACCTCGGCGACCTCGTAGTTGATGTCGTCGGCGTGTGCCTTCATCTCGTCGATTTGCTCCTGTGTCACGGGAAGTCCAAGCTCATGCTCCGCCTCGGCGAGCGCAATCCAAAGCCGTCTCCATGTGGAAAATTTGAAATCGGGCGAGAAAAGACGCTTCATCTCCTCGTCTGCATACCGCTCCGAAAGTGGCGATACATATGTATTTTTCTCCATATTAAGTAACCATTCCTTTTCCGAAAATTGTACGTTCCGCGTTTACCTTCCGTATTTATCGACAATACGTGACAGCGCGCGTTTTGTGTTTTCGCGCGAGCCGAACGAGGTAAGCCTGAAATAGCCCTCGCCCTCCGCTCCGAATCCTGCCCCGGGGGTGCCGACGACGGCGCATCCTTCAAGCAGCGCGTCGAAAAATTCCCATGAGCCGACCCCGTCGGGGGTTTTCATCCAGACATAGGGCGAATTTACTCCGCCGTAAGCCTCAAATCCCGCGGAAAGAAGTCCCTCGCGTATGATTCTCGCATTTTCAAGATAATATTCGACGTGAGCCTTAACCTCACGCTGTCCCGCCTCGGAATAAACAGCCTCGGCGGCGCGCTGCGTCACATAGGAAACGCCGTTCATTTTCGTCGACTGCCGTCTTGACCACATTTTATGAAGGCTCACGCCGCCGCGGACAAGTGATTTCGGAATCACCGTATAGGCGCATCTCACACCTGTAAATCCCGCAGTCTTTGAAAAACTGCGAAATTCTATGGCACACGTTTCGGCTCCCTTTATCTCGAATATCGAATGAACAGTGTCGTCCTCGGTGATAAACGATTCGTAAGCAGAATCATAGAGAATGACCGCTCCCGTGTCGTTCGCAAAATCGACCCATTTCTGAAGCTCGCGCTTCGGTATGCTCACGCCGAGGGGATTGTTCGGGAAGCAAAGGTATATCATATCGACGTGAACGGCAGGAAGTTCGGGAAGAAAGCCGTTTTCGCGGCGGCAGGGCATATAGACGATGCGCGACCATTTGCCCCCCTCGTAGTCTCCCGCGCGTCCGGCAATCGCGTTTGAATCGACGTACACGGGATAAACGGGGTCGCATACGGCAAGCACGGCATCATCCGAGAAAAGCTCCCCTATCGATGATGAATCGCTCTTGGCGCCGTCCGAGACGAATATCTCATCCGCTTCGATTTGCACGCCGCGCGCCTCGTAATCGTGCTTTTTTATCGCCTCACGCAGAAAATCGTATCCGTAATCGGGCGGATACCCGCGAAACGTCTCGGCGCGCCCCATCTCGTCGGCGGCTTTTTTCATTGCCTCAACGCAAGCCGCGGGAAGCGGGAGCGTCACATCCCCGATTCCGAGACGTATAACATCCGCCGAAGGATTGTTTTTTTCGTATTCACTGACGCGCCGCCCTATTTCCGCGAAAAGATACGACGCGGGCATTTTCACAAAGTTTTCGTTGATTTTAGCCACGCTTATTTTTCCCCCAAAAATCATATTTCAATCGTGCCGTCATACACAAGCTCGGCGGCACCAGTCATAAATACGCTGTCATCGTCCTCGATTTTTATTTTCAGATCCCCGCCGCGAAGATGTACAGTCGCCTCACTGTCAGTGTACCCGCATATGTAAGCGGCGGCGGCTGACGCGCAGGCACCCGTACCGCAGGCGAACGTCTCGCCCGAGCCGCGCTCCCATACGCGCATAATTAGCTCGCGTCTGTTTTTTATTTTAACAAATTCGACGTTCGCGCGCTCGGGAAACATCGGGTGATTTTCAATTTTCGCGCCGAGCGTCAGAACGGGAAAGCTCTCGGCATCCCCATCGAGGAAAATCACGCAGTGCGGATTTCCCATAGAAACGCACGTCACGATAAATTCCATGCCGTCAACCGAAAGCGGAGCATTTACCGTTTTCGGGAGAAGCGTCGGAATATCGTCCTTGTACGTTGAGAATTTCCCCATATCGACGCACACCTCAGAAACGCGCCCGTCAGCTCCCGTATCGAGGTAAAGCGTCTTGATTCCGCTTCGCGTCTCGACTGTGAGAGTTCGCTTTTGCACGATTTTTCTGTCGTAAACATATTTCCCGACGCAGCGTATTCCGTTGCCGCACATCATGGCAAGTGAGCCGTCTGCGTTGTAAATTTCCATTTTGCAGTCCGCTCGCTCGGAGGGAGCGATTAAAATTATGCCGTCCGCGCCCACGCTGTAGCGTCGGCGGGAAAGTCGGCGCGAAAGCTCGGGCAGGTCGATGCCGCTTATGTCCTCGCGAAAGCAGTCTATGTAAATATAATCGTTCGCAAGCCCATGCATTTTGGTAAAGTGAAGCGTCATAAATGCATCCTTTCCAAGTTGTTTTAATTTGTTTTGCTTTGTTTTTCCCCCCCCCCGCATATCGGGTCATATCGGGTTATATCGGGCGCCGCGGATTATTTGCGGCATTACAAAGAAAAAACACACTCCATCGGATATATGCCTCACCGATGGGGTGTGTGACTGCGGAAGAAGGATTTGAACCCTCACAAACAGAGTCAGAGTCTGTCGTGCTGCCATTACACAATTCCGCATTATTCGCTTGTTCCGCGCCGAAGCACAGCCTGCTCCCCCGCCGCGTATGTAATTATAGCACGCTGATTTTCGTTTGTCAAGCGTTTTTTCAAAAAAATTTGGACTTGCGGCGATTTTTTTCGGGCTTTCCGGGTCATATCCTTTTGTGACAGGGAGCATAAGCAAAAAAATTTTCAAAAAGCACTTGACGAATGCGCTGTTTTATGCTATAATCTTGCTTGCGCCGTGGAGAGGTATCGAAGCGGTCATAACGAGGCGGTCTTGAAAACCGTTTGGGCGCAAGCCCACATGGGTTCGAATCCCATCCTCTCCGAATAAAAAGCACGGGGAAAGCATTTGCTTTCCCCGTGTTTTTTTTATTTTACGGAATAAACCGAAAGCTCCGAATATTCGCCTATCATCGGCGCGAGCTGGCGAAATCCGATTTTGCCGCCGCCGAGCAAAGCTCCGTAGGTTTTCCCGTCGTCGTCAAATGTGAAAATCAGAAGCTCGTTCACGTAAAACTCAACGCGGGCGCCGTGCTTTACGACGCCGATTTTATATGGCTCCTTTGCGTCCTCGACATTCGGAATCGGGTCGCCGCCCTGCGCGGTGAGATAAAATCCGTAGCTTTTGCGCAGATTGCAGGTGTGAAACGCGCGCTCGTCGGGTTCCTTTCGCCTGAAATATGAGATATGAAAGGCGTTGATGTCACCGTGATGATACTGCGGATATTCTCCCGTGCGCGGGGAGAGCGCCGGCGAGAACAGATCCTCGCCGCCTCTGCCCGACGCGGCAAAAAACATCATCGCAAGTCCCGGCTCTCGCAGCGGGCGGAAATTCCATTCGATTACAACGTCGGACGGGAAGGTTTCGGGACACCAGAGAACGTAATTCGCGCGCTGCCCCTCGCTTTGCGGCATGGCATTTTCAAGACGCATTTTCCCGTCGGGAAAGGATATGTCGGCGCTGCCCTCAAGCACGAAGCCTTCGATGTCCCGCTCGCACGAAAGCACATTTTCGTAAATAAGCTCGGCGTCAAGTCCGTATTTTTTCATATAAGCTCCTCACTTTCACACGGTATAATGTTTATTCGGGCGTCTCCGTGAATTTTGCCGTCCCTCGTCCTCGCGCGGCACATAACCTCGCCGCAAATCCCGTCCTTCGAGCGCACCATGAACGCGGCGTGACCGCCTTCAAGCGCAATAGCTCTCTCGCCTATAAATTCGGCATTTTCCGAAACCTCGATTTCGATTTTGTCGTCCGCACCTTTCAGTACCGTGCCGTTTTCATCGACAAGCTCAATCCACACATTTGTCAGATCCGCCCCGTCGTCGACAAGCGTCAAGTATTCCGGCGTAAGCCTTAAAGAGGACGGGGTGCCGGGCGTTTTTCTGACACAGCGTGAGACCTCTGCCCCATTCCTGTACCCGACGGCTGAAAGCTCGCCTGCCTCACACGCTATGCCGTGAAACAGAAACGCGGGATGCGGAAGATTCATGTACAAATTCGGGCGCATACGTCCCGCCGATTTGCCGTTCATGAAAAGCTCGACCTCACTGCAGTTGCCGAGAACGAGTATATCTCTCATATTCCGCCCGCCGTCCGGACTGCAAACGATATACAAAACCTCCTCGTCCGCGGGGTCCTTCTGCGAGCGGTAAAGATACGAAACAGGCTTCGGATAGCGGAATATATCGTAAAGCCCGCTATAAAAAACGTGACCCGTTTTCGTGTAGTTGACCTCATTATTGTAATCGAACATACTCCAGCCGAATCCGCCGGCGCAGAAATTGTTTCCGAGGTAATAATCCATCGCCCCGGCAAAGGAATCAATGAATTTTCGCGCCCCATCGTCGTCGGCGCCCGGAAAGCCGTCACCAGACCACCAGTCCATCGAATGCTCCGTTATTATAAACGGAGTGAATCTCGGACGCTCGGGATACGTGTAATTTACGGCAAAAACGTCCTCCTGAAATTCGCTGTCCATGTACGATTCGAGCCGCCTCACGCCGTGCGTCGGGCGCGTCGGGTCGAGGCGCTTTGAAAGCGCGTTCGATTTTTCGTAAAGCTCACGGCTGTCGAAGGATTCGTTGACGCGCACGCCCCACGAGATAATCGAGGGGTGATTTCTGTCGCGGACTATCATCTCGGAAATGCTGAAAAGATATTCCTTCTGCCACTGCTCATCTCCGACGTGCTGCCATCCGGGCGCTTCTTCAAGCACAAGCAGCCCTATTTCGTCGCAGCGCGACAAAAACGCGGGGCTTTGTGGATAATGCGAGCATCGCACGGCGTTGAATCCGCATGATTTAATCAAATCCGCGTCGGCACGCTGAAGCTTGTCGCACACAGCGCGTCCGATCCACGCCCACATCTCGTGTCGGTTTATACCGACAAGCTTGATTTTCCGTCCGTTGAGATAAAACGCAGACTCGCTCTCGCCGCTCGTAAACATAGAGCTTCTCACGCCGAAGCGTTCGAGGCGAAAATCGCGTATTTTGCCGCATTCGAGGTATACGTTCGCCTCATAAAGGTGCGGAGAATCGATGTCCCACAGCCTCACATCTTCCGAAATATTTGTCGAAAGCGGCGCGGTGACCGTGCTGTCGGGCGCGATTTCAAGCGTTTTTTCAACATTTTCGGATGATTTTGCGCCGCAGTACGATATAAATGCGGAAAGCTTCACCGCTGCGGCGCGCCCCGTCATGTTTTTAATCTCTGCGTTTACCGTGACGCTTCCGTTGACATCCGATGTCACAAAAACGTCACTTATGTAGACCTCGGGCGTGATTTTAAGCCTCACATCGCGGACAATTCCGCCAAAAAGGCAGTAATCGACCTCGCCGCCCTCCGGCGGTATGTCGGCGTGACGGCGCGAATCGACGCGCACGGCGATGAGATTCACGCCTGTGTGAGCCTTATCCGTTATATCGACGGAAAAGCCCGTATATGCGCCCCTGTGCGCTCCTGCGAAAATCCCGTTCACGTAAACCTCGGCGACGGTGGCAGCACCGTCAAATTCGAGAAACAAGCGCCCCGCTGTCATTTCCTCTGTCAGCGTGAGGCTTCGGAACCAGCATGACACAAAGCGGTACGAGTTGATCGAGTCCATGAAATCAACTCCCGCATCGGGGTCACTTTTGTGATTTTCGAGAAGTACATTCTCATGCGGCAATGTTACGTCCGCAAGCTCACGCGATGCGGGAAGCTCTGTCATTCCCGAAAGCTCCGCGTCATCTGCGAGATATTTCCATCTGCGATTCAGGTTATAGGTTTTGGATGTCATATACGCTCCACTGAAAAGTATTTTTCATTGACAGGCGAGCAAATTATTCGCCCGCAGTGACCGAAACGCCCCCGAAAATGGGGGGCGTTTTTCATTCCGCTTCGATTTCAACCATGTGGAAGCATTCAAACACGTCGTGTTCCTTTATGTCGGAGAAGCGCTCAAGCCCGACACCGCATTCATAGCCCTGCATGATTTCGCGTCTGTCCTCCTTGAAGTGGCGCAGGGACGCGATTTTATCCTCGAAGATAACTACGCCGTCGCGCACGATTCTCACGTCGCTCCCGCGCAGAAGCTTGCCGTCCTGCACGTATGAGCCGGCTATCATTCCGACGTTCGGCACGTGTATCGTCTGTCTGACCTCGGCATGACCGAGAATCTCCTCCTTGAATTTCGGCGCGAGCATACCCTTCATCGCCGCCGTCATTTCCTCAACGCACTCGTAAATTATCCTGTATGTGCGGATTTCGACGTTAAGCCTTGCCGCCATGTCAATTGAAGCCTTATTCGGTCTGACGTTGAAGCCGACGATTATGGCGTTGGACGCAGCAGCGAGCTGAACGTCGCTTTCGATTATGCCGCCGACGGCGGAGTGAATGATGACGATTTTCACCTCGTCGTTTGAAATCTTCTCAAGCGACTGCTTCACCGCCTCTGCGCTTCCCTTCACATCCGCTTTTACGATGATATTGAAATCCTTGATTCCCGACTCTATCTGTGCAAACATATCGTTGAGGCTCGCTCTCGCATTTGCGCGGAAAATCTCCTCTTTTTCGCGCGAACGGCGCTGCTCTGCAAGCTCGCGCGCCATTTTCTCATCCTCAACGGCGTTAAATTCGTCGCCTGCTGCGGGAACCTCCGAAAGTCCCGTTATCTCGACGGGAACTGACGGACCCGCTGTTTTAAGCGCGCGTCCCGTTTCATCCGTCATCGAACGAACGTGTCCGACGGACGTTCCGGCGATTACAATATCGCCTGATTTCAGCGTACCGTTCTGCACGAGAACAGTCGCGACAGGTCCGCGTCCCTTGTCAAGCTTCGCTTCAATTACAAGTCCCTGTGCACGCCTTGCGGGATTTGCCTTATAATCCTCAACCTCCGCGATGAGAAGAATATCCTCAAGCAGAGTGTCGATTCCCTGCTTAGTCACGGCGGACACGGGCACGCACATTACGTCTCCGCCCCATTCCTCAGGAACGACGTCGTATTTCGTCAGCTCCTGCATTATCGAATCGGGATGCGCGCCTGGCTTATCCATCTTGTTGATTGCGACTATTATCTGTACTCCCGCAGCCTTCGCATGGTTAATCGCCTCAATCGTCTGCGGCATGATTCCGTCGTCGGCAGCGACAACTATAATCGCTATATCTGTCGCCATCGCGCCGCGAAGTCTCATCGCCGTGAACGCCTCGTGACCCGGGGTATCAAGGAAGGTGATATATTTGCCGCCGACGCTTACGCGGTAAGCGCCTATATGCTGCGTGATTCCGCCCGCCTCGCCTGCGGTGACGTTTGTGTGTCTGATTGCGTCGAGAAGGGACGTTTTGCCGTGGTCAACGTGACCCATGACGCACACGACGGGGCTGCGTTCGACAAGGCTTTCCTCCGCGTCGTCCGTTGTGTCGAAGAGCTGCTCCTCGATTGTGACGACGACCTCGCGCTCGGCTGCGACGCCAAGCTCCTCCGTGATGAGATACGCCGTGTCAAAATCAATCGTCTGATTGACGGTTGCCATCACGCCGTTCGCGATAAGCTTTTTGATTACCTCGGGCGCGGAAATTTTAAGCCTTCCCGCAAGCTCGCCGACTGTTATCTCGTCGGGAATCGTAATTTTCAGGCTGCTGCGGCGCTGACGCTCGATTTCCTCCTTGCGCAGCTTATCAGTCTTTCTGCGGTCCTTGTCGCGCCTTTTGCCGCCGACAGCACGGCTGCCCTGCCTTGCGTTTCTTTGCTTCGTATATACGCTGTCGTCTCTGTCGGAAACGTAGCTTGTCAGATGCTCGTTGAATTTTTCAAGGTCAACCGAGCCTGATTTCGTATCGACGATTCGCGTATTGCCCGTGCGGTGTCTCGCCTCTCCCTGAACGACCTTCTTTTTCTGCTTCTGCTCTCCCGAAAGACCGTCGGCAGGCTGCCACGGTCCGCGGTTTTTCTTGGGCGCTTCAACCTGACCGCGCCCCGTTATAACCTCGCCTGTCTGGGACTGCGGCTGCTGTTGCTGCTGCTGCGGCTGCTGACGGCGCTGACCGTTCGTCCGCTCGCCCGCGCGCTCGCCGACCGCCTGCTTCTGACGTGAGAGATTTTCTTTATTGTCCCTGCTTTCCCTGCCGTCTCTGCCGTCTCTTGCGCGGCGCTCTGCGGGCTGCGGCTGCTGTCTTTCCTCATTTCTTTGCCTTCCTTCCGGGCGGCGCTGCGGCTGTTGCTGTTGCTGCGGCTGCTGACGCTTCCTTTCGGATTCGTTTTCCTTTGCGCGCTTCTGCTCGCCGCCGGATGTCTCGGGCTTCGGCTTTGATTCGGCGCCGCTTTTGATTTCGCGCTTTTCTTTTTCGATTTCCTTTTCTTTTTCCTTTGGCTTTTCCCGATTCGCCGTCTCTTTTTTGGGTGCCTCCTGCTTTTCATCCTTCGCGGGCGTCACCGGCACCTCGACCTGCTTCTCCGCCGCGGGAGTTTCATCCGCCGCCTTTTTCTTTTCCGCGACAGCCTTTCTCGGTATATATGTTTTGCCGCTCACATAGCTGTCAAGGTCGTCGAGCTGATTTTCAAACGTGATAACCTCAAGGAAGAGATTAAACTCCGACGGCTCAAGCACCGCCATATGCGTCTTTCCCTCAATTCCGTATTTGCCGAGCAAATCAAGAATATCCTTGCTCTTTACATTGAAATCCTTTGCCAAACGATTGATTCTGTAATTTGTATTTTGCTGTGCCATGAAAATCCTCCCACACCGTAATTTCAGCGGATCGATTGGAAAATCCCGTCCCGATCCCTTTTTATTTCGGCAAAATCTCCTCGGATTTGCCGTCCGACAGAGCGTTCGCCGCGGCAAGCGCCGCATCCGAAAGCCCCTTATTTTTTATATATACCGCCGCCGTCATTCCTGTCCTGCCGACCGACGCGGAAATTTCGGCTCCCGTGACGCCGCACATAACAAGCTCGGCTCCGTAAAACGCGCATTTGTCCGAAAGCTTCTTTTTCGTTGCCTCCGAAATGTCAGACGCCGCGAATACGGGGAAATCTCCGCCGCACCGCAGAGCCTCGCACACGTTCGGCACGCCGACCGAAAGAAGTCCGCCCCGCTTGGCAATCCCGAAATACGAAAGCAAACGGTTCAGCTCTCGTTTGTTTCCGCACATTTTTCGATTTCCTCCGTCAAGCCCTCCGCAAGCCCGGGAGGTATCTCACACGCAAGACTTCTCGCGAGCCTGCCAGACTTTGCGGCTCGCCCGAGGCATTCGCGTTTTTTGCATATATACGCGCCGCGCCCCGATTTTTTGCCCGTCGGGTCAATCGAAACCTCGCCGTCGGGTGAGCGCACTATGCGTATAAGCTCGCGCTTCGGCTTGCGTTCCCCGCAGCCTATGCACTGACGTTCGGGCAGCCGACGTTCCTTCGTCATCGCTTAAGTACCCTTTATATCTATCTTATAGCCCGTCAGACGCGCGGCAAGACGCGCGTTCTGCCCCTCCTTGCCTATCGCAAGCGAGAGCTGCTCGGAATCAACGTAAACCTTCGCCGAGCGTTCCTCCTCCATATAGACCTCGTTTACGGTCGCGGGCGCGAGCGCAGCGCTTATATATTCCGCGGGGTCCTCGCTGTATTTCACAATATCGATTTTCTCCCCGCGAAGCTCGTCAAGAATCGCCGAAATTCTCGAGCCTCTGCTGCCTATGCACGAGCCGACCGCGTCTACGTTTTCATCGGTTGACATGACGGCAATTTTCGTGCGCGACCCCGCCTCGCGGCAGATTCCCTTGATGACTACCGTTCCGTCGGCGATTTCGGGAATTTCAAGCTCAAAAAGCCGCTTTACAAGGCTCGGATGCGTGCGCGAGAGTATTACGATGGGTCCCCTGCTTTCGCTTCTGACCTCGGAGATATAAACCTTGATTCTGTCTCCGACCTCGAACGTCTCGCCGGGTATCTGCTCATCCTTTATAAGCACCGCCTCGCTCGTCCCCGTATCGACGACGACGGAGCCGTCAGAATCATCGACCTTGACGACCTGCGCCGTGACGATTTCCTCGCGCTTCGTCTCGTATTCGCTGCGGACGTGCTTGCGCTCCTCCTCACGAATTCCTTGGATTATCACCTGCTTTGCCGCCTGAGCCGACAGACGCCTGAAATTTTTCGGCTTCAGCTCTACCTCGACCGTATCGCCGAGCACATATTTTTTCGAGCGCTTCTTCGCGTCCTCGAGGGAAATCTCGATTACCGGATCGGTAACCTCCTCCACAACCGTGAACTGCTGATAAACGTGAATTTCACTCTTTTCCTCGGAGATTTCAACGCGCACGTTCGCGTTTCCGTTTTCATGCTTATAAGCCGATACGAGAGCAGCCTCTATGCGCTCAAGCATATATTCCTTTGAAATGTGCTTTTCCCGCTCAAGATCCTCAAGCGCGAGAAAAAGATCGGGCATTTTTTCGGCAGATGCCCTGTCATGCGATGCTTTGCTCATGCAAAATCCGTTCCTTTCAATAAAAAATGAATAATATAGCCGGATAAATACGGTTATTCTCAATTAAATTCGCCGAAATCGAAAAGCGTTTTGATTTTGGCGCATTCGCTACGCGGAATATTAAGCGTTCCGCTCTCGGTCAGAAGCGACAGCACGTCGTCCTTTTCGTTATATTCGGCAATTTCGCCGCGAAGCTTCTTTTTTCCGTCACGCGGCGCATAAAGACTTATTTCAACCTCCGTACCGCTGCCCGCATATGCCTCGATGTGACGCGGCTTTTTCAGCTCGCGCTCGACTCCCGCCGACGAAACCTCAAGCCGATACGATTCCTCGGTTGGCGGGTCCTCGTCGAGTATCGGGTCAAGCAAATCGCTCACGCGGGTGCAGTCGTCGAGCGATATTCCCGCCTCCGAGTCGATTTCGACGCGGAAATAAAGCTCCGTTCCCTCTTTTTCAAACGAAATGTTCCATACCTCGTAGCCAAGCCCGCAAATCAGGGGCGTTATCCGCTCCTCAAGCCTGCTCACCGCGTTCGATTTTGCCATATATCTGCCTCTCACTTTCATTTTGCGGGTATTCAATGCGCAAATCAGACGCCAAAGGGGGTTCAAACCGTTTGACAGCAGACGCGCATTCGAGGATAAAATCTCAAAAACAAAGAGCGAGCTGCACACTGTCACCCCACTCTTCACCATCACCTATCATATTATAACACAGATAAGCGCACTTTGCAACAATATTTTCAAAAAAACTTTTCGAGGCGCGGTACAGCGTTAAAATCTCCCGACGGGCAATTGTCATGTTCACCTTGACAAGCCGTTCAAGTCCGGATATAATAAGACATGACGATATATCATTGAAGGAGCATTCACATGAATCGATGTGGAATTAAGGTAGACATCAAAAACGTGCCGCTGCTGGACGAGGAATTTATACCGATTCTGAAATTCAACCGCGCGTTTCTCAAAACCGCGAAAAAGCCCGTTTCAATCGCCGTTGAGCGGGCGGACGGGCAGACAGCGGTATACCGCACATTTATACACGGCACGTCCGATATGAAATCAGCCGACCGCTACTACATCAACCGACTCGTTAAGACAATGCTCTGGATGAAGGGCGGATTCCGCGTTTTTGTTTCGGGCGACGAGGACACGTATGAATATCTGAAGGGCGCTTTTTCTCCCGGCGGCGAGCAGGACTTTGACAGGGATTTCATGTCGGGCATATTCGAGCATCAATTCGAGGTGCTTTATACTGACAAAATCCCCGAGGCAAAGGACTTGCCGAAGCGCATGGGAGGACATCTTGACGGCTGTCGGATAGGGTTTGACGCCGGCGGGAGCGACCGCAAGGTCAGCGCCGTCATAGACGGGGAAAGCGTATTTTCCGAGGAGGTCGTATGGTTTCCGAAAACAAGCTCCGATCCGAGCTATCACTACGACGGGATTGTATCGGCGCTCAAATCCGCAGTGGCGCATCTTCCGCGCGTCGATGCCGTTGGAATCAGCTCCGCCGGAATCTATATCGGAAACCGCACAATGAGCGCCTCCCTCTTTCTGAGTGTGCCGAAGGAAAAATTTGATGCCGAGGTCAAGGACATCTACATACGCGCAGTAAATGACACGTTCGGCGACATTCCCTTTGAGGTCGTCAACGACGGCGATGTAACCGCTCTTTCGGGAATGATGAGCCTTGCCGACACAAACGTACTCGGAATCGCTATGGGCACAAGCGAGGCTGGCGGTTTTGTTGACAGCGAGGGGCGCATAACAGGATGGCTCAATGAGCTTGCGTTTGTGCCCGTGGACTGCAGTCCCGACGCCGAAAAGGACGAATGGAGCGGAGATATAGGCTGCGGGGTCAAATATTTCTCTCAGGATGCGGTAATCAGACTGGCGCCCCGCGCGGGCATTCGGCTTGAGGAGAGCTTATCCCCCGCGGAAAAGCTCAAAGCGGTGCAGGCGCTCGTGGAGGCGAGAGATTCTGCGGCGGAGGCGATTTATTCCTCGATAGGAACGTATCTCGGTCACACGCTCGCTTATTATTACGACCTCTACCGCTGCCGTCACGTGCTGCTTCTCGGTCGCGTAATGAGCGGAAGAGGCGGCGACATTATACTTGACGAATGCAAAAGAGTGCTTCGCGACGAGTATCCGGAAACCGACGGCAAGCTTTTCCCCTCGCTTCCCGACGAGAAATTCAGGCGTGTCGGTCAGTCGGCAGCAGCGGCAAGTCTGCCGCAGCAAGCCTGCCGGAGATAAAGCGGCAGCAAATCTGACGTTTCATATTCGAGGCGAGCAAAAAAGCTCCGGGGTTTTCCTCGGAGCTTTTTCGCGGTCAATTAAGATTATTCGTCCTCTGCCGGCGCTTCTACGGGGCAAGCACCCGCGCATGAGCCGCAGCTGATGCAGGTATCGGGGTCGATTACGTACTTGCCGTCCTCGTCCTCGGAAATTGCCTCAACAGGGCATTCCGCAGCGCAAGCGCCGCATCCCAGACACTTTTCTTTGTCGATCTTGTAAGCCATGACCTATATCCTCCATTCCTTTCCGAAGCAAGCTTCGGATAAAATCACACCTGCTTATTGTAGCACATTTTCGGAAATGTGCAAGCGCTTTTTTTAAAATTAACAATTTGTTTTCAGTGAGCCGCCTCAATCCTCGGGCGGCAGCTCGACGTTTTCATCGCCCTCGGCAGCCTTCGGCTGCTCCTTCGCCTTTTTATCCGCGCTTTTGCCCTTCGCGGCAAGCACCGTCACGTCGTCGCGCATAAATTCCCTTATGGGCGCGTCGTCGTTCGCACCTACCTTCACCTTAATTTTTCCGGTGAGCGGCTGCGATTCGGTGACCGTTCCGACGCCGTCGGGCGTTTTCACGACATTTCCGACGCGCGGCGTGCGCTTTATTTCCTCGGCGTATGAATCAGCCTCATACCTCAGGCAGCACATGAGCCTCCCACAAGCGCCCGAAATCTTTGCCGTGTTGAGCGAAAGTCCCTGCTCCTTTGCCATCTCAATTGAAACCTTGTTGAAATCGTAAAGGAAGGTCGAGCAGCAGAACGGGCGACCGCAAATTCCGATTCCGCCGAGCATTTTCGCCTCGTCGCGTATTCCTATCTGGCGAAGCTCTATTCTCGTGTGGAATACCGATGCAAGGTCCTTCACAAGCTCGCGGAAATCAACTCTACCCTCAGCGCTGAAATAAAATGTAAGCTTGCTGCCGTCAAAGGCATACTCGGCGTCGATAAGCTTCATGTCAAGCCCGTGCTTCGCAATCCTTGCGGCGCACACAACCATCGCCTCACTTGCGAACGAAACTCCCGATTTGTGCCTTTCCGTGTCCGCTTCCGTCGCGATTCTCACGACGGGGCGAAGCGGCGCCACAAGCGAGCTTTTCGGCTCTGATTTGTTTGCAATCGCGACGTAGCCGTACTCAATTCCGCGCGCCGTCTCGACAATTACCCTCGTTCCGACGGGGCATTTATATCCCATCGGCGCAAAATAGTATACCTTGCTGCCGTCCTCATCCTTGAATCTCACCCCGACAATATCGACACGTTCGACAGGCTCCTGCGATGAGGCGGAAGCCACCGCGTCGTTTTCGTCCTCAAACCAGTAATCTGACATGACGCGGTATCTGTTTTTATCCTCTGCCGCATTTTCTGGAGGCGCCGCGATTATCGCTTCCTCCTCCGGCTCCTCGAGCTTTGCGCCAGAGCCGCGTATCTGCTTATAAAGCGGTATTGGCTGCTCCTTTTTAGCCGTGTCGGCGCCCTGCCTGCCGCCCTGATTTGATGCCTTCTGATTCTGCCGCCGTCCGTTCTTCTGCGAATATTGACGGCGTGTCGGTGCGTCTGCCGCGTCGTCGCTCGCCGCGCCCTCATCAAGCTCCGCCGACACCTCGGACATAATATTTTTCGCGCCGCCGCGCTGCTTGCCGCCGCGCCTGTAATTTCTCCCGCCGCGATTCTGATAAGAGTTCATTTTTTATAACCATGACTTTCGCATGACGAAAGTCCCCCTTTCTGTTTTCTTTCGTATTTTCAAATATACACGCCAAAGATTATTTTTTTGAATAAACGGAATTTTTGATTCCGACCGCAAGCGCCATCATCGCCGCCGTCGGGGATACGTTAGATTTTATCATTTCCTCAGCGTCCGTCACACAGTCAAGCGACCTCATAAGCCCTGCGGCGCTGTAATTCCCTCCGGCAGAAAGCGCCTCACTTCGGCTCTTGTAAAAAACATTTTCCGCACTTGCCGAACGCTTCGCCGCTATCATGTCGCGCAGGGCGCATTTCATGTCAGACAAGAGCGTCATCGCCGCGTCCGATTTCATCCTGCCGAGCCGATAAACTCCCGTATACGCGCTGCCTCCGCCTGACAGCATTGCTGCCAGAAGCTCGCGCGCCTTTGATTTTTCGGCAAGGCGCGCCGCGAGCTTTTTTTCGTTTTTCACGTACTCAGCGGCAAGCCTCGGGCTTCCGCCCGACAATAGATAAATCTCCCCCCAGTCACCGCCGCCGAATTTGCTGCCGCACGTTCGCTTTACAAAATCGAGTGTTTCGTCCTTTGTCGGCGCGCGCATATGAATCGCCGACGCGCGCGACCTGACCGTCGGCAAAAGCGACGAAATATCCGTCGTCAGAAGCAGATAAAGCACATATGAGGGCGGTTCCTCAAGCGACAAAAGAAGAGCATTTTCGGCGGATGCTGTCATTTTTTCGGCATCTCGGACGATATATATTTTGCGTTCCGATTCCGAGGGAATTATCGCGGCATCCTCCCGCATCATGCGCGATTTGTCAACGCCGACGCTTGCACGCTCGCCCCTCTCGATTATCTTCACGTCCGGGTGAGAGCCCGCCTCAAGCTTAACGCATGACGGACATCTCCCGCAGGGAATCATCCCCTCTCCCGTGCAAAGCACGGCAGCCGCAAAATCAAGCGCGAAATCATATACCGAATCCGCGTCGTTGCCGTCGATTATATACGCATGACCGATACGGTCGTTTTTTATGTCGTTTACGGTGCGGTCGATAAGCTCTCCGCAGCCGCAAATATCGGAAAAACCTGCGCCCGGCATATCATCCTCAAATCAAAGCAGTTCATTTTACATAGTAATTGTATCACGCGGCGAAAAGAAAGTCAAGAGGCAAACTTTACGTTCTCACAAGCGTCGGGCAAAATCCGAGATAATCCGCCGAAACAAGGTGAAATCTCACCCCGCGATACTCCGTGACGGCGGGCACCCCGTACCCGCCGTGAATGTGACCGTAATAAACCTCAGTGACGCCGTGCGAGCAAATCACGTCAAATATCGGCTCGTTGACGGCTCCCATATAGTAAACGGGATAATGCAGAAAGACTATGGCGCGCCCGCAGTCCGATTTTTCATTTGCCGCTGTCAGCGCCGTATCGAGCCGTGTCGCCTCGCGCTTTGAAAGTCGAAGAAAATCCGTCTCGCTCTCCCCCTCGCTCGGGAATTTGCCGCAGGTCATGGCGACGGCGGCGTTTTCAACCATCTCCATGCCGCCGCGCAGAAATCGTATGCTCCCGCATTCCCACTCCGCCAGAGCCGCATTCATTTTGGAAAGAGACGTCCACCAGAAATCATGATTTCCCTTGCCGATTATCTTTTTTCCGGGCAGAGAATTTATGAAAACAAAATCGTTCCTCGCCTCATCGAGCGTGAGCGCCCACGAAATATCGCCGGGCAGAATCACAGTATCGTCATCAGAAACAACGCGCTTCCAGTTATTTTTGATTTTTTCGCGGTGAGAGCGCCAGCGCTCGCCGAAAATATCCATGGATTTTTCGCTTTTTCCGCTCGCGGGAAGATGTATATCCGAAATTGAAAAAATCGACATTGCGTCTCCTTACTTTATTTGGCTGAATAAAAAGCGAAAATATATCCGAAAATAATCTTGTACACGATACCTATAATATTTTGGAGGATTACCATGCCTGTATACGGCGGAAACGAATATATCAATGTAAACACAGACGAAAAGGGCGGTCGCCCGCAGCACATACGCGGTGTCGTCTGCGATGTGAAAAACTGCGTCTATCACGACGGGGACAGCTTCTGCACAGCGTCGCGAATCGCGGTGGGGCCTACCTACGCCACAAATTCGCGCGACACTGTATGCGCTACGTTCCGTGAGCGAACACTCTGACTTAAAGTGAGAATATGCTCTCCATTTCATCGGGGCAAACGGAGCGCTCGAATCTGACCTTCGCGGAAAGCGTTCTTTGGAGCGGCATGGGAATTTCACGTCCCGTCAGCTCCGAGAGCATACCAAGAGCCGATATTGAATCGGGCTTTTCGCAGCCTGTTATCGAGGAATAAACGTCGGCGGCGAATTTGAAGGGACTTGCCGTGCCGCACACGAGCATGGGAACCTCCACGCCGCGTTCCCCGATGAAGCTTTGAGCGGCGTGAAGCGCGACTGCCGTATGCGGATCGGAAAGAAAGCCGTACTCATGATAAAATTGCCTTATCGTTTCGGCGGTCACGCTCTCATTTGCGAAATATCCGACAAAATCGCGTCTTATCGCGCCGTATGTTTCGCTCGATACCGTATACTCGCCCGTCCCTGCGAGCTGACTCATATACCCGCACGTCTCGTCCGCTCCCGCGATAAAATAAAGCAGACGTTCGAGATTCGAGGAAATCAGAATATCCATCGACGGGGACATTGTGAGATAAAATTCGCGGTTTTTGCTGTATTTTCCCGTCGCCAGAAAATCTGTCAGCACATGATTCTGATTTGACGCGCATATGAGGCTTCCTATGGGAAGCCCCATTTTTTTTGCGATAAAGCAGGCGAGGATATTGCCGAAATTCCCCGTCGGAACTGTTACGTTCAGGGTATCGCCGTATTTTATGACACCTCTCCCGCAAAGCGTGCAGTATGCGGAGATATAATATACAATCTGAGGCGCAAGCCGCCCCCAGTTTATCGAATTTGCGCTTGAAAGGAACACGCCCGCATCGGCAAGGCGCCTGTTTATCGCGCTGTCGGCGAAAATGCGCTTTACACCGCTTTGCGCATCGTCAAAATTACCGCCCCTGACAGCGACGACATCGACGTTTTCGCCCGCCTGCGTCGTCATCTGAAGCTTCTGAATGTCGGAAACTCCGTTTTCGGGGTAGAATACGGTGATTTTCACGCCCGGAACACCGCGGTAGCCCTCAAGCGCCGCTTTTCCGGTATCGCCCGACGTGGCGACGAGTATGTGCGCAGTCTTTGTCTCGCCGATTTTTTTCAAAGCAGCTGAAAAAAGCCTCGGCATGAGCTGAAGCGCCATATCCTTGAAGGCGCACGTCGGTCCGTGCCATAGCTCAAGCACAAAAACGCCGTCCTTTATCGTCGTCGTCACCTCCGCGCCGTCGGGAAAATTCTCCTCGGAATATGCCTCCCGGCAGAGCGTCAGAAGCTCCTCTTCTGAAAAATCGTCGAGAAACATTGAAAGCACATACGCCGCGCGACCTACGTAGTCGAGCGCCGAAATATGCCGAAAATTCTCTTCATCAAGCGTCGGTATCGTTTCGGGAACGTAAAGCCCGCCGTCGGGCGCAAGTCCGCGGCAAATCGCCTCGGAGGGTGTCACGTATGTTTTGTTTTTCTTTGTATCTCTCGTGCTTACGTATCTCATAAGCAAGCTCTCCTTTTCATGAAATCACAGCATTTTTAATGTGTCTGACGCGCGGCGCGCCGTCGGTCAGATAAACCTCGATAACGTCAATTCTTACGCGCCTTTCCGCGCACTCGCGCGGATGCTTTTTAATATATCCGTCCGCCGCGTATTTTAAGTTTTTCCGCTTTGTATATCCGACGGCGGACGCGGGTCGCCCATATCTTTCGGCAACGCCCGCATCCCGCGTTTTGACCTCGCAGAACACTACAGTCTCGCCCGCAGGGTCGACTGCGATTATGTCAATTTCGCAGTGTCCCGAATAATAATTTCTCGCAATTACAGTATAGCCGTGGTATTCGAGAAATTCGACGGTGGTGTCCTCGCCCGCATCTCCCCGACGGCGCATTTCCGCGCCGTTTATCTCACATCCGTTCGTCATCATTCAAAAACGAAAGAAACGTCCTTCTGTGGCACTCGGTGGGACCGAGGCGTTGCAGCGCCTCCATATGCTCCTTTGTGCCATACGATTTATTCTTTGCGAACCCATAGCCCGGATATTCGCGGTCAAGCCCGACGAGAAGCCTGTCTCGGTATACCTTCGCTAAAATCGACGCCGCCGCGATTGAGGGCGATATTCCGTCGCCGTGAATTACCGTGCGCGCCGCTATCCCGTCAAATTCCGGCGATTTGTTCCCGTCAACAAGCACAATTGAAGGCACGACGGAAAGCTTTGAGACGGCGCGTCTCATCGCGAGCATGGCGGCGTTCAGTATGTTCATCTCATCGATTTCCGAAACGGATGCCTCGGCGATTCCGTAAGCCACGGCGGACGAAACAATAATATCGTAAAGCGTCTCGCGACGCTTCGCGGACAGCTTTTTGGAATCGTTCAGTCCCTTTATCATAAGCCCGTCGGGCAAAATACAGGCGGCGGCGACGACAGGTCCCGCAAGGCACCCTCTCCCCGCCTCATCGCACCCCGCGATAACGCCATAGCCCATGGCGCGGCATTCGTTCTCTATCGTGTATTCAAGCTCAGTCACAGAGCGTCCCCCTCGCGGTCGAGACAGGCGTCTCGAGCGTTATTCTTCCGATTTTTGCCGCGCGGAACTCGTCGAGCAGCATATTTGCCGTGCGCTCCGTTGAAACCTCGCCGCCCGACACAAGAAATCCGCGCTTTTTGCCTATTAAATTCATAAGCTCAAAGTCGGAAAGCTCGTCCCTTGACGGGATTTGCTCAAGCTTATATCTTTCGCGCAAAAGCTCGGGATAAGTCTCGCGCAGCCGCCCGAGAAGCGCCGCCGCGAGCGTTTCCGTATCGAGTATCGCGTCCTTTATTGCGCCCGTGAAGGCGAGATTTTCGCCTACGCGGCGTTCGTCGAATTTGTGCCACAAAACGCCCGGGGTATCAAGCAGATCAAGCCCCGTCTTTGTCGCTATCCACTGCTGCCTTTGCGTAACGCCGGGACGATTTTCCGCCTTTGCGCGGCGCTCGCCGGCGAGCCTGTTTATGAGCGTCGATTTTCCGACGTTCGGTATTCCGACAATCATCACTCTGATGTGCCGTCCCGTCATTCCCTTCGCCTCGCGGCGCTTTATCTTTTCAGACAGCATTTCCGTTATCGTCGGCGTTATTTTGGAGATTCCCGCCCCCGTCACGCAGTCAATGGGAAGCGGAACGGTTTGTCCGCGATTTTTGAAATAAGAAACCCATGCGTCGGTTTTTGATGTATCGGCAAGTCCGCTTTTATTCAGTACAGTAAGCGTCGGTTTCCCCGAAAGCAGCTTTGTAATTTCGGGATTGCGCGACGAATATGGGATTCGCGCGTCGAGTATCTCGATTACGGCGTCAACAAGAGCAAGGCTTTCCTTTATCTGCCGGCGCGTCCTTGCCATATGACCGGGAAACCACTGAATTTCCGTTCCGGGCATTATGAAAACCTCTTAAAATGAGTGAAGCTTGAAATATCAAACACCACCCGCCCGAATATCTGCCGCTCGTCAATCACTCCGAGCAGAATATTCCGGCTGTCCGTCGAATGGTTGCGGTTATCGCCCATAACGAAAACGCATCCTTCGGGCACCGTATAGGGGAATGTGATTCCCGTCGCCGTCACCGTTCTGTCTGAGGCGAGATAACGGTATTCCGACTCGTCAAGCACTACCCCGTCAACCGTCACAGTCCATGTTTCAAAATCGATGTCTATCGTCTGCCCTCCCGTGGCGATTACGCGCTTTACAAGCGCCGTGTCGCCCCAGTAATCGCTGTCGGTTTTCTGAAAAACCACAATGTCGCCGTACTGCGGCGAATAAAGAATATCAGAGACGATGAGCGTATCCCCGTCGTAAAGCGTGTTGTTCATTGAATTTCCGTCAACGACTGCGAGCCTTACAAAAAACGTAAAGACTATGATTATGACAGACGTTGAAATCGCAAGCGTCTCCGTCAGGTCAAACAGCATTGAGAGCGGCGAGACCTTTTCCTCGCCCGACTTATCGTCTTTTTTCGGAGGTTCCCCTCCGCCGCCATCCGCTTTCCTTGGAATTTCCTCTTTTTTGCCCGCGTTCATGTTAAAATCTTCCGCGTCAACATCGATTCCCTTCAGATTGAAAAAATCTCCGTCCTGACCGTTTCCCATGCTGCCGTTCATATTGTTCTCGTTCATCAATTCACCTCACTAAGGTCTCTGACCGTTTCTAAACGTCTTATTCGATAATATCGAGCGCTAAACCGCAAATATTCGATTCAAATCTATGATTTTAATCGAATATTTGACAGACTTGAATAATGAATCTGCGATTTATTATTCAATGTCTTATTATACCATATAAAGCGCCAAACCGCAAATGTTTTTTGAATCCTGACATGGACGGCAAAGTTGTGCGCATTTTTCGCGCTGAAAAAAATTTTTTTGAAAAATCGCGTTTTTAGGTGAGTACTTTTTCGTTTTTTTACGACTATACAGTATAAAGGTCATGTGACCATGACCTTTATACTAACAAATATTTCGCTTGCGAAATATTGCTATTTCGCCTGCGAAATATTTGCCGGTGAAATTATTTTGAAGGAGGGTTTATCATGAAAAATGCTCATTTTCGGCGTTTGCGCACGCCTTGATTTGACGTTTTGCAAAAAATCTTTTGTCAAATCAAGCATTTTGCAAAGGATTTTTTCAAGAAATGATTGACAGACGCAAAAAGATGTGGTACAATTTATATTGAAAAGGGCTTTGCGCCCGACATCATGTATTTTATTTTTCAAAGGAGGATTATGCCATGAAGAAAATTTTGATTCTCATTCTCGCGCTTGCGATGTGCTTTTCGGTCGCATCATGCGCAGACAATGTGGATGCTGACGAGATAAAATCGGCAGACACCGACACGACCGCAATGGAGACGGAGAACGAGACTGACACAACCGACACGACCGAATCGGAGACTGAAAGCAATACCAAATCACAAAAGATGAAACGGAAGAAGCGACGGAGAAGGAGACGATAACCGAAACGGAAGAAACTGCGGAGACAGTGAGCAATACAGAAGAACAAACCATAACTTCCGACGACGATGGAGAGCTAAGCATTTTTCCATATGCCTGGCGCAGCATGAACGCGATGATTGTGACATGGGGCGAGATTGACGAACTATCATGGTCAATCGACTATAAGAGCGTTGGCGTTGAAAATGTCGAGATTCTTTCCGCAACGATGAGTGAAAGTATTCTTCATGACAATTATCTCGTTGAATATTCATACGAAGAAGTTGTTTCGGACATCGATTATTTGCTGATTTCCGACGAATATTTGGATGATATTGTCGAGGGTGAAACAGCGTTGGTTTTCACACACAATTCAGTAAGTTATACGTATGGAAATGACGACGGCGAATCAGTATTTGAGTTTTGCTTTGTGCTGAGATATTCGATTATTCCGATTGTAGATGGAAAGCTTGTCCTGCCGGATGATTTCTCTAAATCGCTCACGTATTACTTCACGGAAGGCAACACGTTCATGGAGAAAAATTACCCCGACGTTGATATTCGCTTTGAGGACGGGATGACTGTCGAGGAGTTCGGTGAGTTTGTCGAGTATCTCTGCACAGAAGCGGACGGGCTGATTTATCCGTAAATGCAAAAAACAGATAAAAAAGAGCGGGAAACCGCTCTTTTTTATGTTTCGATTATATTTTTTGCCGCCTGCATTTTCTTGTCAAGCACGTCGCTTAGCCTCGCGCAGTCGTTGAGCGCGTCCGAAATCTCGCGCATAGTGGTCTCATCGAGATCCTTTTTGTATCGCAGTCTGTGTTCGAGATTCGCCCATGATTCCATCGCTATCGTGCGAAGCTGCACCTCGACCTTCATATACCGCTTTTCCTCCTGAAGGAATATCGGAACCTCGACAATCAGATGAAGGCTTCTGTATCCGTTCGGCTTCGGATTCTGGATATAATCCTTCATTTTGATAAGCGTTATGTCGTCCTGCCCGATAAGGCAATTCGCGAGAAAATAAACGTCGTCGATAAACGGGCAAATTACGCGCACACCCGCGACGTCGTTGAGATTTTCCTCAATCGAATCAATCGTCATCGGCAAATCTTTTCTTATCAGCTTGTCGCGGATGCTCTGCACACTTTTCAGGCGTGTGCGTATGTTGTCTATCGGATTGCGCTCGTGCATTGTCGAAAACTGCTCGTCAAGCACACGGAATTTCGTCTCGATTTCCATTATAGCGCATTTGTAAAACGACATGAGCCGCTGAAAGCTCATAAAAATTTCTTGTATTGCTTCAATGTCTGTCTCATCGCCGAAAAAATCTGCCGCAGACTGCAGCGAAACATCTCTCGCGCCTGTACTGTCCATTCGTTTTTTCCTTTCGGTTTTTGATGTAATTTCATGCGGACGCACTCACGCCCTTTTATATTTCATAAAATGGCGCTGTTACGTGAATATTGCGCTGCGCGCAATATTCATCAACTTGAATAATGAATCTATGATTCATTATTCAATGTTATTGTACCCCGGGAAAGCAAACTCACGATAAACTTTGAGTGATTTTCTCGTGCCGACAATATAAAAATTCGGGTGATGACTTACCTTTGAATATTCAGCGAGAGATTTCCGCACATAACCTCAAACGTGTGACCCGCGACAGTCTCACCCGCCTCGTTTACATGGCAGAACGCATCAGGCTCGGTTTTAATCGCCGCCGTCACAGTCTCACCTGCGCCGACGCTCACTCGGCAGAATCCGATGAGCTTTTTTATCGGCACGCGGCATTCGGCATCAGTCTCATGTACGTAAAGAAGCACGACCTCGTCGCCGTCACGCTCTCCCGTGTTTTTTACATCAAGAGTGAAATCCGCGGAATAAGCGCCGTCAGTCCCGCCGTCCTTTTCGTGAGCGGTGAGACATGAATATTCAAACGTCGTATACGAAAGTCCGTGTCCGAAGGGATAAAGCGGCTCTCCCTCGTAAAATTTGTACGTGCGTCCCTCCATCGAGTAATCCTCGAAGGGCGGCAGCTCGTCCGTCGAGCGATAAAACGTCACGGGAAGCCGTCCGCTCGGGTTAGTCTCGCCGAAAAGAATTTCCGCAAGCGCTTCACCGCCGTACTGTCCGCCGTAAAAGAACTGAAGAACGGCGCGGCTCGTTTCGGACTGCCTTCCGAGCGCCATAGCGCTGCCGCTCACATTTACGGTTATAATCGGCGTTCCCGCCGCAAGCACGCGCTCATAAAGCTCGCGCTGGGAGGCGGGCAGCTCGATGTCGCGCTTGTCGCCGCCGTATCCGAACGGTCCCTCCTCGCCCTCAAAATCGGGCGAAAGCCCCACGCACATTATAACCACGTCGGCTCTTTTCGCCGCGAGATACGCGTCTGCATACCGCTTTTCGTCCCAGTCGCCGCGCTCGCCGTCAAAATATCCCGATCCCTCGGAATAATACACCGCTCCGCGCGCCTTTCTGCGGATTCCCTCGTATATTGTCACGTATTCGTCGGGAGTTCCGTTATAATTGCCGAGCAGAACCTTTTTATCGTTGGCGGCAGGTCCGATAACGGCGATTTTCAGCCGCTCGTCATTTGAAAGCGGGAGAATACCGTCGTTTTCAAGCAGCACAATCGATTCGCGCGCCAGCTTACGACAAATGCGCTTATGCTCGGATGAGCATACCTCGCCGTAACCGATTTTGTCATATTCGCAGTCATCCGCAAACATTCCGAGACGGAATCGCGCCGTGAAAAGCCGCACGCACGCCTCCGTTATCGTTTCCTCATCGACAAGTCCCGACTCAAACGCCGAGAGCATCGATGCATAGGCGCTGCCGCAGTTCAGGTCGCATCCCGCGTTTATCGCGAGCGCCGAGCTTTTTTCGGGGCTGTCCGTTACGTGATGGTGCGCGTTGATGTCGTTTATGGCGCCGCAGTCGGAGACGATGTAGCCGTCGAAACCGAATTTTTCGTGAAGAATCCCGAAAAGCGTCGGGGACGCGCAGCACGGCTCGCCGTTTGTGCGGTTGTACGCGCCTATAACGGCAGACGGATGCGCCTTTTCCACGCAGTATCGGAACGCCTCAAGATACGTCTCAAACATATCCTGCGCTGTTGCTTTGGCGTCAAATCCGTGGCGGTCTGCCTCGGGTCCGCTGTGAACGGCGTAATGCTTGAGAGTTGCGTCGGCAAGCTTATATTTTGAGAGCGGATTGCCGCTGCGGTCCTTGCCCTCGATTCCAAGGACGAACGCCGCGCCCATGCGCCCCGTGAGATACGGGTCTTCCCCATATGTTTCATGTCCGCGTCCCCATCTCGGGTCGCGGAAAATATTTATGTTCGGCGACCAATACGTTATGCCCTGATAAATTTCAGTGCCGCCGAGCGACCTGTACTCGTTGTACTTCGCGCGTCCCTCATATCCTATGGCGCGCGCTTCTTCATAAAGCGTGTCGTCGTCAAACGTCGACGCCGACGCGATAGCCTGAGGAAATACTGTCGCCACTCCCGTGCGCGCGACGCCGTGAAGCGCCTCGTTCCACCAATTGTAGGCGGGTATGCCGAGCCTTTCAATCGCGGGCGCGTTATATTTAAGCTGCGAGCATTTTTCCGCAAGCGTCATTTTGCCGACAAGCTCCCTTGCTGCCGCCTCAAAGCCTGTATTATCAAAATCCATTGCTGCCTCCTTTCGCAGTACGGATAAAATGAAGCCGTCCTTATATTTCAGGCTTCAGCGTTTCTGCCACTTTCTTTCCTGTCGGCGTCGCGGCAAGACCGCCCATCGCAGTCTCGCGCAGCTCGTGCGGTATGCGCAAGCCGACCTCTCCCATGCAGTCTATAACCTCGTCAACGGGAATCCGACTTTCAATTCCCGCAAGCGCCATGTCGGCGCAGCTTACGGCATTGACGGCTCCGACGACGTTCCGCTTGACGCACGGCACCTCTACAAGTCCGGCGACAGGGTCGCACACAAGCCCCAGAAGATTTTTGAGCGCCATCGCCGCCGCGTGACCGACAGCCTCGCCTCCCCCGCCCGACACGGTTACAAGCGCTCCCGCCGACATTGCTGACGCGGAGCCTATCTCCGCCTGACAGCCGCCGTAAGCGCCCGAAATTGACGCCCGAGAGCTGATGACGGCGCCGATTCCCGCGGACGTGTAAAGCCCGTGAATTATATCGTCCTCGCTCGCTCTGCCTCCGCGGTAAAGCGGAACAAGCACCGCGGGCAGAACGCCGCAGGCGCCCGCAGTCGGTGCCGCGACGATTTTCCGCATACAGGCGTTTGATTCGCCGACAGACAGCGCGACCGCGATTACATTTTGAATGTACTCACCCGAAAGCGGCGAGCCGTTTTCGCAGAAGCTTCTCATCTTCGCCCCGTCGCCGCCCGCAAGACCGCTCATCGAGCGCCTTTCGGGATCGTATTCTTCAAAGGACGTAAGCATCGCACGCCATACGCCGCGCATTTTTGAAATCGATTCCTCGCGCGTCACCTGACGTTCCTCAATGTCCGCGTCAAGCACGATTTCCCAGAATTCGCGCCCCGTCCGACGCGCGGCGTCGATTATCTCCGCGACGGAATAAAGCTCCATATCAAAAACCCCATTTTCCGAAATTAATGCTTTAAGGATTATCCTTCACGCCTTCTTCTCACAGTACGAAACTCTTAAAATGCCGTCAAGCCCTTCAATTTTTTCACGCACAGAAGACGGTACCCTCTGGTCTGTTTCAATCACCTCGAGCGCGTCTCCGCCTCGTGCCGCGCGGCAAAGGCTCATATCGGCGATATTTATGCCCGTGGCGCTGATAACGCCAGCTATGTCGGCTACCCTGCCCCTCACGTCGCGGTGACGGACTATGAGAGTGTTTTCCTCGCCCGTAAAGCTCACGTCAATCCCGTCGATTTTTTCTACCCGAATCCTGCCGCCGCCGGTCGACGCCGCAGTCATCGAAAGCGTTTCGCCGTCAAAGCTCACAATGTCAAGCAGCGCCGTATTCGGATGCGCGTCGCGAAGATACGCCGTGTAAAACTCAAATTCAAGACCGCGCTCCCCGGCGATTTCAAAGCTTCTCGGAATGCCCTCGAAATCAGGCTGAAAGCCTAAAAGCCCCGCGACAATCGCCCTGTCCGTTCCGTGCCCGCGCCCCGTTTCGGCAAATGAACCGAAAAGCCCTATTTTCGCGTGCTTCGGCTCGCCTTCAAGAAGCGTTCTTCCGATAAGACCGATTCTCACGGCTCCCGCCGTGTGAGAGCTTGACGGTCCTATCATAACGGGACCGAGAATATCGAAAATGTCAGTCATGTTAGCCTCGTTTTAATTCAAAAAATATTTCTGATTCTGCCAAAAGCTTATTTTCCGGCACTCACGCCGTCAATCATCCCGTCTACCGTGTGCCACGCCAGAAGCGCGCATTTCACCCTCGCCGGCATATGCGAGATATTTTTGAACGCTATCGCCTCCTCAAGCGACGAAAGCTCATCCTCGTCCTTTATCTCGCCCTTTATCATTCCTATGAAATCGGCGATTATATCCTTTGCCTCGGCGAGGGTTTTCCCGCGAAGCACGTCTATCATAATCGACGTGCTGCTCTGCGATATGGCGCAGCCGTGACCCGTGAACGCCATATCCTCGATAACATCCCCGTCAAGCTTAATCTCGATTTTGATTTCGTCGCCGCAGTTCGGATTATGCCCCTCCTCGCAAAGGTCGCACGCCCCAAGCTCATGCTTGTTGTACGAATTCATGCTGTGTTCCATTATGAGATCGCTGTAAATCGCGTCAAATCCGTCAGTCATTCCAATCATATTTCGCCCTGCGAAAGGCTTCCTTTCTCCCGTAATGATGTAAGGCTTCAAAAGCAATGCGCCAAGGTGTATTCTTCAAGCCCATCAGCTTCGGGTAAGATATTTTTCAAACAGCCCGTATGCCTTCTCAACGCCCGCGGCAAGTCGGTTTATATCGTCCTCGTTATTGTAAATTCCGAGGCTTGCGCGGCAGGTGGAATCTACTCCCAGATAGCGCATAAAGGGCTGCGCGCAGTGATTGCCGGCGCGCACGCATACGCCGCACCCGTCAAGTATGCTTGCCACATCGTGCGGATGAACGCCGTTTATATTAAACGATATGACGGACGTCCGCTTTTCCCTGTCGGGCGGCGCATAAATCGTCACATAAGGAAGCGCCGAAAGCCTTTTTAAGGCGTAATCGTAAAGCTTCCCCTCGTGCGTCTCTATCGCCTCAAAGCCGATTTCCGAGACATAATCGAGCGCGGCACCAAGTCCGATAACGCCGCCGACATTCTGCGTCCCCGCCTCAAGCCTCATCGGAATCGGCGCGAACGTCGCCCTGTCCTCGTAAACGTATTCTATCATTTCCCCGCCCATAAGAAAAGGCGGGATCGCCTCAAGAAGCTCGGGTTTGCCGACAAGCACGCCGACACCGAGCGGCGCATATATTTTATGACCCGAAAAGACGAAAAAATCCGCGTCCAGCTCCTTCAAATCAACTCTCATATGCGGAACCGACTGCGTTCCGTCCACAATTAAAACAGCACCGACCTCGTGTGCGCGCTTTGCGATCGCCTTTATGTCGTTTATAGTTCCGGTTACGTTTGAAACGTGCGTCACGGCGACAATTTTCGTGCGCTCCGTGATTTTTTTATTGATTTCATCCGGCGTAAGCTCATAGCTTTCGTCCGTGTACATATAAACAAGGCGGCTGCCCGTCTTTTTTGTCACATACTGCCACGGCACGAGATTTGAGTGATGCTCCGCTATCGATATTACAACCTCGTCGCCCTCGGAAAGGCTATAAAGACCGTAGGAATACGCCAAAAGATTGAGGCTTTCGCTCGCGTTTTTTGAAAATACAACGCCATCCTCGGGTACGCCGCCGAGAAAATCCGCGACTTTTTTGCGGACAGCGCCGTAAGCCTCCGTTGCCTCAATCGAAAGCGCGTATGCGCCTCTGTAGATATTAGCGTTTCCCCTCTCGTAAAAGCTGCGCTCCGCGTCAATGACACACCGCGGCTTCTGCGTCGTCGCGGCGCTGTCAAGATATGCGATGTCGGTATTATCGAAAATCGGAAAATCGCGTCTTGGATTTGTCATGAAAGCCTCCCGTCCGCCATATCGGACACAAGAGCGCGGATTTCCTCATCAACTATCATATCGAGCACCGCCGAAAAATTCGCGCGGACAATGAGCTTCACCGCGTCGCGGTACGAAAGCCCGCGCGACATGATATAAAAGAGGCGCGACGGGTCTGCTTTGCCTGACGCCGTTGAGTGATTTCCCTCGACATCCTCCTCTGTGCAGAGCATCATCGGAAGCGCTGTCGATTTTGCGCCGTCTGAGAGAAGCAGGCAGTATTCGTCCTCCGTGCCGACCGCTCCCCTGCATCCGCGCAGAAAGTTTATCGTCCCCTTGAAGGATTTTCGGCACGCCCCGTCAATTGCGCCCTTTACATCGAAAACGGCGTTCGTTTTCTTCCCGTAAAGCTCCGCTATGCAGTTTATATCCTTGACCTCGCTGCCGCCCCCGAGATAAATCATCCCGAAATGACAGTCGGAATTGTCTCCCCGCAAATCGAAAAAGTAATTTGTCGCCGAGACGCGACCGCCGAAATCGACCGCCGCAAAATCGAGACGTGAATCCCTGCCGAGCGTACATTCCACCGAATCAAAATTAAACGACGCGCCGTTTGTCATATTGATGACGTTCAGCCTCATCCTGCACCCATCGTGAATATTTATGCGCAAGGCTCCGTTATGAAAGCATTCCGCTTCGTCAGAGCATTTATATATAACAGTGAGGGACGTGTCGGACTGCGCTTCAATATCGAGCACATTGATAAGTCTGGGATTGTCACTTCCCATTGTATATTCGATACGTGAGCCGTCGCCCTTGAGATAAAGCTTATATTTGCTGTTGCAGTGCTCGCTTATGTTTCGGGAAAGCTCCTCGCCCTGACCGTATCTGAGCGTCGGCACGCTTACACCCTCGCTTGTGAAAAAGGCGTCATCTCCGCAGAAAACCTGCGCTCCGCCAAAGTCTATGCTCTCGTTGATATTCTCCGGAAGCTCGACCTTTATATTGTTGATTCCAAAATTTCTCGACGTGCGCATCGGCGTCGGGTTAGCCTTGATAAGCATTATCCGATACCTCCTTCAAGCTCGAGATTTATAAGATTGTTCATTTCAGCCGCATATTCCATCGGCAGCTCCTTTGATATAGGATACGCGAACCCGCGCACAATCATCGCCTTGGCGTCCTCCTCGGAAAGCCCGCGCGACATAAGGTAGAATATTTCCCTGTCGCTTATTTTCCCGATTTTCGCCTCGTGCGAAAATGTTATATCGTCGACATCCGTCTCACACGTCGGTATCGTGTCGGAGCGCGATTTATCGTCAAGCATAAGCGATTCGCATGAAACGGAGCATTTCGCGCCGTGCGCGCGGCTTGTAAGCTTTGTCATCGAGCGGTATGTGCATGAGCCGCCGCCCTTCGATATTGATTTTGAATTTATCACGGCGGAGGTGTTCGGCGCGTTCATAAGCACCTTAACGCCCGTATCGAGCGTCTGTCCCGCGCCGGCAAACGTGATTCCCGTGTATTCTGTCTTTGAGCCCTCTCCGTTAAGAATGCTCATAGGATAAAGCATCGACACCTTCGAGCCGAACGAGCCGGTCACCCATTCCATCTCGCCGCCCTCATCGACAATAGCCTTTTTGGTATTGAGATTCATCATGTTTTTCGACCAATTTTCGATTGTGGAATAGCGCAGATATGCGTTCTTTCCGACAAAAAGCTCGACGCAGCCCGCGTGGAGATTCACCTTGTTGTATTTCGGCGCGGAGCAGCCCTCGATAAAGTGAAGGCTTGCGCCGTCCTCGACGATTATGAGCGTATGCTCAAACTGTCCCGATTCGGGCGAATTGAGCCTGAAATAGGACTGAATCGGAATATCCACCTTCACATCCTTCGGGACGTAAACAAACGACCCTCCCGACCATACAGCCGCGTGAAGCGCCGCAAATTTGTGATCCGTCACGGGAACGCATTTCATGAAGTGGGATTTCACAATCTCGGGGTATTCGCGCACAGCCGTTTCCATATCGGTGTAGATAACGCCCGCCGAGAGAAGCTCCTCCTTCATATTGTGATAGACGACCTCGGAATCGTACTGCGCACCTACTCCCGCAAGATAGCTGCGCTCCGCCTGCGGGATTCCGAGACGCTCGAACGTCTCCTTTATTTCGGACGGGACGTCGTCCCAGTCGGCGCTCTGTTTTGCCTTAGGCTTGACATACGTCGATATATCGTCCATTTTAAGCTCGGAAAGATCGGGACCCCATGTCGGCAGCGGTGTTTTGCCGTATACCTCAAGCGCGTGAAGCCTTATATCCCTCATCCAGTCGGGGTCGCCCTTCATTTCGGATATTTCAAGGACGATTTCTCTGTCAAGCCCCTTTTTCATTTTGTAGTCGTAGCTGTCGGCGTTTTTTACGTCGTAAATGTTGCGGTCAATGTCATCGACCTGCGTTTTGACCTTCGCCCCCTCGACCTTGATTTCGCCTGCCGTCTCGCTCATTTTAATTTGTCCTTATATTTTGCGAAGCCCTCCGCCTCGATTTCATACGCGAGCGACGCGGGTCCCGTCTCCACGATTTTTCCGTCGCCGAAAACGTGAACCGCATCGATTTTCACCGTGTCGATGAGCCGCAGATTGTGCGTGATGATAATAAGCGCGTTTTCGTCGTTTTTGAACATTGCGATTCCCTTTGCAACAGCCGCTATCGCGTCAACGTCAAGCCCCGAGTCGGTTTCGTCGAGAATGGCGAGCTTCGGATTCAGAACGAGCATTTGCAGTATCTCGTTTTTCTTTTTTTCACCACCGGAAAAGCCGACGTTAAGCTCGCGCTCCGTCATTCCCTCGTCCATTCCGAGCTCGTCCCTGTATTTTTTCACGTCGTCGCGAAGCGCGAACATACGAACGGGCTTGCCCGTCACCTTTCCCTTTGCGGTCTTGAGAAAATTGAAGGTCGATATTCCCGGGATTTCCTCCGGCGTCTGAAACGACATGAAAATCCCACGTCTCGTAATCTCGCCTGTCGGAAGATTTGTTATATCCTCTCCGTCAAATTCGATTTTGCCCGCAGTTTTAGTGTATTCGGGATTTCCGAGCAGCACGTTCGCGAGCGTCGATTTGCCCGAGCCGTTCGGTCCCATGATTACGTGAATTTCCCCCGCTTTGACCGTGAGATTCACGCCCTTAAGTATGGGCTTGTCCCCCGCCGAGGCGAAAAGATTGTTTATTTCAAGCATATTCCGCATTTATATACCCCTTCGGTTTATTATACAGTAATTTATAGCCTTGTGACTGCACCGTATGTGTCCGTCAGTTTCATCGCTCAACATCTCGCGTGCTATTATTATGCCTGCATTATATCACGTGTAGTTGAGGCTGTCAAGAATTTTTTTCAATCAGCATATCAGAGAGGTGATTCCCCTCCGGTGAGACTTCCGTTCAAACGACGAAAGAGCCTGCGTTCTCTTTACAGGCTCTCTTTCATGCGCTTATCCCTTGTATACTTCCCGCCTATGACCCACTGTCAGCGCCGTAATTACAAGCCTGTCGTCCTCTATGAAGCATAACAAGCGGTAATCGCCGATTCTGTATCGCCATTCGCCGCTGTAATTGCCCTTCAGGGCTTTGCCGTGTAATCTTGGATTTTCGCATCCGACTAAGTTTTTTACAATCCACGCTTTCAGCATTTTCTGCGTGGAAGCGTTCAGCTTCCTCATGTCCTTCTCAAATTGCGGGGTTGCCTCCAGCCTATAACTCATACTCCAAGCTCGTTCCAGAACTCCTCAATAGGTCTGCTTTTCTTTCCGCTCTTCACGTATTCCTCATATGCTTCATCCGCGACTTTAACGTCAAGTTCGTCCTCTATCTTCTCGAAGAGTGCGCTCTTGAAAGCCTCGCCTATAGAGATGGAGTGAAGCTTTGCATAGCTGTCCGCCAGCTCCCTTTCGTTCTCGGTCAGTCTGATCGTAAATACCATTTCGCATTCTCCTTTCCGCTTCTATGTAATACATTGTATCACATTTTCCCGCGCTTGTCAACAGATATAACGAATATTTTCCCGCCGTCAGCACTTTTTTATTCGCGTCGGAAATTATTCTTCCGTTTCATCCGTTTCCTCCGTTGTCGGAGTGTCTCCGCTGTACGTAAGCTCAATGTAAAACGAATCCTCCTCCTCATCATAAAGGAATGTTATCGTTTCAAGCATCGAGCCATCCTCGCATACGATTTTGTCTACGGTCTTTCTCAGATACCTGTTGCCGTATTCGTCATGAAGCGCCGTCACAGAAATCACAGCCGAATCCTCAAGGTATTCGTCCGTCCAGCGAATCCTGTAGGTCAGCGTCTCCCCTGCCTCAATTTCGCTGTTTTTCAGTATCACGCTCTCGCCGTTGTCGGCGTTATAGAGTATCAGCTCGTCAATCGTGAAGGGCGACGAGTTTACAAACGTCAGCTCCGTCACGTTTTCGTCGCTTTCCTCGCATGAAAGCATGAAAAGCGCCGACAGAATCAAAAGGAGCGCAAAAATACATCTTCGTCCGGATTTCATAAAACCAATCCCCTGCACCCGCACTTTCGCGAAGCGAAAGCCTTCTTTTCAAAATAACACCGCGTTATATTATACAGCTTTTGCGCCAAAAAGTAAAGTGCCGCGGCGAATAAATAATCTTTCCCGCGCGCTTTTGTACAATTTGACCGCGAGCGGGCGGTTTCCGCGTCGAAAAATTTCTTTTTTTCACCTTTACAATCACCGAAGATTATGATAAAATATCTGTGGGATGAAATTCGTCCGCTCCGCACCCACGCCGCCCGAAATCGGGGCGATGTTTTCCGCCGCACGGTGGGGGTCGCGGCAATGCAGTCAGTCATAATCATAAATCAAAGGGAGATGATAGGTGATGAAAAAGGTCGCTATTATCATGGGCAGTGACAGTGATTTGCCGGTGGTCGAAAAGACCGCTTTTATGCTCGACGAGCTTAAAATACCGTATGAAATGCACGTGTATTCGGCGCACAGGACGCCGGAACAGGTGCGTTCTTTTGCGTTATCGGCAAAAGATAACGGATTCGGCGTCATAATCGCCGCTGCGGGAATGTCCGCGGCGCTTGGCGGCTCGCTCGCCGCCTCGACGACGCTTCCCGTCATAGGAATACCGATAGGGGGCAAGCTTTCGGGAATGGATTCGCTTCTCTCGACGGTGATGATGCCGTCGGGGATTCCCGTTGCGGCAGTTGCTGTTGACGGGGCGAAAAATGCCGCTATTCTGGCGGCGGAAATACTCGCCGTTTACGACGACGATATAGCGGACAGGCTCACCGCCATGCGCGAGCACGACCGGGCGGCGGTGCTTTCAAAGGACGAGAAAATTTCGTCCGAATACAGCAGAGCGTAGCAGCAGCAAAACAAGGTTTTGCTATAAAAAATATTTTATGTAAGGGAGACTATCATCATGCAGAAGCTTGAGGAGCTTTACGAGGGCAAGGCAAAAAAGGTTTACAAAACGGACGATGAAAATATGTACATCGTCTCCTACAAGGACGACGCGACCGCGTTCAACGGGCTGAAAAAGGGCACCATTTCGGGCAAGGGCGTCATAAACAACCGTATGTCGAATTATCTCATGCAGAAGCTTGAGGCGGACGCGGGAATACCTACGCATTACGTAAAGGAGCTTTCCGAGAGGGAGACGCTCGTTCGCCGCGTCGAAATCGTGCCGCTTGAGGTTATCGTGCGCAACATAGCGGCAGGCTCGTTTTCAAAGCGCTTCGGCGTCGCCGAGGGCACACCGCTTTTAATCCCGACAATCGAATTCTGCTACAAGAGCGACGAGCTTGGTGACCCCATGGTGAACGATTATCACATCATCGCCTGCGGCTGGTCAACTCGCGAGGAGCTTGACACTATAACGGACTACACCTTTAAGATAAATGATTACTTGAAGAAATTTTTCTCGGAGCGCGGAGTTCTGCTCGTCGATTTCAAAATCGAGTTCGGTCGTGACGCCGCAAGCGGCGGCAAGGTCATTCTCGCCGACGAAATTTCGCCCGACACCTGCCGCTTCTGGGACGCAAAAACTCATGAAAAGCTCGACAAAGACCGTTTCCGCCGCGAGATGGGAGGCGTCGAGGAGGCTTACGAGGAAATGATGCGCCGCGTATTCGGCGGCAACGAATAATCAAGCGGAGATTTTATGGGACACATACATGAGGAATGCGGCGTTTTCGGAATTTATACGAAGGAGCCGCGCGATGTCGCGACTGATGTGTATTACGGTCTTTTCGCGCTTCAGCACAGGGGTCAGGAAAGCGCGGGAATCGTAGTCTGCGACGACGGAGTTTTCAGCGTATATAAGGACGTCGGTCTTGTAAACGACGTCTTTGACGAAAAAGCGATGAAAATGCTCGGGCAGGGTACGATGGCTGTAGGTCACGTGCGCTACGGGACGACCGGAACGGACGGCAGGCTCAACGCGCAGCCGATAGTAGTCAATCACATAAAGGGGCGCATGGCGCTCGCGCACAACGGAAATCTGACAAATTCCGCCGTTCTACGCGAAAAGCTTGAGCTTTCCGGAGATATATTCCACACGACGTCGGACACGGAGGTAATATCGTACATCACGACGGAAAAGCGGCTTGCCGCGCCGTCGGTTGAGGCGGCGATAAATCAGGCGATGTATGAGCTTGAGGGCGCGTATTCGCTCGTGTTCATGTCGCCGACAAAGCTTATAGCCGTGCGCGACCCGCACGGATTCCGCCCGCTCTGCTACGGCTCGCTCCCCGGCGGGGAGGGATACGTCATCGCGTCCGAATCATGTGCGCTCGACGCGGTGGGCGCGAAATTTGAGCGCGATATACTTCCTGGCGAAATTCTCGTATTTGACAAAAGCGGCATTCGCTCGATTCGGAATCACTGCGGTGAAGAGCCGCGTTCAATGTGCGTTTTTGAATACATTTATTTCGCGCGTCCCGACTCAAAAATCGACGGCTGCTCCGTTCACGAGGCGCGTATTCGCGCGGGACAATTTCTTGCAGAGGAGCATCCCGTTGACGCCGACGTCGTTATAGGCGTGCCCGATTCGGGGCTTGACGCGGCGCTCGGATATTCGATGAGGTCGGGAATCCCGTATAACATTGGATTCATCAAAAACAAATATATAGGCAGAACATTTATAGCCCCGGGACAGTCCTCGCGCGAGGATCAGGTGAGAAAGAAGCTCAACCCCATAGCAAGCGTCGTCGAGGGCAAGCGCGTTGTGCTCGTCGATGACTCAATCGTGCGAGGCACAACCTGCGCCCGAATCGTAAAGCTTCTGCGTGAGGCAGGTGCCGTCGAGGTTCATATGCGCGTCTCGGCGCCGCCGTTTATAAATCCCTGCTATTACGGCACGGATATAGACTCGCACGAGCATCTTGTCGCGTACAGCCACACGATTGACGAAATCGCGAAAATAATCGATGTTGATTCGCTCGGATATATTTCCGTCGAGAATACGAAGAAAATTGCCGCGACAGAGGGCTGCACGGGCTTTTGCACCGCCTGCTTTGACGGAAAATACCCGACGGAGACGCGGTATGCCTCAAAGAAAAACCGCTTTGAGGAAAAAATCTCCGCAAATCACTACGGAGGAGGAAGCAGCGAGCAATGAACGAAAACGAAAGCTTCAGCAAAGCATACGCCGAGGCGGGCGTCGATATAACGGCGGGCTACCGCGCGGTCGAGCTTATGAAATCTCATGTGGCGCGCACGAAGCGCGTCGGCGCTATTGACGGAATAGGCGGATTCGGCGGTCTTTTCCGCCCAGACATCGCGAAAATGAAGGAACCGATACTTGTATCGGGCACGGACGGGGTCGGAACAAAATTAAAGCTTGCATTTCTGACGGACAGGCACGACACCGTGGGAATCGACTGTGTTGCGATGTGCGTGAACGACATAATCTGTTCGGGCGCGGAGCCTCTCTTTTTCCTCGATTACATTGCCTGCGGCAAAAACGTACCCGAAAAAATCGCCGCGATTGTCAGCGGCGTCGCCGACGGCTGCGTTTCGGCGGGATGCGCTCTTATCGGCGGGGAAACAGCCGAGCATCCGGGGCTTATGCCCGAGGATGAATACGATATTGCGGGCTTCGCGGTCGGCGTCGTAGACAGGGAAAAAATCATTGACACGAGCGAAACCGAGGCGGGAGACATTATAATCGCGCTGCCCTCGTCGGGCGTTCACTCAAACGGTTTTTCGCTTATCCGAAGGATTTTCGTCGGAAAATACGACCTTGAAAAGCCGCTTGACGAAAGCGAAATTCCGCTCGGCGAGCTTCTTCTGACGCCGACGAAAATCTACGTCAAGCCGATTCTGGCGCTCACCTCAAAGCTCCGCATACACGGTATTTCGCATATCACGGGCGGCGGATTTTATGAGAATATCCCGAGGGCGATTCCCGACGGGCTCGGCGCCGTAATCAAAAAATCCGACATCAGAACGCCTTACGTCTTTGATTTGATAAAAAAATACGGCGGCGTATCGGAGCACGATATGTACAACACCTACAACATGGGCGTCGGAATGTGCGTGACGGTAGGCAAAAACGACGCGGACGAGGCGCTTGCGATTCTTCGCGAGTGCGGCGAGGAACCGTATATAATCGGAAAAATCGAGGCGGGAAGCGCCAAAATCAGGCTTGTCTGAACGCGGGCGGACGATATGGACGATATGAAAGAAAGAAAAATAAACGTCTCGGTGCTTGTTTCGGGCGGCGGAACGAATCTCGGGGCGATAATCGAACGTCAAAAAAGCGGCTTTATGCCACACGTAAATCCGGTAGCCGTAATATCGAGTAAGGCGGACGCATTCGCGCTCACGCGGGCAAAAAACGCGGGTATTCCCGCGTATACGGTAGTGCGCAAGGGTGCCTCCCGCGAGGATTTTGAAGCGGGAATCGAAAAGATTCTCGAGGTGACGAAAACAGAGCTTATTGTTCTGGCTGGATTTATGTGCATTCTCTCGGCGGATTTCACATCAAGGTGGGAAAATCGCATAATCAACGTCCACCCCTCGCTCATACCGTCATTCTGCGGCGAGGGATATTACGGACTTCGCGTACACGAGGCGGCGCTTGAGTACGGCGTCAAGGTGACGGGCGCAACTGTACATTTTGTAAATGAAATTCCCGACGGCGGGAAAATCATCGCACAGCGCGCGGTTTATGTAAAGGACGGCGACACGCCCGAAGCTCTTCAGCGGCGCGTCATGGAGGAGGCGGAATGGATAATTCTGCCCGAAGCGGTCGAAAAGGTCGCGGCAGAGCTCGCGCGGGACGACGCATAAATAAATTTTGGAGGAACGCATCATGGAGACTGTAAAGTCTGTCAAAGAGGAAATCGGTTCAATTTCCTATGTTGGGCGCGGCATTGCGCTCGGAACGACACCGGATGAAACAAATAGCGTTATCGCCTATTTCATCATGGGAAGAAGCGAAAATTCGAGAAACAGGGTATTCGCGAGCGACGGCGGCGGCACGATATACACAAAGCCCTACGACGAATCGAAGGTTTCCGATCCCTCGCTCATAATTTATAACGCGGTGCGTTCGGTCGGAGATACCACTGTCGTGACAAACGGGAATCAGACTGACACGATATGCCGCGAGATTATGAACGGAAACACGTTTGAGTCGGCGCTTTTAATGCGCGGATACGAGCCTGACGCGCCGAACTACACCCCGAGAATAAGCGGAATCGTACATATTGACGGCAATTACCGCTACAAGCTCTCGATTCTCAAGCGCTCATTCGGCGGCGGATGCGACAGATTCACATATGCGTATTCACCGACGCCCGGTATCGCTCATCTCATACATACATATAACGGCGACGGCTCGCCTCTGCCGTCGTTTTCGGGAGAGCCGAGAATGATAGCGGTGCCCGACGAAATTGACAAATTCGCAGACGAGCTGTGGGACGCGCTCAACGCTGACAACAAAATTTCGCTTTACGTGAGATATACGTCAATATCAAGCGGCGAATACAGAGACAAAATTATAAACAAATACAGATAAGGAGCGTGACTGTCATGAACGAATTTTCTCTCAAATACGGATGTAATCCGAATCAGAAGCCCGCAAGGATTTATATGGAGGACGGCAGCGAGCTTCCAGTCGAGGTTCTGAACGGGCGACCGGGGTATATAAATTTCCTTGACGCACTCAATTCGTGGCAGCTTGTCCGCGAGCTTGCGGCGGCGACGGGAAATGTGGCGGCTGCGTCGTTCAAGCACGTCTCGCCCACCTCGGCTGCAATCGGAAAAAAGCTGTCGGACGCGCAGAAACGTGCGTTTTTCGTTGACGGGATTGATGGACTTGATTCATCTCCCGCCGCCTGCGCCTACGCGAGGGCGCGCGGAACTGACAGACAGTCCTCCTTCGGCGACTGGATTGCGCTTTCCGACGTGTGCGACGTTACAACGGCGAAAATAATCAAGCACGAGGTTTCCGACGGTATCATCGCGCCCGCATACGAGCCTGAAGCGCTTGAAATTCTCAGGTCAAAGCGCAAGGGCGGCTACAACATCGTAAAAATCGACCCCACATACGAACCTGCCGAAATCGAGCGTAAGCAGGTGTTCGGAGTAACCTTCGAGCAGGGTCACAACAACATAAAAATCACGCGCGAAATGCTCGAAAATATCGTAACGGAAAATAAAGATATTCCCGACTCAGCAAAAACAGATCTCATCGTCTCGCTTATAACGCTTAAATACACGCAGTCAAACTCGGTGGCGTTTGCTTACGACGGACAGGCGATAGGCGTAGGCGCGGGTCAGCAGTCGAGGATTCTCTGCACGCGGCTTGCGGCGGGAAAAGCTGATTTGTGGCATCTGCGCCAGAGCGAAAAGGTGCTTGCGCTTCCCTTCCTTGATACGACGGGAAAGCCCGAGCGCGACAACTGCATTGACGTTTATCTTTCGGACGAGCCGGAGGAGGTGACGGCGGAAGGCGAATGGCAGAAATTCTTCCGTTATCGCCCCGAGGTGATGACGGCTGATGAAAAGCGCGAATATCTTGACAAAATCACAGGCGTTTCCGTCGGCTCCGACGCATTTTTCCCGTTCGGCGACAACATCGAGCGCGCAAGAAAGAGCGGAGTTTCATACGTCGCAGAGCCGGGAGGCTCCGTGCGAGACGACGAGGTAATCGCCGCGTGCAACAAATACGGAATCGCAATGTGCTTCACCGGCACACGTCTTTTCCATCACTGATAAATCATTCCTTTGGGGGATAATGACATGAAAATACTCGTTGTCGGCGGCGGCGGTCGCGAACACGCCATAATAAAAAAGCTTAAGGAAAGCCCCAAGGCTGACGTAATATACTGTCTGCCGGGCAACGGCGGCATCGAGAGCGATGCCGTGTGCGTTCCGATAAAGGCGACGGACATAGACGGAATAGTTCGCTTCGCTGTCGAAAAGGAAATCGATTTTGCCGTCGTCGCACCCGACGATCCGCTCGTTTTAGGCTGCGTTGACAGACTTAACGAGGCGGGAATCAAGTGCTTCGGTCCCACCTCCCGCGCGGCTATAATCGAGGGGAGCAAGGTGTTTTCAAAGGATTTAATGAAAAAATACGGTATCCCCACGGCGAAATACGAGACGTTCGACAGCTTTGAGGAGGCTCTCGAATACACAAAAACAGCGCCGCTGCCGACTGTTATAAAGGCGGACGGGCTTGCGCTCGGAAAGGGCGTAATCATAGCCGAAACGCGCGACGAGGCTGAGGCGGCGCTCTCCTCAATGATGATAGACGGCAAATTCGGCAAAAGCGGTTCGCGCGTCGTAATCGAGGAATACCTGACGGGACCCGAGGTATCAGTGCTTTCGTTCACTGACGGGAAAACAGTCGTGCCGATGGTGTCATCTATGGACCACAAGCGCGCGCACGACGGGGACGAGGGACTCAACACCGGCGGCATGGGAACCGTCGCACCGAATCCTTACTATACGGAGGAAACGGCGCGCGAGTGCATGGAGAAAATCTTTTTGCCGACGATAAAGGCGATGAACGCGGAGGGACGCGAATTTCGCGGCTGCCTTTATTTCGGGCTTATGCTCACAAACGCGGGACCCCGCGTCATCGAATACAACTGCCGCTTCGGCGATCCCGAAACGCAGGTTGTGCTTCCGCTGCTCAAATCCGATCTGCTCGATATAATGCTCGCCGTCGCCGACGGGAGACTGTCGGAAACAGAGGTGGAATTTGAAAGCGCATATTCCTGCTGCGTCGTCAAGGCGTCGTCGGGCTATCCCGAAAAATACGAGACGGGATTTGAGATTCATCAAAACGGTGAAATATCCGGCGAGGTTTTCTTTGCGGGCGCGAAGAAAACGGAGGACGGGCGTCTTCTTACATCGGGAGGACGTGTTCTCGGCGTTGTCGCGAAGGGCAAAACGCTTAAGGAAGCGATTGAGCGGGCTTACGCGGACGCGGAAAAAATAACATTTGAAAACGAGTACATGAGACGCGACATCGGTGCGCGTGCTCTGTCGGCGGGGGCTTAAATGGTATACAGAATTTACGTTGAAAAGAAAGAGGACGAGGCGCTCGAGGCAAAATCATTGCTTGCGGACATATCCGACACGCTCGGGATTTCCGGCGTCGAAAAGGTACACGTTGTCAACCGGTACGACGCCGAGAACATAGAAAGGGACACCTTCGAGTCCGCCGTCGGCACGGTATTTTCGGAGCCGCTCATCGACCGCATATACAGGCACTATCCTTACGGCAGTCTTGCGGGATTTGCGTCCGAGTATCTGCCGGGGCAGTTCGATATGCGCGCGGATTCCGCCTCACAGTGCATACAGCTTTTGTCTCAGGGCAGCCGCCCCGACGTAAAAAGCGCGAAAATTTACGCATTTGAGGGAAATCTTTCGCAAAGCGATCTTCTCAGAATAAAGCGCTACATAATCAACCCCGTTGAATGCCGCGAGGCTGATATGAGCGACATCCCGCCCGAAACCATATCGATAACTCATCCGACGCCAGACGACGTTCCCGTGCTTTTCGGATTTTCGGCGCTTGACGAGGCGTCGGCGGATGATTTTATCGCGAAATACGGACTTGCGATGGACAGAGCCGACCTTCTTTTCTGCCGCGACTATTTCCGCGGCGAGGGACGGGAGCCGACGCTCACCGAGGTTCGCATGATAGACACATACTGGTCGGATCACTGCCGCCACACGACTTTTCTCACGGAAATCGACGGTGTTTCTATAAGCGACCCGACGATCAAGGAAACATACGAGGAATATTTGTCAATTCGCCACGAGCTTGGACGCGAAAAGAAGCCCGTCACGCTTATGGATATAGGCACGATTGCGGCAAAATATCTTTCGTCGAAGGGAATGCTCGAAAAGCTCGACGTTTCCGAGGAAATAAACGCCTGCACGGTCAGAATCAAGGTCAATCACGACGGAAATGACGAGGACTGGCTGCTTCTTTTCAAAAATGAGACGCACAATCACCCGACGGAAATCGAGCCCTTCGGAGGTGCGGCAACCTGCATCGGCGGCGCGATACGCGATCCTTTATCCGGGCGCGCCTACGTTTATTCGGCTATGAGAATCACGGGTGCGTCCGACCCGACGCGCCCTATATCAGAAACTCTCGAGGGCAAGCTCCCGCAGCGCAAGCTGACGGTAACTGCCGCCGAGGGATATTCGTCATACGGAAATCAGATAGGTCTTGCAACCGGTATGGTTGACGAGGTATATCACGACGGCTACGTCGCAAAGCGAATGGAAATAGGCGCAGTCATTGGCGCGGTTCCTGCCGAAAACGTGCGCCGCGAGCGCCCCGACGCGGGAGATATTGTGATTCTTCTCGGCGGAAAAACGGGTCGCGACGGCTGCGGCGGCGCGACAGGCTCGTCAAAATCGCATACGACCGCTTCCCTTTCGGTATGCGGCGCGGAGGTGCAGAAGGGCAACGCGCCCGAGGAGCGCAAGCTTCAGAGGCTCTTCAGAAACAAGGATGCCGAGGCTATGATAAAGCGCTGCAACGATTTCGGCGCGGGCGGCGTTTCCGTCGCCGTCGGCGAGCTTGCGGACGGACTTAAAATAAATCTCGACCTCGTGCCGAAAAAATACGAGGGACTGACGGGTACTGAGCTTGCGATTTCCGAATCGCAGGAGCGAATGGCTGTCGTCGTTGAGGCAAAGGACGCGGCGGCTTTCATCGCTATCGCCGAGAGCGAAAATCTTGAGGCGACGGCAATTGCCGAGGTTACGTCGGAGCCGAGGCTCGTCATGACGTGGCGCGGAAAGGAAATCGTAAACGTCGGACGCGAATTTTTAAATTCAAACGGCGCGCCGAAGCATATAACAGTAAACGCGGCGTCGGGGGCATCATGGCAAAGGGAAATCCCGTGCGGCAGCTTTTCCGAGGCGATGACGTCGCTTTCGGGAAATCTGAACATCTGCTCAAAGCGCGGTCTTGCGGAGCGCTTCGATTCCACAATCGGCGCGGGAACGGTGCTAATGCCGTTCGGCGGAAAATATCAGCTCACCACGCCGCAGGCGATGGTAAACCTGATTCCGACGGAGCATGGTCACACCGACACCTGCTCGTTCATGTCATGGGGCTTCAACCCCGAAATATGCGAGAGAAGTCCTTATCACGGCGCGTATCTTTCCGTGTTTGAGTCAGTTGCCAAGCTTATTGCGGCAGGCGCCGAATTTTCGGACGTTTATCTCACGTTCCAGGAATATTTTGAAAAACCGAATCAGGATCCCGACCGCTGGGGAAAGCCGTTTTCGGCGCTTCTCGGCGCGCTGCGCGCGCAGTGCGCGCTCGGCGTCGCCGCTGTCGGCGGCAAGGATTCGATGAGCGGCAGCTTTGAAAATCTCGACGTGCCGCCGACGCTCGTCTCCTTCGCCGTAACGACGGGGCGTGCCGCCGACGCGAAATCGCCCGAATTCAAGGCGGCGGGTCACGATATTGTCATGCTCACCCCCGAATATGGCGAGGACGGGCTGCCGACAGCCGAATCGTTCATAAAAACGGCGAATGCCGTCACCTCCCTTCTGAGGAGCGGAAAAGCCGTTTCCGCATGGTCGCTCGGCGCGGGAGGCGTCGCCGAGGGAATTATGAAAATGTCCTTCGGAAACAAAATCGGCGCGGAAATATCACCCGAGCTGAAAGATGACGCGCTTTTCGGATACCGTTACGGCAGCTTTTTGCTTGAAATTGATAGAAATTGCGATATTTCAGACGCCGTATATATCGGAAAAACAAGTGATGGCGGCAAAATATCGCGCGGAGATGAGAGTGTCGCGATTGACGCGCTGCTTTCCGTGTATGAGGGGCGCCTTGAGAGCGTATTCCCGTGCAATATAAAGCAAAAGCCGCGTGAAATCCCCGCATTTTCATATACCGAACGCTCAAGCGTTACGCCCGCGAGTGTCTGCGCGAAGCCGCGCGTGCTTATTCCCGTATTCCCCGGCACAAACTGCGAATATGACACGGCTAAAGCGATGGAGGACGCGGGCGCGGAGCCGCACATTTTCATCGTGAATAACCTCTCGAAATCAAAGGTTGAGGAATCCGTCAGGGCGTTCGCGAAGCTCGCGCGGGAATCCGAGATAATCTTCATCCCGGGAGGCTTTTCGGGCGGCGACGAGCCTGACGGGTCAGGCAAATTCATAACCGCATTCTTCCGTGCCGGCGAGGTATCGGAGGCTGTCAACGACCTTTTAACGGTGCGGCGCGGGCTTATGTGCGGCATCTGCAACGGATTTCAGGCGCTCATAAAGCTTGGACTTGTCCCATACGGCGAAATCGTCGATTTCACGCCTGAATATACTCTCACATACAACACGATAGGACGTCACCAGTCGCGCCTTGTGCGCACAAGGGTCGCATCCGTCAAATCACCTTGGATGTCGCGCGTGAACGTGGGTGATGTCATCACTGTGCCGATTTCACACGGCGAGGGCAGATTTTACGCATCCGACGAGCTTATCGAAAAGCTCTCCGCGTCGGGTCAGATAGCGACACAGTACGTCGGGACAGACGGCTTGCCGTCGTCGGATATAAGCATCTGCCCGAACGATTCGGCGTTCGCGGTAGAGGGAATAACGTCCCCCGACGGCAGAGTTCTCGGCAAAATGGGGCATTCGGAGCGCACGGGACGCGGGCTTTACAAAAACGTCGAGGGCAATTACGACATGGGTCTTTTCGCCTCGGCGGTCGAATACTTTAAGTAAATCATTCTTTGGGGGAAGCTTTTATGAAAACGGATATAGAAATCGCTCAGTCGGTTGTGCCGAAGCACATAAGGGAAATTGCCGAGGCGGCGGGAATTCCCGAGGATAATCTTGAATATTACGGCAAATACAAGGCTAAAATTGCGCTTCCGCTCTCGGGTGACGCGAAAAAATCAAACGGACATCTCGTCCTTGTTACCGCTATAACGCCCACCCCTGCGGGCGAAGGCAAAACGACAACGACGATAGGACTCGCCGACGCGCTCTCGCGCATGGGAAAGCACACCGTCGTCGCGCTTCGCGAGCCGTCGCTCGGTCCCGTATTCGGAATCAAGGGCGGAGCCGCCGGCGGCGGATACGCGCAGGTAATCCCGATGGAGGACATCAATCTTCATTTCACGGGCGATTTCCACGCTATAGGCGCCGCCAACAACCTGCTCGCGGCAATGCTCGACAATCACATATATCAGGGCAATTCGCTCGGAATCGATCCGCGCAGAATCGTACATAAGCGCTGTGTTGACATGAACGACAGGCAGCTTCGCGCCGTTGTTGACGGACTTTCGGGACGTGTGAACGGCGTTCCGCGCGAGGATGGCTTTGACATAACCGTCGCGACGGAAATTATGGCGATTCTTTGCCTTGCGGAGGACATGAATGACCTGAAGGCGCGTCTTTCACGCATGATTGTCGCGTATACATACGCAAACGAGCCCGTTACGGCGGCGGATCTTCACGCAGTCGGTGCGATGGCAGCTCTGCTTCGCGACGCGATAAAGCCGAATCTGGTCGGCACGCTTGAGGGTACGCCCGCGATTGTGCATGGGGGACCTTTCGCGAATATCGCGCACGGCTGCAACTCCGTAATCGCGACAAAGACGGCGCTTTCGCTCTCCGAATATACCGTGACGGAGGCGGGCTTCGGCGCCGATCTCGGAGCGGAGAAATTTTTCGACATAAAGTGCCGCGGGGCGCATCTTGTACCGTCTGCCGTCGTCGTCGTGGCGACCGTCCGCGCGCTCAAAATGCACGGCGGACTTGCAAAATCCGAGCTTGAGCATGAGGATATGGACGCGCTTTTGGCGGGAATACCGAATCTGCTCCGCCACGTTTCAAATATAAAGGACGTGTACGGACTGCCAGCAGTCGTGGCTATAAACCGCTTCCCCACCGACACCGACGCGGAAATTGCGTTCATCATGGAAAAATGCAAAAATCTCGGCGTGAACGCCGTGACATCGACCGTCTGGGCTGACGGCGGCGCGGGAGGCATCGAGCTTGCCCGCGAGGTCGTGAGGCTCTGCGAGGAAAATACAAATCCCGCCGAAAGATTCCGCTTCGCGTACTCGGATGATATGAGCATTGAGGAAAAAATTGAGGCGGTCGTCCGCCGCGTTTACGGAGGCGACGGGGTAAGCATATCACCTGCGGCAAAGACGCAGATTGAAAAGCTTCGCGAATCGGGCTTCGGCTCGCTTCCCGTCTGCATCGCAAAAACGCAGTACAGCTTTTCGGATGACCCGAAAAAGCTCGGCGCGCCGACGGGCTTCACCGTGAGCGTGAAAAACGTCAAGGTGTCGGCGGGCGCCGGATTTATCGTCGTTTTAACGGGTGACATCAACACAATGCCTGGGCTTCCGAAAATTCCCGCCGCCGAGAGCATAGACGTAGGCGAGGACGGAAGAATTGTGGGGCTGTTTTAAAGACTTTCCTTTATGAATCACAGATTCATAAAGGAAGTCTGTTGAATATATGATTCAAAGCGTAGCTTTGAATCATATATTCACGTATTCACACGTATTCACACATACTCACACATATTCGCGCGTATTCACGTATTCGCGCGGCGGCGCTGTAAATAAAAATTGCTTTCCGGCTCATTTTATAGTATAATATACATATCAAAATTCCACATTTACGGGAGAATATTATCATGAACCTCTGGCACGACGTACCTCGAAAGCATATGAAGCCCGATGATTTCTGGGCTGTCATCGAAATTGAAAAGGGATCGAAAAACAAATATGAGCTTGACAAGGAAACAGGCGCACTCTACCTTGACCGCATTCTCTACACCTCGACCCACTACCCCGCGAATTACGGATTTCTTCCGCTCACCCTCGCGCCCGACAACGACCCTCTCGATGTTCTCGTTTTATGCAGCGAGGGGATTCGCCCACTCTCACTCGTGCGCTGCAAACCCATCGGTGTAATCGTCATGAATGACGGGGAGAGCGCCGACGAGAAAATCATCGCCGTGCCGTATGAGGACCCGTTTTACAACGATTATAACGACATATCTGAGCTGCCGCCGCACATAATGGACGAAATGCAGCACTTTTTCACGGTGTACAAAAATCTCGAGCGCAAGCTGCCGACAGTCGTCAAGGACGTTCGCGACAGGTCATACGCGATAGAAACCATCGTCGAATCCTTAGCCGAGTACAGCAAATATTATTGATGCGACACGCAGTTTGCGTCGCGCATTATGGCAGCGGCACAATGCTTACGGCTTTTTTTACATTCATCATATTGCATAAACGCCCATCGCGTGAAAAACAAAAATTGTGATTTTATCTGAAATCGCAAAAATTCGCGATTTGCCACTTGAATAATTATTCCGAAAGGTATATTATTTAGTGTATGCGGCTCGCGGGGCTTTTTTGCGGTGTGCCGCGAAACGAATAAATATTCGGTGCGAATAAATATTCATTCGCTTAAATGCATAATTTTTCATCGGAGGACACAAATGGACAATATAAATCTGAAGGGACGCGACTTTCTTTGCCTGCTCGATTTCACACCCGAGGAAATCTCATATCTGCTCGACCTTTCGGCTGATCTGAAGGCAAAGAAAAAGGCGGGAATCCCGCACAGAATACACGAGGGAAAAAATATCGCCCTGATTTTTGAAAAAACAAGCACTCGCACACGATGCAGCTTTGAGATTGCGGCGCGCGACCTCGGCGCCGGAGTTACATATCTCGACCCCGCAGGCTCCCAGATAGGAAAAAAGGAATCGATTGCGGACACCGCCCGCGTTCTGTCGTCGATGTTCGACGGAATCGAATACCGCGGCTACGGTCAGTCAATCGTGAACGAGCTTGCCGAATATTCCAAGGTCCCCGTATGGAACGGACTTACAAACGAATTTCATCCAACGCAGATTTTAGCGGATTTTCTGACGATTCGCGAGCATTTCGGGCATCTTTCGGGCATAAAGCTCGTCTATATGGGCGACGCGAGGTACAATATGGGCAACTCCCTCATGGTAGGATGCGCGAAAATGGGGCTTGATTTTGTCGCCTCTTCTCCAAAAGAATATTTCCCGAACGCAAAGCTCACCGCACGCGCGGAAAAAATCGCCGCTCAGACAGGCGCGACGCTCAGTTTTGAATCCGACCCCATAAAAGCCGTCAGCGGCGCCGACGTAATTTACACCGACATCTGGGTTTCTATGGGCGAGCCGACGCGGGTATGGGAGGAGCGAATTGAAGCACTCTCGCCCTATCAAGTCAACATGAAGCTGATGAACGCCGCGGGAGAGGGTGCCGTATTTATGCACTGTCTGCCGTCATATCACGACCTCAAAACCGAAATCGGCGCGGAGATGGGGAAAAAATTCGGAAGGACAGAGATGGAGGTCACGGACGAGGTCTTTGAATCCGAACGCTCGCTCGTGTTCGAGGAAGCCGAAAACAGAATGCACACAATAAAGGCTGTCATGGCGGCGACGCTGTGACATTTGAATAAAAATACGTGAAAGGGGTAATTCACCCGATATGAAACGGTATCTGATACTTTCCGACGGGACGGTATACGAGGGGAACGCTCTCGGTCACGACGCTCCCGTAACGGGAGAGCTTGTATTTACGACGGGAATGTGCGGCTACATTGAGACTATGACCGACCCGAGCTATTACGGGCAGATAGTCATGCAGACGTTCCCGACAATAGGCAATTACGGGATTATCGAAAGCGATTTTGAGGGGAAGCCCGCGCTTTTCGGATATGTGGTGCGCGAGGCCTGCGAGCATCCGTCGAATTTCCGCTGCGAGTATACGCTCGACGAATTTCTGAAGAAAAACAAAATTCCCGGAATCAGCGGCGTTGATACGAGGGATATAACCCGCCGTCTGCGCGACTTCGGCGTAATGAACGCGATGATTTCCGACACGCCTGACGCAGACCTTGATAAAATCGCGAAATACAGCGTAAACACTGCGGGCGCGCGCTCTGCCGTCATGAGCGTGACATCTGACGCGCCATTTGAAACTCCAGCCTGCGGCGAGGAAAAATTCCTCGTCGTCCTTTACGATTTCGGAGAGAAACGCAATATCGCCCGCTCGCTTGCGAAGCGCGGCTGTCGTGTCATAACCGTCCCCGCCGACACAAAGGCGGCGACGGCGCTTTCATATAATCCTGACGGCATCATGCTCTCAAACGGTCCCGGCGACCCGTCCGACAACGAGGAAATTATAGCGGAGCTCCGGTGTCTTATGGGAAAGGTGCCGATGTTCGGAATCTGCCTCGGTCATCAGCTTCTGGCGCTTGCGGCGGGAGGCAGAACGGTAAAGCTCAAATACGGTCACAGGGGCGTAAATCAGCCCGTCTATGATCTTCTTACGGGGCGCACATACATCACCTCGCAGAATCACGGCTACGCCGTCGTCGGCGACAGCGTAAAGCTCGGGCGTCAGCGCTACATTAACGCAAACGACAAGACGTCGGAGGGAATCGATTACGACGAAATATCGTCGTTTTCCGTGCAGTTTCACCCCGAGGCTTGCTCGGGACCGCTCGACACGGGCTTTCTTTTCGACAGATTCTGTGACAATATGGCAACGTCGAATTTAACGCATAGGGAGGCATAAGGTCATGGCGCAGGATATGAGCATAAAAAAAGTCGTCGTAATCGGTTCGGGACCGATCGTCATAGGTCAGGCAGCCGAATTTGACTACGCGGGAACACAGGCGTGCCGCGTGCTTCACGAGGCGGGAGTGAACGTCGTACTCGTAAATTCAAATCCCGCGACGATAATGACGGACGCGGCGTTCGCAGACGAAATATACCTTGAGCCGCTCACGGCGGAAACGCTGAAGCGAATCATAATAAAGGAAAAGCCGGACAGCCTTCTCGCGGGACTCGGCGGGCAGACGGGACTTACCCTTTCAATGCAGCTCGACCGCGATGGATTTTTAACAAAGCACGGCGTGCGCCTCATCGGCACGAACGTGGAGGCTATCGACCGCGCGGAAGACCGCAAAATGTTCCGCGACACAATGGAGGAAATAGGCGAGCCCGTCATTCCCTCTGAAATCGTGACTGACGTCGAGGGAGCGCTTTCTGTCGCCGATGCGATAGGCTATCCCGTAATCGTGCGCCCCGCGTTCACGCTCGGCGGAACCGGCGGAGGGGTTGCATACAATGCGGACGAGCTTAAAGTCGTCGCTCACGGCGGGCTTGACGCATCTCCGATAACGCAGATTCTCGTTGAAAAATATATATACGGCTGGAAGGAAATCGAGTTTGAGGTCATGCGCGACGCCGTCGGCAACGCAATAGCGATATGCTCGATGGAAAATGTAGACCCCGTAGGCGTTCACACGGGCGACAGCATCGTCGTTGCGCCCGCGCTTACCCTCTCCGACAAGGAATATCAGATGCTCCGCTCGGCGGCGCTCAACATAATATCAGCGCTTGGAATCGTCGGCGGCTGCAACTGCCAGTTCGCGCTTCATCCGACCAGCTTCGATTACGCCGTAATCGAGGTAAATCCCCGTGTTTCGCGTTCATCGGCGCTCGCCTCGAAGGCGACGGGCTACCCGATAGCGAAAATCACGACGAAAATCGCGCTCGGCTACACGCTCGACGAGATAACGAACGACATCACTGGAAAAACCTGCGCCTGCTTCGAGCCTGCAATCGACTATATAGTCGTAAAATTCCCGAAGTGGCCGTTTGACAAATTTGCAGGCGCGTCGCGCACGATAGGTACACAGATGAAGGCGACGGGAGAGGTCATGGCGATAGGCTCATCGTTCGAGTCGGCGCTCATGAAGGCGGTGAGAGGCGCGGAAATATCGCTCGATACATTAAACGCGCACCCGCTTCACCGCGCGCCCGTGAGGGAGCGTCTGCACGAGATAAACGACAGACGCATTTTCACCGTCTTTGAAGCGATAAAAGCAGGCGTGTCGATTGACGAGATATTCGATATAACGAAAATTGACCGCTGGTTTTTGTATAAGCTCAAAAATCTCGCGGACTTTGAGGCGTCGATTGCGGACGGAATAAAATGTGAGGACGACTATGTGCGCGGCAAATATCTCGGCTACACGGATGCGTCATTGATGTCGCTGTCCGGCATGAAATCGCTTCCGTGGTCGCGGGCGCTGTCGTATAAGATGGTAGACACCTGCGCCGCCGAATTTGACGCGGAAACGCCGTATTTTTATTCGACCGCAGACAAAGCCTGCGAATCGCGGAATTTCCCGCGTTCGGGAAAGCCCGTCGTTATAGTCATAGGCTCGGGACCTATACGCATAGGTCAGGGAATCGAATTTGATTATTCCTCCGTCCATTCAGTCTGGTCGCTTCAGAAGCAGGGATATGAGGTCGTCATAATCAACAACAACCCCGAAACTGTGTCTACGGATTACGACACGGCGGACAGGCTTTATTTCGAGCCGCTCTGCCCCGAGGACGTGATGAACATCATAAAGGTCGAGCGCCCTGTCGGCGTCGTTGTGGCGTTTGGCGGTCAGACCGCAATTAAGCTCACCTCATTCCTTGACAGGATGGGAATAAAAATTCTCGGCACGTCAGCCGAGGGAATCGACGTTGCGGAGGACCGCGAGAAATTCGACGCGCTGCTTGAGGGAATCGGAATCACGCGTCCGAAGGGAGCCGCCGTCATGACGACGGAGGAAGCTGTTGCAGCCGCAGAAAATCTCGGATATCCCGTGCTTCTGCGCCCGTCGTATGTCATCGGCGGTCAGAATATGCAGATAATACGCACCGAGGACGATGTAAGACGCTACATGGAGCGCATTCTCGAATCGGGAATCGAAAATCCCGTTCTCGTTGACAAATACATGATGGGAACGGAGCTTGAGGTCGATTGCATTTCCGACGGCAAGGACGTTTTAATCCCCGGAATCATGGAGCATATTGAGCGCTCGGGCGTTCATTCGGGCGATTCGATAGCCGTTTATCCGCCGTACAGTCTCAGCGACGATATGGTGGAGATAATCTCCGACCGCACGAAAAAGCTTGCGCTCGCGCTCGGCACGAAGGGGCTTGTGAACATACAGTATCTCATTTACGAGGGCGAGCTTTACGTAATCGAGGTCAATCCGCGCGCGTCGCGCACAATTCCCTATCTTTCAAAGGTGACGGGAGTTCCGATGGTTGACATCGCCTCTCGCGTCATGACGGGGCATTCGCTCGCCGAGGCGGGCTACGGCACGGGACTTTACAAAATCCCGCCCTACTACGCCGTCAAGGTCCCCGTTTTCTCGTTTGAAAAGCTCGACAACGTAAATTCGTATCTCGGACCCGAAATGAAATCGACGGGAGAGGTGCTTGGCATGGGAAAAACGCTCGGCGAGGCGCTTTTCAAGGGAATTTCCGCATCGGGCGAGCATATTAAAGCGCCGGATCCCGACAGGAAAACGAGAGTTCTCATAAGCGTTGACTATGAGGACAGGCTTGAAATTATCTCCATTGCGAAAAAGCTCGACGATCTGGGATATAAAATCACCGCGACGGCGATTGCAGCCGAGTCTATTTCGGGGCTTGGAATCGACGTGGAGCTTATAGAGGACGTTGCGCGAGATGCGTATTCGATGATTGACGAGAAAACCGTCAGCTTCATCATATACACGGGCGCGCTGCGCAACTCCGAGATGACCTCCGAGTACATTTCCCTTCACCGCTTCGCGCTGCGCCATTTCGTTCCCGTCTTTACCTCGCTTGACACGGCGAACACCTTCGCCGATATAATCGCAAGCGGCTACAGCCAGTCGAACACGGAGCTTGTGGACATCAACCATATGCGCAAGGAAAAGCTCGACATCCGTTTTTACAAAATGCAGGCGGCGGGCGACGATTATATCTTTATCGACAACCGCGACGGGAACATAACCTGTCCCGAGTCTCTTGCGGCAAGCCTTTGCAGCCGGCATCTCGGAATCGGCGCGGACGGTCTTATTCTCATTGAAAATTCGAGCGTCGCCGACGCGAAAATGCGCGTATTCAACCGCGACGGCTCGGAGGCCGGAATGGCAGGCAACAGCGTGCGCTCTGTCGGCAAATACATTTACGATATGGGAATTGCGCCGCGCCGCACGGTAACTGTCGAAACGGGCAGCGGCATCAAGGAGCTGAAGCTCTCGACGAGAAACGGCAGGGTAAATTACGTCGGCGTAAATATGGGCAAGGCAGATCTTTCGGTGAAGAGCCTTCCGACGACGATCGACGCCGACAAAATGATAAATTACCCATTAACGATAGGCGGTGTGACATATTACGTGACGTGCGTTTCCGTCGGAAACCCGCACTGCGTAGTGTTCTGCCCGAGCGTCGATGCGGTTGATGTCGCGCGGATAGGACCTCTGTTTGAGCATTCACCGTATTTCCCCGAGAGGATAAACACGGAATTTGTGCGTGTCGTAAACCGCGGCATGGTAAAAATGCGCGTCTGGGAGCGCGGAAACGGCGAAACGCCCGCCTGCGGAACGGGCGCCTGTGCCGCCGTTATCGCAGCCGTCGAAAACGGCTACTGCGACCGCGGCGCGGACATTGCAGTGAAGCTTCGCGGAGGCGATCTCACCGTGAATTATACTGACGAGCGCGTCATTCTTTCGGGCAACACAAAGCTCGTATTCGAGGGGCGGATAACGCTTTAAAATCAGAGCATATTGAAAACCACAGGAACGGATTTTACCGTTCCTGTGGTTTTTATGCGCCTTCAAAATCAGATTCATCGCTCACCGCCGCCTCGGTTTTATCCTCGTCGGAGGCTTTGACCGCGTCGTCAAAGCCGGAAAGCGCTGCAAACGGCGAAAACTGCGCCGCCCTGTCGCGATTTGACATTTTCGGACGCCACGATGACTGCTTATGCGGCAGATACATTATGTCCGCGTATTTTTTCACGTCATTCCCAAGCCTCATCAAGCCCTGTGACCTCCGATTTTTTCGTTTCGCGACATTCCCGTCGCGCCCTCTTCGAGATTCATCCCCTTTACAAGCGAATTTTTGCCGTATTTTTTTCGTATCGACGAAATCACGCCCTGCATCCGCTCCTCTTTCTCATTCGCCGCCCGCTCGGCGTCGAGCTTTTTTTGCTCCGCCTCCCCGTCCGCGAATATATCGAGCTGGTCTGCCCGGTACGACAAGGGATTTTCCCTCTCCGCTCCCGCGGTGACAACATCGTTTGCCGCTATGTTGATTCGCCGAATCAAAAGCTCCGGATTTGTCACGCGATCGAAAATTTTCGTTGCCGCCGACGCGATAAGTGAGGTCGAATGCGAAAAACAGCCGAGATTTTCCGAGCCGTGAGACGATTTCGGCACACGCCTGCCGTATCTATCAAGGGAAAAATCGCCGTCGTATGAAGTGTTTGCTGCATCATACCCGACGGTAAGCACAATTTGGGAGGTCAGAAGCCCGCGCTCGAAAAGCTCCATTGAAAGCGCGTCCGCCATCTCTCTCACGATGAGCCGCGCTTTTTTGCAGCTGTAAGGCTCCCTCAATACCTGCCCCGAGCTGATGCTCGAGCTTTCCGGGCGATACGCCTTTATATCCGCGATTTCGCACGGCTCCCAGCCCCATGCGTGGTCGACCAGCAGCTCCGCCATCACGCCAAACTCCCGATAAAGCATTTCCTCGCCCGCATCCGACATCGAGCATCTCGCAATATCTCCCATAGTGTAAAGTCCCATCGATTCGAGCCGCCTTGCATATCCGCCGCCAACGCGCCAGAAATCCGTTATCGGTCGGTGTCCCCAGAGTGCTTCCCTGTAGCTTATCTCGTCAAGCTCCGCGATTCTCACCCCGTCCGCGTCTGCCGGAATATGCTTTGCCACAATATCCATTGCAACCTTTGCAAGATAAAGGTTTTCGCCGATTCCGGCTGTCGCTGAAATTCCCGTTGTTTCATAAATGTCGCGTATAATCCGTCTCGCAAGCTCATGCGCCGTCACGCCGTAAAGGGAGAGATACCCTGTCGCGTCAATAAACACCTCGTCAATCGAATAAACGTGAATATCGTCGGGGGAGATATACTTTTTGTATATTTCGTAAACATCAACGCTCCGCTTCATGTAAAGCGACATCTGCGGGCGCGCCGCTATGAAATCAAGCTCGAGGGCGGGATTTCCCGCCAGCTCATCGGCATCGCACGATTTCCCGACAAAACTATGATTCGGAGCCGCCGCCCTTCTTTTCGCGTTTACCTCGCGCACCCGCTCCTCAACCTCAAAAAGCCGCGACCTGCCCGAAAGACCGTATTTTTTCAGCGGCGGGGACACGGCGAGGCAAATAGTCTTTGACGTGAGGCTCACGTCCGCGACGACGAGATTCGTCCGCAGCGGATCAAGCCCGCGCAGCACGCACTCGACGGAGGCGTAAAACGACTTCAGATCTATCGCAAAATATGTGCGCTTCAATTCTCGGCTCTCCATAGCACAAATGTTCGTTTTCCGGATTATATTGTACACCAAACGAGGCAAAATTGCAAGCGAAAATTTGTTCCTTTTCAAAAAGCGCTTAGAATTTTATTATAAAAGACCTCCCGCGGCGCGAACCTTTGTGAGGCTCGCAGAGAAGCTCAAAAATAATTTTGATTTTTTCGTTTTTTCTCTTGCAAAAATGCCGCGGATATACTATAATATAAGCGTCATGCGGGACGTTTTTTGAATTTTGAAATCTCAAATCCTGCAAAATCGGTTGGAAAAGGTTTATCATGGAAAGAGTCGGAATCACATCTGTCAGATCGCTTTACGAAAGCCCCGAAAAATATTCGGACGCGACGCTTCACGTTGCCGGCTGGGCACGCAATATACGTTCAAGCAATGCCGTAGGATTTATCAGTCTGAACGACGGCACGTATTTTTCAAACGTGCAGATAGTCTTTGAAGCGTCAAATCTCGAAAATTACGAGGAAATCGCAAAGTGCAACGTAGGCGCGTCATTTCACGTTACGGGAAAGTTCATTCTAACGAAAGACCGACCGCAGCCCTTTGAGATTCACGCCGACAAAATCGAGGTGGAGGGCGCCTCCGCACCCGATTATCCGCTTCAAAGCAAGCGTCATACGATGGAATATCTGCGCACGATAGCGCATCTTCGCCCGCGTTCAAACACGTTTTCCGCTGTTTTCCGCGTGCGGAGTGTCGCCGCCTACGCGATACACAAATTTTTCAACGAACGCGGATTCGTCTACGTTCACACGCCGATAATTACCTGCTCCGACTGCGAGGGCGCGGGCGAGATGTTCAGAATAACGACGCTCGACCTCGATAATCCTCCGCGGGGCGAGAACGGCGAAATAGACTTTTCAAAGGACTTTTTCGGAAAGCCCGCGAATCTGACCGTTTCGGGTCAGCTCAACGTCGAAACCTTCGCGATGGCTTTTTCAAACGTCTACACCTTCGGTCCGACGTTCCGCGCTGAAAATTCAAACACGACGCGGCACGCAGCCGAATTCTGGATGATCGAACCCGAGATTGCGTTTGCAGACCTTGAGGACGACATGAATCTTGCCGAGGACATGATAAAGTACATCATCTCCTACGTGCTTGAAAACTGCGGCGCCGAGATGGAATTTTTCAATAAATTCGTCGATAAAGGGCTTATTGATCGCCTCACCGCACTTGTGGAGAGCGATTTCGGGCGCGTGACATACACCGATGCCGTGAAGCTTCTTTCCGAATCGGGCGCGCAGTTCAAATTCCCCGTATACTGGGGGATGGATATGCAGACGGAGCATGAGCGCTATCTCACGGAGAAAATCTTCGGAAAGCCCGTATTTGTCACGGATTATCCGAAGGAGATAAAGGCGTTTTATATGCGTCAGAATGACGACGGAAAGACGGTCGCAGCCTGCGATATGCTCGTTCCGGGCGTCGGCGAGATGATAGGCGGTTCGCAGCGCGAGGAAAGGCTTGAGCTTCTTGAAGAAGCGATACACCGCTTCGGGCTTAATCCCGACGATTATCAATGGTATGCGGAGCTTCGCCGATACGGCGGAACAAAGCACGCCGGCTACGGGCTCGGCTTTGACAGGCTTCTCATGTATATGACGGGAATGTCGAATATACGCGATGTGCAGCCGTTCCCGCGCACGGCGGGACTTGCGGATTTTTAATAAAGCTCCGCAAAACAAAAGCGTTTATAGGGGGGACTTATGAAAGACGGAATTTTTTCAGACAGCGAAAGAGAGGCGCTTCGCGCTCGCTATGAGGATATAAAGTCGAAGGGCTATAAACTCGATCTGACGCGCGGAAAGCCGGGAAAGCGCCAGCTTGATCTTTCAATGGGAATGCTGAGCGTCGTTTCAAGCGGCGAGGACTGCTACTCCGAGGCGGGAGTTGACTGCCGGAATTACGGCGTTCTTGACGGACTTCCCGAGACAAAGGCGATTTTCGCCGAGCTGCTCGGCGTCCCGAGCGATAACATCATCGTTGCGGGCAACTCAAGCCTCAATCTCATGTACGACATGGTGACGCGCGCGATGATATTCGGCGTTCCGGGCGGAGAGCGCCCGTGGGGCGAGCAGAAGGGAATCAAATTTCTCTGCCCCGTTCCCGGATATGACAGACACTTTTCAATATGCGAGGCGTTCGGAATCGAGATGATACCCATCCGCATGAACGAGGATGGACCCGACATGGACATTGTCGAGGCGCTTGTGAAAACGGACGAGCGTATAAAGGGAATCTGGTGCGTTCCGAAATTCGCGAATCCGTCGGGAATAACGTACAGCCGCGAGGTTGTGGAGCGCTTCGCAGCGCTCACGCCGAGAGCGCCCGATTTCAGGATTTTCTGGGACAACGCCTACATCGTACACAGCCTTTATCCCGATGATCCCGATCCTGCCGACTGGAACATCTTCGATGAAATAAAGAAATACGGCAGGGAGCATGAAAATATGCTCTACTGCTTCGCATCAACGTCAAAAATCACGTTCCCAGGCTCGGGCGTCGCGATTCTTGCCGCGAGCGGCGAAAACATCGAATACACGAAAAAGGTTATGTCGTATCAGACAATCGGTCACGACAAGATAAACCAGATGCGGCACGTGAAGTATTTCGGTTCGGCGGAGGGAATACGCAATCATATGAGGCTTCATGCGGAGCTTCTGCGCCCGAAGTTCGAGATTGTATGCGGAACACTGGAGCGTGAGCTTGGCGGGCTTGGTATCGCGAAATGGTCAAATCCGCGCGGCGGATATTTTGTGAGCCTCGACGTCATGCCGGGATGCGCCAAGCGCGTATATGAGCTTTGCCGTGAGGCAGGCGTTGCGCTCACTCCCGCAGGCGCGACATTTCCCTACGGTCACGACCCGAACGATTCAAATCTCAGAATCGCGCCGACCTTTCCCGAAAATGACGAGCTTCAGACGGCAATGGATGTGCTTTGCCTCTGCGTCAAGCTCGCCGCGGCAGAAAAATAAGAAAATATTCAAAAACGGCACGACGGAATCACCCCGCCGTGCCTTTTTTTCGCTGAAAATATAAAAATCCCGCGTGAAAATCCGATTCAAAGCCGGCGCTTTGAATCAAATCAGCTCGCCAATGGCATCCGTAACGCCCAAAAGCGGCAGGAAAACGGAAAGCACAACTAAAAAGACGGCAGCGGACATAATTATTATCACCGCAGGCTCTATAATCGACGTGAGCTTTGCGGAAAACGACTTAATCTCCTCATCGTAAAATTCAGAAAGTCCGCCCAAAAGCCCGGGAATATTGCCCGAATTTTCGCCTATATACGCGGCGTCCGACAAAAGCTTCGGAAATACTCCCGCGCTGCGTATCGCTGCCGAAAGCTCCGAGCCGTTTTTAACCATTTCGGCTGTTTTGCGGACAGCGCCGTTAAAGCAGGAGTTTCGCATAGACGACGCCGCAAGTCCGAGCGCATCGACAATCGGAAGTCCTGCCCCGAGAAGAAACGACATCGTGCGGCAAAATTCCGCTGTGGCGTAATTTTCGGAGCATTTTGATATTATCGGAACGCGGAGCAGCATAACATCGAAAAAGTGCTTTACGGCTTCGATTTTAGAAACTGCGGTGAAAATTCCAACAAGCGCCGCCGCCGTCACGAAAAGTGGAATCGCATTTGAAGAGATAAAATCCGAGGCAGCTATCACCGCACGGGTAACAGACGGCAGCTCCGCGCCCATTTCTTCAAGCATACCCGATATTTCCGGTATAACAAAAGCAAGCATCGCGAAAATGACGGCTACCATGAACACGAGCAGCACGGCAGGATATGCGAGCGCGTTTTCAATGCTTTTTCTTGTTTTATTCCGCTCCCTGAAGTAGCCCTCCATGCGCGAAAACGAATGCTCGAGATTGCCTGATGCCTCTCCCGACGCCGCGGCGCATATCATAATTTCGGGAAAAACGTCCCGCCTGCTTTTCATCGCCTCCGAAAGACGTATCCCACGGCGCAGATCCGAAAGCATTTCGCAGAGCGCTCCCGCAAGGCAGGACGAGCTTGTCATTTCGCTCAAATAATGAATCGCGTCCGACACTGTGATTCCCGCGCGAAGCAGCGCCGCCGCCTGACGGCAAAATACGGACATTTCGCCGTCGCTCGGTCGCCTTTTGAAGCCGAGCTTTATCCCGCCGCGCCGTTCTTTTTTCTCTTTCAGGCAAAGTACAAGATAGCCGACAGCGTGAAGCGAGCTTTTCGCGTCGTCCTTTGTGGGTGCTGTAAGATTGGATGTTACAATTCCGCCAAGGGAGTTTATCGCTTTGAATTTATACGTCATCGCAGCCTAATCCCTTTCGTACATTATATTTGTCAGCGAGAGCCTTTCCGCTTCCTTTGGCGATGTTATTCCCGAAAGCACAAGACTGCGAATGCCGGAATCGAGCGTTTTCATTCCCTCGCTCACCGCCATGCGCTTCAGCTCCGCTGACGGCGTGCCTGACGCTATCGCGTCGCGTATTGTCGGCGTTATCTCCATAATTTCAAATACTCCCGTCCTGCCGTAATATCCCGTGCCCTCGCATTTCGGGCAGCCTGCGGCGTCATATACGTACACATCCTTCGCCTCTTGCGGCGTGAGATTCAGAAATTTAGCCTCGCCGCTTGTCACGCGCCTTTTCCTTTTGCATTCGGTGCATAAAATGCGCGTAAGCCGCTGCGCGATTATGCCCGCAGCGCCGTCGGCGATGAGATATTCCTCGATTCCCATGTCGCGAAGCCGCGTAATGCTGCCGGCAGTGTCGCTCGTATGAAGCGTACTCAGGACAAGATGCCCCGTTATGGATGCCTGAATCGCGATTTCTGCCGTTTCGTTGTCGCGTACCTCGCCTATTAAAATCACGTCGGGGTCCTGACGCAGAATTGAACGAAGCGTTTTTGAAAAGGTCAGACCCGCGCCGCCGTTTACCTGCACCTGATTTACGCCTTCAATCATAACCTCAACCGGATCCTCGACTGTGACAATATTTATTCCCTCGCGCCGAAGCTCCTCAAGAGCCGCGTACATTGTCGTAGTTTTTCCGGAACCCGTAGGTCCCGCGACAAGCACAAGCCCGTTCGGGCGATGAAGTATTCTGTTGAATTTTTCAAGATCGTCTCCCGAAAATCCGAGCGTTTCCCAGCTTTTGCTGATTGTATATTTCCGAGACACGCGAAGCATACATTTTTCGCCGTTTACCGTCGGAAGAACAGATACGCGGATGTCGTATTCGCTCCCGTCCACAGTCATTGAAAATTGTCCGTCCTGCGGCAGCCTCTTTTCGGATATGTCGCACCCGCTCATTATCTTTATTCTCGCCGAAATCGCAGGCAAAAGACTTATCTCGTAGTTCTCAATTGTCAGAAGTGTGCCGTCAATGCGGTAGCGCACACGGATTTTGTCGGGGAGCGGCTCAATGTGAATATCGGACGCGCGGCGGCGCACCGCCTGCTTTATTGTCTCGTCCACAAGCTTTACAAGCGGCGAATATTTCACCTCCTCGCGCAGCAGGCGTTCCTCGTCGTATGTCATTTTCGCCTCTCCGGCGACGCTCGCGGCATTTTTCATTTCCTCGCTGCCGTAAATTTTGTCAATCGTCCTCACTATATCCGATTTTGACGCAAGAAAAACGCGGATGCGATAACCGCGTGAATTTGCCATGTCTCTGACATACATATTCAGCGGATCGCATACCGCGACAGACAGTATATTCGTATCCTCGTCATACTCAAAGGGGATAAAGAGATTTTTCAGAAGCTCATCGGCGCGAAAGCTCTCCGACAGCCCATGCGAAACCTCGCGCTCGTAAAGCCTGACGGTGGGCAAGCCCGACGCATCCGAGATGATTTTCGTCAGCAAATCCTCGCTCACGGCGTATGAGGACAAAAGCATATCCGATATGCTCTCCCCGCCCTCGGCAAGCTTTAAGATTTCCTCCGCATCAGTATCGGAAAGCAGTTTTTTATCCATCAGCGCTTTCAGTATGCGGGCGTACATGACAGTTCCTCCGAAAATCAATTAATTTTTTGACGATTCATCGCACATTCGCACGTAATCGACAAATTTCGTACAAATGCCGAAAAGGCACTCATCAAGATAGGCAAATGCTTTTGCCGCTATGTCGTCGGGAACTCCATAATATGCGCCCGCAATTGAGCCTGCAATCGCCGCAAGCGTATCGCTGTCACCGCCTATCGAGACGGCAAGACGAACGGCTTCCTCGTAGCTTTTCGCCTCGCGGAAGCATACGAGCGCCTGCGGGATTGTTCCTGAGCAGGTTTCGTCAAACTTATACGTCTGTCGAATTCCGTCGGTCGTGAAATCAAGCGCGTAATAATTCTCTGCCATAGAGAGAATTTCTTCCTTGGAAAATCCGTGAAGCGCCATATAGACCGCTGCCGCCGTCACCTCCGCGCCCTTGATTCCCTCGGGGTGATTGTGCGTCGGTGATGTCACAAGGTCTGCCTTCCGCCTCGCCTCATCTATCGAGCGGGACACATATGCAACGGGACTTACTCGCATCGCAGCACCGTTTCCGAGGCTGTTATAGGGCTTCGGCTCGTCCGAAAACATCCACACCCTGAATCTTCCGCCGTAGCCGCACGACGGATAATTCCGTCCTATTTCGCGCATCGCAGACACCGCGCATTCATAAAGCTTTCCATCGTCGCCGTCCGAATCGATAAGAGCCTTCATCACGGCAACAGTCATCACGCTGTCGTCAGTTGCCTCACAGTCAGGCGCAAACAGGGGAAATTCGGTCGAGCGATGATTGTTAAACTCGTATTTCGAGCCGATTATGTCGCCCGCCAGCGCGCCGACGACGTTTTTTGCATCCTTCACATTTAATGCCATGACTTTCGCATTAGCGAAAGTTTCCTTTCGTTCGGAATTGTGTCCGGTTCCGCGTAGCGGAATCATCGCACCGATTATTGTGCGATGAAGGACACAAAACGAAGAGAAACCGCAAGGGTTGAAAGATTTATCTTTCAAACTTCCCTCCACTGTGCCGTAAATTGACAAAACACATTCGGTTTATTTTGTCGAACTGTGTCATTATATGGCATTATACAATGAAAAAACGCAAATGTCAAGTGTGGCGGGCACTGTTTTTATAAAAAAGCGTGATTTTGTGCATTTCTCGCCTATATTCAATCGAAAATATAAATTCCTCGGTCAAAAACATTTGCAGTTTTGCGCTGAATATGATATAATAACATTGAATAATGAATCGCAGATTCAAAGACATTCCATTGTGACCCCATTGGTTCACAATGGAAGTCGTCAAGTTGGTGAATATCGAATCCGAATCACAGATTCGCCTTCAATATTCACGGTTCAGCATTTAGTTTATAGTAATAACGGCTTATTAATTTTTATTTCCGGAGGATACTTAATTATGGAAGAAAACAAGTACAACTGCGATTATTCAGTCGCAAGAAAGCACGAGGGAGCGTACCTCGCCGCGAAAATTCTGCTTCAGGTGGGATATGTCGCGCTCTTTATCATTTTGATTGCCGTATTCTGGGGTCCGCTCGGAATGCAGTGGGCAGGCGTTATCATGGGGCTTGCTATCGGCTTTGTAGTTATCGTGCCGATAATAAGACCTCTCACATGGCGCTATGTCAACTACGACCAGCGCTACGAGATTTTCAATGCGGGAACGATTCGCTTCACTCGCAACTACGGCAAGAAAATCAAAACCGACAAGGGCGATGAGCACGCAAGCGAGCATAACGCGGAAAAGCTCATTCTCGAGATGAAAATCAAGGATTTTGAGCTTATCGCGCCCTACAGCAGCGAGGAATACAAGAAAAAGCTCGACGAATCGGGAGCGAGGACTATAAATCACTGCTCCTCTCCGTCCGCACCGAATGTTTATTACGGACTTTACACCGACAAGGACGGCTCCAAGTGCGCGATTCTTTTCGATATGGTTGATAAATCGCTCGAAATCATCGAATACTATAACCGCGAGCATACAGTCGTGACAAAGCTTCACTTCGCGGGCGAGAATCTCGGAAAATAAAAATGTCATGCGAGGCGTACCCCGTGAGTATAAATATTACGGCGCGTCAAATCCGCCGCAGTATTTACACGGGGTATGCTTCAATGACATTTGCAAAAGGAATAAAAATCATCGCCGTGCTTCTGACAGCCGCTTTTCTCGTTTCCTGCTCTTACAGTGTGCCCGATATTGTCGGAGAGAGCGCATACGTGACGGGTGAGCTGACGACTGACGCGGGCGTTTTTGCGGTTGCGGCAACGCTCGACGAATGGCACGACGTGACATCAGTCCGCACGGGGAGCCTCGACTATTACGATGAAAACGGTAACTTCATTTTCACCGTCACACTGACAAAAACGAGCGTGACGCTCTTTTCGGGAGGTATATCCGTCCCGGTGAGCAAGAGCGCCGCCGAAACGTACAGGACGGTCATGCGTCTTTTTTCGGTATGCGCCGACTCGATTTTAACGCGCGAGGTTTCGGGCGGCACGGCTTACACGTCCTACGGAGGTGAGCCGGCGATATACTGTGAGGCGAACGCCGAAACGGGGATTCCGTCAAGGCTATACTGTGATGGGGCGGATTTTTGCGTTTCGGAATGGAGCTTTTCCGGCGGATAAAATAACAGGACCTTGGGAGCGAATTTTTGTTTCATGAACGAATATAATATAAAGCATAAGGCGTGGGCGGACATCAATCTCGACGCGCTCGGTTCAAATTACACGGAAATATGCCGTCTTGCGGGACAGGACACGAAGGTAATGTGCGTCGTCAAGGCGGACGCATACGGTCACGGTGCTGTGAAATGCGCGACGGCGCTTTACCGCGCGGGTGCGGAATGGTTCGCCGTCTCCTCGCTCGAGGAGGCGGTGGAGATACGCGAGGCGCTCGCATCGCGTCTCATGTACGGCGCGAAAATTCTCATTTTAGGGTATACCCCCGTTGAAAACGCGGGCATTCTCTCGCGCCTCGACATAAGACAGACCGTATTCTCCGCCGAATACGCGCGGGCGCTTTCACGTGCTGCCGAGCATCAGAGCTGCCGCGTCAAGGTTCATTTCAAGCTCGACACGGGCATGAACAGAATCGGATTTGACTGCGGTCCCCTGGCTGCGGAGGAAATCGCCGAGGCATCCGGATACAAGGGGCTTTTGCCCGAGGGGCTTTTCACGCACTTCGCCTGCTCCGACGAGGACGATCCCGAGCCTACGAGGCTTCAGTTCGAGCGATTCATGAGGGTAGACGAGGAGCTGGAGGTGAAGGGCGTGCGGCTTCTCTGCCACGTCTGCAACAGCGCCGCGATTCTGAAATTTCCCGAATATCACCTCGACATGGTGCGTGCGGGAATCATTCTTTACGGGCTTGAGCCGTATTTCCCCATGGAAAACGAAAAGCTCTTTCAACCCGTCATGAGCTTCAAAAGCGTTGTATCGCACATACATACGGTGCACGCAGGTGAGAGCGTCGGCTACGGCGGGACTTATACGGCTGACAAAAATATTACAGTCGCCACAATCCCGATAGGATACGCCGACGGATTTATGCGCAAATTTTCATCGGGCGGCGTCGTTTACATCAAGGGCAAGCCCGCACCTATAATCGGCAGAGTGTGCATGGACCAGTGCATGGTCGATATAAGCGGAATTTACGGCGTGGAAATCGGCGACGAGGTGACGATATTCGGCGAGGACAAATCAATGCTGCGAAATCTCGCAAGGGTCGCGGATACGATAAATTACGAGCTTGTCTGCCTCATCGGAAAGCGCGTACCGCGAATTTACACGGACTGAACGGAGACAAACACATGGTACTTGACAAAAAGGAAACAATCGTCGCATACCGCTGCCCTCACTGCGGCGCCGGAATAATGAGCATGGTGGGGGTATTCTCCCTGTCGGGAGATTTGCTGCGGCTCAAATGCGACTGCGGCGAAAGCGAGCTTACAATTCAATATATGCGCGACGGCAAAATCAAGCTTTACGTACCGTGCCTTTTCTGCCCGAATCCGCATACCTACACCGTCTCGGACAGCGTATTTTTCGGGCGCGAGCTTTTCACGCTCGGCTGCCCCTACACGGGGATTGACATCGTATTTGTCGGCGGACGCGGCGAGGTCGGGCTTGCGCTCACGAAATCCGAAAAGGAGCTGCTGGAGCTGCTCGGCGACGTGACGCTCGACGAAATTAACGAGGTCAAGGGCAAGCGTCACGCCGACAAGGGTCATGCTGACAAGGGTCAGATTCCATCTGACAAGGGTCAGCATCCCGCAGACAAGGGTCAGATTCCATCTGACCCCGAAATATTCGATATAATAAATTTCGTCGTGCGCGACCTTGAAGAGGAAGGCAAAATTTCATGCCGCTGCGAGGACGGCTGCGGCGATTATCACGTCAATGTTGACGAGGAAACAGTGAAAATCACCTGCTCGGAGTGCGGCGCGTCGAAGGTGTTCCCCATCAACAGCACAACATCGGCGCTTTCGTTTCTCGAAACGGACTTTATCCGATTGACGTAACAAACGGCGGAGTCTGACATATCATGATATTAAGCGTTCGCGGCGGCGGCACGGGGTGCCCTCCGCATTGCGACCGCATCCATAAAACGGAGGATCAAGATATGTCCAACTGCATAGGCGGAGCGTTTGAAGACAACAACCTTTGTTGGATTCTCATAATCGCGCTTGTTGTAATATTCTGCTGCTGCTCAGGCAACAACTGAAGCGCATCAGCAAAACACTGATATTCGGGTCGCCGGACGGCGACCCGAATTTGCGTTTTTAGCGCAAAAAATAACGCTGAAAAAATTTTTTTGATTTTTTTTGCAAAAACGCTTGACACAATAATAATGTTATGGTACAATAACATTGAAGAGCAAAGCACAGCCTTGTTATTCACGGTACAGCGCTTAGAATTAAGCAATAAAACATTGAAGAAGGAGAGAAGCGATGTTTACGGATCAATTCAATCAAAACGGAAGCGGCGAGGAGCAGGATAATCCCCTGAAGGTGGATTCAATGCTTCACGCGGAGGACGACCTCGAGTGCGGCTCGCTTGATGTGTCGGGCACTTTTGAGCTGGACGGGGATCTTTCGTGCGCCGATATGAGCGTTTCGGGAGATGCGAAAATCAAAGGCGACATGGGATGCAGCACGCTTGGCGTGCCGGGAGAACTTTCGTGCGACGGAGACATTTCGTGCGCCGACTTTTCCGTTTCGGGTCACGCCTATGTTCGCGGGGACACAACTTGCGCGTCCTTTGATATGTCGGGAGAGTTTGACGCCGAGGGAGATTTCACATGCGTAAACGCAAAATTTACGGGTGCCGCCTCAATCGATGGGGACGTCACCTGCAATTCCCTTTATGTGAGCGAGCGCTTTTTAGGCAGTCAGGGTGATTTGTCGTGCAGCGTTTTGAATGTTTCAAAAAAAGGAAGCGCAAGCTTTAACGGTGACGCGAAATGTTCAGCTTTAGTTGTAGATGATGACGGTCATTTTTCCGCAGAAGGAGACCTGACGTGCAAAGCCTCGGCGAAAATTTCGGGGAAAGCATATGTTACGGGAGACACCGAGTGCCAATCGCTCGACGTAAGCGGTAAATTTTCGGCAGCGGGAGACATCGAGTGCCGCGTGATGAACGTATCAGGCACACTTGAGACTGAGAGTGACATTGAATGCAAGGAAGCCTTCAAGGTCACGGATAACGGAAAAGTCAATGTAGGAGGCGACCTGCAGTGCGGATCAATTGACATATCCGACGGGGACGTCAATGTCGGAGGCGACGCTAAGTGCGACGATTTCAGCTCATCTGGAGCGGTCAATATCAAAGGCGACCTTTCATGTGACGACATTATCGCCAACGGAGAAATTACGGTAGGGTGCGACGTAAAAGCGGAGAAACTTTACGCAGAGAACGCGAAAATCGGAGGCTCACTTTATTTGGGAGAAGGCTTTTGCGTAGAGACAACGGCTAATATCAGCGGCGACGCGGAATGCGAATATCTCGCGTCGGACGGCACTGTATCGGTTGGAGGCTCGCTTTTATGCGGCACTCGATCCGCAGCTTCGGGCGGTTCCCCCTTCGCGCGCGAATCTATCACCTCATCCGGCACAATCAACGTCGCAGAGAGCATCAAATGCGATGGCTATATAAGACACAACGGCACAATCACTGCCGGCGACAGTCTCGCGTGTGAATGCCTGATAGCGGACGGAAATGTCAATGTAGGCGACAGCGTAAAATGTGACGGCGTCTTTCAGGCAAGCGGAACCGCGAATATCGGGGACTCGCTTTCCTGCGGATCTGTCAGCGTAAACGGAACCTTGCGCTGCGGGGATTCCGTTTCATGCGTCGGAGATATTACGGCTGACGGAAATGTCAGTGTCGGCGAAGATATTCACGCAAAAAGCGTTCATATCAAAGGCGAGGCGCTTATCGGAGGTCTTCTCGCCGCAAATATCGTGCGAATCGAAACGGAGCGCGGCGAGGTGCAAATCGAAAAGGTAACGGGCGACACCATAAGCATTGCGCCCTCGGACAATACGCCGCGAAAGGCTCCCACCGCAAAGGTGAATACAGTCGAGGGAGGCAGCGTAACGCTTGAATGCGTCCGCGCAGCGCTCGTCATCGGGGACACTGTCAGAGTTGGAGACGGATGTGAAATTGAAACTGTTCGGTGCAGCGGAACGCCCATAATTTCAGACGGGGCGAAGGTCGCGAACATCGAACGCGCATGAGGGAGAGTGATTACTGATAATGGCAGAGAATAAAATCGCACTTTTTGACCCTGCGAGCGACCCATCGCTCATATCAAAGCAGGACGTGCTTAAAATGTACAATATCTCCTACGGCACGCTTTACAGATGGAAGCGCATGGGACTGCTTCCGGGAGAATGGTTCATCAAAAAAACGGTGTTTACGGGACAGGAAACCTTCCTTCCCCGCGAGCTTGTCATCGAAAGAATCAATCTCATCTTAAAGGAGCAGTCAAAGGGGAAATCGCTTGACGAAATTTACGCCGCAATTACGAACGAAAGCGTCGAAAAAAAGGTTCTTATCGTCACAACAAAGCTCGGAAGCGCGCGATTTTTCACGGATGATATAATAAAAATATCATTTGAGGCGGGAAATCAGACGGAGGATATCACAAACAGCGTTATCGCTCTCTTTGGAGACGATGCCATAAACGGACAAGCTGCCGTAAACGGACAAAATGCCGTAAACGGACAAAAAGAGGAGACGCCCGGTGCGGATGCGGAAAATAAAGCCGGCAGCGAAACGAAGGATGAGACGGCGGCGAAGGACGCGCCCATGGCGGAGAGCGCGCCCGCGGCGGAGGAGACAGGCGCGGCGGAGGAAAAGCCCCGCGAGATGCCTCATATCAAGCCCGGCATAAGCGATTCGGAAACAGCGGACAAAATCATCGCCGCCGTTCTTGATTCGGTCGAGTATGAGCTTAGAAGTCTTGGAATAAACATAAACCTTTCGGACAGAGTAAGGAGGACTACAAATGAGTAATGACATCAACAGCGCGGGATGCGGCATCTTCGGCGGCGGAAAATACGACAATGTAAGGATGAGCGGTTCGGGACAGATAGACGGAGACATTGAATGCGCCTCGTTTTCGTCGAGCGGGTCGATGCGCTGCAACGGAAATCTCAGATGCCTTGGAATCGTAAAGGGCGCAGGCTCGTCGACCGTCACAAAGGACATCATTTGCGACGATACGGTTTCGTTTGCGGGATCGGCCACCGTCGGCGGCAGCATTAAATGCCGCGGGCTTTCCGCAGCGGGAAGCATTATTGTAAAGGGCGACGGAATTGAGGCGGAAACAGTGAAAATCGCGGGCGGCGCGACAATTTCGGGACTGCTCAACGCCGAGAGCGTGACGATACACCACCAAGGCGGCGTGACGATTGACAGCATAGGCGGCAGCGAGATAACAATTCTGTCGAAGAGCGAAAATCACGGCTTTTTCACCAAATCGAAGAAAAGTGCTAAGAAGCTCGTCGTCAAGGAATCCATCGAGGGCGACACAATCACGCTTGAGGGAGTTAAAGCGAAAACTGTCGTCGGCAGAATCGTCAAGGTTGATGAAAACTGCGAAATCGGGACGATTCGCTACACGGAATCGGCTGAAATTGCCGACGGCGCAAAGGTAGGAAGCGCCGAGATGTCGTCATAAACAGAAAAACTATCGGAAAACGCCCTCTGCGGAATACCGCAGGGGGCGTTTCGTGATTTTTTGCCGTGATTTTTTATTCAATCACGTCATATCCGCAGCTCTCAATCTCGGAAATAGCTCTCTCGTCAATGTCGTCGACACTCCCATGCTCGAGAATTTCAAGCGTGTACACGCTCATCTGCCCGGGATAGGATTCCGCAATACTGCCGTCCGTTCCTACCTCCACAAGGTCTCCCGTCGCAAGGTCGTCAAAGCTCGCATCCGCCGAACGCGAATGTATTGTGACGAGCTCACCGTAGTCGTAGTCGCCTTCAAAGATGAAAAAGTACGCCCCATCCGTTTTAACAATCCTTCCCTTCGACGCAACGTAAGCACCCGTCGAAACGACGGTCGTCGAATCGTCATCCGTCGATGCGTCGTCTGTGTCCGTCTCGCCTGTCGTGCCGCCCGTCGATGCGTCGGCGCCCTGCCAGTCGAGATCCTTGTCGCCCGCGTCGCTGCTGTCCATGCATGACACAGCGAAGAGGCAAAGCACTGCAATTGCAAGCATCAGCGCGGCTTTTTTGATTTTTCGTGTCATAATTCGTTCCTCCTTACTTGATTTTTTATTCCGCGGCTTCGTACTCGTCCGTTATCTCCAGCTCAAAACGTCCGAAGCCTTCATCGGGGCAGGTCACCCCGTCTATTACGGCAGGCTCGCCGTTTACGGTGAGAATTACGGAGGACGACATCTGATAGTCAAGAAGCGTATTCACAACGCATTTCAGAATGTCGTCGTCAAGTCCCACACCCGTAAGCTCAACATTCCATATATAGGTCGCTTTCACATACGAGTTGTCCTCATCGTCAGAGAATGTCTCCTCAACAAGCGTTCGCTCAGCCTTATCAACGGACATGGTGCACCCGTCAAGCTCGCCGAGAGTTACTATACGGCAGAGAATCACCCCGACACCGACGTCAAGCGTATCATTGTAGGTATACGTATACGTCACATACCCGTCCGACGTCGGAACGTATATCACATATTCCTGTACGATTGCGGTTTCACTCGACACAAATGTTTCGTATTCGCTTTCCCAGATTCCCCAGTTAATATCGACATCTCCCACGGCTTGCATCTCCCCGTCGCCGTCGTATCCCGGTTCAAAAAGACCTGTGAAAAGTGAGCCGCCGCCCACAAGAAGCGCGAGCAGAAGGCACGCCGCCGCAGCCGAAATCATACCGCTTCGTCTGTAAATCGGCACACGTCTCACCGCCGCAAATTCCGCCGCGTGAGCGTCCGATATGCCGCCAATCGCGTCAAAAATATCTTTATTTGTCATAAAGCCTCTCCTTTCCTTTCGAGAAATTTCTTAAGCCTTGAGCGTATTCTCGAAAGGCGCGTCCGGACAGCGCCCTCGCGAAGACCCGCAGCCTTTGATAAATCGGAGATTGAATCGAGATACCAGTACCTGCGCACAAAAATCATGCGGTCGGTCTTTCCGAGTGTGTCGATAAACGCGTCAATCGCGTGCGACAGCTCGCCTGATTCAAATTCGCTCTCCGTTCCGCCGGGGGACGGAACAGCTTCTTCAAGCTCGTCAAGACAGAGCGTATACTCACCGCGCTTTTCGGCGGTATTGTATCTTACGCGGTTTACGGATATATTGCGCACTATACCGTAAAGATACTGTGACATAGGCGACGGCTCCTTTGGCGGCACCGTGTTCCACACTGCGAGATACGCGTCATTGACGCATTCCTCCGCGTCTCTCTCGTCTCCGACGATATTTTTTGCAAGCTTGCTTGCCGCACGTCCGTATTTTTCCGAAAGCACCTCTATTGCGCGCTCGGAGCGTTCGAGGAAGAGCTTCAGTATTTCCGCGTCGTTCATTCGGCATACCTCCTTATGCTTATTTTCCCCTTCACATATTAAATCACAAAATTCCGCCGAATGTTACAGGGAAATTGTAAAAATCAAAAAGAATATTCGGGGTACGGGGCAAAGCCCCGACTTAAGCCCCTTTTTGAAAAAAGGGGCTTAAGAATCTCCAAAAACTTTCTATCGCTCCCATGCTCTGCATGGTCGCTTAAAAATATCTTTTTAGCTCGCCATGTGAAACATGGTGAGCGATAAAAAGTTTTTGAAACATCCAAAGAAACTTTTTTCAAAAAGTTTCTTTGGTGGGGTACGGGGCAAAGCCCCGATATTGCATTTCGGCACGCTTTTATGTTATAATAAGACATTGAGAAATGGGCACAGCCCATTTCTCAAGTCTGTTGAATATATTTTTGCATCATAGATACAAAAATATATTCACGGGTACACTGCACGATGATACAATAAAAGTGCATCACGATAGAGAGAGGCTATTATAACATTGAAGGATAAATCACAGATTTAAAGACGTTCCATTGTGAATCAAAGATTCACAATGGAAGTCGTCAAGTTGGTGAATATCGAAAATCAATCATAGATTTATTTTCAATATTCACGGTATAGCACTCGAATTGATATAATATAGGGAGAGGATATTATGAGTGATTACATAAAGGGAGCGAACCCGTATATGCCGCTTTGGGAACACGTTCCCGACGGCGAACCGAGGGTTTTTGAATACGAGGGCGAGAGGAGAGTTTACGTTTACGGCTCGCACGACACCGAAAGGAACGGATACTGCGGACGCGATTATGTCGTATGGAGCGCTCCCGCAGACGACCTTTCCGACTGGAAATGTAACGGCATATGCTACACTGCGACTGACGGGAGCGTTCTTTTCGCGCCCGATGTCGTAAAGAAGGGCGACACGTATTATCTTTACGCCGCAGAGGCGTGCGGCTCGCGGATTATGGTCGCAAAATCAAGCTCACCCACGGGTCCCTTCACAGACCCCGTGCTGACAGATCTCGGATTTGACCCCGCGGTTCTTGTTGATGTCGACGGAAAAATATACGCATACTGGGGCTTCTGCAAGAGCTTTGCCGCCGAAATGCAGGATGATATGGCGCACATTAAGCGGGAGACGCTGCACGAGAATTTTATAGGTCATACGATGGGCTACAAGGCGCCCGACGACGGTCACGCCGACGAGACTGACGCCTTCTTTGAGGCGTCGTCAATTCGCCGCGTCATGGGAAAGTACGTTTTCATTTATTCAAAGCGGTACTTCACTCCCGTACCCGAATATGGAATTTACACGCCGAACAACGGATTTCTCACATACAAATACAGTGACAGCCCGCTCGACGGTTATTCACACGGCGGGGATATAATCTTCAACGGGGGAGAAATACTCAAAAACTCCGACGGCACGGGAACGATGACATACCGCTGGGGCAACAATCACGGGAGCATTGCCGAGATAAACGGGGAGTGGTACGTATTTTATCATAGGCAAACGGGAGTGGACGAATACTCGCGTCAGGCGATGGCGGAGCCAATCGGCGCGGCGATTGACAAGGACGGTCGGCTTTATCTCGGCGAGGTAACATACAAAAACGGGGTACCCGTCGCCTCGCGTCCCGTCGAGATGACGTCGTCGGGAATGTTCCGAGGCGGAATTGACGCTTACAAAATAATCTCCGCCGGCTACGCCTGCCACATTTACGGCGGCGCGGGTTCTGCTTACATAAAGCCCGTATACGACATGACGGATTCTGTCTCCGCTCCCGTCGCGAACATCAAAAGCGGCACAACCGTGGGATTTCGGTATCTTTCGTTCGGTGATGTATCACCGCGACACGTCACAGTCGAGGTAATCGCTGACGGGGACGTGACCGTCAACGTGCGTGCGGACAAATATGACGGCGAAATCATCGCGTCAATGTGCCCGGGACGCGCGGAGTCGGTGAAAAACGCGCCGATAACGTCCGAAATTGTCGGGCGGCACGCCGTCTACTTTGAATTTCTTAGAGACGAGGACGTTACCGCCGAATTTGTGCGTTTTTCGTTCGACCGCGAGGAAGACGAGGACGCATTTATACAGAACGCGAAAAATCCGCACGGGATAGGCGGCGATTTCTTCATTGAAAAGATGAACCGAGGCGGTCACGCCGCGCTCGCGAAGTGGGGACTTTTTGATTTTTCCGTTCCGTGCGGCGGCACGGCACTCGATGTCGGCTGCGGGGGAGGCGCAAACGTAGAAAGGCTGCTTTCAAAATGCAGTTGCGGTCGCGTCGTCGGAATCGACATATCGCCCCTTTCGGTTGAAAAGAGCCGCGAATACAACAAAGATGCGATTCTTGCGGGGCGGTGCGAGATTCTGCGGGGAGATGTTTCCGCGCTGCCGTTTGAGGACGGGACATTCGACGTCGCGACGGCATTTGAGACGATATATTTCTGGGATATTGAGCGCGGACTGTCAGAGGTTTTCCGCGTACTGAAAAACGGCAGGCGCTTTCTTATCTGCAACGACACGGACGGCGAAAAACCCGACAGCAGGGCGCTTGAAAGCCGCGTGGTGGGGATGAGGATTTATGCGCCCGACGAGCTTCTTCGTCTTTTGAAGGCGGCGGGATTTTCGGATATAAGGGTGCGCCGCATAAGGGCGCGAGGCATGATATGCTTTGACGCAGCGGCGAATAAGGAGCGAAAAGATGACTGAAACACTGAAAAAATATGACCTCGGCGACATGAGCGCCGAATACATATGCGACAGCGAACGGCGCGTCGGGCTTATGCTTTACCCGAAGGGCAGCACGCCGAGGTTCACGGACAAGCGCGCAGCACTTGATTCACTCGTGCAGATTAAGCTGTCGGGCGACGCCTACGCGGGCGGATACGGCGCGGGGTACACAATGAGACAGAGCGAAAGCACGCTGAAGCTTCGTCTTGTCGGTCAAAACGCAATTTGCCGCGGGGGCGTGACGCAAATTGACACCCATCTTTCCGACGAACGCGGAAACTGTGTCACACACACGCTTCTCTTTCATGACGGGGACAGATTCGTCACCGTCGAATGTACATACAAAAACGGGGGCGACCGCCCCGTCACACTCGAAATGTTTTCAAGCTTTTCGCTCACGGGAATATCACCCTATCTGCCCGCCGATTCGCACGGAAAAATAATGCTTCACCGAATCATGTCGCGCTGGAGCGAGGAGGGGAGACTGCGCTCAGACACAATGGAGGAGCTACTTCTCGATACCTCGTGGAATATGGGTGGAGTGAGATGCGAGCGTTACGGCGCCGTCGGATCCATGCCCGTGAATCACTACTTCCCTTTCATTGCGGTCGAGGACACGGAAAATCACGTATTCTGGGGCGCGCAGCTTGCTGTGCCGTCATCGTGGCAGATGGAGGTATACCGAAAGGATGAAAATATCGCCGTTTCGGGCGGTCTTGCAGATCGCGAGTTTGGTCACTGGACGAAGAAAATCGGGGTCGGCGAGAGCTTTTCGGCACCGACAGCGATTCTGTCGACAGCAAATACAGATTCGATTGACATATTCTCCTCAAGGCTTACAGAATACTGCGAGAGATTTCTTGAGGATGCTCCCGAATGTGAGAAATCTCTTCCCGTTATGTTCAACGAATACTGCACAACGTGGGGAATTCCGTCACACGACAACATAACGCGCATTCTGGAAAAGATAAAGAATCACGGAATTTCGTATTTCGTCATTGACTGCGGCTGGTACAAGCCCGACGACGCATCGTGGTGGTCGAGCATGGGCGATTACGTTCCCTCAAAGGCGCTTTTTCCTGACGGAATGGAGAGGACGGTCGACGCGATTCACGCCGCGGGAATGAAAGCGGGGCTGTGGTTTGAAATCGACAACGTGGGACCCGATTCTAAAGCTTACCGCGACACGGAGCATTTGCTGAAGCTTGACGGAGTACCGCTGACGGTAGGCTCGCGCAGATTCTGGGATCTGAAAAATCCGGAGGTACATGAAATCTTAAAGGAGCGCGTAATCGGCACACTGAAGCGCTTCGGCTTTGATTATCTGAAAATCGACTATAACGAAAACATCGGCATCGGTGCCGACGGCGCAGAATCTCCCGGTGAGGCGCTGCGTCAAAATATGGCGGCTTCCGTCGATTTTATACGTGAGATAAAGCGCGAAATTCCCGGAATAATCATCGAAAACTGCGCGTCGGGCGGTCACAGGCTCGAGCCCGGCTTTATGTCCGAGGTTTCGATGGCGTCGTTTTCAGACGCTCACGAGCAAAAGGAAATTCCCATAATCGCCGCAGACCTTCACCGCGTGATTTTGCCGCGTCAAAGCCAGATATGGGCTGTTATAAGAAAATCGGACGATATAAAGCGCCTTACATACACGATGGCGGCGACCTTTCTCGGGAGAATGTGCATATCGGGCGACGTGACAGAGCTGTCGCCCGATAAATGGGCTGCAATTGACGCGGGAATTGCGTTTTACAAGAAAATTGCGCCTATAGTAAAGCGCGGACAGACGTACAGACCGACGCCGCAAATCCGCGAAATTCGCCATCCCGAGGGGTATCAATGCGTATTCCGCATGGGAGACGGGCGAGCATACGCCGTAATTCACACCTTCGGCGGAGAAATTCCCGAAAAAATCGAGGTTCCCCTGCCGAAAGGCTGTCCCGAAAAAATTGCGGATTTTTACTCGGACGGCAGCTCGGAGGCGAAAATCGAAAACGAAAAGCTCATTTTCCGTCCAAGCGGGAGCTTCTGCGGCGCGGGATTATATTTTGAATGAACTATAAAGCGGAGGATTTGGAAATGAAAAAGGCTCTTGTACTATCAAGCGGAGGCGCCGACAGCGCTACCTGTCTTGCACTTGCCGTCGAGCGATTTGGGTGTGAAAACGTAACCTCGCTCGCCGTATATTACGGTCAGCGCCACGACCGCGAGATTATCGCGGCAAGAAAGCTTTCGGAATATTACGGCGTTTCTCATATTGAAAAGGACATGACCGACGTATTTGTCGGTTCAAAATCGACGCTTCTGAAATCGAGCGGGGGCGAAATCAAACCGGTATCGTATGAGGAGCAGGCTCGCGACGGTGAGGTTGACAGCTACGTGCCGTTCAGAAACGGTCTTTTCGCATCGTGCGCCGCGGCGGAGGCGCTGTCGCTTTATTCCGACGCGGACGAGCTTTTTGTATATCTCGGGATTCACGGGGACGCCGGCGGCGGGAGCGCATACGCCGACTGCACGCCCGAATTTGCAAAGGCGATGGGACGCGCCGTGTCGCTCGGCACATACGGAAGGGTGACACTTGAAGCCCCGTTCGCCGGCGGCACAAAGGCGGATGTTATAAAAGAGGGACTGCGGCTTCACGTTCCATACGAGCTTACGTGGTCGTGCTATCTCGGCGGGGATTTGCCTTGCGGCGTGTGCGCGACCTGCCGCGACAGAATACTCGCGTTTCAGGAAAACGGCGCGTCCGACCCATTGATTTACGAAAACGAACTCCCGAAAGGAATATGAAAATGTCAAAATTAAAACACATATCAAAGCAGTCGTATCTCACCGCCGTAACCTCGTTTTTTATCGCGGGTTCGGTGCTTCAGAATATTCTCGCCGTAAAATCGTTCGGCACGGAGACGACGGCGATTACAACGGGAGGCACGCTCATTTCGTGGGCTGTATTCGCCTCGATGGACATAATCACGGAGGTATGGGGCAAAAAACGCGCCGTCACGACATTTACCGTATCTGCGATATTCAATTTAGCGTTCAATCTCATATGCTGGATTGCGATTCTGCTTCCGGGAACGAGCGATTTTATCGCCGAGGCTTACAAGACCGTTCTCGGCACGGGCTGGAGAATCGCTGTGGCGTCAGTTTTGGCGTTCTGGCTCGGAAATTACGTGAACGCGGCGATTATGCACACGATGAGAAGGCGCAGCAAAAACGTGGAAAGCCGCATAGGCTTTGAGGCGCGCGCCGTGACCTCGACGCTGCTCGGGCAAATCGTCGATAACTCGCTTTTCTATATAATCGCGTTCTCTCCGCTCGGAATTTCAGGCACGGTCGAAAACTCATGGATTACAATTATACAGCTTGTCTGCTTCACGACGATAATCGAAACTGTCGTCGAGGGCGTGGTATCGCCCGTAACAGCGCGTTTTGTGGGCAAAATCAAAAAAGCCGACGACGAAAAATCGCCCGAGCCGACGATTTGATTTTTTCGTGCCGTGAATGTTCACATGAGTGAAACAAATGCGCGGTATACTATGAAAATACAGCATCACAGCTTCATTAGGAGAGAAAATAAGTTTGAAAGATAAATCTTTCAAACTAGGCGTTTTGTGTCCTTCGTCGCACAAAAGGCGGTGCGACGATTCCGCTACGCGTAAAAACGATTCCGCTGCGCGGAAAAACGATTCCGCTGCGCGTAAAAACGATTCCGCTGCGCGGAAAAACGATTCCGCTGCGCGGAACGTGGCACAATTCCGAACGAAAGGAAACTTTCGCTAAAGCGAAAGTCATGGTATTAAGAATGAATCTCTGCGCAAAATTCAGAAAATCGGCGCGCATGACGGCGCTTTTGCTCGCCGCAGCCGCTTTGGCATCGCTTTTTTCATGTTCAAGCCCGTACATACGCGAAAGCACGGATGAGGAGCTTGAAACGATACTTTATATCGGGGACTACGAGGTACCCTTCGAGCAGTTTTATTATTTTTTCATGAATTACAAAAACATCGCCGACGAGGGCGACGATTCGTACTGGGAATCGGACGACGTTGACACGGAGGCGCTCTTTGAAAAATACAAGGAGCAGACAATCAGCGCTCTTCTGCGCGCATACGCGACCTTCTCGCTTTGTCTCAAATACGACATCGACCCCGACGGGAGCAAAGTGACTAAGCTCGTGAACGAGACCGTGAACGAATATATCAACGAGACGTTCGGCGGCGCGAAATCATACGCAGAGGGGCTTGAGAGCGCTTTCATGACGGACAGCGTTTTCCGCTTTTACATCAAAAAAACGGAATGCGACACGCTTTTGAACGAGGCGCTCATCGAGGCGGGCGTAATCAAAACGGACGACAACAGCATATACAGCGCGATTATGGATCCCGACGAATTCTGTCACGCGAAGCAGATTCTCATTCAGAATGACGAGGGCGACGACATCGAGGAAAATTATCAGCTTGCGCTCGAGGCGCTGACAAGCGCGCAGCTCGGCGCGGATTTTGACACTCTCGTCGCCGAGTACGGCGAGGACCTCGATATGATAGCGAATCCGAAGGGATATTATTTCACGCACAACGAGCTGCTCGAGGAATTTGAGGAGGCTGCGTTCGCGCTTGAAATAGGCGAGCTCAGCGGAATCGTCGAGTCCGACATCGGGTATCATATTATCCTGCGGCTTGAAATGGACCGCGATTATGTGACGGAATATTACGATACGCTTTCGGAGGCGTATCTCATATGGAAGTATCAGGAGGCGGTCGAGGCTGAAATGGCAAATCTCACCGTTACGGAAACAGAGCTGCTCAAATCGCTTACAATGGAGGATTTTTATTACTCCGACGAGGCGAGCGAGACTTCGGGAAATTGACGCAAAGGGAGCGCAATGGCAAACGATCACGTACCGATAAAATACAGAAGACGGCGTATAAAGCGCAGGAAAAGCACCGTCGGGCGGGCAGGCAAAAGGCAGATTCCCACGGCAGTTATTTTCGTGTGCGCTTTTGTCGTTTTTTGCATTGTCGGCACGGTGGCGCTCGGAAATTATCTTCTCGGAAAGGTTGATGAGGGCGGCGTCACGGACGCATCATCCTCTACATCAACCACATCCTCGACGCGCTACACGTCGGGGATTTCAAGCATAGCGGCTGCCGAGGGAAACGTGCGCTCGGGATGTCTTGATATCAGCGACACATCAGACCTTGCGGTCATCAGGGAGCGCGTCGATTTTCTCTTTGAATGCGGCTACAACGCGGTGACAATTCCCGTATCAAAATACGACGGAACGCTTTATTATATGTCGGATGCTGCCGTCGCGCTCTCGCGTATGTCGGAGGATGAAAATTTGGCGTCGCTTTCCGATATTCTCGACGTGATTGACGCATCCGCCGAATATTACGGAATCGACGCGGACATAACCGTTTATTATACTGCGACATGGTGCGGAATTTCCGACAGCGTACTTCGCGAGGCGGCGATTTTATATGACACCGCAGTAATTGCCGAATGTGACGCCGCGGGGGTCGATGAGGTGCTGATTTCATATTTTGAGGTTACGGCGGACGAGAGCGGCATTGACGAGCTTATGTCATTCACGAACAAAATAAAGGAATCCGCGCCTGATATAAATCTCGGGCTTTCGTTCCTGATTGATATTTACTCCGACACAAACTATGCGACACTGCTGGAGGCTGCCGCGTCATGCGTGTCGTTTCTCACGGTTGACATATCGTCAATTGACCTGACATACGTCAGCACATACGGGAAGGTTTACACGGAAAACGAGGACAGCTCCGAAATTGCGGAGGACGAAAGCACGGCTGAGGAAACGGCAGTCATTGCGCGCGATTCCTCGATATACAGCGACCTTTCGGAGGCGGCGGAAGCGATAAAGGGGAGCGTTTCCCTTTACGGTCTGCGTTTTCTCTTATACGGCGAGGACACGTATGTCCTCTCCGAATCGATAAACGCGATTTATTCGGCGGGAGCTTATAATTTTTACGTCATAACGCCGACCCCGACGAATACGCAGGAGGCTGACACGGAAACGGGCGATTCCGGCGAGACGGAGGAGGACACGGAGACTGAAGCCCCCGCAGCAACAAAGGCGGAAACAACGACGACAACTGAGGCGCCGGAGGAGACAACAACAGAGGCACCCGTTGAGACGACAACGGAGACTCCTGTGGAGACAACGGCGGAATCCGCCGAGGAGTCTACAGCGGAGACTCCTGTGGAGACAACGACGGAATCCGTCGAGGAAACAACGACGGAGGAGGAGACCACAACCGCTGAGACGACAACCGTCGCGGAGACGACGGAGGAGGCACCCGAGGAAACGACCGACGCTCCCGAGGAAACGACAGGCGAGGCTGACGGCGAGGAATAACGCATTCCCGCAAAAAAAATTGAAAATTTTCGAAAGTAGTGAGTACACGATAACTTTCGTCGGGACAAGCCCTCCGAAAGGTTATCGCAACGCGGAACAAGTGAAGTTACACGCAATTTTCGCGCTCAAAAAAATATTTTTATTTTTTGCGAAAGTAGCGAGACTTTTTGCGATTTTTTTCGACTAATAGGGTGAAACACAAAAATGCGCGGCGTCACGCGCGAAAAATTCAATCATGAAGGAGGGTTTCACCATGAAAACCACAAATCGAAGGATTGCGGCGCTTATTTTAGCGCTCGGCACTGCTCTCATGTTCGTACCGTCGTGTATGGACGCAGCAGAAGAGGACAAAACGTCGGGGACGGAAAATGCGGCGATTGAAGCCAGCACAACAGGTGAAACAAGCGCGGCTGAAATCACCGAAAATGACGAAACAGACGAAACCGACGATGCCGCGGAAACCACGGAAACCGCAGAAACTACAGAAACTACAGAAACTACAGAAACTACAGAAACCGCTGAAGCCTCGGAAATCGTCGAAACCGCAGAAACCGAAATAACGGCGACGTTTACAAACGGAGTATATTCGGGAGATATTGCCGCGTTTGAGTTGGGCATTGCTTTCGACGACGGAGGAGACAACGGAGTTCACAGCTCGGATTATTCCCTGTGGTCTGATGAGAACACTTCAAGGTATAAACGGGAAAATGCCGATGAGACGTACTCAATCACATTTGACGGTGTTGAATATACGGGAACCTACTATTATACCGAGCTATTGAGGTATACCGCCTTCGAGATTGACTGTTATCGAATAGATTCGGGCTGGTTTTCCGTAAAAACGAACAGCGGAGAGCTTGTTGAGTTTTTGCTCGTTGCCAATGAGGGCAGCGGAACGGGAGCGTATACGCTCGAGGGCAGTCAATCAACAGCGGAAGCCTTGGCATCACAGTATTTCGACACGACGGCATATGAACTTGAAACATCAGAGGACGAATACTGGAATGTATATTGCTATACGGTATATGCGTGTGGAATCGCCACAAGAGATACAGTGAACATCTGTGTGTCGAAATATACGGGAAAGGTTGAGATTTTCAGCTCGGCAGATCTCGGGGCTTTCTCATCGGATACCGCAAGCATGGCATCACTCACTGATTCGGCGTCGGCGCTCACGTCCGAAAATGCGACCTTGGCGCTTGAAGCAAAGCTTGACGCGATATATGACGAATATGAATCGTATGAAATAACATATCAGACGCTGGCGAAGCTTCCAAGCGGTAATGTATGTTTGATTTCAAACGTCAGCGTTAAAATAAAGGAATGGGATGAACACATGGTCGTGATTCTCCTTTGCGAAGCATCATCCGTAACGGAATAAATCTTACCATCATAACCCCCTCGCCGCAGGCAACCCCTTTGCCTTTGGCGAGGGGGTTTTATTTTCACATTTTGAAAATAAAAGCCTTGACAAAACAAAAAATATATGATACAATAAACTTGAAAATAAAAATTTGAGTTAATTTCGAGGAGAAAAAGCTCCATGAAAGATGTTTTTGAAATTGTACCGTATCATATTCTCGAACTTTTCCCTGCGCATGAATCACAGGCACGGGGAATCATGCGCGAAAACATCGAGCCGCCGCTGAATGACTGAAAATATGACGGCATAAAGGAGAATATCATGAAAAAATCGAAAAAAATTGTAGTAGCAGCATTTTCGGTTACTGCGCTTTTAATTGCAGTGTTTTTGCTGTACACATACCACTCTTGGCTCAACGATTCCGTTGAAGAAAACGATATTGTCGGTTTTGGTTTTTATATTGCTGTAATTTGCAGTCTTTATTTCATTTTCACTTGGATTTCAATTGGTGATGATGTTGTATATTATCTCATCGACAAATCAAACAAAACCCCGTTTGAGACAATTTTGCATATTATTTCGACCATTTCTGCTGCATATCTTTTTGTATTGGGCGTATATTTACTCGATTCAGCCGGAGTGCTTAGTTTAGGAAATACCGTTTTATATGCATTCAAAATTTTGTTTCCCGAGAGTGGAATATATATTTTAATTGCAGTTGCATTCGGAGCAGCTCTTCCGATTATAAAAATTGTAAGCTTCATCATCCGGCTTACTCGCCGCAGCATAAAGACGCGCAAAATTATAAAAGCATACGAAGCTGAACACACGTCAGATTCCTGTGAGTTATAATCATCCCATCCATCACACAACCCCATCGCGCAGGCAACACCTTGCCATAGGCAAAGTGTTGCCTGCGGCGAGGGGGGTAAGGAGGCAAATCGTCATGAAAAAAAGTACTGCAAAAACAGCTTTTGTAGCTGTTTTGCTTATCACATTAGTATGCATGGTAATTTTCGCTTATATTGACGAGTCAAATGGCAAAGCAATTTTAGGCGACGATTATTACAAACCGCTCGGAAGAGGTTTTGACTATTTTATTTATTTTCTCATAACGCTTCCGATTATTTTGCTTGAAACTGTCGCTTATCAGGCGGCATCCTGTTTCTTCATTTGTAAACCATCTTACAAATCGAGCCGGCTTTTTGTCGCCGTCCTTCTTGTGCTTTCCGTCGCCGAAATCATGAGCGTAATTCTTGGAATCGCTGTCAACGAAAGCTTCTTGCTTGCGATGCTTTTAACCACGCCTGTTATGCTCTTCGTCGAGCTTGCGTATTTCATCACATGGGTGAAGGCGCGGTGATTTAACTGCCCATCATAACCCCCTCGCCGCAGGCAACATCTTGCCTATGGCGAGGGGGTGACTTTTTTATCAAATTCAGCAGAAAAGCAAAATGACAAGCATAAGCATGAGAAGATCATCGCCGCCGTTTACAAAAAGCATGACGATAAGCGCGGCGATTATAATTTCATCTGTTGAAATATCCTTGATGATTCCGAGTACTGCGTCAAGTGCGCCGCCGGATTTTTTTTGCGGCGGCGGGCTGTGCGTCCCGCGAACATTTGCGCTCGCCGTTTCCGGTGTGACCGTTTCCGGCGCTGCTGCTGCCGGCGCGACTGCCGCTGTTACGTCTCTAATTTCGCCGCCGCGCGTCTCCCCGCTCTCCCTGCGGTCAAAAACATATCCGCGCCGAAACATCCGCTCCGCCTCGGAAATTGCCTCGTCGGCTGCCTCTGTGGGTGCGGCGTCGGTCGCGGCGTCGGTCGCGGTGACCGACGCTTTGTCATCCTTGACGGCAAAAGCAATACCGCTGTATTCGTCGGGTATATGTATTTCTTCCTTTCCGTTTGTTCCGATATACATACTTGCCCTCCTATCCCCTGAATAAGCCCGAGATGCGGTTGACGCTTATCATCGCGTCAGCCGCAGATCTGCGGGATTCGGAAAGATACGGCTTTATCGCCAAGAGAAGCTGCTCGCGGTTCCCCTCCGCCATGTTCGCATCCGACGCCTCTGACGGGGGCGAATCAACGAGGCTCATTACCTCCGATGCGCCGCCGTCGTCGGGTGCGGGTGTCTCGTCGGGCGGCTCCTCTGAAATCTCATGGGCATCCCCGCTTTCATCGGCAGCCGCATCGCTTTCAGCCAAAGCCGACACTGACGGCACCTCGCCGTCGGAGGCGCGAAAAAGCCCGAGCAGCGGGATTATACGCGGCAGCATATCAAGCAGCCCGCCTGCGCCGTCCGAATCGGGTGAATCCTTGTTTTTGACGCGGCGCGACGCCGCGAGCGCGGACACACCCGCAATAACGGCTTCGATTACGGTGGGATTTTGCAGTATTCCGCCGATAAGCTCGCCGAGCGCTCCGACGCCGTCAAAGCGCGTCTTTCCCTCATTCATCTTCCGTTCCTTTTATACGATTCGATTATTTCCGTCGCGCGCTTTATGTCGCCGTCTGTCATGCTTGAAAGTGCGGAGCGCAGCTTCGACAGATCCTTCGGGCGATTCACTCCCGAGAGATTCAGCCCGCTTGAGGACGCGATCAGCTGTATCGTGCGCCAGAGCTGCTCGTCATTTTGCTTCAAAAGTCTGTCTACCGTCGCCTTATCTATTTTCATAAAAACCGTATTCCTTTCGTTTCGGATTATAATATACTCGGGGGCGTTTCAGTAAAGCCCCTTTTCCATTATATGCGGAAATCGGAATATGTAACTCATTTTTTTGTCATCGTGCAAAATTCGTCGTTTTTTCGATTTGCGAAATTAGCACGATTTACAATGTTTAATCGACGCGCGTCAAATGAAAAATAACGATGACGGGATATTCAAATGAAAGGATCTAAAAACAAATATGAATCCGAAAAAACCAAATCAGAATATATTCGCATTTTTTGCGCTTGCAGCGCTTTTGATGCTGCTTGCGCAGAACGCCGCGGCTGCAAATTCAGGCGGCGATCGCGACGCGATGTCAAGACTTTACGAAACGGTCGGCGGCGAGGCGACACCGTATAGCTGGTATACAGTCCGCACCAAGGACCACTCAACCCCGCCGATAGCAAGCGAGCTGTCGTTTATAACCGAGCATGGCGGCTATTACGCCGACACGGATGCAGAAACACGCGGCGACCGTGTTCTTTATCTCACGTTTGACGCCGGATATGAAAACGGAAACATTGAAAAAATCCTCGACACGCTCAAGGAAAAGGGCGTAACAGGCGCGTTTTTTATTCTCGAAAACATGATTGAGCGCTTCCCCGCCCTTGTTCTGCGGATGAAGGACGAGGGACACCTCGTATGCAATCACACGAGCGATCATCACGACATGAGCAGCGTCACGGATTTTGAGGTGTTCTCGGAGGAGCTGACATCTCTTGACGAAAAATACCGCGCACTCACAGGCGAGAGCATAGCCCCGTACTACAGACCTCCCGAAGGGAAATTCACGGAGCTTAATCTGGAATATGCTCAGAAGCTCGGATATGACACGATATTCTGGAGCCTCGCATACGCCGACTGGGATAACGACGCTCAGCCGAGCCGTGAATATGCGATAAAAAAGCTTTCCGACAACACGCACAGCGGAGCTGTGATTCTGCTTCACCCGACTTCAAGTACAAATGCCGAAATTCTCGGCGAAATGATAGACATTTGGCGAAATGACGGGTATCGCTTCGGCACGCTCGACGAGCTGACGGGAAAATGATGCGTTTTTGGAAAAGGGCGGCGCGGGTTCTTCTCGCCTCGGCACTTCTTGCGCAGTGCATAATTCCGCGCTGCCGCGCTGCCGTATGGGACGAGGGCGACATATTCAAGGGCTGCGGGGAAATGTGCGTCGCCCTCACGTTCGACGACGGTCCGCATGAAACAAAGACCTATGAAATACTCGATATTCTCGACAAATACGGCGTTGCCGCGACGTTTTTCATGATAGGCGAAAACGTCTCGCTTTATCCTGACGTGGCGAGAAGCGTAGCCGAGAGGGGACACGAAATCGGCAATCACACATACTCTCACGCCTATCTTTCGGACGCTTCCTTTGAAACCGCCGCGATGGAAATCGAGATGTGCGAGGATATTCTCTATACGACCGTCGGCGAGGTTCCGCATATTCTTCGACCACCCGGCGGAATTTACGGCAGCGCCGCTATTGAGGCAGCACGCACCTTTTGCGATATTGTTGTGCTGTGGAGCATTGACACTCGCGACTGGGACCACGCAAGCACAGAGAAAATTGTAAATACGGTTGAAAAAAACGTCCGTGGCGGCGACATCATACTCATGCACGATTACGTTTCGGGAACATCGCATACTGCGGAGGTGCTCGATATAATAATACCCTTGCTTTTGTCGCAAGGGTATACATTCGTAACCGTATCGGATATGTATCTGAATTACCGCTGAAATTTTGGAATATAGCCTCTCTTTTCAAAAAATTCGCGTGCGAGCATTGAGGCGACCCCGACGGTGCGGTATCTGTCGCCGACCCTTACCGCATCGCGGAGCGTCCCCTCGTATGTCATTCCGACCTTTTCGGTAACGCGGCGCGAGCGCTCGTTTTCTATCATGTATCTGCATTCGATTCTGTGAAGCGAGAGCGTGGTGAAGCCGAAATTCATAACGGCAAAGAGCGCCTCGCACGCAATCCCCATTCCCCAATAGGCGCGGTTCAGTACGTATCCGCATTCAGCCGAGTCGTCGTCCGGGGAAAAGCGCGTAAAGCCGCAGGTGCCTATCATTTTGTCCTCTTCCCGCAAAATTACGCCCCAGTCGTAAAATTTGCCGTCGCGGTAGCGCTTCATTACGTCCGCAAGGTAAGCGGACGTATATCTTTTGTCGGGATGCGGCTCCCACAAAAGATAGCGCGTCACCTCGGGATCCTTTGAGTATTCGAACATATCGTTCGCGTCCGAACGCCGGATTTTCCGCAGGGTCAGCCTTTCTGTCTCAAGCGTCGGGGGAGATGAAAAAATTTGCCTTATCGATTCTCTGTTCAAGGTATCACCTCGCATTCTGATATATCTATATTCTATACCATATACATCGATTTTGCAAGCCCGATTTCAAAAAATACGGCGCTCACGCGGTTTTTTCAACTGTTTTCGAAATATTCATTGATTTGCGCGCGCCTTTGTGCTAAAATAATATAAAGTATCGGCGTGCCTGCTGTATGCGTGCCGCACTGTCATATATTTTGCCCCGCCTGCGTAATATCATATTGAATGTATATTTACGGGGTGATGAGGATATGACGGAGAGTACCGAGCTGGAAGGCAAGCCGACGGAATGCGGGAGTGATGTCGGGAATCTGCAAATAAAAGAGTACGAAAGTACACCGGCGGAGCTGACGCTTATAAATGAAATCGAATCGGAAGGCATATCACCCGACCGTGCGGTCGGTGAGGGCGCGCAAGGCGAGAGCGCGGACGGCGGCAGCACAGACATTTTGCCCGCGACGGTTCCCTTGATTTGTCTTTTTTCGGGCGCGGCTGCCGCGCTCGCTCTGTTTAACAGCGACATCACGGCGTTTGATTATTTGCTTTCGGTGCTTGCGTCTGCCTTCGCGGATGAAATCACCTCTGCCGTCGGATTTGCGGACGCGGCGATTATTTCGGCGTCGCGCCTTCCCTTCATTTTTGCGTCTGCCTTGCTGATTTTTCTTCTTTCGACGTCAGTTTTCGCAAACCGGTTTATCTCCGCATTTTCGTTTCTGCGCGGATTTCTCGCCGGCGCGGCTCTTTCCTCGTATATAATTTTGTGGAGGATGGGCGCCGGCGCCGCAGTGTTCGCGCTTCAGCTTACACTATTTTTCACATCATTGGCGGCGACTGTTTTCAAAATAATTCTTGCCGCCTCTGCGGGAAGAATGCCTACGTCGAAAAAATCGGCACGGCTCTCCCTTTTTCTGGCGATAGCGCTCGGCGCGGAATGCGCTGTTTACACGGTTGTCATCGCGCTTTTTGCGTATGTCAGCCGATAAAATTTTATTTTTTGAAAGGACTGCTTGGATGAAAAAAAGGCTTGACGAGATTGACAGCGATCTCGATGAGGAAGGCAACAAAAAGAAAAAGAAGCGGAAAAGGTTCGATTGGTTCGGGCTTTACAGATTTGAGGGAAAGGGTGTCGAAAAGGACGAAAAGCCGCTTATTGACAGTCCGACGCTCATAAATTTCTTCAAGTTTTTAAGGCGAAATTTTTCGCGTCTCATAAACGTGAATCTCCTCTTTGTATTCGGCAATTTCCCGATATTCTTTTATTTCATATACCGTGCGGGGTATTTCGGAATCGAATCGACGGCGCCCTATTATCAGATGTTCGCGCCCCTTTACGGCGCGTCGCTCTTTGACACAAATCCCGTCACTGCATCTCTTTACGGAATTTACGGAATTCAGGTGTCGATTACCTCAAATACGGCGGTCACCTATGCGTTTTTGTTCCTGACGGCGCTTTTGCTTCTGACATTCGGTCCCGTAAATGCGGGTGTTACGTATATTCTGCGCAATATGCTGCGGGGCGAGCCTGTCTTTTTGTGGAGCGATTTCTGGCATACCATCCGCCGCAATCTGCGCCAGAGCATAATAATGGGCGCGATTGACGTGATTATGCTGCTTCTGCTTTATAACGACGTCACCTTTTTCCTTTCGGAAACAAACAGCGGCTCGATTATGATGCTGACGATGTTTTTCATATCGCTTTTGATGTTTGTCGTATACATCATGATGAGATTTTATATGTATCACATCATGATAACCTTCGACCTTTCGATATTCAAGATATTCAAAAATTCGCTCATCTTCTCAATACTCGGAATAAAGCGCAACATTATGGCAGTCATAGGCTTTATCACCGTGCTTGCGATAAATTATCTGCTTTTCGCGGTATTTATTCCGCTCGGCGTGATTCTGCCCTTCGTAATAGTTCCCGCGCTTCTCAAAGCAATCGAGACCTACGCCGCGTTCCCCGTTATCAAGAAATACATGATTGACCCATATTATCGCGACAGCGACAATTTTGAGGAGGTCTACGGCGAGGAGGACGAGGAATTTGACGAGGAGGAATCCGCGCCGCCTGAGCTTTCGTGAAAAGTGAGCGCAAAATTGCGTATGACATCGCACAGATACGTGGCGGGAAACGACAAAAGAAACCAGAGCGCCATGTAATGCGGGCAAATCTGACCGAGCAGATTCGGCGTCATCGAGCGATAGCTCCATACTGAAAGTCCGAGCCACAAATTGAGAATGCAGCCGGAAATAAATTCGACGGTCGTTATAATGACGGCGCCGACGGCAGCACACAAAACGACCCGGCGCTCGGGATTTTTCTCCCTGAAAATATATATCAAAAGAAAGCATATGCCGCCCACCAAAATCATCGACGGGTGCGTATATCCGCGCCACAGCGTCTCGACGGCGCCGTATACGACGCCTCCAATGGCGGCGGTGAAAAGGTATTCAAATGTTTTTCTCATAAAATCACCCCCGACAGGTATTATCACCTATCGGGGGGATTTTTTATGCGTCATACAGGCTGGTTGTTTGTGGAAAAAGGCATGAAAAGGGTCATTTCTTCATTCAATCAGTCCGAGGGATTTTATTATAAATATCCCTATGAATATTGTCACAAGGCTCATTACGGTGGAAATTACGAGAATTTGTCCCGCAAGCTCCGCGTCGCTTTTCATGTTTTTCGCCATAATGTAGCAGGCAATCGCTGACGGCGCACCAAACATTACGAAAATCACGGCAAGCCTCGCGCCGCGAAATCCGAGAAGAGCCGCAATCGTCACCATGACGGCGGGAAGAATCACCGTTTTCACGACGGACGCGGCGACGGCAATTTTTAATTTGCCGCCTCCACCGCCCGACTCCCTTGATGTGACGAGCGACGCGCCGAGGCTCATCAGCGCGAGCGCATTTACCGAATTTGAGAGCCACGTCACGGGCGTATTTACAAATTCGGGCAGCGAAAATCCCGTTTCGTATTCGACAAACAGCATCAGAAGCCCCAGCACCGACGCTATAATCAGTGGATTTGTGACCGTATTTTTCAAAATTCTGAGGAAAACCTTAGAAGGCGAGCTTTTTCCTCGCTTATCCGAGAAAATCGAAAGAGCTATAACGGCGTAAGCGTTGAAAAGAATTATCACAAACGGCATTGCGACCGCAATCATTTTCGCGCCCTCATCCCCCGCTATCGATTGGGCGAGCGGGATTCCGAAAACGGCGAAATTCGAGCGGTATATTCCCTGAATTACAGCGCCTCTTTGCGCGTTGTCCTTCAATATAAGCGGAACAAGGAGGCAAAGAACGATAACGCACGCCGTAATTCCGACAACGGAAAATGCTATAAGCCCGAAATCGGACAAATCTGAAACATCGCAGCTGTAGACGCTTAAAAAAATCATGCACGGCAGCGCGATATTGAACACGAACTTATCAGCCTGCGGGAAGAAATCCGCTCCCAGAAAGCCACGCCGATAAACAACACAGCCAAAGAGAACGAAGAAGAGAAGCGGAAATCCCGCGTTGAAGCTGAAAAGGAAATTTTGCCACATAGGCTTATCTTTCAGAGAGAATTTTTTTCTCGTGCGCCTTTACGACACCGAGCCATTCACCGTCCGAGGGGACATTCTGATCCTCGCAGTAATGACGCCATACCTCCGTAAACGGGAATGTCTTTATCTCCTCCATCAGCGCGAGCCTTGAGGTGAAGTCTCCCGATACCTCGTAATCCCGAAGCATTGCCGACGGCTCGAGCGCGGCGTAAAGCAGCGCTTTCTGCATATTGCGCGTGCCTATAACCCATGCGGCGACGCGGTTTATCGACGCGTCAAAGTAATCAAGCCCGATATGTACCCGGCTCTCCTCGCCCGTTCTCAGAATCTCCGTCGCAATCGCGCGAAGCTCGTCGTCAAATATCACGACGTGATCGCTGTCCCAGCGGACGGGGCGCGACACATGAAGCAGAATTTCGGGGACGAACAGAAGCGCCGTGCTTATTTTGTCTGATATAAGCTCCGTCGGATGGAAATGTCCCGCGTCGAGCGTTAGGATAATCTGATTTTTGACAGCGTAGCCGAGATAAAAATCGTTCGACCCGGGTGTGAAGCTTTCAACGCCGATTCCGAAAACCTTTCCCTCGACCGCGTCCTTATTATATGTCGGATTTATAGGCTTTTTGAAGATTTCGTCGAGCGATTCCTCAAGGCGGCGGCGCGTTCCGTATCTGTCGGCGGGCGTGTCCTTATAGCCGTCGGGCACCCAGTAATTCGTCACTACAGTTTCGCCGAGGCGCTCTCCTATATACGCGGCGATGTCGCGGCTTCTTTTGCAGTGCTCAATCCAGAAATCGCGCACCGCCTTGTCGGGCGATGAGAGCGTCAGTCCGGACTCGCTCATTTCGTGCGAAAAGCACGTCGGGTTGAAGTCGATTCCAAGCCCGCGCTCGCGCGCCCAGTCAATCCATGAGTCGAAGTGCTTCGGCTCAATGTCGCACCTGCCGACATATTCCCCGCCGTTGTCAAGGTAAATCGCGTGAAGATTTATGCGCTTTTTTCCCGGTATCAGCGAGGCGGCAAGATCAAAATACTCGCGCAGCTCCGTGATGCTTCTCGCGCGTCCAGGATAGTTTCCCGTCGTCTGTATTCCGCCCGTCAGATCTCCCGTGGGATTTTCAAATCCCCTCACGTCGTCTCCCTGCCAGCAGTGTATCGAAACGGGAATTTTCGACACCCGTTCAATTGCGGCGTCCGTATCGACGCCGAACCCGGCGTAATATTCCGCCGCATCCCTGTAGGTCATTTTGTTTTCCTCCCGAAACAATATTTTTGAAAATGAATCCTTTGATTTTGTTACCTGTCGGCTATGCGGCAGAAGCGCTCGTATGCGCAGTCCCACATTCCGCGAGACGCCGCATTCGGCTCATACCGTTCAATGTCGAAGGATTTCGCGACGACGCTCCTTGCCTCGCCGAGCGACGAAAGCTCGCGGGCGTAGATTAGCTGCTCCGATATGTTTCCTATCGCCGTCGCCTCGACAGGTCCCGCCAGAACGGGCAGACCGCATACATCCGCCGACAGCGAGGAGAGAAGCCTTTCCTTTACGCCGCCGCCGACTATATGAATATGGCGTGCGGGCGTTCCGCGAAGCGAAACTATCTTCTCGACGCACCATCTGTAGCGAAGCGCGAGCGAGTCATATATCGCGCGTACAATCTCGCCGTCGCTTTCGGGCGTCCCCTCGCCCGACGCCTCGCAGAGCCTCGCGATTCGAGCCGGCATATTGCCGGGGGAGGCAAGCGTCTCGTCGTCGGGATTTATTATGAATTTCGCGGGTTCGGACCCCCTCGCCATATTTTCAAGGTCGTCAAAGGTATAATTCTTGCCCTCACGCCTCCATTGTCTGCGCGATTCCTGAATAAGCCAGAGACCGGCTATATTTTTAAGTACGCGAATCGTCCCCTCGGCGCCGCCCTCGTTCGTGAAAGAGTATTTCATCGAATCGCCCGTTATGAGCGGATTTTTTGTTTCGGTGCCCAAAAGGCTCCACGTTCCGCTGCTTATGTAGACAAAATCGTCGTCGCCGGCGGGAACTGCGATTACGGCGGATGCCGTATCATGCGACGCGACGCTCACAACGTCAAGCTCTCCCGAAAATCCCGCCTGAGATTTAACCTCGTCTTTGATTTTCCCAAGATACGTCGCGGGCTTTCTTATCGGCGCGAAAAGAGAGGGGTCAATTCCCGCACGTTCGAGTATATCGCGGGCAAAATCACGCGATTTCGCGTCAAGAATCGCTCCCGTAGCCGCTATGGTGTATTCGGTAGATGCCACGCCCGTAAGAAAATATCCGAAAAGATCGGGGATGAAAAGAACGCGCGACGCAGAGGACACAATTTCGGGCGAAATTTTCGCGTCGCGGGCAAGCCGATAAATCGTGTTGAACTCGAGATTCTGTATTCCCGTGACCGAATAAAGCTCCTCCCAAGGAACGATATTGAAAAATTCGTCAGCGGCGCCGCCGATTCCCTCGTCGCGGTAATGAATGGGGAGCGAGAGCATATGACCGCGGCGGTCAAGGTAACAGTAATCGACACCCCATGTGTCAATTCCAAGGGATGAGATTTTAGCGGATGAATTTGTCGCCTTGCCGATTGACGTCAGAATACCCGAATAAAGCGACGGGATATCCCACAGAAGCTGTCCTGCGAGATTCGCAGGCGCATTTTCAAATCTGTGAACCTCGTCGAGCGTTATCCGCTCGCCGTCAAAGCCGCCGACAATTCCGCGACCCGACGACGCGCCGAAATCCATCGCGAGAACACTGTATTTTTTCATTCCGCTCATTTTATTTCAGTCAGACCGAGGCTGCTCATAATTTCTCGAAGCGCCGTTACAGCCGCTGCAAACGCCTCCTCGGAGGTTGAATACGCCTCGCCGATTATAGACCTCTCGCCGCCCTCAAGCTCCGACAGCCCTCGGAAAACGCGAAGATGAGGCTCGAGCGTCAGGATTATTTCCTCATCGCGTCCGTCAAGCGCCCTGAGCGTTTCGGGTATGCGCCCGATTCCCTCACCTGCGGGAACGACGACACCGTAAACGTCGGAATCCTTTATGTGCATATATGTGATATAGTCGGCAAGCATTTCATACGCGACGGGAAACGGTATTCTCCCGCACTGAATGAAATTCGCGGGGTCGAACACAATTCCGAGAGAATCCCCAAGCTCGTGCTTCAAAAGAAGGCATTTCTCCGGCGTGTCACCGTAAATTCCCTTTTCGTTTTCATGGCAGTAAAGCGTACCGCCGTCGCAGCAAATATCAGTCATTTTTCCGACCGCGTCGACCACAGCGTCCTTGTCGTCGTCACCGGCTCCGTAAAATGAAAATCCCCTCACCTTTCCGCAGCCGAGTATGCCCGCCGTCTCGACAATTCTTTTAGTCATCTCAAAATGTCCCGCAAGGTTGCCGCTTAAATTGATTTTTCCGAGGGGCGAGCCTATCGCCGACAGCCCGATTCCGCACTCGTCGAGCCTTTTTTTGATTTCACGCGCCTTTTCACTTGTGATTTCCGAAATATTTTCCTCTCCGATGCCGCGAATCTCGATAAGGCTTATTTCATGCTCTGCCATTCCCTCAAGCTGACGCTCGAAATCGGGCGAATATTCGTCTGAAAACGCGCTTAACTTAAAACGTGCCATATTTTATCCTCCGTTTCCTTTTGCAGTTCATGCGTCAGTCGCGAAATTCGGGATAACGCGCCTTCAGATTGTCGTGGCTTATCCTCATGCTGTCGAAAAGGTCGATATAAACGTCGTCCTGCTCTATCATGTGATACTTTACGCCCGCGTCAAGGGACGCCGATACAATCGCGTCGAAATTGAGATTTCCCGTGAGACATTCCGTCATGTACAGCTTGTCATCGCGCACCGTCATATCCTTGAGATGCGTGCAGAAAATCCTCTCGCCGTGACGTCTGATGAAATCGGCGGGGTCAATTCCCGCGACGTGCGACCAGTATACGTCAAATGTGAAATAAACGCCCTCGGGGTCAGTCATCGACATGAGAATGTCAAGCCCCGTGCCGTCCTCATAATGCTCGAACTCGAAGCGGTGGTTGTGATAAAGGAATTTCATTCCCGCGTCCTTTATCTTCTCGACGGCGGGGGCAATATCGAGCGCGAACTTCGCGTATCCGTCGGCTGTGTGAGGATACATATTCGCAATGCCTCCGATGCCGATGGCATCGCACCCGAAGCTCTTATGCTCCGCGATGATTTCGTCCGTCTCGTTGATGATTCTTCCGAGCGGCGAGTGCGTGAGAACGCACTTTATTCCGTATGTGTCAACCGCCTCGCGGATAACGTCGGGCGTGACGTCGGCGCCGACGCCCGATACCTGCATATAGCGATAGCCCATATCGGACAGATTTTTCACGGTTGACATAAAATCCTCAGCCGTGCGTGTTTTTGCGCGCACAGTGTAAAGCTGCGCGCCGAGATGTAATTCGGACATGATGTTCCCCTCCTTTAAGGGCAATATTTTCTGAATCGTGAATGCCGTGTGCGGCGCTCACGATTTTTATTTTTTCAGCTCGATAACGGTAACTCCCGCATCGCCCTCGCCGTATGTGCCGAGACGGAACGATTTCACACGTCCCTCTCCACGCAGATACCCGTGAAGCGCCGCGCGGAGCGCTCCTGTTCCCTTGCCGTGGATTACGCGCACCTCGGAAAAGCCTGACATCGCCGCCTCGTCAAGGTATTTGTCAACGGCAGAAATTCCCTCGTCGCCTGTCATTCCGCGAATGTCAAGCTCGGGCTTCGTCCCCTTCGAGCGGTCAATCTGAATTTCCGCGACCCTGTGTGTATTTCCGTTTTTATCTGTGACTGTATTCTCGCGCGGCGAATATTTCAGCTTCGAGACGTTCGTTTTCATCGAAATTCCGTTTGACGTAATCGTTACGCGACCGGATTTGTCGGGTCCCTCGGTTATAATCCCCTCGACGCCCGTGCCGATGACGGTTACCTCATCACCCGACGAAAATTCGTGCGGCGGCATATCTTCCTTCACGGGCTTTTCCTCGGGCGAATATTTTTCCGAGCTTTCGCGGAGAAAATCCCGCACCTCGCGCCTCGTTTCAGAGTATAATTTGCCGAAATTTTCGGAGTTTTGCTCCCGCTTGAGCTTTTCCATGCGCTCCATTACGTAATTGCTCGCGGCTCTCGCGCCCGCAATCATCTCGGATGCGCGCCGCCTCGCGTCCTCCGCCTCGCGCTCGGCTCCGAGAAGCCGTCGGTTAAGCTCATCCTCCGACGCCTTTTTGAAGCGCTCGTACTCGATTCTCTCGTTTCGCTTGATGTCGCGCTCGCGCTCCATCTCGCTCCTTGCCGCCTCGAGCTTTCCGATAACGTCCTCGAATTTCTTGCTCTCCCCGCTTAAAAGCTCGTTAGCCCTTTCCACAATCGACGGCTGAAGCCCGAGCTTTTCGGATATGGCAAATGCATTTGATTTGCCGGGAGCGCCGACAATGAGCCTGTACGTCGGCTTGAGCGTCTCAACGTCAAATTCGCAGGCGGCGTTCACAACTCCGGGCGTATTTATTGCAAACGCCTTGATTTCGGCATAATGCGTCGTTATCGCCGAGCGGGCGCCGCGCGCGCGAAGCTCCTCTATTATCGCGACGGCAAGCGCCGCGCCCTCAACGGGGTCAGTTCCCGCGCCGATTTCGTCAAGCAGCACAAGAGAGGCGTCGTTGACGGAATTCAGGATTTCGATTATATTCGACATTGACGAGGAAAACGTCGAAAGCGACATTTCAATTGACTGCTCGTCACCTATGTCGGCGTATATTCCTTCAAATACGGGTATGCGCGAGCCGTTTTCCGCGGGAATGTGAAGTCCCGCCGCCGCCATCATTGTGAGAAGCCCTATCGTTTTGAGCGCGACGGTTTTGCCGCCCGTGTTCGGTCCCGTGATGATGAGAGTGTCGTAGCTGCCGCCGAGTGAAACCGTTATCGGAACGCAGGTTTTTTTGTCAAGCAGCGGGTGTCGCGCCGACACAAGCCTTATCTCGCCGTCCTCCGTGTTTATCTCGGGCGGGGAGGCGTTCATGCGGTATGATAGCTCCGCTCTCGCAAAAATGAACGCAAGCTCCGTCATTGTGCCGTAATCGAGCATGAGCGTCTCGCCCGACACCGCGACCATAGATGACAGCTCCGCCAAAATCCTCTCAATCTCGCGCGCCTCCTTGCCCTCGAGAATGCGAAGCTCATTGTTCGCCTCAACGACGGAAAGTGGTTCGATGAAAACAGTCGCTCCCGAGGACGATGTGTCGTGTATAAGACCGCCGATTTCGTTTTTGTATTCGGTTTTCACGGGAATCACAAATCTTCCGCCGCGCCGCGTGACTATATTTTCCTGAAGAATTTTCGAGTACGCGCCCGACGTGTATTTTTGCAGAATTTCGCGCACCCTCGCGCTCGCCGAGCGCATTTTACGCCTTATATCCGAAAGCGCGGGACTTGCCTCATCCGCAATCATATCATCCGAGACTATGGCGCGCCGTATCCGCTCCTCAAGCGCCCTGTCCCCGGTGATGATTTCAAAAAATTCGTCAAGAGAGCTTTCAATCTGAACATCCTCTCTTTTGTAGCTTTTCACGCGCCGCGCCGCCTCGGCGACATTGGCGCATGACAAAAGCTCACCCGCCGTGAGCGTCGCGCCCTTTTTCGCGCGCTCCACTATTCCCCCAACGTCGGTGATTCCGCCAAACGGCGGCATTCCCTTGTACGCGAGAATTTCCTTTGCGTCCGTCGTTTGATTTTGCAGGCGGATTATGCGGTTCGGATCGCTCGATACGCCAAGTCCCGCCGAAAGCTGCTTTGCCCCCTCAGTCGGCGCGCATTCGGCGAGCAAATCCGCAATTTTGTCAAATTCAAGCGTTTTTATTATCTTGTTTTCCATGCTTATAATTATAACCTTCGCACCGCGAAAGCTTCCTTTCATAATTCAGAGCTTTTGTCGTCTGCCGTCAGTTTGCCGTATTCCTTATAGTAATCGAGCGTGTCAAAGCCGCGCCCTATATGATGTAGCAGATATTTTTCCGCGACGGCGCCAAGCTCCGTCATCTCATCATCAGTCAGCGAAAACGATAAAAATCGCTTGGACTCGCACGACGTGATATATTGTATCGCACATCGGACTCCCTTTGACAGAACTGCAAACGGGCGGGACCACTCCCCGCTGTATTCGCGGTATTCGTTTTCCGACGCGGACGCAACGCAGTTATGACACAAAATATCTCCCTCAAGAATATCGAGATAATACATTTCCTCGTCATCGCTGCCGCATACGGCGCATCCCGACATATCGGGCGCAAATCCCTCCTCGGCAGCGGCGCGCATTTCAAACGCAGCCTTTATCATCCCGACTGAGCGCACCCCATTTGAGAGCGCGTAAAGCGTGTTGAGCGTCAGGCGCAAGAGCTCAATATCGACATTTTCCTCGACGGAAAGAGCGTCGGCGACATCGCATACGTAAGCTGCAAGCGCGATTTTATAAAGGTCGCCGCGCAGACCGAAAAACGATTCGTGAAGCTCCGACTCGGAAATATGGTAATACCCGCCGCGATTTTTCGTCAGGACATACGTTGCGAAGCAAAACTGCCGGCTCGTGACCATGTTTTTGCTTTTCAGCGAGCGCACTCCCTTTCCCGTGACAAACATTTTGCCGTGTTCCGAAGTGAGAATCGTCAAAAGCTTATCGTTGTCACCTTTCGGAAGCTCGCGAAGCACAAGCCCCGTGACGGAAATTTGCTCCATGACCTACACGAGATTTTTCGGATCGTATCCGAAATCCTTCAAAAATCCGCCGCGGTCACGCCAGTTTTCCTTTACCTTGACCCAAAGATCAACGTAAACTGGAACTCCGAAAAACTCCTCAAGGTCTTCCCTTGCGTACTGCCCGATTTTTTTAATCATTTCCCCGCCGTGACCGATGATGATTTTCTTATGTGTCTCGCGCTCACAGTATATCTCGGCGCGTATGCTGACACGGCTTTTGTTTTCCTTGAATTCCTCGACGACTACAGCGGTGCCGTGAGGGATTTCCTCGTTCAGAAGACGCAGAAGCTTCTCGCGGATTATCTCAGCTGAGTATGTCCTCTCGGGCATATCCGTTATCTCGCCGTCGGGGAAAAACCACTCTCCCTCGTGCAGCAGCTTCGACGTCTCGTCAAGCACCTCATCGACACCACGCCCCTTCAAGGCTGAAATCGGCACGACAGCGGCATAATCGGAGATTTCGGCGTAGCTCGTTATAGATTTCGCGATCGACTCGGGATCAGACCTGTCAATTTTGTTGAGCGCCAGAATAATCGGCGTTCCCGCGCGATTGAGCCTACCTATTATTGATGTTTCAATCTCGCCGGCGGGCTTGTCAGCTTCGGCAACGAGAATCGCCGCGTCGCATCCGACCATGCTCCCCTCCGCGCTTTTGACCATGTAATCGCCGAGCTTCGTTCTCGGCTTATGAATCCCCGGCGTGTCAAGGAACACGTACTGCTCCTCTCCGCGCGTTAAAATTCCCGTTATTCTGCTTCTCGTCGTCTGCGGCTTTGACGAAACAATCGACACCTTTTCGCCGAGCATTTTGTTGAGAAGGGTCGATTTGCCCACGTTAGGGCGACCGACTATTGCGACAAACGCTGTTTTCTTCATTGATTTTCCATGCCTTTCATATCTTCGGATTCTCCCGCGGATTTTCCGGCGGATTTTCCGGCGGATTTTCCGTCGGATTTACCGTTGCCCACGTCTTCAAGCCCGAGCATTTTCATGGCAAGACGCTGCTTTTCGCGCATGATGCGCTCATCCTCCTCGCTCGTCACATGATCGTAGCCGAGAAGGTGCAGCGTCGAATGCACCGTCAGAAACGACAGCTCCCGCTCGAAGCTGTGACCGTAAAGCTCCGACTGACGCGCCGCGTGTTCGGCTGATATTACTATATCGCCGAGCGAAATGTAGCCGAAGTCGGGCAGCTCCTCTCCCCTTTCGTACTGCGGAAACGACAGCACGTCCGTTGCGGCGTCGATTCCCCTGTATTCCCTGTTTATATCGCGTATCTCCTCATCGTCCGTTATGACGACGGATACCTCTGCGGGTCTATCAAAGCCCTCAAGGTCAAGCACCGCGCCGACGGAGCGCCGTATGAGCTTTTGCTGCTTTATCGTCACGTGCTTTACGTTCTGGTCGTCGTCGATTATGACCCTAAGCTTTCTTTTCAAATTTTCCACCCGCTTTCCCCATTTTGTATTTTTCTGCGCCTCTCTCCTTATGCGCGCGCTCGCCCGTCTCATACGCGAGAATTATTTTCTGCACAAGCTTATGACGCACGACATCCCTTTCAGTAAATCTGTGAATGGCAATATCGTCAATCCCGTCAAGGAATTTCACAGCCTCCGCAAGCCCGCTTTTCACCCCGCGCGGCAAATCCGTCTGCGTGAGATCCCCCGTAACGACAATCTTCGAGCCAAAGCCGAGCCGCGTCAGAAACATTTTCATCTGCTCGTGAGTCGTGTTCTGCGCCTCATCGAGTATTATAAACGAATCGTCGAGCGTCCGCCCGCGCATATATGCGAGCGGCGCTATCTCTATCGTCCCGCGCTCGATATGGCGCGTATAGCTCTCGGAGCCGAGCATTTCGTGAAGCGCGTCGTGCAGCGGACGAAGATACGGGTCAATTTTCGTCTGTAGATCTCCGGGCAGAAATCCGAGCTTTTCTCCCGCCTCGACCGCAGGGCGTGTCAGAATTATTCTTTGAACGTCCCTCTCGCGCAGCGCCTTGACAGCCATCGCGACCGCTAAAAACGTCTTGCCTGTTCCTGCCGGTCCCACGCCGAAAACGACGGTATTTTTCCTTATCGCATCCACATATCTTTTCTGACCGACCGTTTTCGCTTTGATAGGCTTGCCCTTTACCGTGACGCATACGGCGTCGCTGAGCGGCTCAAGCTTGTCCGCATCCCCGTCGGCGACAGCCGAAATCACGTAATCGACAAGACTGTCCGACAGCTCCTCCTCGTATCCCGCCGCCTCGCAGAGATATTCCACTGCGCGGTACGCGAGATTGACAGCATCATCGCCGCCCGATATGACTATATTGTCGCCGGCGCTCTCCTCCGACAGCCTGTTGTGGATTTTGACGCCGAATTTTTCCTCAAGCGCCCGCAGATTGCGGTCAAAGCTGCCGAACACGCGCCCCGTTATTTCGCTCGATTCTGTTCTGATACTTCTTTCAGCCATTTTCGCATCCGTAAATTTTATTTTCAGGGAGTGACCTCAAATTCAAGCGTAAGCGCCGCATCTGCAATCACGGTGAGAACACAGGTTATGACGTAAGCGTCCCCCGCCTCGTTCATTCCTGACTCGGTTTGATAGGCGAGAAGCTCCGCCTCCTCCGTCGCCTCAATAAACGCAGCGTGATATTCCGTATACGCCGCAGCAGCAGCCTCAGCCTCCGTCAATGTAACGGATTTGCACTCACTCTTCGTGTGAGTTACGGTTATGACGCTCACGGGAAGCTTTACCGTGCCGAAAAGGTCAACGTCCCCATACATAATTATTGTATCATAAAATGAGGTGTCAATGCTACCCCCAATACCGAAAAAAATCTCTTTTGAGAAAAATTTTATTCCGTATTCTCTGATTACGTCGTCAGTTTCGACCAAAATCTCCGTCTTAAGCGGCACGGTAACTGTAAATGAGCGCTCCGTTCTGATAAAAACCTCGCCCTCGGCGTAGACGTATTTCGTCGGCGCGTTCGTATATTCCATCACGCCCGTTATAAGAAGCTGTCCCTTTGTCACCTCGTCGCCGATTTTGACAGTACTTCTTCCCTCGCGCACGGACACCTGCGTGACAGTTCCCGAAAGCGACGATATGATGTTCGCGCAGACACCGTCAGACCTCTCGCTCCCCGCGTCCCCGCTGCCCGCGCTGTATTCTCTTACCTCAACGTAAGCGACGCTGCCGCGCATATTGACGGAAATCCATGAAAGATTTTCGGAGTTCATCAAAAGCACGTTATGCATCTCGTCAAAATCAACTCCGTCGATATACGTGCCAAGGCGAAAATCAACGGCGTCAAGCTGCGCGATTATATCCTCGTCGGAAACGCTCTCGTTGCCGACAATCTCGATTCGCCACACGAATTTCCCCGCGAGGAAAAGCGAGAGCGCCGTCAGAATCGCTCCCGCGAAAATTCCGAAACGAAGCTTATATCGCGAAAAGAGCGCGGGAACACCGAATCTTCTCTCCCGAAGGGGCGAAATTCCCGCCTCGTCAAGTATGCGGTGAAGCGTTTTTATGTCGGAGAGCTTTACTGTAAGACCTCTGACATCTGTTCCGCGGTATTTCCCCGCGCGCCCGATAAAAACGGGTATTTTCAGCTCAAAGCACATTTTCGTCACCGCGTCCGCGTCACAGGGGGCGAGCAAAAGCCGCGCGTACCCGATAAAAAAGAGAAAAATCCGCTTCATTTGAAGTCCTCCCCGACCGAAATCGAAAAGGACGTTATTTTCCCTCGAATCGAAATATCCGCGCCGCTGTAATGCACGATGTCAAGCCCCGAGCCGACAATTTCAAGCGCTGCGCCCTCTCCCACGGTCATGACGGAGATTGTCTGCTTGCTGTACGACAAAATGTGCGCGCATCCCGAGATATAGGCGCCCGCCCCGTCAGTCACCGTCAGCGTCCAGCCGCCCGGGAAAGCCTCAGCCGGCATTTCAAAAATTCTCCCTACCACAGACGACGCCGCGTCTTTGATTTTTTCGCTCCGAAACGTATCATTCACCCCGCAAAATCATATATTTTCGTGTATTATTTTTATGCTGCGGGGGCTTTTATAATGACAGACGCGGGGCGTAAAGCGGTAATAAAACGGAAATTCGGGCGGTATGGCGGGACTGTCGCCGGCATTGCCGCGATTTTCCTTTCGACGATGTTTTTTATCATGCCTGACACGTCGTCGGAATCAGTCAAAGCCTCGCTTCTGCGCTGCGCCGACAACGTAATTCCCGTAATATTTCCCTTCACCGTCGCATCGAACCTCTTTTCCGCGTCTGGCGTTTCCGATTTTGTCAATGAGGCGCTCTCACGCCCCTTTCGATTTCTTTTCGGAATGAGGCGCGGCGCGTCTGCGGTGCTTTCGGGGCTTCTTTTCGGCTTCCCGATAGGAGCGCTCGCCGCCTCAAAGCTCTTTTCGGGCGGAAAAATCACAAAGGCGGAATGCGAACGGCTTTTGTGCTTTGCCTGCGCCGCATCCCCTCCCTATCCCGTGCTTGCCGTCGGCAGGGCGCTTTTCGGCTCGGCGCTCTCTGGATTTTTAATCTGGTCATCTCAGGCTGCCGTCTCGCTCTCGGTCGGAATTCTGCTGAATCTCATCAGACCGCTGGGAGACGCTGATTTGCCGCCCGAACGGGAAGACAGCGACATAAGCCGCGTATCGCTTCCGCGTGTGCTGACAAAAGCGGTGTCAGATGCGTCGGGCGTGATGATAAGCGTGTGCGGCGCCGTCGTGTTTTTTTCCCTTTCGTCAGATGTCATCTCCGCGGCAATTTCGGGCTTTTCAGACAACGCTTACATCACGCTTGCCGTAAAATCGATTTTTGAGTTTACATCCGGCTGCGCCTCCTCCGCCGCACTTTACGGCGCGGGGGAAATCTCATTCGCGTCAGCGATGTTCTTTGCGGGGCTTTCCGTCGGAACGTCGGGCTTTTCCGTCATGTGTCAAACGGACTCCGTTGTCGGCAGCGCGGGAGATTTGAATATTTACCCTTACATCGCCTCAAAGCTGGCGTCGGGCGTTCTGACAGGCGTAATATGCTTTGCCGCTGCCGAAATTTTCCCGTGCTTTTCCGAAAGCGCTCCCGCATCTCTCATCGGAGAAGCAGTCAATTACGTCGCCTCGCAGCGGCTCTTTTCGATAATATTCGCGCTCCTCGCCGTCTTTTTGTCCTTTTTGTCGCTTTTAATCAAATATCGCCCTTGCAAAAAGCAAAAAAAAGGTGTAAAATAATACGTAAGCATTCAGACTGTACAGTAAAGGCGATTGGAAAGGAATCTGACGTTCATGAAGCGAAAGCAAAAATATGGGTCATGCGCCTGCATTAACTGTACATACGGGAAGCCCCTCATGGAGGGACGGGTTGTGCTTTGCAAAAAAAAAGGTCTTGTCAAGCCGGACGCAATATGCGGAAAATATATGTACGATCCGCTTAAACGGCGAATCAGCCCGCTGCCGCCCATACCGAAAATAACGCTTCCGACGGACGACTGACAAAAAATTTTCGCTTTTTTCGCTCTCCGGCGAAAAAATTTCCGAAAACCACTTGACATTTTCGATTTATTGTAGTATGATAACAAGGCGCACGAAAAAATGCCCCATTAGCTCAGCCGGTAGAGCACTTGACTTTTAATCAAGGTGTCCGGAGTTCGATTCTCCGATGGAGCATTATGCATATGCGGCAAAAAAGACGCACTTCGCGTCTTTTTTGTTTTTCACGCGATTTATCATTGACAGCGCGCAAAAATCGTTGTAAAATTAAATGCGGCGGCAGATATGCCGCTGTGTGATGAATAAATTCAGAGGGGAAAAGGAAAAACCATGTCTTATCTGCTTGAAAAATACGGGAGTGAGATTTTCGTTCCCGATAAAAAGCCCGCGCCCGCAAATGTCGCGCGCGGCGAATTTAAAATTGCAGCCGTAGGTCTTGAACACAATCACATTTACGGAATGTGTTCGGGGCTGAAGGAAGCGGGAGCCGATATAAAATGGGTGTACGACCGCGACGAAGGAAAGGTCGCGGATTTTATAAAGCGTTATCCCGAGGCGATGCCCGCGCGCTCGGAGGATGAAATTTTATCCGATCCCGAGGTAAAGCTCGTATGCTCTGCCGATATAACGTCGGAAAGGTGCGGTCACGGGATTCGCGCGATGAGGGCGGGCAAGGACTTTTTTTCCGACAAAGCGCCAATGACAACGCTCGCTCAGCTTGATGAGGCGAGACGCACAATTGCAGAAACGGGACGCAAATACATGGTTTATTACAGCGAGCGCCTTCATTCGGAGGCATCCGTTTACGCAGGACAGCTCATCTCGCGAGGAGCCATAGGGCGTGTGCTTCAGACAATCGGAATGGGACCCCACCGTGAAAATCCGCCGCGTCCCGACTGGTTTTACATCAAGGAAAAATACGGCGGAATCCTCTGCGATATAGGCAGCCATCAGATTGAGCAGTTTCTCTTTTATACGGGAGCCGAAAACGCCTCCGTCGTGAACAGTCACACGGCGAATTACGCGCATCCCGAGCATCCCGAGCTTGACGACTTCGGCGATGCGAATCTCGTCGGCGACAACGGCACGTCGGGATATTTCCGAATCGATTGGTTCACGCCTCGCGGACTTTCGACGTGGGGCGACGGAAGAATGTTCATTCTCGGCACCGACGGCTACATTGAGCTTCGCAAATACTGCAACATCGGAACGCGCGAGGGCGGCGGTCAGGTATTCCTCGTTGACGGGGACGGCGAGCATCATTTGAGCGTATCAGGCGACGTGGGCTATCCCTATTTTCCCGCGCTGATAAACGACTGCATAAACCGCACTGAGACTGCGATGTCGCAAAAGCACGCGCTTTTGGCGGCTGAGCTTTGCATTCGCGCACAGATGATGTCAACGCGAATCGAGGGATGAAGCGGGGACGCGCGGGTCAGTGCGTTCTTTCGCCGATTTTCGACATTTACCGCAAAATCAGCAAAATATTTTCGGCGTGAGCAAAAATCCCGTCGGCGCTTTGTCAAGCGCTGACGGGATTTTTTTGATTTTAATTGTTGTATGTTCCCGAAAGGTCGGCGACCTGCCCGTCAACGTCGGGCTTGAGCTTTGAGGTCTTGATTTTTTCCTGCAAATAAGACCAGAATTCCTCGCCGTCGTTCGGAAGCTCTACCCAATCGTTCTTCCACGTAGAAAGCATCATCGCATTGGAGAGCGAAAGCCCGCGGATTCCCTCCTCGCCCGGAGCGATGAGAGGCGTTCCCTTGAGGATGTGGTCGGTGAAGTTCTGGCATATTTCAGTATGAGCGCCGCCGACGCCCTCAACCTGAACGTCGATTTCCTCATACGGAATTTTGCCAAATCCGTTCGTCGTCGTCGCGTTGTATTCGCGCTCGTCAACCTCTGTACGGTAAAATTTCAGCCCTTTTCCCTCGCGCACGAGCTTGCCGCGCGTGCCCGAAATTTCAAGTCTGTTCGTTCCGGGGTATTCTCCAGTCGTCGTGATGAAAACGCCCGTCGCGCCGTTCGGATATTCCGCGTATGCCGTCACGTCGTCCTCAACCTCAATGTCGTGATACTGCCCGAAGCGGCAGAACGCGCGTATGCGGCACGGCATTCCGAAAATCCACTGCCATAAATCGAGGTTGTGCGGGCATTGATTGAGCAGCACGCCGCCGCCTTCTCCGCCCCATGTCGCTCTCCATCCGCCGCTGTTGTAGTATGCCTGCGTCCGGTACCAGTCGGTTATAATCCACACGCAGCGCTTAAGCTCGCCAAGCTCTCCCGACGCTACGATGTCGTGCATCTTCTGATAGTACTTGTCCGTGCGCTGATTGAACATCAGCCCGAACGCCTTGCCGCTCTTTTTCGCGGCGTCGATAAATTCGGGAATCGATTTTGTGTAAACGCCGATGGGCTTTTCGCAAAGCACGTTAAGCCCGCGGTTGAACGCCTCGATTCCGAACACGGGATGAAGATAATGCGGCACAGCGATTAAAATTGCGTCGATGTCGCCCGACTCCATCATCTTAATGCAGTCGTCGTAAAGATGCGGAACGGAATGCTTCTTTTCGGCGCAGTACGACTTCACCCATTCGAGCCTGTCGGGTTTGATGTCGCATACGGCTGTCAGCTCCGCGTCGCGAACCTCACCGTCAACAAAGCGGCGAACGTGACCCGAACCCATATTGCCGATACCGACAATTCCGAATCTGACCTTGTCCATAATCAAAATTTCTCTCCTTCACAAAAGAATATTTTTTCAGCAAAGACACGCGAAAGAATTTTCGCGAAAGCATTTCACGAAACAAATTTCGTTCAGAGCTTTATTTTTTCAGCCGCCTCGGAAAGGCAGTCGTAAGGCACCGCCTCAACCCTGCCGCAGTCAACAAGAGATGTTATATCGGGCGAAACCGGCAGTCTGCCGATAAGCTCAAGCCCCATGCTCTCAATCTCCTCTTTTGTCGCCTCGCCGTCGCCGAAAAGCTCGATTTTCCGTCCGCAGTCGGGGCAGACGAGATAGCTCATGTTCTCGATAACGCCGATAATAGGGATATTCATCATATTCGCCATATTCACCGCCTTCGCGACAATCACGGAGACAAGCTCCTGCGGCGTCGTGACGACAATTATCCCGTCGAGCGGGATTGACTGAAAGACCGTTAAGGGAACGTCTCCCGTTCCGGGCGGCATATCGATGAACATATAATCGTTCTCGCCCCATATGACGTCAGTCCAGAACTGCTTTACAACGCTCGAAATCAGCGCGCCTCTCCAGACAACAGGCGTCTTCTCGTCGTCAAGCAGCATATTGACCGACATAACCTTGATTCCCGTCTCCGTGCTCGTGGGGATTATTCCGTATTTGTCGCCCTCGGCGCCTCCCGCCGCGATTCCGAACGCCCTCGGAATCGACGGACCCGTCACGTCAGCGTCAAGCACTGATACGGAATATCCGCGCCGCCTCATCGCGACTGCCAAAAGAGAGGTTACGGTGCTTTTTCCGACACCGCCCTTGCCGCTCACGACTGCAATCACACGCTTCACGCGCGAGAGCTTGTTTATCGGCTCGATAAGCGATTCGGACTCGGCTTTTCGTGACGGGCAGTCAAGCCCGCACGACGAGCAGTCCTCGACAGTACACTCGGCGCCGCCGTTTTTTTCGTTTTCACTCACTTTATTTCACTCCTTTGAGAATAAAAATTATCTTGTTTTCAAATATTCCCGCAAAATCGGAATCTCATACGCCGCAAGCAGTAAGGCGGGCGGCATAAGCGAGAGCAGCAGCACCTTCGCCGTCGGCGTCGTTATGCCGATAATACCGGCAAACGGCGGGAATATCACCGAGGCGACGATTGCAGCCGCAACTGCGGCTGATATAGCAATGCTCATAGGATTTATCCGTCGTTTTTTCGAAAAGAATGAGACATTTTCGCGGTTTTCGTCAAGGACAACGATGACGGAAAGCATCACCGAAATAAATATCACCGCCGAAATCTCGTCCGAGGAAAGCGATGCCGCACCCGCAACAAAAAGCGTCGCCGTCGCCCAGAGTATTCCGTAAAGAAGCGGCGGAAATATCCCCGAAAACGGGCGCGAGAGCTTTTTATACGTGTCAGGCTTCCATTTTAGAATTTCATCGTCCGGGCGTTCGAGCGCTATTGTTATAACAGCGAAAAAGTCAAAGATAAGCCCCCATATCAGAATCTGAACGGCTCCGAGAGATGTGGCGTGAAATATCACGGCGTAAAGCACGGCGAACATTCTCGCCGACATCGACGTTATAAGATAATCGAAAATGCTTGAAATATTGCGGTATATCGCCCTTGAATACGCGGACGCGGAAACGGCGCACGGAAGCCCGCCGCCGGCGGCGCTTCCCCTCGGGATGATTCCGTCAGCCTGAAGCTTCATTGCCTCCGACGATTCTGTAACGCCACCATCCGAAATTTTTCCTCTTTTTTTGCCGAAGGTCGTCCCGTCCGACAGCGTGAAGCTCGCTCCAACACCGTGAAGTATGCAAAGCTCCGTCATAAGCTCGTGCGACCGGTCTGCGATATAAGCGGCATGGCAGCCGCCCTTTTGAAGAATATCGATAAATTCGGCAAGCTGCCTTTCATCAAATCCGAGAAGGAGCTTTTTGCTCATCGCGGCGTCCTTTTTCATATCGCGTGAAAGCGCGGCAAATTCGCGTCCCGTGATAATTTCATCCCTGCCGTTTATTATTCCCGCGTGGCGCGCCGTAAGCGCGTCCTCCTTGCCGCCGCCCGTCATAATAAGACGGATATTAGCCGCCTCGCATTTGCCTACGGCATCGGCGCAGCCCGGAACAAGCGCCCTATAAAGCGCAAGAATACCGACAAATGTTACGTCCGTCACAGCGAATTTCAATCTTTCTCGCGAATGAAACGGCGTATCCTTGACAGCCGCGGCGACGACGTGAGCCCCTCGCCGCTCGTGATACGAAACGACCTTCAGAAGTCCCGCCTTCACGCTTGCCGTTATCGGATGCCTTTCGCCGTCCTCCGTCATGTAATATGCAGCGGCGGATATTATCTCGTCGGCAGCACCGTTCATGTAGGCGCGATAACCCTCTCCCGTACCGAAAAGCACGGTATCAAACGGCAGCTCGCCGTCGGATGAGCCGAAAAGCACGGAAACCCCGCACCCCGACACGGCATCCGACGCGGGGTAATCAATTTGCTTTAAATATTTATATATCGCCGTCGTGTGAGACGAGCGCCTCGCCTCACCGCCGTCAATATTCCCGCCGTAAAGCCCGAGCGATGCGGCGGCACTGTCAAATAGCATTTTATATTCGCGAGGCTCGTTTCCCTCAATAAGCCTGTCCCGACCGACGGCAACATATTGGCATTCTGTATCGTCCGTCGTTATAACGCCGTCTGCGGGAAATATGACAGCGTCAAGCTCCGCGAGCGCCTCAATCGATTTCACGCACCGCACCTTCGCACCCGAGCATGACCGCTCGCCGAGGGTGGACAGCGTCGAAAGACCAGACGCGACGGCAATATCGCCCATTGCGGAATAATACTCGCACATGGCGGCGACAGCGAGCGCCACGCCCATTATGAAAACCTCGTAAATTCCGCGCTCCGCGAAAATGAAATTGAGAATTGAAAGTACAAACGCCACGGCTGTCATAACAGCACCCCAGATGCGGCTGTAGCGGTCGAGAAGCCCCGAAAGGCGCACATTCCCGCTGCGCGTCATTTTGAGATGTCCGTATGCGATGAGAGCGTATGTGTCGTCAGCGGTTGCGAACACGACAGCTCTCGCGCTGCCCGAAATCACGCAGCTTCCGGCGAAAAGCACATCCGTGCGCTTCGCCGCGGGAGCGTTCGCCGACGTTTCGTCGGGCGATTTCAAAACGCTGCCGTCCACGCCCGTGATTCCCTTCTCATAGACCGAAAGATTCTCGCAGCTTAAAATGCGGCAGTCCGCAGGAACAATATCGCCCGCGTGAAGGCTCACTATATCGCCGAGCGCGACGCGCCTCATATCAACGCGGCAAAGCTCGCCTCCGCGCAGCACGTGTACGTTCGGCATAGCCTCCCGCGTCACAGCGGCGGATTCGATGTATCTTCTCGCCTTTATGTACGCGAATGTCCTCGCGGCTATGCTGAAAACGAGTATCGGAATTATCGCCGAGGCGTCCGTTGCCTCGCCGAGAACGGCTGCCGTCGCAACGGTGAGCAAAAGCAGAATCAGCATGAGGTCGGACGCTATATATCCAAGATAGCCGAGAGCGGACGTGCGCGTTTCCTCATATATCCGATTTGCGCCGAAGCGGCGGGTACGCATTCTCGCTTCCTTTTCGGAAAGTCCCGTCTCCGCGTTTGTTTTAAGCTCGCGAAGCACGCTTTCCGCCGACATCGCGTGATACGCCGAAGCGGAGCCTTTCATATCAGTGAAGCTTTATCGTGCTGAGCGAAAGTCCCTGCCCGTCGGAGGCGGCATCCACAAGCGCGTGCGTCACTCTGTTTTCGCGCGAGCTTACAATCTCCTCCGCAAGCACATCCTCGACGTGAGTTTCTATATATCGCCTCATATTGCGCGCGCCGAACTTCGCCGAATACGATTCGTCGGCGATTCTCGCAAGCGCCGCATCCGTAAATTCAACCTCGATTCCGCGCTCATGAAGCGCCGAAATCAAATCTCCCGCCATAATACCGGCGATTGAAACGAAGTTTTCGCGCGTGAGCGAATTGAACGTGATTATTTCGTCTACGCGGTTCAGAAATTCGGGGCGAAGGAAATCCGAAAGCGCCTTCATAGTCCTGTCGTTTTCGTAAGCTGCGGCACCGTCCGAGAATCCCGCGGTGCCGGATGAAAGATTCGAGCCTGCGTTTGTCGTCATTACTATGACCGTATTGCAGAAATCGACCTTTTTTCCGTGCGCGTCCGAAATTTCGCCGTCGTCGAGTATCTGAAGAAGTATATTCATGACGTCGGGATGCGCCTTTTCTATTTCGTCAAAGAGAATTACCGAATACGGGCGGCGGCGCACCTTTTCGGTGAGCTGTCCCGCGTCATCGTACCCCACATAACCGGGAGGGGAGCCTATAATGCGCGACACCGAGTATTTTTCCATAAACTCCGACATATCGAGCCTTATAAGCGTTTCGGGCTGATTGAAAAGCTCGCTTGCGAGCGTTTTCACAAGCTCCGTTTTGCCGACGCCTGTAGGTCCCGCGAAAATGAACGACACGGGCTTGCGCTTTGATGAAACACCCGCGCGGTTGCGCTTAATCGCGCGCGCGACGGCGGCAACTGCGGCATCCTGCCCCACTATGCGTGATTTGAGTTTTTCCTCGAGATTTGCCAGCTTGTCAAATTCGGCTTCCTTTATATCCGTCGCGGGTATCCCCGTCCAGATTTCAATCACCTCGGCAATATCGGAAATGCCGACCTCCACGCGGTCGCATGACGCCGCCAGCGCCGTAACCTCGCCTGAAAGACGAAGCTTTTCGCTTTTCAGCTCCGCGAGCCGAGCGTAATGCGCCTGTGCCTTTTTCTCGTCAGACGGCGCCTGCTGTCCCTCAAGCTCCGTATATTCCTTAGTCACGCGGTCAAGCTCGTCCGATTTCAAAAGATAATCGTTTATGACGGTTGAGGAGAGGGAGACGTGAGACGACGCCTCGTCGATAAGGTCAATCGCCTTGTCTGGCAGGTATCTGTCCGTAATATATCTTTCGCTTAACACAACGGCGCGCTCGAGAATATATTCGGGTATTTTCACATGGTGATAGTTTTCGTAGTAATGCTTGATTCCGCGCAGAATTTCAATAGTGTCCGCAATCGACGGCTCGTTTACGGTAACGGGCTGGAATCTGCGCTCGAGCGCCGTATCCTTTTCTATATATTTGCGGTATTCGGTGAGTGTCGTCGCGCCGATTACCTGAATTTCGCCGCGGGAGAGCGCAGGCTTCAGTATATTCGCGGCGTTCATGCTTCCCTCCGCCGCGCCCGAGCCGACAATATTGTGAACCTCATCGATTACAAGAATCACATTTCCCGCCGCCTTGACCTCGTTTATGAGTCCGAGCATTCTCGCCTCAAACTGACCGCGGAACTGCGTTCCAGCGACAAGAGCCGTCAGGTCGAGCAGATGAATTTCATATCCCTGCAGTCTATATGGTACGTTCCCTTCCGCGACCCTCATCGCGAGCGCCTCCGCTATCGCAGTCTTTCCGACACCCGGCTCTCCTATAAGGCATGGATTGTTCTTCTGACGGCGGCAGAGAATCTGAATTGTTCTTTCAAGCTCGCGTTCGCGCCCGACAATGCGGTCAAGCCTCCCCGCAGCAGCCTCCGAGGTGAGATTTTTCGTGTATACGTCAAGAAATTTGCGCTTCGGCTTTCTTTCACCGCGCCCGCCGTCGCCAGATGAATCTCCGGATTGACCCCTTCCGTGGCGCTCCTCCTCCGACTTCATTTCGTGTTTCTGATTTTGAGAGCCTCCCGCGCTCCCGAATCCGCGGACAAGGCGCGGAATATCAATCGGCGGGGCGCCGACGTCCTCGTCCTCATCGCCCCTTTCGTCCTCCGATACGTCAAGCTGCGTACCGAGATTTGCCATATCGTCCTCAAGCCGCGACAAATCATCCTCCGAAATTCCCATCTTGGTAATTATGTCGTCTATCGGCTTCATTCCGAGCTCCTTCGCGCATTTCAGGCAAAGTCCCTCGTTTTTTGTTACTCCGTTTTCTATTTTCGTGATAAACACGACGGCGATGCGCTTATGGCATCTTGAACACATTTCCATCATTGTCCCCCAAATTAAGTGATTTTACTGCTCCGTCAGCCTCGCGACAAGGTCGGTGAGCTGCGAAACCTCAAGCCCCGAGAAAAATCCGACAAGCACCGTTGAATCGGCGATGTTCTCGGGGAACACCGACGAATACACCGCCGAAAGCGAATCCGACAGCAAAACGAGCGCATTGCTTATTATTATAGCATAAATTACGGCAAGAATCACGCCGAGCGCAAGACCGAGCACCGAATCAAGGCTTCTGAGCATGGGAAGATTCACGACTCCGCCTATTATTACCATGATTATTTCAAGTATAATCGTGAAGATGATATAAAGCGCTATAAACGTCGCGGCGACGGAAATCGACGACGCTATCGGAGACGCAATTTCCTCGGACAGTTTTTCAATCGTCGCCTCCTCGCCGAGAGATTCGATTTTGTCGTTGAGGCTCTCCGTTTCAAATCCGAATTTTTCGAGCAGATCCTCAAGCCCGGGCGCGAGGTTGTCAAGGTCAACCGAATCAACAATATCGCCCGTCGTCGAAAGGCTCGATTCAAGCGTCGTCCCGATTCCGGACGCAAGCTCGGGCAGAATTATATTGTTATACACAATCTCCGAGACGTATGGCGTGAAAAATATCGCGGCGAAAAAGACAAGCACCGCCGATATAAGCCCCATTACCGTGCGTACAAAGCCGCGCTTGAACGCCAGAAACACCGTAAGTATTATTACCGCCAAAACTATCCCGTCAAAAATCATGCTCATGATAAGGTCCCCGCTTTCATAAAAAATTGTCTTATTAATCCTCAATTCTCATCGCCCGTCAGGGATGAGAGAGACAGAAAATCTATCGACTGCGCGTCGGCGGAGCAGCAGACAAGCGCCGTATATTCCCCCGTCGCGAGAATTTTCTTCGCCGACGACGAAATCTCGGATGCGCGCTCCTCTCCTGACGCAACATCTATCATTATTGCCCGCGACTGCGAAAGAATATAAATTCCTCCGTAGCCCGACAGAACGATGTCCGTCAGCTTTTCTTCTATTACAGCATTGTAGCAGATATTTCCCGAAAGGTCAAGTACTATTATGCGATTTTCGTTGCCGAGCGCGTTTTCCGGAAAGACAAGCACGGCGTATTCTCCGAGAACATCATACGTCGAAAGCTCTCCGTCATATTCATATGCTCCCGTCGCGTTTCCGTCCGAATCGAAAAAGTAAATCCCCGATATGCCAAGAACGGCAAAGCCCTCGTCGGTTCTCTCGACCGCAATCGGAAAATCGTCGATTTCGCACTCGTTTATCTCGTTCTCCTCGCCAACCGCGTAAAAGCATACAGCCGAGACGAAGCTTCCTGACACATCCGTCACCGTCGAAAGACAGATTCTCGTAGCATCTGACGAAATCGCCGCGTCCGTGACGTAATTCGTCTTTGAGTATTTCGCGGCAAGCTCAAAATCGTCGTAAAGATAAACGACGCATTTGTAATCCCTGTCGCCTACGGCGACAAGATACGTTCCGTCGTCAGCCATATCAGCCGCCGCTATAGCGTAGTCGAAGCTCTCGCGCTCAATCGTCGCAAACGAGCTGTAAACAGAATACGAATACCCGCCGACGTCATAGACCAAAAGATATTTGTCCGTCGATACGATAACGGGGTCTTCATATGAAATGCTCGTCGAAAGTCCCTCACTCCCCGATGTGGAAAAGAGCTTTACAGAGCTTCCCGTAACATATGCAAGCTCACCGTTATATATTCCGAATCGCTGAATCGGCTCTGCGGTATACGCCACTCCCGAAAAAAGCTCTCCCGACGAGGAATCGCCCGAAATATCGCGGAAAAGATATGTCAGATTTGAAGCCGTAATGTCGTCTCCGAACGCAGTCACCATGAAAAGGATATAAATAACGAGCAGTGCGAGCGTCAGATAACGCAGATAGCCGAACGTGCGCGAAACGCGCAGGTAATATTTGTTTTTGCCCTCGCTCTCGTCAAGGTCGGGAATCATTACGGGAGTCGACTGCTCGTCAACCGCAAGGGACACCCGCTTTTTTCTGTTTTTCCTGTTTGAAAGTCCCAAAGCCGACATCCCCCTTTCCAAAAGTTTCGGATTTCAGTATTCTACGTTCGTGAGAAAGAGCGCGTGCGGCGGAAGCGTCGGACCCGCGCACCCTCTGTCGCGCGACATGATTATCTCCGTCACCTCACAAGGCGAAATTTTCCCGCGCGCCGCCTCCAGCAGCGTCCCTGCCATAATCCTCACCATATTGTAAAGAAAGCCATCGCCGCGCACGGAAAATATGACAAAATCCCCGCACCTGCGGACGCGGCACTCGTATATTGTCCTCTCCGTGTCGGAAACGGACGAGCCGCTTGACATAAACGCCGCAAAATCGTGCCTGCCGACAAGCCTTTCCGCGGCTGCATTCATTCTCGCGAGCATTGCGTCGTCAATTTCCGCCGTCTCGTAAACATATCCCGAAAGAAAAGGAGAGCGCCTTCTTGTATAAAAGATATATTCGTATGTTTTGCTCTTTGCCGAATACCGCGGATGAAAATCATCTCCGACGACCGACGCGCCGATTACGGAAATGTCTCCCTTCGGCAGATGCGCGTTCATCGCGTCCGGCAGCGACTCCGCGGGAATCACATCAGATATGGAGCGTCCCTCCTCGGCAAATTCCACGGTACATCTGTACCCCTTTGCGTGTACCCCGCTGTCCGTTCTGCTGCACCCCGTGACAAGACATCTTCTGCCGTATGTTTCATTTGCGCATTTTGTCAGCGTCTGCTGCACCGTCGGCAGATTCCGCTGCGCCTGCCATCCGCAGTACCCGCCGCCGTCAAATTCGACTGTAAGCAGCATTTTCATATGGCACCTGCCTCATGCGTCATCATCTCAGTCTGTATATAGGCAAAAAGCGATTGAGAAGAATCATCCCGATGACAAAAATAACGCCTGCCGCAAGAAACGCAATGTCGGATTTTGTGTATTTGAGTATCTTCATTCTCGTTCTTCCCTCGTCTCCCCTGTAGCATCTGCATTCCATTGCCACGGCAAGCTCGTCGGCGCGCCGGAACGCGGAAACAAAAAGCGGTATAAGCACGGGAATGAGCGCCTTCGCGCGGTTTACAAGGCTCCCCGTCGTGAAATCGGCTCCCCTCGCCTTCTGCGCATTCATTATCTTTTCCGTTTCCTCCATTATCGTCGGAATGAAGCGCAGCGCAATCGTAAGCATCATCGAAAATTCGTGAACGGGAACCTTTATTTTTTTAAGCGGCGCGAGCAGGCTTTCAAGCCCGTCGGAAAGCGCTATCGGCGTCGTCGTGTAGGTCATGAAAAGCCCGCTGCCCGCGACGAGAAGCGTTATTCTCACGACGATTAAAATCGAGCTGCACAGCCCCTCAAGATATATGTGTATGAATCCGAAATCGACCAGAAGCGTCTCGCCGCTTGTAAGGAAAAGATTCAGAAACGTCGTAAACAGTACGATGAAAAGCACGGGTTTCATGCCGCGCAGAAATATTTTGAGCGGTATTCCCGAAAGAATTATGAGAAAAAGCGTCAAAAAAACGGAAAATATCACACCCGACACAGACGAGGCGACGAAAATCATCGCGATATAAAGCACGACGCACAAAAGCTTCGCGCGCGGGTCGAGCCTGTGAATTACCGAATTGCCGGGGAAATATTGCCCGAGAGTTATATCCTTCACGTAAAATCCCCCTTTTTCACCTTCGGGTTCTCGCCGAGCAGTGACAGAATACACTCCTTCGCCCGCTCAACCGTGTAAATATTGTCGGGAATCTCTATTCCGAGCGCTGACAGCTCATGCACCGTATCCGTTATGAGCGGAACGCCTAAATCAACCGCCAGAAGCTCGTCGCGGCGGCTGAAAATCTCGTCCCTGTCGCCGTACATCACATTCCTTCCGTTTGACATAACGGCGATTTTGTCGCAGAAAATCGCCATATCCTCCATGTTGTGCGACACGATGATGACGGTAACGCCCGAATTTTTGTTGTATTCGCAGATTTTCGACAGTATTGACTCGCGCCCGAGAGGGTCAAGCCCCGCCGCCGGCTCGTCAAGCACAAGCACGTCGGGGCGCATCGCAATTACGCCCGCAATCGCCGCGCGGCGCTTCTGTCCGCCCGACAGCTCAAATGGGGATTTGTCAAGCAGCGATACGTCAAGCCCGACAAATTCGGCAGCCTCGACGACGCGCTCGGCGATTTCCTTATCAGAAAGTCCCATATTCTTCGGTCCGAATGATATATCAGCCCTCACCGTTTCCTCAAAAAGCTGATATTCGGGGTACTGCATGACGACACCGACGCGAAATCTGACGCCGCGGATTTTTTTCGGCTCCGCCCATATATCACCGCCGTCGAGAAGCACCCTTCCCGACGTCGGCTTCAGTATTCCGTTCAGAAGCTCGACAAGTGTCGATTTTCCCGACCCGGTATGACCTATCAGCCCCGTGATTTTCCCGTCCTCGAAGGTGAGATTCACGTTTTCGAGCGCGTGAATTTCGTAGGGCGTACCGGAGCCGTATACAAAGCTTATATTTTCAAGTTTAATCTCGCTCAATTCGTGTCCTCCCGCGCCGTCCCGAGCCTTTTCAGCTCGCCCGATATGTGAAGCGCGCACGATTTCGCGTCGAAAATCCCCTTCGGGAGTGAAAATCCGTAAGGCTTCAGCGCGTACAGCAAAGCCGTCGTCTGCGGCACGTCAAGCCTCACGGAGCGCAGAAGCTCAACCTCGGAAAATACGTCCTGCGGCGTACCGTCGAGGAATACCTCGCCCTCATTCAGAACTATAACCCTGTCCGCGAGAACAGCCTCCGACATATCGTGCGTTATGTGTATTATTGTGATTCCCGCCTCGCGGTTTAGCTTCCCCACGGTTGACATCACGTCGCGGCGTCCCGACGGGTCAAGCATCGCCGTCGCCTCGTCTAAAATTATGCATTCGGGGCGCATAGCGATGATTCCCGCTATCGCGACGCGCTGCTTTTGCCCGCCCGAAAGGCGCGAGGGCGAATGCAGGGCGTATTCGCTCATCCCGACTGTCGCGAGCGCGTCGTCAACGCGCCGCCTTATCTCCGACGGCTCAACCCCGAGATTTTCGGGACCGAACGCGACATCCTCCTCAACGACGGAGGATACAATCTGATTGTCGGGATTCTGGTGCACCATTCCTATTTTTCGGCGCACCGAAAAAATCGTGTCGTCATCCGCTCCCTCGTTTGTGCTGACAAGCTCCCCGTCAACGTAAAGCTTCCCGTCTGTCGGCGAGAGAATCATGTTGAAAAGCTTTGCGAGCGTCGATTTGCCCGAGCCGTTGTGACCGAGAACCGCGACAAAGGAGCCGCGCTCAATCGATAATGACACGTTTTTAATTGCGGGGTGAATTCCCCCGCCTGCATCCTCATATGAAAACGAAATGTTTTCGGTTCTTATAAATTCGCTCATTCTCTCCGATAAATTAAAAAATCAAAGCCCCTTGCATCTTCGCGACAGCCACCATGCGGAAGCACCGCACGGCAGAAGCCCGCCGGAATATTTCACGGGCAGCGTCAGCTCTCCCGATTCGGTGACGCCGCCGCGTCCCTCGCATTCGCGCCCGAGCATATACTCGACCGTCATCGGGGAGAGCCCCGTTGTGTATGAATTGACAAGGAAGAAAAGCGCGTCGTCTGACAAAAGCGACGAGGTCTTTATAATAAGCTCGTGAATGCTTTCCTCAAGGTGCCATACCTCACCCGACGGACCTCTGCCGTATGAGGGCGGATCCATTATAATTCCCTCGTATTTGTGTCCGCGCCTTCCCTCTCGTTCGACAAATTTAAGGCAGTCGTCAACGATATAACGTATCGGCGCGTCCGAAAGCCCCGACAGCCTCGCGTTTTCCTTCGCCTCTGCGACCATTCCCTTTGATGCGTCTACGTGACAGACGGACGCGCCCGCAGCCGCGGCAGCGACAGTCGCGCAGCCGGTATAGGCGAAAAGATTTAGAATCCTCACGCCGTCTCCGGCGCGGTTTATGATTTTTGAAATTCGCTCCCAGTTGACGGACTGCTCGGGAAATACTCCCGTATGCTTAAATCCCATCATTCTCACGCCAAATGTGAGTGTGCCGTATTTTATTCGCCATCGTTCGGGAATCCTTCGCCTTATTTCCCATGAGCCGCCGCCCTTTTCCGAGCGTATATATCTTGCGTCGGCGCGCTCCCATTCGGGAGCCGTCCGCTCCGTTTTCCATATCACCTGCGGGTCGGGGCGAATGAGTATGTACTCTCCCCAGCGTTCGAGCCGCTCGCCGCGCGTGCAGTCGAGAAGCTCGTAATCGCTCCATCCATCAGATTTCCACATAGGGAATCCTCCAATTACGTATTATAGTATTTGCCGAGAGGGGACGAGCTGCTGTGCGCGTGACATATCGCGACGGCAAGCGCGTCAGCCGTGTCATCCGGCTTCGGCGTCTCCTTCAGGTTCAGTATAGATGTCGTCATCATAATCACCTGCTTTTTCGTCGCGCGCCCGTATCCGACGACAGCCTGCTTCACCTGAAGCGGCGTATATTCGAATACGGGAATCCCGTGCTTTCGCGCCGTCATGAGAATAACTCCCCTCGCCTCCGCGACCATTATTCCCGTCTTTTGATTCGTGTTCCAGAAAAGCTCCTCCGACGCAAATTCGTCGGGTCTGTAGTGGTTGATTATAAGCTCAAAATCGCGGAAAAGCGAAAGAAGCCTGTCCTCGGTTTTCATCCCCGCCGGAGTCGTCGCGGAATCGTAGCCGAGGGTGCGGAATTTTCCGTTTTCAAAATCGACGACACCCCATCCCGCAATCGCGATTCCGGGGTCTACACCGAGTATTTTCATATAAATAAACCTCGCGGCAATTTTATATCATAAAATAAAGCACTGCACCGTGAATATTGACGACTTCCGTTACGAATTTATAATTCGCAACGGAATGTCTTACGGGCTGCTACCATTTCTCAATGTCTTATTATTTCACATCAAGCGCTGCACCGCAAATATTCGATGCGAATCTATGATTCGCATCGGATATTTGACAGACTTGACGACTTCCGTTACGAATTTATAATTCGTAACGGAATGTCTTACGGTCTGCGACCGTTTCTCAATATCTTATTATAGCATAAAATGAAGCGGGGTGCAAGGGCATTTTGATGCGCGGCATTGCAGCGGAAGCGAAGCATGAGGAGGCAAGCGCTCGGCTTCATTAAATCCTCTGCGCATTTTCCACCGTGAAAACAGCCGTTGCGTGAGGCGGGATTTCCATGCTGATGCGTCCGTCGCATTGAATATCCTTATGCGCCCACAGATCCCTCACCTTAATATTCTCCGGGATAATGTCGGCCTCCGCGAGACTGTATGCCACCGAAGCCGGCTCAGAGCCTCTGTTGAGAAACGCCAGCGCCTTCCTGACGGGTTTCCCGTCACCAAGCTCCTTACACCAGACCTCCACGCCATTGTCCGTCGTCTTTATCAGCCGCGCCTGAAGGCAGGCAGAATCCTGATCGAGCGCAATAAGCTCTTTATTTTTCAGTATGTTGAGTGTGCTTTCCCGAATTTTCGTTAAATCGCAGCCGATTATCAGCGGCGCAGACATCATGCACCACATGGCAAAATGTGTCTTTTCCTCCTCTTCGCTCATCCCGTTGCCAAGCTGCATCATATCGGGGTCGTTGACGTGTCCGGGACCGCAGTGTTCAGCCAGACTGCGGATTTTGTCTATCTCGTACATCACCGATTCAAATGTGGGGGCAATGTCCGCGCCCGTCCGCCATGAATCAGCTACCTCGGTCACCCACTCACCCGGAAAATCCCAACAGCAGACATTATAAACAATAGGACGCCCTGTTCGCTCACGGATTTCGTCTATAATCGCTCCGATTTTGCTGTACTGCTCCTGTCTGTCAAGCCCAAGCCTTAGTCCGCCGCACCAGTCAACCTTGATGAAATCAAAGCCGTAGGTCTCCAGATACAGTCTCAGATCCTGCTCCTCATATCCGTAAAGACCGACGCCCTCTCCGTTCTCGCCCTCGTTGTTATAATAAAAACCGCAGGTGTCCCTGCCGCCCTCCGAGTAAATGCCCGCCTTCAGCCCTTTTTCGTGAGCGTAGTCGGCAATTACCTTGATTCCGTTAGGAAATCTCAATTTATGCGTCTGAAGATTTCCGTCCCCATCACGACCTCCGAAAAATCCGTCGTCAATGTTTACATACTCATAGCCGCATGATTTAAGACCGCTTTCAATCAGCGCGTCAATCTGACTGCGGATTTTCTCTTCGCTGATATTCGTTCCGAAACAATTCCATGATGCCCATCCCATAATGGGTGTTTTACGTCTGTTAGCCATATTTTTTACCTCGCTTTCATAGGCTTCCGTTCACATCGAAAACCGTGATTATTATAGCATAACATTGGGCAACAAAGCAAATCTTTGTTGCCCAAGTTAGATGAATATTGAATCCTAATCACAGATTCGGATTCAATATTCACGGTACAGCGTTTCACATTAAGGATATTATAACATATTGAGCGCAAAACCGCAAATATTCGATACGAATCTATGATTCAAAAGCGTTGAGAAATTATGCTGTGCATAATTTCTCAACGCCGGAAAATATTCACCGAGCTTGACGACTTCCGTTACGAATTACAAATAATAATATCCCGGCTGGCTGAACGAGTTTTTGTAAAAGTTTCAAAATGGTTTGCACCGAGAATTTCAATCTCTTTCATATTGCTTTGCTCCTCGATATAACAGAAAAATTCCGATTTGTACTTGCGTACAGAATTCAATATACCATACCGAAATGAGAAAAAAGGCAGCAGCGTGTCCAATCAGTGAAATTATTATCAAGCTCGTCTTTTGACTTCATCCTGTATCTGCCGAATGCATTCTCCGGCATCACATTGTACATCACAAATACACGCAATCACCTCCAAATGGGCATGAAAAGAGCAGTCACGTAGTCACTCTTGGGTGTTAATGCGTTAAGTTCAGGTTTATAAACTAAAAGGCTAACATTTCAGCAATGGCAAGAGCAGATTGCATTCAGAACAACAATATGAATCTGTCTCTTCTGCTGACATAATAATCTTTTCCTCAGTTTTCTTCTTGAAAAATCCCTTATTGCTTTCGGACTCTGGCGTGAATATTAACATCATTTGTCCCATGCCTTGCATGGACATAAAAAACACTTTTCCCTTTTCCATTTCCTTATCACACTTCGGACATTTCATCTCAGATATCTCCTTTATTTTGTTCCATTTGTCTTAACAATAAAATGTGAATTTTCACTATTCCTCCTTTTTCAATTTAGGCTGTGCAAATAGCCCTACATATTCAACATCTGTAGCGCATTGTAATTTATAAGAATGCTCTCCGCTTGCGATTGCCTCGTTAATTGCTGCAATCTCTTTTTGCACATCATCTGCATTTTCATAAAATCCCAATATCGTAGAATGCTCTCCCAAAAAAGTAATCTTATCTATTCCGGTCAAAATATACGATGGTTCATTTTTTGCAGATGCCAGAATTTTTGAACTCTTAACTGAAATACAGTTTACAACATTGCTTTTATCAAAACTCATAATGGCAATTTTACCGTTATATGACCTTGCAGCACTTCGCGTATCTGCCTCTTTCTCCTCTGATAAATACTCTCCGTCTAATAGCAAATAGTCCAGTGAAATATTGAACATTTTGGAAAGTTCCAGCATTTTTTCAGTTTCGGGATATCCTGTACCAGACTCCCATTTTGAGACTGCCTGTCTTGAAACAGATAATTTTTCGGCTAATGCCTCTTGAGTCAGATGATTTTCATTTCTTAATAATTTTAATTTCTCTCCAAATATCATTTTGCCAACACTCCTTTCGCATTTGTGACATTATAATACACTAAAAAACACAATTACTCAACCAAGTTTCAGTTGCATTTGCGCAAATTGGAGTTGCATATAAAGATTCTTATCATCGCACCATCCTCAAACAACTTTTCCTCTGCGCCCGCACACGAAAATCAATATACCATGAAGGAACAAAAAAAACGAAAATCATTGGCGTTTATCCGTGAAATATTTGCCCCGCATCTGCCCAATTATGTATTTTATCCGTGCAATATTCCACTTCAATGTCATCCCTACGCAGGGTAAATTTCAAGCGCCTCTAAGGCTCGCCGAATAAGCAGCCCGACGGCGATTCCCGAGCGCAAAGTCT
>JAJQCT010000002.1 GCA_021202555.1 Clostridiales bacterium
GTTCCTCAGCCTTTTTTCTATACCTTTCAGTCTCACTTCTATTGTAACGCTACACCGCTTACGCAAAAAAATTGAAATTACCGCTTGACAATTCGGTTTTGACGTGATATAATACGTCATTGAGAAAAGGGTAAGACCGTTTTTCGATTCTGCGTGATAATTTTCGTCGGATTTTTGTGTCCGACAGGATTATTTGCGATTAAGCGCTCATTATGATTTAATGAGCGACACTTTCAAATTATACTCTTAAAAAAGGGGGACAAGGCAATGAAGAAGGGCATCCATCCGGAATACAAAGAATGCACCATCAAATGCGCCTGCGGCGAGACCGTCGTAACAAGATCGACGAAGGGCGATATGCGCGTTGAAATTTGCTCCAAGTGTCATCCGTTCTTCACGGGCAAGCAGAAGTTCGTGGACAGCGGCGGGCGCGTTGACAAGTTCAAGCGTCGTCTTGAGGCTTCGGGCAAGTAATCCCGACCAATACAAGGGTGAGGTGCTGCGTTCTTTTTGCGCGGCGCCTTATTTTTGTGCAGAATAAAGGAGAGTTATAACGATGAAGGAAATGCACGATACAAAAATTGAAGAAAACGAAAGACGTCCCGCGGCGATTGTCGGAGTATACGACGGTGTGAACTCGACGGAGGAGACGTGCTTTTTGTCGCTTGACGAGCTTGCGTCGCTTGCCGATACGGCGGGCGCGGAGGTCAAATTCCGCATAACGCAGGAGCGCCGCGCTCCCGACAAAAGAACGTATATAGGCGCGGGAAAGCTTTCCGAGCTGTCGTTCATGTGCCGTGCGCTCGGCGTTGACCTGATTATATTCGACGACGAACTGACGCCCTCGCAGATACGCAATATCGAAAACGCGGTCGAAAATGAGGAAATATCCCCCGACGTAATTGACAGGAGTATGCTCATACTCGATATTTTTGCACGTCACGCGGTGACGGGAGAGGGTAAGCTTCAGGTCGAGGTCGCACAGCTCAAATATTCGGCGCCTCGTCTTGTCGGTCACGGCGGCGAAATGTCCCGTCAGGGCGCCGTCGGCGGAAATCCTATCGGAACGCGCGGACCGGGCGAGACGAAGCTCGAGCGCGACAGGCGCAGGGTGAAGGCGAGAATCTCGCTTCTCGAAAATCGTCTTGCCGAGCTTGAGGCGACGAGAGGAACAATGCGCGCGGCGTGTGAGCGCAGCGGAATTTGCCGCGTGTCGATTGTCGGATACACGAACGCGGGAAAATCAACGCTTCTGAACAGGCTGACAGACGCGGGCATTTTAGCGGAAGATAAGCTTTTCGCAACGCTCGATCCGACGACGAGAAAATATAAGCTGCCGTCGGGAGAGGAGCTTCTTCTGACAGATACCGTCGGATTTATACGCAAGCTGCCGACGCATCTCGTCTCCGCGTTCAAATCGACGCTTGAGGAGGCGGTTTCGGCTGACATCATCATGATGGTCATCGACGCATCCGACCCCGAATATGAAAGTCACATCGCCGTGACTGAGGACATTCTCTTTTCGCTTGGCGCGGAGGGCAAGCCTGTCATATATGTATTCAATAAATGCGATCTTCCGGCGGAGCGCGTGCCGCGACTTCCGCGCGAAAAATCGCCGATTTACATTTCCGCTCTCTCCGGGCGCGGAATAGACAATTTAACTGACAGACTTACGGCGACAGTGCGGGCGCTGCGCCGTCGGGCGGTGTTTGTTTTCCCGCCTGAGGCATCATCGCAGCTTTCGAGATTTTACGGGTCGGCAGCGATTCTGAACACTGAATATCTCGAGGACGGCAGCGTGAAGATCACCGCGAACGCAAGCGGCGAAATCATCGGTCGCTACCGCGAATTTATCGCCGCGAAGGAAAAGCAATGACTGACGCACAGGTGAATCGGACGGGGTATATATCCCTTGCAGGTGAAGGAGAGGCGAGGATTGAAGTCAAGCACTCCGTATTTATCGCGCACGCCTCTCCCGTAAAGAGTGATGAGGAAGCCCGCGGCTATCTTCAGAAAATAAAGCGCGAATATTCGGACGCGAAGCACAACTGCTTCGCTTACGTCATAAAGGACGGCAATTTCTCGCGCTACTCCGACGATGGGGAGCCGGGCGGAACGGCGGGACTTCCGATAATGAACGTCATAAAGGGACGCGATGTTACAAATGCTCTCGTCGTCGTCACGCGATATTTCGGTGGAATTTTGCTCGGCACCGGAGGTCTTGTGCGCGCATATACGGACTCAGCGTCAGCCGCCCTCGAGGCTGCCCGACCCGCGCTCTTTTCGCTTCACGATATTATTTTTGTGAGGGCATCATATTCCGATTATCAAAAGCTTTCATATGAAATTTCGCGTGCGGGAGCCTTGACGGACGATGTGAAATTTGAGGGCGACGTAAAGCTGACACTCGCGGTGAAAAAGGAGGCGTCGGCGGCTTTTTCTTCGCGGATATCCGAAATTACGGCAGGAAGAGCGGAGATTTCGCTTGTCGGCGAACGATTTTTTCATGAATAAAACGTCGGATTTTCGGCGGGAAAAATTTTTTTAGAAAAAATCGTCCCCGCAAAAAGCAAAATGCGCGGTTTTCGGGTATATTATAATTAGAAACGAAAAAAAGAACGGGTAAAAAGGAGGCACAGACATGGCGATGGGCGAAAAAAACGTATGCGACGTATTTTTGGAGCGGGAACGTCTGTTTTTGTCGCCGTATGCGTTTCTGACCGAAAACACAAAGGGGCGCGATTATCCCTACACCCCGTGCGTCAACCGCACGGAATTTCAGCGTGACCGTGACAGAATCCTGCACTGCAAATCGTTCAGGCGGCTCATGCACAAGACGCAGGTCTTTCTGTTACCGATTGACGAGCAGTACCGCACGCGCATGACGCATACGCTTGAGGTGACGCAGATAGCAAGAATTATCTGCCGCGCGCTTCGCCTCAATGAGGATCTGACGGAGGCGGCGGCTCTCGGTCACGATATAGGTCACACTCCGTTCGGACACGCCGGCGAGGCTGTCATGCAGAAATGCTTCGACCCGACGTTTACGCATTATATGCAGAGTCTTCGCGTCGTCGAAAAGCTTGAAAAGGACGGCGAAGGGCTTAATCTCACGTGGGAGGTGCGCGACGGAATTGTGAACCATTCGGGGCATGATTTGTCGCCCGACAGCAAGAACAGGAAAGCATCGACGCTCGAGGGTGTAATCGTTAAATTTGCAGACAAAATAGCGTACATAAATCACGACATCGACGACGCAATTCATGCGGGAATACTCAAGCTCGACGATATACCGAGGGAGCTGCTCGACATACTCGGCAGAACGCATTCGGGCAGAATAAACACGATGGTTTCCGCCGTTATAGAATCTTCATCCGACAAAAACGAAATATCCATGACGCCCGAGGTGTGCGAGGCGACGATGGCGCTTCGCAATTTCCTTTTTGAGCACGTGTATACAAAAAGCGCCGCGAAAGCGGAGGAGGAAAAGGCAAAAGCGCTTCTTGAGGAGCTTTACTGTTTCTTTTACGATCATCCCGAAAAGATGCCGCCGTTTTATTTCGGGCGCGTCGAAAGCGAGGGACTCGGACGCTCGGTATGCGATTATATTTCGGCAATGACGGACAGGTATGCAATTGATAAATATAAGGAGCTTTTCATTCCCGAGGTCTGGCGCGACGCGTCATACTGACGGGACAGCCTATAGGATAAATTCTTCGGGACAAAACGAACAAAAAAAGGAAAAAGAATGAAAGGAAACTTTCGCGCAGCGAAAGTAGCGCCGTGTGAAAGTCACGGTTATAAAAATGGACAAAATACCTCTTGGTGTTATTGAGGAAATCAAGGAAAGAAACGATATTGTTGAGCTTGCCGGGCGATACACGACGCTGAAGCGCCGCGGCAGCACTTATACGGGGCTTTGCCCGTTTCATTCTGAAAAAACGCCGTCGTTTACGGTTTATCCGTCAAACGGGAGCTTTTACTGCTTCGGATGCGGGGTCGGCGGTGACATGATAAGCTTCGTCATGCGCGCGGAGAACCTCACATATCCAGAAGCGCTGTCGGCGCTCGCGGAGCGGGCGGGAGTGAATCTTTCCGCATATTCGCGTGACGGCGACGAGGAGCGATACGTTTCGCGCAAGCGCATCTTTGAAATGAACAGGGATGCCGCCCGATTTTACAGGGACAGGCTATTTGACGAAAGAGAGGGAGCCGCCGCGAGAGAATATCTCACCTCGCGCGGACTTTCTCAGGAGGTAATCAAGCGATTCGGGCTTGGATACGCTCCGGGCGGCAGCCGGCTTTTCTCGCATCTTCGCTCGCTCGGATACAAAAGCGAGGAGATGACGGCGGGTTTTCTCTGCCGCGAATACGGAGAGGGCGGAAATAAAACGATTCGCGATTTGTTTTTTAACCGCGTGATGTTTCCGATAATAAACACGTCGGGAAATGTTATTGCCTTCGGCGGGCGCGTAATGAACAATGAGGGCAGCCCGAAATATCTCAACTCGTCCGATACTCCCGCGTTTAAAAAAAGCTCGAATCTTTACGCGCTCAATTTCGCGAAGGATTCCTCTGCCGATTCTCTCATTCTCTGCGAGGGCTATATGGACGTCATAGCGCTTCACGCGTCGGGAATATCGAACGCAGTGGCGACGCTCGGAACTGCGCTCACGCAGGAGCAGGCGAGAATTATCGCGAAATACACAAAGCGGGTAATCATCAATTACGACAGCGACGAGGCGGGGCAGAGAGCAGCATCCCGTGCAATAGGGCTTCTTGAGGATGTCGGTCTTGACGTGCGCGTCCTTAAACTCAAGGGAGCGAAGGACCCCGACGAATATATAAAAAAATTCGGCGTTGACAGCTTTCGGGACGCGCTTGACGAAAGCAGCACGAAATTTTCCTACGTCGCCTCAAAGATAATGTCGGAGTACGATATGGAGAGCGAGAGCGACCGTATTTCGGCGGCAAAGCGCATGAATGAGTATATCGCGGGCGTTTCAAGCAGTGTCGAGCGCGAAATTTACATACATCAGGCGTCGGAGCTGACGGGTATTTCGGAGGAAAGTATAAAAAGCGATATTTCGCTTATTATAAAGAAGAAAGCCGCGAGTAAAAAGAAAAGCGACAGGGAAAAGCTGATTCTCGATTCGTCGGGATACGGCGACAGGATAAACCGCGACAAGCTCAAAACGCTCAGAGCTGCGAGCTGCGAGGAAGCGCTGCTCGGCATCATGCTCGCTTTCCCCGAATATATCAGGTCGGCGGCGGAGGGCGCGGACGGCGCTCCCACACGAAAGGATTTCAGAACGGAGTTCGGCGGGCGCGTCTTTGAAAAGCTTGTCGAGGTTTACAAAGAAAACGGATTTTTCGATTTGAGCGCGCTCACGCCCGATTTTTCGCTTGACGAAATGTCGAGGCTGACAAAGCTCATGCAGGGAAGGGACGGACTTGACAATTCCGAGTCCGTGTTTGCGGATATGACAGCCGCATTGAGACGCGAAAACGAGCGCGTGTCGGCAAAAAATATGGATGCGATAGACGCGATAATGCGTCTGCGCCGAAAAAATACGGGCGATGACCCGAAACATACCGAGGGGTGATTTTATGGCTGCGGAAAACAGCGGACAGCAGGAATTTGACGAGCTTATCCAGAAGGGAAAAGCCAACGGCACGGTAAGACGCAGAGATATTGAGGACGCTTTTATCGACGAGGATTACCGCGACGGCGACGTTGACAACATTGAGAACCTTTACGACTCTCTCGATGCAAACGGCATCGGAATCGACGGTGACGGCGACGGCGTTGACCTTGAGGGCGTCGAGGAGGAAATGGAGGAGCTTGCGAGCGCAGAGGATATGGAAAAGGCGCTCACGCAGGAGGGGCTTGCGATTGACGACCCTGTGAGGATGTATCTCAAGGAGATAGGTCAGATACCGCTTTTGTCGGCGGATGAGGAAGCGGAGCTTGCGAGGCGCATGGAGGCAGGCGACGAGGAGGCAAAGGCACGGCTTGTTGAGGCGAATCTCAGGCTTGTCGTGAGCATCGCGAAGCGCTATGTCGGAAAGGGAATGTTCTTCCTCGACCTCATTCAGGAGGGAAATCTCGGGCTTATGAAGGCGGTCGAAAAATTCGACTATCAGAAGGGCTACAAGCTCTCCACATACGCGACGTGGTGGATTCGTCAGGCGATTACGCGCGCCATAGCCGATCAGTCGCGCACGATAAGAATACCCGTTCATATGGTTGAAACGATACACAAGATGTCGCGCTCATCGCGTCAGCTTCTTCAGGAGCTCGGACATGAGCCGAGCGCGGAGGAGCTTGCAGACAGAATGAATATGTCGCCCGAAAAGGTGCGCGAAATCATGAAAATCGCGCAGGATCCTGTATCGCTTGAAATGCCTATAGGCGAGGAGGAGGATTCGCACCTCGGAGATTTCATCGAGGACCAGGAATCGCCCGCACCGCCTGAGGCTGCGGCTTATTCCGTTCTTCGCGAGCAGTTAGCGGAGGTGCTTCATACGCTGACGCCGCGCGAGGAGCTTGTGCTGAAGCGCCGCTTCGGGCTTGACGACGGAAAAACGCGCACGCTCGAGGAGGTTGGCAAGGAATTCAACATTACGCGCGAGCGAATCCGCCAGATTGAGGCAAAAGCGCTGCGAAAGCTCCGCCATCCGAGCCGCTCAAAGCGTCTGCGCGATTTTCTCGAATGACACTTTCAACAAACTTTCGGGGCGCTTTTTGTGCATGATGCACAGACCTATTGTGCGTTATGCACAAATAAAGCCATCTGACTTTGTGTATGATGAACAAAAGCGCTTCCGAAATTTTGGGTTTAGGAGCTTGCCGCGAATCAAATTTTTGATTGAAATTAACAATTGGCACTTGACAAATCAGTGTTTTTGAATTAGAATATAACAAGTATATGTTAGAACGCGCGAATCGGGCGCAAAGACATAACAGAGGAGGAATTTTCCACATGAAAAAGAAGCTTTTATGCATGATTCTCTGCATAGTAATGGTGCTTACGTTTGTGCTTTCGAGCTGCACGACGGAGAGCGACACAACCGACGAGGTTGACGAGGACACCACCACAACCACGACGAGCGACCGCGACCCGGTTACGCTTACGCTTTGGCTGCCCTGCGAGGAGGGAACGACAGACGAGGCGGTTCAGGCTGTAGAGGATGCCATCAACAGCATTCTGAAGTCGTCGTACACGACGGCGATTGAGCTGAAGGTGTTCACCGAGGAGGCATACGCGGAGGCTGTTGAAGAACGCCTGACGACGATTGAAATGAAGGCGGAGGAGGATGCGGCGGCTGCGGCGGCTCTTCGTGAGCTTCAGCAGCAGCAGAGAAAAGCGGGTATAACGACGACGACGTCTGAGGAGACGACGGCGGAGGAAACCGAGGCTGAGACTATTGTCAACGATTACGGAATTTCAGAGCTGAAATATCCCGAGGTCGACGAATATCAGTTTGATATTTTCCTCATCACGAGCTACGACGATTATCTCGATCTCATCGAGCGCGAGGCGCTTTCGGAGCTTGATTCGAGCCTTTCAAACGATTCAAAGGTTCTCAAAAGCTACATATATCCGACATTCCTGACGGCTGCGAAGAATAACGGAACGACATACTGCATTCCGAACAACCATGGACTTGGAGAGTATAAGTTCCTTCTCGTCAACAAGGAGCTTGCCGAAAAGTATAATTACGATTACACCACGCTCACGACGATAGGTCAGTGTGAGGACTTCATCTACGACGTGAACACCTATGAGGACAGCTCCGAGGTTGCGGCACATCTCTCGTGGGTTGACGCTGCCGGCATGACATACTGGTCTGAGGACGGTGAGTGGAGCGTTCTTGCGTCCCTTGTTTCAAACAGCGCGACGTTCAACACAAAGAGCAGCATCGGAAGCATATTTGATATTTCCGCATACAAGACGCAGTTCAAGCTTATGAAGGCGTTTGAGGAGGCAGGCTGCATCGCTGAGGACCCCGATTCCGTTGAGACGTTTGCGGTGGGCGTTATTTCAGGTGATTATTCCGACATAGCGCAGTACGAGGACGACTACTATATTTCGATTTACGAGTACCCGAGGGCTACTCAGGAGGATGTATTCGCTGCTGCGTTCGCGGTAAGCTCATACACAGCGGATCTTGACCGCGCTATGGAGGTTATCGTTGAGATAAACACCAACAGCGAGATTCGCAATCTTCTCCAGTACGGAATTGAAGGCACGAATTACGAGCTTGACGATGAGGGCAAGGTCGTAAGGCTCAACAACGAGTACATGATGAACATTCTCTACACGGGCAACACGTATGTAGCTTATCCCGAGGAGGATATGGACATCAATCAGTGGGAATATGACAAGCAGAAGAACACCGATTCGATTTTAAGTCCGTTCTTTTATGTTTACGGATTGAAAAACTCATCGAATGAATCGTATTATGAGGCGATAGAGACGCTATCAGCGGAAATTTACGAGCAGCTAATGTCGATTACGCTTGATGAGGTGGATGACAAGTTCAAGGAGTTCAATTCACTAATATCAGAGAATGAATACTTCGCTGCGATGATTTCGGATGAGGATTGGGAATACGCTGCCGCGTATATTTACTCCGAATTCTATGCCGAGAATTACGCGACAGAGGAAGAAAGCGAATAAATTTCGTACTTGCAATAGCAAATCTAACAAACGTCCCTTCGGATTCAATCCGAAGGGACGCATTTTTATCTCTTAACCTCTGTATGTCACAATAATAAATTATCGGCGGACAGCATGATTTGCGCTGTCCGCCGATATTCAAGTTGTTCATTTGGGTTTTCGTTTGAAGCTTTAAATCATTCTGTTGCCTCTGCTGCGGCTGCGGTCTTTTTCTCGGATTTTCCAAGCTCGCGGTAGAGTCCGATTATCACAAATACGGAGATAACAAACGTAATTACATCAGCAGCCGGCATGAAATAAAGTATGCCCTCAAGACCGAAGAATAGCGGAAGCACGAGCGGAAGTCCTGCGCCAAGCACGACTTCACGAAGCATTGAAAGCGCCGTTGACTGCCACGCCTTGCCCATTGCCTGCATATAAATCGTCACGCCCTTGTTAACGCATGAAAGGAATACGCACGAAAGGAACACACGCAGGCATCTTACGCCGAAGTTGATGTAGTATTCGCTCTCGCCCGAGGAGCCGAAAAGTCCGATGAGCTGTGTCGGGAAAAGCTCGCAAATCAGGGTGCAGACAATTCCTATCGCAAGCTCCGAGAGAATCAGCCTTGTCAGAAGCCCCTTTACTCTGTCGTACCGACCGGCGCCCATGTTGTAGCCTACGACGGGAATGCAGCCAGCCGCCATTCCGATTGAAACCGAAATTATCACCTGAAAGAATTTCATCGCAATTCCGACGACGGCAGTCGGTATCTGCGTCAGCTCGTCAAGCGCGATTTCCGCCGTGCCGTAATTCACAATATCGCCGACGTAAGCTGCTATCATATTGTTGACTGCTGCCATTGAAAATACCATTGAAATCTGCGCGAGAAAGCTCGTGATGCCGAGCGGTATCATTCTCTTTACAACATTCAGCTTCGGAATCAGACAGTTTCTGTCGAGCCTTACTGTTTTCATGCGGAAAAGATAAATAAGCGACAGTATCGCCGCAATAATCTGCCCGATTATCGTCGCGAGCGCCGCGCCCTTCATTCCCATCCCGAGCGGGTAAATGAAAACATAGTCGAGAATAATGTTTGTAACCGCACCCGAAAGCAGTGTTGCCATCGCGTAATTCGGGGAGCCGTCCGAGCGAATCACCGCGTTGAGCGCCTGACCGAACATATAAAAGGGAATACCGACGGTAATCCAGAAAAAGTACTCCTTTGCCAATTCAAACGTCTTGTCATTCACTCTGCCGCCGAAAAGCGTAATAAGCTGCTCGCTGAAAATAAAGTAAATCGCAGTCAGCACAATGCTTGATGCGACTACGAGAGTTACAGCAGACCCTACGCTCGCAGCCGCGCTCTTATTATCCTTCGCGCCGAGCCTCATGCTCATGAATGCGCAGCAGCCGTCGCCTATCATGACGGCGATAGCAAGCGCGATTACGGTCATGGGGAATACAACGCTGTTCGCGGAGTTTCCGTATGAGCCGAGATAATCCGCGTTCGCGATGTAAAGCTGGTCTACTATGTTGTAAAGCGCTCCGACGAGCAGGGAAATGATGCAGGGGACGGAGTATTTCAGCATCAGCCGACCAAGCCCCTCCTTTTCAAGATAGTCATTCGACCTTTCTTCTTTTGACATTAAAAACCTCCGGTTTTATAAAATATAAAATATATTGACGCAAACAAAAAGAGTGCGAGTCCTGTTCGGACTTACGCACTCGTGCCGCTCAACATATAAATTATATCATATTGCGGCGCTTTTTGCAAGCGTCAATCTTCACAAATTTTAACGTGTCGGGCATAGGTGAAAATTGTCTTTTTGACCGTTCACCCGAGCTTGTCCGCTATCTCGTAAATGAGGCGTTCGCTCTTATCCCAGCCGAGGCACGGATCCGTTATCGATTTACCGTAAACCCCGCCCGTAACCGCCTGATTGCCGTCCTCTATGTAGCTTTCAATCATCAGACCCTTGACAAGCCTTTTAATGTCGGCGCTGTGCCTGCGGCTGTGAAGCACCTCCATTGAAATGCGTATCTGCTCCATATATTGCTTGCCGGAATTTGCGTGATTCGTATCGACGATGACAGTCGGATTTTCAAGCCCCGATTTTCCGTATATTTCAGCGAGGGATGACAAATCCTTGTAGTGATAATTCGGATGCGATACACCGCGTGAGTCAACGTATCCGCGCAAAATCGCGTGCGCATAGGGGTTCCCCTTGCTTTTTACCTCCCAGTTGCGGTAAATGAAGGCGTGTGAATGATGCGCCGCAGTTATTGAGTTCATCATTACGGAAATGTCGCCGCTCGTCGGATTTTTCATTCCAACGGGAATGTAAATTGCGCTTGAAACAAGTCGGTGAAACTGATTTTCGACTGATCTTGCGCCGACAGCGACGTAATTGAGTATATCGTCGAGAAAACGATAATTTTCGGGATAGAGCATTTCGTCGGCGCATGAAAAGCCCGTCTCATTAAGCGCGCGCATATGAAGCGAGCGAATCGCGATGATTCCGCTCAAAAGATCGGGATTGCCCTGAGGATTCGGCTGGTGAAGCATTCCCTTGTAGCCGTCGCCCGTCGTGCGCGGCTTTCCCGTGTAAACACGAGGAATTATAAAAATTTTGTCCTTTACTTTTTCCTGCACCTCGCGAAGCCGCGTGATATAATCGATTACGCTGTCCTCTCTGTCGGCGGAGCAGGGTCCTATAATGAGAATAAACCTGTCGTCCTCGCCTCTTAAAATCCTGTGTACCTCCTCGTCGCGTTCGGCTTTGACCTTCGCCGCCGTCTCGGTAACGGGATATTGGTATTTTATTTCCATCGGAATAGGCAGACGCCTGATGAATTCACAGTTCATGATGTGATGATTTTCCCCCTAATTTAATTTTACGTCTCCGGCTTGTCGAATATCGCGCGCCGAGATGTCGAATAGCGCATCATTTCGCGCAGTCCCTCGCGGTCGCCCGCCAGAAGAAGTGATTTGAGCCTGTCAAGCTCTCCTTCAAAAAGATTCATTTCGTTTATAAGCGCGTCGCGGTTGAGCAAAAACAGCTCGCTCCACATATCGTCATTGAGCCGCGCAATTCTTGTCAGGTCACGGAACGAATCTCCCGTGTATTCCTCAAGGTGAGGCGTCGTCTGACACGTCATGAGCGCTATCGCTATGCAGTGCGTGAGCTGCGACACGAACGCGATGATTTTGTCGTGTTCCTCGGGCGACAGCTCGGAAATTCTCGCGAATCCGAGAATTTCGCCGAGATTCCGGCAAAGCTCAATTGCATCGGAAGTATTTTTTTCTGTCGGTACGACGACGTAATTTGCGCCGCGGAAAATGGAATCGTCGCTGTTCTGCACGCCGCTCCGCTCACGTCCCGCCATCGGGTGTGCCGCTATAAATTCAACGTCATTCCGAAGAATGTTTTGTATGTCGTAAACTATGCATGACTTTACGCCCGTAACGTCCGTGATAATCGCGCCCGACTTGAAGAATTTCTGATATTCCTCGACCCACTCCTTGAAAACGTGCGGATAAAGCGCGAATACGACGAGGTCAGCCTCGCTCACAACCGATTCCTCAACCTCATTTGTAGCGTATTCGACAAGCCCCTCGTCAAGCGCATATTCGACGGAAGCGTGACTTCTCGTTATCGCCTTTACGTGATAACCCTGCTTTGTAAGCGACATCGCGTAGCTGCCGCCGAGAAGTCCGAGACCGACGATGAGTATTTTCATATCGTGATTAAGCTTCAATTGTCAGAACCTCCCCGCCGAGATTTTTAATTATGTCAAAATATTCGGGCAGACTTTTGCTTACAGCCTCAGCCCCGTCGATGACGCCGCCGGTGAAAAGAAGCATGATTGACATTGCCATCACTATGCGGTGATCGTTATGTCCCGAAATCGCCTCACTGGGCGCATGAAGCGCGCCTCCCGACACGACAATTTCGTTTTCGTAAATTTTTGTATCAACGCCAAGCTTTGAAAGCTCCTCTGCCATTGCCGTGCCTCTGTCGCTTTCCTTTATTTTAAGCCGCGCCGTGTCAGTCAGCGTAACGCCGCCCGACAGCGCGCCGAACGCCATGAGAATCGGCGCCAGATCGGGACATTCTGCGACGGAGATTACAGCGTGACCTTTTTTTATTTCATCGAAAGCCGAAACGCACACCTTGTCGCCCTGAAGCGAATTTTCGTCAAGACCCGAGACGTTAACGTCAAATCCGAGCTTTGATGCGGCAATGAAAAACGCAGCATTCGACCAGTCTCCCTCGACCGCTCCGCAAAACGGGCGATATTTACGTTTTCCGTTTACGATAAACGTGTATTTGTCGGGACGCAAAATTTCAATTCCGAATTTATGAAGCGCGTCGAGCGTCAGGTCGATGTAGGGCGCACTTTCAAGCGGCGGCTCGACCGTGATTTTGCTCTCTCCGTCAGCGAAGGGAAGTGCGAAAAGAAGCCCGCTTATAAACTGGCTGCTTATATTTCCCGGGATATGATATTCCCCCGCGGGAAGTTTCCCTTCAAGCGTTACGCAGTTATCCGAAAGCTCGAATTTCAGCCCGTTTTTTTTCGCAATATCAGCATATACGCCGAGAGGTCGCGACATCAGTCGCTTTGAGCCGAAAAGCGTCACGTTTGCCCCTGTCATAAATGCGACGGGAATCAAAAACCGCAGCGTACTTCCGCATTCAAGACATGACGCGGTAATATTTCCGTCGGGAATTTGCGAAAGCCCGTTTCCGACGACAGTGAGAGTGTCTCCGTCGCGCGAAAATCCGGCGCCGAATGCTGATAGGACGTTCATCGTAGCCGTCATATCGTCGGATTTCGCTACGCCTTTTATGACGCTTGTGCCGTCCGAAAGACCCGCACATATGAGCATACGGTGAGCGACGCTTTTTGACGGCGGGCAGACGACATTTCCGTGAAGCGATGATTTTCCGATTTTTACCCTCATTTTGAGGAGTTCCTTTCGATGAGCATATCCATAGCCTCGATGTAGCCGTCTGTTCCGTGTCCCGAAATCGTACCGATGCAGGCGGCTCTTATGTAGCTGATTTTGCGGAAAGGCTCGCGCTCGTCTACATCTGTGATGTGAACCTCTACCGTCGGCAGCGACACGGATTTTACGGCGTCGAGAAGCGCTATGCTCGTGTGAGTGTACGCGCCCGGATTTATCACAATTCCGTCGTATTTCCCGTGCGCTGTCTGAATGAAATCGACAAGGTCGCCCTCGTGATTCGACTGAAAGCACTTTACCTCGACCCCTGCCTCATCGGCGTGGTCGTGAATCTTTTTGACGAGCGAATAATATGTTTCCTTGCCGTAAATGTCAGGCTCGCGAATCCCCAGCATATTGAGATTCGGACCGTTTATAACCATTATCTTCATAGCTTCAAATACCTTTTTCAGTGATTTCTGAACTCCTTCATGATTTCAACCGCCATTGCGTTGGGCGTTATCATCTCTTTTATTATGCAGTCCGCGCTTGATTTGTAAAGCTCGTACCGTTCGTTATAGCGCCTTGTAATATCCTCTATGCTTGACGCGAGAGGTCTGTCGCGCGTCGGAAGCAAATGCTCGGGCGGACGGTCGAGAAAGTAAATCCGACCGTTTCTCGCAAGCGCGCGGACATTTTCTGGGCGAAGCACCGTTCCGCCGCCCGTCGCGATGATGCATCCGACGTTCTCAGATGCGATTTCGGAGGTGATTTTGCTTTCTATATCGCGGAACAGCTCCTCGCCTCCCAGTTCAAATATCACGGGAATTTTAAGTCCCGTTCTTCTTACTATGCGCTCGTCAATATCAAAGAATCTGCGGTTGAGCTTGACCGCAAGCTTTTTGCCGATTGTGCTTTTTCCGCTTCCCGGCATTCCGATAAGAACAAGGTTTTCCTTATCCGTGTGGATTTTTGTGTACACACGGTCGAGTGCGTCGTCGGGAATATATGTACCCGTGAAAATCTCCGACGCCCACTTTGCCTGCGCGACGAGCATATAAAGACCGCCGACGGCGGGAATCCCCCGCGCCCTTGCTTCAAGTACAAGATTTGTGCGCAGCGGATTATATATCGCGTCGATCACGCCCGAAAGCTTCGGGAAAAACGAAATGTCAATCGGCATACCCGCTCGCCCGCCGCCTCCGTCGGCATACGGGAACATTCCGCACGGCGTTGTGTTGATTATTATGTCGGCGTCGGTGTGAAATTTACAGGCGCTTTCGTATGTTATTGCTCCCTCGCCCTCGCTTCTGCTGACGACGATGACTGACGAGGCGCCCATATCCGCCGCGACAGCAAGCGCTGTTTTCGACGTGCCGCCCGTGCCGAGAATAAGCACCTTTTTCCCACGAAGCGTAATGCCCGCGCGGTTTATAAGTGCCCGCATTCCGTAAAAATCCGTGTTGTAGCCGTAAAGCTTGCCTCCGCGATTTACGATAGTGTTCACGGCGCCGATTCTGCTCGCGTGATGGTCTATTTTTTCAAGATAGGGAATTACGTCGCGCTTATAGGGAATCGTCACGTTAATTGCGCGGAATTCACGGCGGCGCATGAAGCCGTCAAGCTCGTCGGGCGCAAGCTCGAGAAGCTTATAATCGTATGAGGCGAGGCAGGCGTGTATTTCCCTTGAATAGCTGTGCGGAAGATGCTCGCCGATAAGACCGTATGAAAAATCGTCCGACATCATAAAAATCCTCCCATCGAAAGCAAATCGCGTACCGCAAGTGCCGCTCCTGCGTTTACAACAGCCCTTGCGCGGTGAACAACTGCGGGATCGTGCCGCCCCTCAATTCTGAGAGAGACGTTTTCGCGTGTTTTTATATTGACAGATTCCTGTTCCTTGTAAATTGAAGGCGTCGGCTTGACGGCGCATCTCATGATTATCGGCTCGCCGTCGGAAATTCCGCCGAGAATGCCGCCGCACCTGTTCGTTTTTGTGTGAATTTCACCGGCGGATGCATAAAACGAATCATTTGATTCGCTCCCCTTCATATCGGCAAGCGAAAATCCGCCGCCGAACTCGACTCCCTTGATTGCCGGAATCGAAAACATCATATGTGAGAGAACTCCCTCGACAGTGTCAAACCACGGCTCTCCAACGCCGGCTGGAAGCCCGCAGATTGCCGTTTCAAGCACTCCTCCGACACTGTCGCCCTCGGATTTCGCGGCGAGAATGCGCTCCTTCATTGCCTTTTCGGCATTCCCGTCAAGTACGGCAAAATCCATGTCGGAAAGCGCTGAAATATCCGCGTCAACGTCCGAAAATTCGCGGTCGGAGACGCCGCCGCACCTTTTGATGTGCGTTCCGATTCTGATTCCCTGACGCATAAGCGAAAGCTCCGCGACGGCTCCTGCCGCGACAAGTCCCGCCGTGATTCGACCCGAGAAATGTCCGCCGCCGCGATAGTCCCCGAAGCCCTTATATTTTATATATCCCGTGTAGTCGGCGTGTCCCGGGCGGCAAACGCTCACGAGCGCGTCGTAATCGGCGCTTTTTGTGTTTTTGTTGTAAATGAGAAACGATATTGGAGTTCCCGTCGTCGTTCCATTGTAAACACCGCTTAAAATTTCAGCCCTGTCGTCCTCCCGCCGCGCCGTTGAAAGCGCTCCGACGGCTCGCCTTTGATTCATGCGGTGCGAGATAAATTCCTCGTCGATTTCAAGTCCCGGCTCAATCCCGTCAAGCACCGCCCCGACGGCGCTGCCGTGACTTTCACCGAAAATTGTCACCGTGACGCAGCTTCCGAATGTGTTTTTCATGCTTGCGTTTCCCCCCACAAATCTTTCATTTTTGAGGTGAATTCCCCGATTCCGCATCGTCTGAATTCAAAGCTTCCGATTTCGGGAACGACTACGTAATTTATCGTGTCGCCGTCGAGCTTTTTGTCGTGCGATATGAACGAAAGCGCCCTGTCAATGTCAATCGGATACTTTACGGCAAGCCCCGCATTTTCAAGAAGTGAGCTGAGCCTCTCCCTGACCTCACCCTCGCACATCGGGAGCATACCGAGCGCGACGCATTCTCCGTGATAAAGCCTGCCCTCCGCGGAGCTTTCGATTCCGTGACCGAGCGTGTGACCGAAATTCAGCACACGCCTTTTGCCGTGCTCCGTCTCGTCCTCCTCGACAACGCTTTTTTTAATCAAAAGCGAGCTGACGATAACGTCGTCGAGCGCGTCATTTCCGATTTTGCCCTTTACAATATTCCTCTCCATCCGTCCGAAAAATTCCGCGTCAGAGGTTGCAGCCATTTTTATCGATTCGGCAAGACCGCAGGAGAGCTGACGGTCGGGAAGGGTGGACAATACGTCGGGGTCAATCAAAACGTGCCTCGGCTGATAAAACGCGCCGACGCAGTTTTTGACGCCCTCGTGATTGATTGCCGTTTTGCCGCCGATTGACGAATCCACCATTGAAAGAAGCGTCGTCGGTATGTTGTAAAAATCAACTCCGCGCATATACATCGACGCCGCGAATCCCGCAAGATCGCCAACAACACCGCCGCCGACAGCGACGACAGCGTCAGTTCGCGTGAATTTCTGCGCTATCATAACCGTGAGAATGCGCGAAAGGTAATCGAAGCTCTTGCTCCCCTCGCCGCACGGCACCGTGACGATTTTCGCGGACGAACACTGCGAGGCGACCGCTGCCGCGTAATCTATCGGCACACCGCTGTCCGTGACGATAAGCACACGGCGCGTGAGATTCAGGTATTTGACTGCTGTCTGAAGCGAGCCGCGTTCGATTGAAATGTCGTAGCTTTTTTCTCCAAGCTCCATTCTTATGTTCATGAAGGAGTCCCCTTTGCTTAGATTGTGTCGTCCGACGCGGAAATTGACGCGGGGTATTTGAACGTACCCGCCGCCTTCAGATTCTCGCAGAATTCAGAAAGCGCGCCGAGCATTTCCTTTCCGTGCGGTGTTGAAAGATCGCCCTCAAGCTCGACATAGAAGTAGTACTGCCAGAGAAGATTTTTCAGCGGTCGGCTGCGCAGGCAGCGCATATTGTAGCCGTATTTGCCTATAATGTCAATCGCCTTTGCAAGATACCCCGCCTCGTTTCTGACTGTGAACATCAGAATCGAGTGCTTTCCGTCGCCGCCGTCCGTTACGGGCGAGCGCGCCAGAACAGCGAACCGCGTCGTGTTTGTTCCTGTGTCGTTGATTCCCGACGCTACAATTTCAAGCCCGTAAAGCTTTGCCGTTTCCTCGCTCGCGATTGCGGCTGTATGTATGTCATTTTCCTTTGCCACCTTTTTTGCGGCGACAGCGGTATTTACCTCGGGGACGGTCTCAAAGCCGTGCGTGTGTATGAATGCGCCGCACTGCGAGAGTGCCTGCGGATGACTTACGACGGTTTTTATATCGGAGAGGTACGCTCCCTTTGGCGCGACGAGACTTTGCGTTATCGAGAGGTCGTAAATTCCCGTTACGTATAAATTTCCCTGAAAGAGCAAATCGACAACCTGACCGACCTCGCCCGCAGTGCTGTTTTCAATCGGAAGCACCGCAAGGTCTGACTTTCCCGCGACAACTGCGTCGTAGGCGCTTTTGAAATCGGAGCAGGGAAGCTTTTTTGCCGACGGGAAAAGAGACGATGCTGCAATCGACGCGAACGCGCCCTCGACCCCGCTGAATGCGACCGTAAGTCCCTCTGTCCTCTGTCTTTGATAGTGGCGGGAAACGCTCATTGTCCCCTGCATAAATTCGACGTAAAACGGAAGAATGTCCTCATTTTCTATGTAAGCTGAGTTTTTCGAGATAACAGCATTCTCGCGCGCGGTGTCGTAAATCAGAAGCCCGCGCGAGCATTTGTATTCGGCGACGCGACCGACCGCATTCATCCGCTTCTCGAAAAGCGCAGCCATCTGACGGTCTATTTCATCGATTTCCTGCCTTGCTGCCACAAGCTCGTCCATATATCTTTCTCCTTATCCTCATCATACGTCAAAAACGATTGTCTTATTTTGTTTTTTCACAAAGAACACTGTACCGTGAATATATTTTCGCATCATAGATGTGAAAATATATTCATCTAACTTGAACAACAAAGCTATGCCTTGTTGTTCAATGTTATTATATCATATTGAGCGCTGAACTGCAAATTTTTTTGAAAATTCGCGCTGCGACAGACATTTGATGCCAAAGCTGTGCTTTGTCATTAAATGTCTCGCCTGCGTTTCCGCCTGACGCGGTTGATATTTCTTTCAAATTCTCCGCTGTCGATAAGCTCTGACAAAAGATACTGCTCGAATACGGGGACGGTGCATGAGTGAAATCCCGCGTTTTTTTCAAATTTATCAATGAGCCTTTCCGGAAGGATCATATATCCCGCCCGCATCGACGGCGCGACGGTGCGGGAGAAGGTGTTGAGATAAATCACGCGCCCGCCGTCCTCCTTTTCGGAAAGCGAAAAGAGAGTGTCCTCCGTCTTGCTCGACGGTGAAAATTCCGAATCGTAATCGTCCTCGATTAAATAACCGCAGCGCTGATTCGCCCATTTCACGTATTCGCGCCTTTTTGACGCGGATGCGGTTATTCCCGACGGGAAGCTTTGAAACGGCGTGACGTGCAGTACGTCGGCGCTTGTCTCCGACAGCTCCTCCGTGAAAATTCCGTCGCTGCCCATTTTGAGCATATCGCAGGTTACGCCGCGCGATTCATATACCCGCTTGATTTTTTCATACGACGGATTCTCAAGCGCCACGCGGTCAAATCCCAGAATTTCAACGCATACGCCGTAAAGATATTCGGAGCCGCCGCCGATTACAATTCTTTCATACGGGACATTTATCCCTCTGCATCTTGAAAGATATTTTGACAGCGATTCACGCAGCTCGCAGCAGCCCTCCCCGGGGGATTTTACAAGAAGCCGCTCGCCGCAGTCTGTGACGGTTCGCCTCATGAATTTTGAAAGCGTCGGAAAGGGAATGCCCGTGCCGCTTCCCTCAGAGCCGAGCGACAAGGCGCCGCGCTCCGTATGCGGCGTTTTTATTTCGGGTGCGGGTGCCGCGCTGTAAACGTCCTCGTCTTTGTAGACGACGTAATATCCGCTTCGCTCGCGCGCCTCGATATAGCCCTCCTCCGCGAGTATTTCGTATGAATGCTCCGCGGTAATCACCGAAACGCCGAAATCGGCAGCCGTCGTGCGCTTTGACGGAATGCGCGAGCCGAAGGGATACGTCCCGCTGACAATTTTTTCGCGGACGGACAGATATATTTTCATGTACTCAGGTGTTCTGGTCATATAATACTTTCTCCATCTGGTACTTTTAATATGGTCACAATTACATTATACTATATTATAAACCGCATATCAAGAGATTTCACGGCATTTTGAATCAAAATTTTTATTTTCGGAGGCTTGATTTGACAAACAGCAGATTCGAACTCAATAAAAACTTAGCGGAGATGCTCAAGGGCGGCGTCATCATGGATGTAACAACTCCGGAGCAGGCGAAAATCGCGGAGGAAGCGGGCGCGTGCGCAGTTATGGCGCTTGAGCGCATTCCCGCCGATATACGCGCAGCGGGCGGCGTCTCGCGCATGAGCAACCCCAAAATGATAAAGGGGATTCAGAACGCCGTATCGATTCCCGTTATGGCAAAGTGCAGGATAGGACATTTCGTTGAGGCGCAGGTACTTGAGGCGATAGAGATAGACTATATCGACGAGAGCGAGGTGCTGTCCCCCGCAGACGACAAATATCATATTGACAAAACAAAATTCGCCGTGCCCTTCGTGTGCGGCGCGAAGGACCTCGGCGAGGCGCTTCGCCGCATAAACGAGGGTGCCGCGATGATTCGCACAAAGGGCGAGCCCGGAACGGGAGACGTTGTTCAGGCTGTGCGTCATATGCGCAAAATGCAGGCTGAAATCCGTCGTCTCGTCTCAATGTCGGAGGACGAGCTTTTCGATGCGGCAAAGGAGCTTGGCGTTCCGTATGACCTCGCGCTTTACGTTCACGAAAACGGGAAGCTCCCCGTCGTGAATTTTGCGGCGGGCGGCGTTGCTACACCTGCTGACGCGGCTCTCATGATGCAGCTTGGCGCAGAGGGCGTGTTTGTCGGCTCGGGAATCTTCAAATCGGGCAATCCCGCAAAGCGCGCGGCTGCAATCGTCAAGGCCGTAACAAACTATACCGACGCCAAAATGATAGCGGAGCTGTCGGAAGACCTCGGCGAGGCGATGGTCGGAATCAACGAGGAGGAAATCAGCCTTCTGATGGCTGAACGTGGAAAATAATTGCATATAGCTGTTCTGGCGCTTCAGGGCGCGTTTATCGAGCATGAGCATATGCTGTCACGTCTCGGTGTCGATTCGTTTGAAATAAGGCAGCTTCGCGACCTTGATGCGTCCTTTGACGGACTTATAATCCCCGGCGGGGAAAGTACCGTTCAGGGGAAGCTCCTACGCGAGCTGGGACTTTTCGAGCCGATAAAAAAGCTCATAGCGGACGGACTTCCCGTATACGGCACGTGCGCGGGGCTGCTCCTGCTCGCGAAAAATATTGAAAACGACGAAAGACGCTACATCGAATCGATGAACATAACGGCGGTGAGAAACGCCTACGGTCGGCAGCTCGGCAGCTTCTTTACGGAGGAGGAATTTCTCGGCGTCGGAAGGATTCCGATGACGTTTATCCGCGCGCCGTATATAAGCGGCGTCGGCGATGGGGTCGGGATTCTCGCGCGGGTCGACGGCAAAATCGTCGCGGCGAGAGAGGGACGGCAGCTTGTCACCGCATTTCATCCGGAGCTTAACGACGATACGTCGGTGCATCAATATTTTCTCGATATGATAAAGTCATAAACGCAAAAAACGCCCCGTTCGGGGCGCTTTTTGCCAATCAAACCTTACATTCAATTGCCGTGTTTGAATGGTTGACATATCCCGACTGAGAGAATAAAATAAAAAGCACAGTGAAGAATTTATTCGGAGGCGATACAAAATGTGTGGAATTGTCGGTTATACGGGCAATCGCGAAGCGGCGCCGATACTTATTTCGGGACTGAAAAAGCTTGAATACCGGGGATATGACTCGGCGGGCGTCGCCGTCTTTCACGAGGGCGAGATAAAAATAGCGAAATCACACGGCAAAATAGCGAATCTTGATGCGCTTACAAGCGGTGGCGCGAGCCTTCCCGGCTTTGTAGGCGTCGGTCATACGCGCTGGGCGACTCACGGCGCGCCGAATGACGTGAATGCGCACCCGCATCTTTCGGATGACGGAAGATTTGCCGTCGTTCACAACGGAATCATTGAAAATTATTCCGCTCTGCGGGATGAGCTGATAGCCTCGGGCTACGAGTTCAAGAGCGATACTGACACCGAGGTAATATCGAATCTTCTCGAATACTGCTACGACGGCGACGCGAAAAGCACTGTTATGAAGGCGACCGCGCGTCTTAAAGGCTCATATGCGCTCGGCGTCATATGCAGAAACGACGAAACAGGGATTACGGGACGAATTTTCGCCATGCGCGAGGCGGCTCCGCTCATTTTAGGGCTTGGAGTCGGTGAAAATTATTTCGCGTCCGACGTTACCGCTCTCGTCGAGCATACGAAAAATATAATATATCTCGATGACGGCGAATTTGCGGAGCTTACGCCGCAGAAAATAACGGTTTACGGCGTTACGGGCGAGAAAATCGACAAGCCCGTGTCGCATATAATGTGGGACGTCAAGGCAGCGGAGCGCGGAGGCTACGAGCATTTCATGATTAAGGAAATCATGGAGGAGCCGGCAGCGGTCAAGGCGACGATTGACCCGAGAATAAAGGACGGAAGGGTCGTTTTTGAGGATTTTTCGTTCACAAGTGAGCGAATGGCGAAAATCGGACGCATAATCATAACAGCCTGCGGCTCGGCGAGCTATGCGGGTGAGGCGGGGCGCGAGATGATTGAGGCGCTTTGCAGAATCCCTGTGACAGTTGAGCTTGCGAGCGAGCTGCGCTACCGCTCGCCGATAATAGATGAAAGCACGCTCGTTATTGTCGTCTCGCAGTCGGGCGAAACGGCTGACACGATAGCGGCGCTGAAGGAATCAAAGGCACGCGGAGCGGAAACAATCGCAATCGTTAACATCGTCGGAAGCTCGATAGCGAAGCTTGCGGATCATGTGATTTATACATGGGCAGGTCCCGAAATCGCCGTTGCCACCACAAAGGGGTACGCGACCCAGACCGCTGTATTCGCGCTGCTCTCCATTTATTTTGCCGAGCTTTGCGGAAAAATCGATGGGGAAAGATACAAAAAGCTTGTGTCGGAGCTTGAAAAAATGCCCTCGAAAATACAGCGCGCGATAGATATAAACCATCATATACCGTATTTATCAAAGCTCTACGCGGACAAAAAGGACGTATTTTTCATCGGGAGAGGCTTTGATTTTGCCGTCTGCCGCGAAGGAGCGCTGAAGCTGAAGGAAATCTCGTATATTCACGCGGAGGCGTATGCCGCGGGTGAGCTGAAGCACGGCACGATAGCGCTTATAGAAAACGGCTCGCTCGTCGTGGCGCTTGCCTGCTGCCGAGAGCTTTACGACAAAACGGCGTCGAATGTCGAGGAGGTCAAAGCGCGCGGCGCCAAGGTGCTTGCCGTTGTGCATGAGGACAATAAGCGCGCTGTCTCAACGTCGGACGATTTTATTCTCGTACCCGAAACGGAGCCGCTTTTCACTCCTATAGCGGAAATAATCCCCCTCCAGCTCTTTGCGTATTATGTGGCAAAGGAGAACGGATGCGACATTGACAAGCCGAAAAATCTCGCAAAATCGGTGACAGTCGAATAAACGGAACAAAAAGCGGGCAGACCATTTCAAAGGTCTGCCCGCCTTCATTTATGTTTTTATGAGCCGCTGTAGGGATAAGCTTCAAGGAGCGCCTTGTACTGCTCCTCCGTTATCGGGATTACATATCCGTGACGGGGAGTGAAATTGAAGCTGAAATCGCTTGATGAAAGGGAAGTAAACGACATCGATTCAAGCGTATCGGCGACTGACATTGTGAAGTATCCGCTCGTGTAAGCGTCGGCGATGAGCGTCCAGCCGGAGCCGTCGATATTTTTGAATGTGCATGAGCCCTCGACCGCAAGCCCGCTCTGCGATACAAGCACAGCGTCCGTGTCTGAATAGCCTCCCGTCAGCGTCGCCGACGAGGTGAGCTTGATTCCGCCCGACGTTTCGTCCTTATAGAACATATAATAAAGCCCGTCAGTTTCGTTATAGATGATGTCGGCGTCGATAGCGGAGTTTCCGCTTGAGGGCGCGAAAAGAAGCTCGGGATCTGTCGTGAGCGTCTTCATGTCCGCCGTGTAAGCGTAGTACATTACCGTCGCGCTGCCCGTGTATGTTGAATGAAGAGCAAAATAAATCATATATTCGCCGCGGTCGGGATCATATATAACCTGCGGCGCCCATGCGCGGTCGGTGTTTTTCGTTTTTGCGCAGATGCCGTCGATTTCAATAATCGTCTCGTCAGTCCACTCGATAAGGTCCTCCGATTTCCACGTGATGAGCGAGTTATTGCTGTTCCAGCCGAGGGATGAGCGCATATCTGTGGCTATCATATAGTAATAGCCGTCCTCGCCCTTGAATATGAAGGGGTCGCGGATGCATCTCGTGCCGCTCTTTGAGCGAAGAATATATTCGCCTCCGTTAAGCGCACGGAAATTCTTGCCGTCCTTGCTGAGCGCATAAAATACGCGCTCCTGAGATGCGTCGTTACCGGTGAAGTAAACGAAAAGATAACCGTAGTAATCCTCATCCTCTTCATTCTCCGTCGCGGCTGTTGTTTCATCCGCGGATGTCGTTTCCTGCGCTGTCGTCTCCGTGCCTGACGAATCCGACGCGGAAGATGAGCCGTCAGTCGTTTCGGAATCCCCTCCGCCCGACGTGCAGGCAAAAAGCGAAAGCCCCGTCGCTGCCAAAAGCAGCATTGCGATAATTGATTTCATGAAATAATTCTCCTTACAGAAAAATTGCTTTATTAACTATACCACATTTCTTTCCGTCAGTCAAGCGAAAATGCGATACTTTTTTCGATTTACAGAAGATTCGTGCGTCGGACGGCGCGCGGCGCGCAAAATTTTGCCCCTCGGAGGATAAATTCATGAAAAGGACTTTATTTTATCGCCGAGATATGTTAATATATAATGCGAAGAGTATTCTTTCGGAAAGTGTGATTTTATGTTCATTGACAAAGTGACGATATACGTCAAGGCGGGTGACGGTGGCGACGGCGCCGTTTCGTTTCACCGCGAAAAATATGTTGCTAAGGGCGGACCCGACGGCGGCGACGGCGGTCGCGGGGGAAACGTCGTATTCACCGTTGACGAGGGCGAGACGACGCTTCTTCGCTTTCGCTATAAAAAGAAATTTGTCGCCGTGTCGGGCGAAGGCGGCAAGGCGAACAATATGCATGGAAAATCCGCGCCCGACCTTGAAATTCCCGTGCCGCAGGGAACGATAATACGCAGTGAGGACGGCGCCGTCATACACGATATGTCGGACGGCAAGCCCTTCACGCTCTGCCGCGGCGGTCGCGGCGGCTGGGGAAATCGCCATTTCGCAACTCCGACGAGACAGGTGCCGCGGTTTGCGAAAAAGGGAACAAAGGGCGAGGAGCGGAATATTACGCTCGAGCTTAAAATGATAGCGGACGTCGGTCTTGTCGGAATGCCCTCCGTCGGGAAATCCTCGATTCTTGCTGCGATTTCGGCGGCACATCCGAAAATCGCGGATTATCACTTCACCACTCTGTCGCCGAGCCTTGGCGTCGTAAAGCTCGGGGACGAGCGCGGGGGCGACGTTCACGGATTTGTTGCCGCCGACATTCCGGGGCTTATCGAGGGCGCGGCAGACGGCGCGGGTCTCGGACATGATTTTCTTCGCCACATAGACAGGTGCAGAATGCTCGCTCATGTCGTCGACATAGCGTCGGTAGAGCTTCGCGACCCCATAGATGATATAGAAAAAATAAACGCGGAGCTTGAAAAGTGGTCGCCGGAGCTTGCGTCGCGCCCGCAGCTTATAGTCGCGAACAAATGCGACGTTCTCGACCGAACGACGGCTGATATTGAAAAATTTGAAGACTATGTTTCATCTCACGGATGGGAGGTCGTGTACGTTTCGGCGGCGACGGGAGAGGGAATAAATGAAATGGTGAATAAAATCGCCGAAATGCTACGCGATCTGCCGCCCGTGACAGTATATGAGCCCGAAATTGACGCCGAGCCTGAGATTAAGGCAAGCTCAACCGAATTTACCGTGCGCCGAGAGGGAAAGGGCTACGTCGTTGAGGGAGAATGGCTGTTCGATCTTCTCGGCAGGGTCGATCTTTCCGACCGCGAGGGAGTATCGTATTTCGGGCGTGTGCTGACAAAGTACGGTGTCATACAAAAGCTTGAGGAGGCGGGATGCCATGACGGCGACACCGTTTCGATTTACGACTTTGAATTTGATTTTGTAAGGTAGAGGCTGTCGGGATGGACTTTGATGTTATTGACGAGTGCGGAATGATTGATTTGCTTTATCTGCAAAAGGAATTTCTGCTTCGGCACATAAAGGAAGGCGGCACTGCCGTTGATTTTACTGCGGGAAACGGACATGATACGTCGTTTCTTTCCCGCGCCGTCGGAAAGGAAGGCAGAGTATACGCATTCGATGTTCAGAGTGAGGCGCTGAAGTCAGCGAAAATGACGCTCGAACGTGACGGCTGCCCCGACAACGTGACGCTCATTCTCGATTCACACGACAACGCAAAAGAATACGTGTCGGAGAAAATTTCCGTCGGAATGTTCAATCTCGGATTTTTGCCGGGCGGCGACCGCACCGTCACGACGATGAGAAAAACGACGCTTCCGGCAGTCAGATCCGCCGCTGAGGAAATGCTTGATTCGGGCGGAGCCTTGACGGTGGCGGTTTACCCGGGACACCCGGAAGGGGACGCGGAGGGCGCGGAGCTGCGCGAATATTACAAAACGCTTGACAGACGCGAATTTTGCTGTACGGAAATTCATATAGTAAATTCGCCCATGTCCCCATATTTTACTTTGATAGAAAGAAGAAAAAGAAATCATGGCAGATAACGGAAGCAACAGAAGAAACAACAGCGGCAGCGGAGGCAGAATGACGCCGCTTGACCGGTATCACGCGGAGCAGGAGCGCGCAAAAGCGGAATACGAGGCAAACCGCCGCGCCGCTTATGAGGAAGAGCAGAGGCGCGCTCTTGAGGCGAAAAAAAGAGCTTACCTTGAAAAGCAGGAGCGTCAGCGCGCGGCAAAGGCTCGCCGTGCAGCGGCAAGACGTCGCGTTTTCATCTCACGGCTTATACTTTTCGCCGTTTTATTCGCTATAATCTTTACGGTTGCCGCCATAGCCGTCGGAATTTCCTTTTCATCGACTAAAAAGACCGAAACGGATGTTGAAAGCTATGAATATCTCTATGTTTATGACGCAGAGGACGACGATGCGAATCTGAGCGTGTCAGTTTCCGATGCCGTTTCGGTGAAGGACGGCGTGAGAACCGTCGATTTTTCGATAATAGCGGACATGGCATCGATGACGGTCGTTGGAAGCTCTGCAAGTCTGAAGTTTTATACGGGCGAGGAGGAATGCGTGATTCTCACGGAGGGATCGCGGACGGCTGTCGTAAACTCTAACTCGTGCGAGCTTGACACGGAGGTCTGGGTTGACGATGACGGCGATTTCTGGGTGCCTGTGAGCTTTGTCGAGGATTATGTGACGGGTGTTTCGGTGACTGTAGTAACGGCAGGCGACACGGACGGCGAGGCTGAAAATTCCGTAACTGTCGCGCTTACCGGGGATACGGTTTCCTTCACACTCAAGGAATCCGATACAATTGAGCCTATAACGGAGGACACATATCCCGGAGCGTCCGATACTACAGAGCCTGCGGAAACGACGATGATTGAGCTGCCGACGATAGAATTTACCGCAGACCTTTCCGATTATGAGCAGTACATGGATATAGGCACATCCGACGAATATCTGATACTTGTCAATACAACGCATACGCTTGATGAGGACTATGTTCCGACGGATCTTGTCGATGTTGTTTATACGCGGGATGACGGAAGAAACACGCAGCAGATGAGGCTTTACGCCGAAAAGGCGCTTGAGGCGATGTTTATCGAGCTTTTCGCGAACGGTTATGACGGCGTTGGGTCGAGCGGCTATCCCGTTTCCGTGACGAGCGGATACAGGTCGTATTCGTATCAGATTTCGCTCTTCAATTCATATGTCGAACGCGAAATGGCGAATGATTCCTCCCTCACGTTAAGCGAGGCGGAGGCTCTTGTCGCGACTTATTCGGCGCGCGCGGGAACGAGCGAGCATCAGACGGGGCTTTGCGCCGATCTTCATAATCTTTCGTCCGCACAGCAGACGTTCGCAAATGAGGAGGCATATGAATGGCTCGTCGAAAACTGCTGGAAGTTCGGCTTTATTCTTCGCTTTCCCGAGGATAAAGAGGATATTACGGGAATTGAGTTTGAGCCGTGGCATTACCGCTACGTCGGGCGTTATCATGCATATATAATCATGTCCGAGGGGCTTTGCCTTGAGGAATACGTCGAAATGCTCAGTGAGGAAGAATAGTGAGGAAGAATAATGATTAAAGACGCATTATGGATAGGCATTGGGGATGCGAATATTTCCTTGTGTCCCGAATTTTCGAGAAAATTTTCCCTTAATAAAGAGAAAGAGATAAAACACGCCGAGCTTTCCGTCACGGCGCTCGGCGTATACGAGGCTTCAATTAACGGCTGCCGCGTCGGAAATTTTGTTCTCGCACCCGGCTGCACGTCATATAAAAAGCGGCTTCAATACGAAACCTACGACGTGACGGAAATGCTTTTGCGGGGTGAAAACAAAATCTCGATTCTCGTCGGTGCGGGCTGGTACCGCGGACGCATAAGCGCCGCATACGGGAAAACTCATTCGTTCCCCGCGGCGGTGATTTCGGAGCTGACTGTCGAATACGGCGACGGGGAGATTTTCACGCAGGTGACCGACGAGAGCTGGCGCGCCGGTGAAAGCCGCATACTCGCCTCCGATATTTACGACGGGGAGACATACGACGCATCTTTTGACGACGCCTGCCTCTCGCCGTCATATCCCGCGAAACTGCTCGATTCGGAGTACGCCGATTTTGCAAGCGAAACGCTTGTCCCTCATGAGGGCGAATATGTCACGGAGCATGAAAGGATAAAGCCGTGCGCATATTTTATAACGCCGAAGGGCGAGCGGGTGGTTGATTTCGGTCAGAATCTCGCGGGCTACGTCGAGATTTCCGTCAATGCGAGGCTTGGCGATAAAATCGAATTTACACACGCCGAAACGCTCGACGGGGAGGGGAATTTCTACCGCGATAATTACAGGGGCGCCGAGGCAAAGGCGACTTACATATGCCGTGATGGAAATCAGACTTATAAGCCGCATTTCACGTTTTACGGATTTCGCTATATTAAGCTTTTGAGCTGTCCGAAGGATGTGAATCCGCTGGAGTGCTTCACCGCGGTGGCGATTTATTCCGACATGAAGCGCACGGGATATTTTTCGTGCGGGAATGAAAAGGTGAACCGCCTTTACGAAAACACGCTGTGGTCACAGCGCTCGAACTTCATCGACATTCCGACGGACTGTCCGCAGCGCGACGAGCGCATGGGCTGGACAGGAGATGCGCAGGTATTTGCATCGAGTGCCGCATATAATTATGATGTTTTTAAATTTTTCAGAAAATGGCTGCGAGATCTTCGCGCGGAGCAGAGGGAAAACGGCGCCGTTACCGAAATTGTGCCGAATTTTTGGAATCTTGCCGGCTCGAGCGCCGCGTGGGGAGATGCCGCCGCGATAATTCCGTGGAAAATGTACCTTGCCTACGGCGACGAAAGCATACTTGACGAAAACTTCCAATCGGTGAAAAAATGGGTTGACTTCATCACAAACGACACAAAGGATCCGTATCTCTGGACTTGCTGCGCGTCCGAAAAAAGAGTATGGGGAAAGCATTACGGCGACTGGCTCGCGCTCGACGCGCCTGCTGGAAGCTATAAGGGCGCGACAGACGACGATTTTATCGCGAGCGTGTTTTACTGCGTCTCGGTCAGGCTGCTGACGGAATACGGACACGTACTCGGCAGGGATGTTTCGGAATACGAGGAGCTTGCGAAAAAAATCAGAGATACCTTCGTGAGTCGATTTTCTCCCGTGACGGAGATGGAGCACGTACTGGCGCTTTATTTTGACATGACGGACGACGCTGCGGGCGTTGCCGCCGCGCTCAACGAGATGATCAAAAACGACGGATACAAGCTAAATACCGGCTTTGTCGGCACTCCGTATCTTTTATATGCGCTCTCGGAGAACGGCTATGCCGAAACTGCGTATTCGCTGCTACTGCGCGAGGAATACCCGTCGTGGCTTTACGAGGTGAATCACGGCGCGACGACAATCTGGGAGCATTGGGACGGAATCAACGACGAGGGAAATTTCTGGAGCGCCGATATGAACTCGTTCAATCATTATGCCTACGGCTCCGTCATAGGATGGCTTTACGAGGTCGCGGCGGGGATTGCGGCAGACAAGGAAAATCCCGGCTTTTCGCGCCCGACGATAAAACCGTGCCCGGACAAAAGGCTCGGTCATGCCGCGGCGAGGCTTGAAACGCAGTACGGCACGATTTGCTCCGAGTGGACATATACTGCGGACGGCAGCGTGAAATATAAAATATCCGTGCCGACGGATGCGGTAATTATAATCTGCGGTGAGCGGCACGAGGTAAGTGCAGGGGAATACGAATTTTCATCAAGGGAAAATTTCGTCTGACCCGCCGCCGGTGATAGGGCGTTTATATGCGCCCGCTAAAAAATTGTTGCATTGACCGCGCAATTATGGTATAATAACATTGAATAATGAATCTACGATTCATTATTCAAGTTGATGAATATTGCGCTGCGCGCAATATTCACGGTGCAGCGCTGATTATAAACTGCGCAGCGCTTGATTATAAATTGAAATACCGCGCGTGAGCGGACATTACGCATATATAAGGCGGAAAACAAAGAAAGAAACGGGAGGTGATGATATGGATGTATTTGTCGAATGGCTTAAGACAACGGCTGAAAGCGTTTTATCGACGCTCGGTCTTATTACATTAATCGACGTGCTCGACATTGCGTTTGTATCGTTTTTATTTTATTCCGTTTACAAATTCATACGTACAAGACGGGCGGGTAAGCTTGCCGTTGGAGTAGCCGTCTTTTTTCTTATTCTCATACTGACCGATTTTCTTGAAATGCAGACGATGCAGTTTCTCATGACATACGTCGTACAGATGGGAGTTATCGCCGTGATAATTCTGTTTCAGCCGGAGCTTCGCTCGGCGCTTGAGATGATCGGCGGGGAATCGATGAAGGGCGTTAAGGTTTTCGGCGAGGCGAAGGATGCCGACGTGTATCATCACGCCGTATCGGAGCTGACGGAGGCGGTGTCGGATATGTCGGCGTCAAAGACCGGAGCGCTTATAGCGATTGAGCGCACGACGCCGCTCGGCGACCACATGATTGCGGGAACCGTTCTCAACGCGGACGTCGAATGCGAGCTTATAAAGAACCTTTTTTTCAACAAAGCGCCGCTTCATGACGGCGCCGTCATAATCAGCGGCTCCCGCATTCACGCAGCCGGGTGTCTTTTGCCGCTCTCGACGCGAACAGACCTTATTAAGGCTCTCGGGATGCGTCACCGCGCTGCAATCGGGCTTTCGGAAAACAGCGATGCTTATGTAATTGTCGTGAGCGAGGAGACGGGAACGATTTCCGTCGCCGAAAATGGCGAGATACGCCGCGATTATACGCCCGAAATGCTGAGGGATGAGCTGAACGCCATATTTTTCCCTGACGACAAGCGCATAGGCAAGAAAAGTCTGAAGGCTCGCCGACGCGCGGTTAAAGCGAAGCGAAACGGCTCGCCCGGCAAAAACGACGGCGGCTATATCGATGTAGATGACAAAGGGGTGACGGGCAATGACAAAAAAGAGTAAATCCGACGCGACCGTATCCGCTCCGAAACGCTCGCTTCTGTCCCGCCTGACGTATAATCTTCCCGCGAAAATCATCTGTATCATATTCGCTGTCGTTTTGTGGATTTACGTCACCGACGTCGAAAACCCGAATTACGAGATTACGCTCACCGATATACCCGTTTCGATTGTCGGAACGGAGGATGTGGAAATCGACAGCGGGCTTGTCGTTTATAGTGGATATGACGAAACCGTTGACGTGACGCTTCGCGGTCGAAAGAATTTATTGTCGGGCGTGACTGCTGACGACGTTTCCGTAACGGCTGACATCACCTCGGCGACTGAGGCGGGCGAATATGAAATCGAGCTTAAAATAACGCCTCCGGACGATTCGGAGGTTGTTTCCGCATCCGCCGATTCCGTCACGGTGGCGCTTGACAAAAAATCGAGCATCGACGTCGATATAAAGGTTGTTTATTCGGGGCTTACGCTTGAAAAGACCTCGACGACGACGTATTCTCTCGGTGATCCCGTGCTTTCCGTATCAACAGTTACGGTGACGGGACCGTCGCGGTATCTTGAGGAGATAAGCTATGGACAGGTGACACTCCCTGACCTCGGACGGGTGACGGGCACGCTTACAGTTTACGGAACGATTTCGCTTATCGACAGCGACGGCGCCGTCGTTTCAAATCCGTATGTGTCAATGTCGCAGACGGATGTCAGCGTAACGATTCCTGTCTACGCCGAAAAAACGGTAACGCTTTCAGTCGAAACCGTATACGGATATTTTAACGACGACAACTGCATTATCACAATAGAGCCGGAATCCGTGCTTGTAAAGGGGGATGCCGCCACCGTCGATTCGCTCGACACGATAACGGTGACGACGCTCGACGAAAAGACGATAACCGACAACACGACGCTTTCGGTGGCGCTTTCGATTCCCGACGGGGCTGAAAATCTTGACGGGGTAGAGTTTGTCGATATTACAGTCGAGCTTGTAAACGTCGCGACGAGAACATTTATCATATCAAATTCATCAATAACAGCCGAAAACCCCAATTCGGTGACATACGACGTGGCGGACGGATATACGACCGTGACGCTTCGCGGTTCGACACAGGAAATTTACAGCGTTGACGAGGATGATATAGCGCTCATGATTGACCTTTCCGCGTACAGCACGCAGGAGCTTACGAGTTTTCTTTCCGTTACTGTCGTTGTAAACGGCTACGAAAGCGTTTATGAGCTTGGCAGCTATTCCGTTTCGGTAGATATAAATCCCACCGTCGAGACGACGGATGTCGAGGGGACATCTGACGGTTCCGAATAAAAATGACGGCGGTGTAAGGCGCAGCTGAAAAAGAGGTTTTATGGCAAGAAGAAGGAGCTATATTGAAAGCAGAAGCTGGACGGTAGCCGAATCGGAAAACGATGAGGCTGCGCGCGCGATTTCGTCCGAGCTTGGATTGTCTGACGCGATGGGAAGGCTTTTGTGCGTGCGGAACTGCACGACGCCGGAGGCGGCAAGAGCGTTTCTCGGATTTGAAAACGGCAGACTGCATGATCCCTTTCTGCTTCCCGATATGGATGCCGCCGCAGAAAGGATAATAAAAGCCGTAAATTCGCATGAGAAAATAACCGTCTACGGCGATTATGACGTAGACGGCGTAACATCAACGGCGGCTATGTGCCTTTATCTTCGCGGTCTTGGCGCTGACATTGACTACTATATTCCGAGCCGCGGCTCGGAGGGGTATGGCGTAAACGCAGAGGCGGTTCATAAAATCATCGAGGGCGGCACAACGCTCATAATTACGGTTGACACGGGTGTTACGGCGAGCGAGGAGACGGAGCTTGCACGCTCTCTCGGATGCGATGTTGTCGTCACCGACCATCACGAATGTCCCGAAGCGCTTCCCACAGCCGTTGCCGTTATAAATCCGCAGCGAGCGGACAGCGAATATCCGTTTCGCGGGCTTGCGGGTGTTGGGGTCGTTTATAAAGTGCTTTGCGCGCTCGAAGCGAGGATTCGTCCGGACAGCGACCTTGAACGCGCTGTAATGGATATATCTTATAAATACGCCGATCTTGTTGCAATCGGCACTATTTTGGACGTCATGCCCATGACGGACGAAAACAGGCTCATAATCAGATACGGGCTTGGTCGCCTTGAAAAGGCGGAGCGTGTCGGAACAGACGCGCTCATAAGGGCGAGCATGGCTTATCCGACCTCGGCAAGACCGAAAATCAATTCGGGCTACGTAGGCTATACGCTCGGTCCTCGGATAAACGCTGCGGGACGGATGGCAAACGCAAATCCGGCGGCGGAGCTTTTCATGACGGACGACAGGGAAAGGGCGGATGAGCTTGCACATTGGCTTTGCGATCTGAATCGCGACAGGCAGCAGCTCGAGAACGCAGTCGCGCATGAAGCATATGATATGATTGAAAGGAACGGCGACGACAAGGCTCCCGCAATTGTTATTTCGGGCGAGGACTGGCATCCCGGCATAATCGGAATCGTTTCCTCAAGAGTAGCCGAAAAATATTCGCGTCCCGCGCTTTTAATAACCTTTTCAGGCGCGGGTTCGGATGAAAAAAGCATAGGACGCGGCTCGGGACGAAGCGTCGGGGGAATCGATCTTGTTGATGCGCTTTCCGAATGCTCCGAATATCTCGTCAAATACGGTGGACACTCGGGTGCTGCGGGCTTTTCGATTGAAAGAGGGAAGCTCGGGAACTTCAAGGAGGCTTTTCTTCGGGCGATTTCAAAGAGGAACGCTGATATGGACGATGCCGACCTTTACTCAATCTGCGCCGACACGACGCTTTGCGCGTCAGAGATAACGCTGCGTCTTGCGGGTGAAGTTTCCGCGCTCGAGCCTTTCGGCTCGGGCAATCAGACGCCTCTTTTTTCAAGCGAGGGGCTTGTTGTCAGAAGCGTCACGGGAGTAGGCTCAGGAAAGCATACGAAGCTTTTTGTTTCAGGCAGAGATGAAATGCCCGACATTGCCGCGCTCTGCTTTTCAGTCTCGCCCGAGGAGCTTGACGTTTTGCCGGGCGATACCGTTGATTTGGCGTATAACCTTGAGAAAAACGAATTTCGGGGCGTGCTGTCGGTGCAGATGATAGTGCACGCCGTAAGAAAAAGCAAGGGGCAGCTCGAAGCCGAACGTGCTGCGCGCGATTTTTCGGACAGCGTGATGTCGCTCAAAGCGGAAAAGCTTGAAAATCCCGAGATTTACATACCGAAAAGAAGCGAATTTGCGCAGATATACGTGACGATTCGCCATGAAATTGCGGCAGGACGGCACGAAATCCGACTGCGGCGGCTGCTTTATCTTGCCGGAGATAATTTTAATTATACAAAGATTAAGATAATCGTCTCGGTTTTCGACGAAATGAATGTCTTTATCGTCGAGGACATGGGAGACGATGTGTACGGATTTTCGGAGACAGCGCACAGCGGACGAATAAATCTCGACAAATCCGATATTCTTCTGGGATTAAAGCAAAAATATACGTGATTTATCGCATAAACAATGACGGAAAGGGAGGTTTTGCGTTATGGGGAGCGAAGCTGAAAGAAACGATGAGCTGAACGCCGACTCTCGGCGTGAAGAGGACGATTATGTTGACGAATACTTTGCCGACCTTGAAAATACGCTGAAATCATACGGAAAGCAGTATAATTTCACGCGCATTCGCGAGGCTTATCTTTACGCGCGGGAGCTTCATTCGGGGCAGAAGCGCCAGTCGGGAGAGCCGTATATCGTGCATCCCGTATCCGTCGCCAAAATCGCCGCATCTCTCGGTCTTGACACCGATTCGATAGTCGCGTCGCTGCTCCACGACGTTGTGGAGGACTGCGGCGACAGGACGAGCATTCCCGAAATAGCCGAAAGATTCGGTTCTACCGTGGCGGATCTTGTCGAGGGACTCACGAAAATGAAGAGCATCGACGTTGAGGACAGACAGACGCAGCAGGTCGAGAACATACGCAAAATGCTGCTTGCGATGTCGCACGACATAAGGGTTATATTCATCAAGCTGTGCGACAGGCTTCACAATATGCAGACGCTTTCAGCGAAGCCCGAGAACAAACGCCGTTCGATTGCGCTTGAGACGATGTACGTTTACGCGCCGCTTGCTCACAGGCTCGGTATTCAGAAGATAAGACAGGAGCTTGAGGATCTCGCGCTTTCGTACCTTGATCCGATAGGCTACGCCGAGGTGAGCGGATATATTGAGAATAAATTCGGAAAAACGCGCGATTTTCTTGAAAATCTGAAGCAGTTTATATCGGAGAAGCTTACCGAGTACGGTATTCATTTCACTCTTGAGGGAAGGGTCAAGACCGTATTCAGTATGTATCACAAAATATACGATCTCAACAAGACGTTTGATGAGATTTACGATTTCTACGCCGTGAGAATTATTGTCGAGACGGAGCTCGAATGTTATACCGTTCTCGGTCTGATTCACGAGCTTTACAAATCTGTACCGGGCAGATTCAAGGACTATATCTCGACGCCGAAGCCGAATATGTACCAATCGCTTCACACGACCGTTATCGGGCGTGACGGAATGCCGTTTGAGGTGCAGATAAGAACGCAGGCAATGCATCAGGTTGCCGAATACGGTATTGCGGCGCACTGGAAATATAAATCGGGAGAGCAGTCAAGAGCTGAAATCGACCAGAAGCTTCAGTGGATTTCGCGCCTCATTGAAAGTGAGGATGATACGCGCGATCCCGACGATTTCATGGACGCGCTAAAAATCGACGTTTATCACGACGAGACGTTCGTCTTTACGCCGAAGGGAGATATTATCGCGCTTCCGCTTGGCGCGACGGTGATTGATTTCGCCTACGCGATTCATTCCGAGGTCGGACACCACATGATAGGCGCAAAGGTGAACGGCGTTATCGCGCCTATTACGACGACGCTGAAAAACGGTGATATTGTTGAAATTCTGACGTCCGCATCGTCAAAGGGACCGAGCCGCGACTGGCTTAAAATCGCGACGACGGGAGAGGCGAAGGGAAAAATACGCACATGGTTCAAGAAGGAGAAGCGTCAGGAAAACATCGTTGTCGGCAAGTCTGAAATCGACCGCGAATTCGCGAAATTTTCGGGTGAGTGCGGCGACGAGGTGAAAAACGAAATCGTAGCTACTGTCGCGAGGCGCATGGGAATACAGTCCGCCGAGGATTTGTACAATACTCTCGGCTACGGCGGAATTTCGATGTCAAAGGTTCTGCCGAAATTGAAGGACGAGTATGACCGCTTTGTAAAAACCGAGGAGCCTGAGGTCACCTCGACTGAGCAGGTACAGACAACGACGACAAAGCGCGTCAAAACGTCGGGCGGAATAATTGTCGATGGGCAGGCGGGCTGCACCGTCAAATTTGCGAAATGCTGCAATCCGCTTCCGGGCGACAGCGTTATAGGCTTCATCACCAAGGGCTACGGAATATCGATTCACAAGCGCGACTGCCCGAACGTCATCGCGTCGCTCCGCGAGGGCAAAAACGACGACAGATGGGTCGAGGCTTCATGGGACGCGGTCGATACGGCTCCGAGTGATCTTTACGAAGCGCTTCTTCAGATTTACGCCGTCAACAGCATAACGATTATTGCTGATATAACGTCCGCGCTCGCCGAAATGAAGGTGTCGATTCTCGGAATCAGCACGATGAAGCAGACGCAGGACGAGATTGTGATAAATCTTAAAATTGCGTGCAAGAACATGAGCCACTACGATTCTATCGTGTCGCGTATGAGGTCGATACGCGACGTAAAGCGCATAACGAGAGGATTTAACTGATGATAGCGGTACTTCAGCGCGTACACTCGGCGATGGTTTCGTTTGACGGCGAGAGCGTCGGAAAATGCGGGTACGGGCTTATGATTATGCTTGGCGTTGCTGCGGACGACGATGAGAGCGACGCGCGAACGCTCATCGACAAAATTTTGAAGCTGCGGATATTCCGCGACGGCGACGGAAAGCTCAATTTGTCGGTGAAGGACGTCGGCGGAGATGTTCTTGTCATTTCAAATTTCACGCTTATGGCGAACTGCTACAGAGGCACGCGCCCCGATTATTCAAATGCCGCGCACCGCGATGTGTCGCTTCCGCTTTACGAATACTTTATCGACGAGGTGAATCGCCGCGGCGTTCACGCAGAACACGGACAGTTCGGCGAGCGAATGACAATCGACACGAAAATGGACGGTCCCGTCATTATAACGCTCGATTCGAGACATCTTCCGAGAAAATAAAGGTCTTTTCGGATATTTGGCAAGCCTGAAAGATAAAACCTTCAAAAGGGTGGTCATAAGTTTGAAAGATAAATCTTTCAAACTTCCCGTTTTGTGTCCTTCGTTGCACAAAAGGCAGTGAAACGATTCCGCTATGCGGAACCGGACACAATTCCGAATGAAAGGAACCTTTCGCTGACGCGAAAGTCATGATATGAAAAATGAAGCTTACGCTTGAAACAAACGGAAATGTTGAAATAAATATGTATTATCTTCAGACGCTCTGCATGATTTTTTGGCCGGGCGTAAAATTTGGCGCCGCGTATGAGGCTGACGAGGACGAGCCGTCAGTGAAATTTGTCATAAGCGAACGTGACGACGGGATTGACGCCCGGGTTACGATAACGGACAGGACAAAGATGACGTCTGTAATAAGGCACGTGAATTTTTCCGAGGAGCATACCCTGACGTCAACGGCGAAGATAGCTGCGGGAAACGCAATGCTTGACGCGGGTCAGCAGTATATGCACTACGCTCCCTCGTGGGGAATAATGACGGGCGTTCGTCCGTCGAAGGTTGCAAGCGATTATCTTCACCGAGGATATTCGCCCGCCAAGACGAGGGCTGCGTTGCGCACGGAATATTCGCTTTATCCGAAAAAGGCTGCGCTTGTCACCGATATAGCGCTGCTGGAGGATAAGATTGCCTCGCCTTATTTCAAGGGATGGTGCAGTCTTTATATTTCAATTCCGTTTTGTCCCTCTCGCTGCATATACTGCTCGTTTGTATCATATACATCAAAAAAGCTGCTCTCGCTCATTCCGCTCTACGTTGAAATACTCTCATCGGAGATAAAGGAAAAGATTGAGCTGATAAAGCGCCTCGGGCTAAAAATAGCCACCGTTTACATTGGAGGTGGAACGCCGACGATTCTCACGGAGGAACAGCTATCGCAGGTTCTTCATGCCGTTTACGACAACTACGATGTTTCAACGCTCCGTGAATATACGCTTGAGGCGGGACGCCCCGATACGATAACGGGCGAAAAGCTCCGCATTGCAAAGCGGCTTGGGGTGACGCGCATATCCGTAAATACACAGACGATAAACGACAAGGTGCTTGAAAGCATCGGGAGAAACCATACGGCGGAGGATTTTTACCGCGCGTTTGAGACAGCCGTAAACTCGGGGATTTACTGCATCAATACTGACCTTATCGCGGGTCTTCCGGGAGAGAGCTTCGTGAGCTTTTCAAAATCATTTGACAAGGTAATCGAGATGCATCCCGAAAACATTACGGTACATACCTTCTCGGTGAAAAAAGCCGCTGAAATTCTGCGTCACGGCTCATCTGTTTATTCCCGCGTGAACAAGGACGCGGGAAAAAGCGTCGATTATTCGCAGATAGGCGCGAAATCGTCGGGCTACAGACCGTATTATATTTACAGACAAAAAAACACCGTCGGCAATTACGAGAATGTCGGATTTTCGCTCGCCGGCTACGAGGGTCTTTACAATATCTTTATGATGGAGGAAATCCACAGCGTATTCGCGGCGGGAGCCGGCGCCGTGACAAGGCTTGTGTCCGAAAGGGAGAATGGGGCGGACATGACCGTACCCGTAAGAATCGAAAGACTTTTCAATCCGAAATATCCTTACGAATATCTGAAGGAGACGGATCCCGAAAAGCGCGCGGAGCTTGCGAGAAAAGACGAGCGCCGCATTCTGGAATTTTATGAGAAATGACTTATCTTTGCGAGGATTTTGAATGAGTGAAAATAAAGGTGTAGACAAAGCCATAAAGAGCAGCACACGGCTTTTTATATCGGGAACGGTCGTGCTGACCGTTTTCAATATAATAAACAAGCTGCTCGGTCTTGTCTTTAAGATTGAAATTCTCAACATAATCGGCGAGGAAGGGAACGGATACTTCAATCAGGCGCATAACGTCTACACGACGCTTTATATGCTCTCGACGGCGGGACTTCCGACAGCCGTTGCCATGATGATTTCGGAAGCGCGCGCAAAGGGCAGCTTTTCCGACATGAAGCGCATTTACCGTGTGGCGCTTTTGATTTTTTCTGTTGTCGGCGTTGTCGGGACTGCCGTTATGATAATCTTTTCGGGAGAGCTTGCAGGTACAAAAAGCGCGTCGTATGCGATAGAATTTATAGCGCCGACACTCTTTTTTATGTGTATTGTCAGCATTCTGCGCGGATATTTTCAGGGATTTCAGGTGATGACGCCGACGGCGGTGTCGGAATTTATCGAATCGCTTTCAAAGCTCGTCATAGGAATTTTTTGCGCGGCGTGGGCAATTGCAAACGGCGAGCCTGTTTATATGGCGGCGGCTTACGCGATACTCGGAATAACGGTCGGCGCGGGTCTTGAGATGATATTTCTTTTCATCTGCAAGCTGTTTTTCCGCGAAAAAAAGTACTGCGGCGAATATATGGAGCTGCCCGGTACGCAAAATCCGACCCCGGCAAGCACACTTGCAAAGCGCCTTATATTGCTTGCGATACCGATAACGCTTGCCGCGTCGCTTATGCCGCTTTCCGAGCTTTTGAATATGAAAATCCTGTCGGCAAGGCTGACGGAAATGTATGCCTCGTCGTACAGCGACGCCTCGGAGCTTGAATCTGTTGTCAACACGATATACGGCAACTGGTCGATGTGTGTGACATTTTTCGACCTGCCGCCCGTTTTGATTTACCCGATAGCGTATTCGCTCGTTCCGATGATAAAATCAACCCTCACGCGGGGCGACCGCGAGCGCGCCGATACGTTTATGAATATTTCGATTCGCGTCGCGGCGATTCTTGCGATTCCGTGCGCGTTCGGGATGGCAGCGATGGCAAAGCCGATACTTCGCACGATTTACTCCGAATCGACCGCCGAAAGCGGCGCGCCGCTTCTGGCGATTATATCGCCCGCTATTTTCTTCGTCTGTATGCTCTCTGTTTCAAATGCGCTGCTTCAGGCGGGAGGGCACGAAAGACTGCCTATGGTTTCAATCGCGGTCGGCGTTGTGATAAAGCTGCTCATCATAAACTTCCTGACGCCCGTTATCGGAATTTACGCGGCTGCGGTAAGCACCCTCGTATGCTATTTTGTCATATCGGCGCTCAATACCTTTTTCATGATAAAATATGTCGGCGTGAAGCTTTCCTTTACGAAAATGTTTCTGCGCCCGATAATCGCCGGTGCGGTATGCGCCGCTGCCGCTTACGGCTCATATTCGCTTTTTGATATGTTCCTTTCAAACGCGGTGTCAACATTTCTCGGAATAGGCGTCGCCGTCATTGTATACGTTATTGCGATATTCCTCATAAGAGCGGTCAGCGAGGAGGAGCTTCTCATGATACCGAAATACGGCGTGACTGCCGTAAAAATTCTCAAAAGAGTGCGGCTGCTTCCGCGGTCGGCAGAAGCAAAAGAACGGGAGGACTGATAAAATGAATGAAAAAGCCAAGGCTTACGTCGGGCGCGAAAGATATAATTTTGACGATCTTTGCGGGATAATGGCGATTCTGCGCGGCGAGGGCGGATGTCCGTGGGACATCGAGCAGACGCACAAATCGATACGCAATGATTTTATCGACGAAACATATGAGGCAATCGAGGCAATTGACACAGAGAATACGGAGCTTCTGTGCGAGGAGCTGGGTGATGTCATGCTTCAGGTCGTGTTTCACGCGGAAATTGAGCGGGAGCGCGGAGTATTTGACATCGCTGATGTGACGGACGGAATATGCAAAAAGCTCATTTACCGACATCCGCACGTTTTCGGCGACGTATCTGTTGACGGCTCCGAGGATGTGCTCGTAAACTGGGACAAGCTCAAGGCGAAGGAAAAATCGCGCGACACGGTTACCTCCAAGCTGAAGAGCGTGTCGTCGTCGGCACCGGCTCTCATGAAGGCGCAGAAGCTCGGGAAAATCTCACGCAAGGCGGGCTTTGATTTTGATGATGCGGACGCGGCGTTTGCTAAAATCAGCGAGGAAACGGATGAGGTCGGCGAGGAAATGAAAAAGCGCGCGGACGGTGACAACACCGAGCGTCTCAAGGAGGAAATCGGCGATTTGCTGCTTTCTGTAGTCAACACGTCGAGGCTTCTCGGAATCGACGCGGAGGAGGCGCTCAATTCAGCCTGCAAAAAATATGTCGGAAGATTCGAGGCGGTTGAGAATGAGGTAAAGTCCAGAGGCGAGAGTATTGAGGAGCTTTCGTCGGGTGAGCTTGACATGATATGGGAAGAAATAAAGAAAAGCTGAAATTTTCTTTTGAAAAACGCGGAAAAATCGCAAAAAGGGATTGCAAACGATAGAGATATGTGATATAATACCCCTTGCCGACGTCGGGGAAGACATGATTGACGCCGTGACGTAGATAAAGAAAGGAAAATGACATGAACAAAACTGAGCTTGCGAGCGCCGTCGCCACAAAGACGGGACTCAAAAAGAAGGACGCTGCGGCAGCGGTTGACGCTGTATTTGAGGCGATTACGGATTCACTTACCGAATCCGAAAAGGTACAGATTGTGGGATTCGGAACCTTCAAGGTTAAGGAAAAGCCCGATCATTACGCAAGAAACCCGAGAACGGGAGGCGAAACTTTCGTCAAGGCATCAAAATCGCCCGCGTTTACTCCCGGCAAGACCCTGAAAGAAAACATCAACAAGTAAATAAGAACTCTTTACATCGCGAAGGCGGTATTCCGAGTGGTTAAAACCACAAGGAATACCGCCCTCGGTGCGTTTTAGAGGGAAAGTGCCATAATCCGACCTCCAAAAATAAAATCCGACGTCGGATTTTGGCGACATCGTTCGGAGGAAATCAATGAGGCTTGATAAATATCTTAAAGTGTCGAGGATAATTAAGCGGCGGACTGTGGCGAACAGCGCCTGCGACGCCGATCACGTAAGCGTGAACGGCAGACCCGCGAAGGCGTCGCACGACGTCAAGGTCGGGGATATTCTCGAGATAAAATTCGGTCAGCGCTCGCTTCGCGTGAGAGTGCTTGCCGTTCCCGAAAGCGCCGGTCGCGCCGATGCGGACTCGCTTTACGAGGTCATAAACTGAAATCACGCCGCATATCATGTTGTAAGCTCTTTTTCGGTATTTCGGGAGGCAGACATGAATGTGGATGAGAGCGCCGTATCGGCGCATGAAATAAAGCTTACGGAGCGGCATCATATGACGCTTTCGGGAATCGGGGCGGTCGATGGATTCGACACGGAAAGCGTCGTAATGCGCACCTCATCGGACGGGCTGTCCGTGCAGGGACACGAGCTTCATATCGACCGATTCGATTCCGATACGGGACGGCTTGAAATCAGCGGAACCATAGACGCCTTAGTCTATTTTGACATGAAGCGTCACAAAAGAACGGACGGAAAACGTGGGAAACAGTCTCTTCGTTGAGCTACTCTTCGGCGCGAAAATTTTCGCTTATGCGTTTATTTTCGGCGCGGCGGCGGCGCTTGTTTTCGACGCATTCAGGATAATCCGCACCTCCTTCGGCTGCGGGGTAAAAATTCGCGGCAGCGAGCGAAAGCTTCCGATAATCGGCGCCGTGAAAAGAAAAAAGCGAACTGCGGCGGGGAAGACCGTTTCGGTCGCAATCATTGGCATATTTGATTTTGCGTACATGATTTTATTCGCTGTCTCGTCGGTCGTATTCGTATACCACTTTCTTTACGGAATCGTGCGCTGGTACGCGGTTTTTGGCACTGCTTTCGGATTTGCCCTTTACATGAGTACGATAGGAAAGCTGACGGCGGCAGCGGCGGGAGAGATAATATTCCTTGCCGGCTCAGCCGTTCGCTATATCGTTTATTTCACCCTTTATCCGATAAAAGCCGCCGCGTCGCTTGTCGGCGGACTACTCAAAAAATTATTGACGCGCGCGTCGTCGAAAATATCGCGCAGCCGCTCGGAAATGAGACTTTCACGTTATGAACGGCGAACATTAAAAATCAGGTCGGAGAGACTGCTTTCGGCGGTCTTTTCGGGAAACGGAGACAAAAAAGATGTTTGAAGCTATATCCGAAAACTTTTTCTTCAAAATTGCGGTCGGCGTCGTAGCTGCCTTTTGCATAATTTCGATATTTACGCTCAATTCCGAGCGAGCGGAGCTTGAAGCCGAAATCGCGGAAATGAACGAGAAGGTGGATGAGATGAACGATTATGTTCTCTCGCTTGAAAACGAGCTTGAAACGCCTATCGACGACGAGGACTACATAATTCGGATTGCGCGCGAGCGTCTCAATATGCGCCTGCCCGACGAGATTGTGTTCATAACGGAGTACACGGACTGACGGTGAATATAACCACAAAAAGCCTGCGGATTTTTTCCGCAGGCTTTGTTTTATATCGATTTTCATATCGAGTATTTGCGTATATATTCGAGCAGATATTTCAGTCCCGTTGTGTTGAGCCTTGACGAACCTGCGTCGCAGTCGTCGCGCAAAAATCCGTCAGTCCCTGTGAAATATGTTGACAAATCGAGATAATACGCTCCGTTTTCCGCTGCCGCCGCAAGAATCGCAACATTATAATTCTCAGCGTCCGAAATCGAAAAGCTTCCGTCGTCAGACCCCGGGAGAAGCGACATTGCGATTATAACTGTCGAGGGGGATTTTTCCGATATTGACGCGATGAGATCGCCGTAAGAGGTCTTGAAATCCGAGTACGAAAGGGAACCGCTTTGTGCCTCCTCCGTTCCGAGATAAATCAAAAGATATTCGGGCGAGATTGTCGCCACGGCATCCCCAGCTGTCATCAGCGCATCCGACGAAGAAACGTAAACGATTATTTCCTCGGCGCATGAAAGATTCAGCGAGGTTGACGCGCCCGTAAGCACGCGGTCAGTTTCCCGACCCTCCGAGAGCATACCGTAGTATTTCAGCCCGTAAATCGTCCCGTCACAGAGAAACGCGAATTTTTCGATATATTCGCTGCCCGCATCGAGCGAGGATTTCAGCGTCGCCTCCTCAAGCACGTCTGACGATAGCTCAGTTATATCCGAATATGAAAGCTTCTCGTCGGATTTTGTCTCCTCTTCGGGAGCGGTGCTGTCCGCACCCTCCGTTTCGGATTCTGCTAAATCCGTGCCTGTCGTCCCGTTCTCCGCATCATTTTCGGCGGAGCATGAGGAAAACGCCGGAACGGATATAATGAGCATAGCGGCAGTAGCCGCGGCAAGTGCCGCCGAAAACCGAGACGACTTCAGCGAATCTTGGACTTTCTTGCTGAAAAATCTCATTTTTTATATTTATATACAGGCTTATACATCGGCTCGTAGGATTCGCTTTCCTCGGCGGTGCGCCTGAAAATCCCGCGCACAATCAGAACAAGCGCGCAGACTGCGGCGTAAGCGATGACAAATACAAGCATCTGAATAATTGTCGCGCTCGTACCGGGAGAGTAGTCCGAGAGAATGTAGAAGCAGACGAAAAACGACGCCGCAGTCAGGACAAAGTGAACTGCAATCCGCAGGACCAGATTATATCGCTTTTTCGTGAGAAAAATATTCGCCGCGTTGAAAATAAAAAGAAATACGAAAAGCAGCAGCATATGCGGGGCGTCGAGAAACGGGATGTCGTATGATTCGTTGAACGCCTCTCCTGCGAAAAGAATGAGCGACAGCACCGTGTAGTATACGCATGGCGGGCAGAAAAGCAAAAATGCCCACCGTTTTGCCGTTTCCTTTGTGAATTTGTTTTTTTTGCTTGTCGTCGCCTTTGACGTCTCGTCGGACGACTGCCGAGCTTTATGTTTTTTTTCGCTCATTTTCCCCTCCGTCATGCAAGAAATAAATGTAACGGTCATATATTATCACAAAAACGTGCGTCAATCAAGAGCAAAAAAGAAAATTCAAGAAACCATCACAAAAGGGGAGCGTCGCTTTTTTTATATCGATGCCGAAGGTCAAAAAAATGCGGAAAATCGTATTTTTTCATTATAATGTTCGTTTGTCAATGATGTGAGACCAAAAAAAGCAGAAAAAATAAGCTGGGAA
>JAJQCT010000025.1:0-10020 GCA_021202555.1 Clostridiales bacterium
GTCGCCGCTGTCTGCCGAAAGCGTAATCTGCGGGGTGTCATCTGCCTCGTCCGCGCACGCGGCAAAGAGCGACACAACCATCATGAGCGCTACGACAAACGCTAAAAATCTCTTCATTGCAATCAACCTCCTTAAATTTGTGATTATAATTTTTACAATGAATACGATACTCATCTTTATGTTATTTTAGCACGAAACACGCCCGATGTCAAGACTTAATCGAGAAAATCCTGTTTCAAAATCGTTTTTTCTGTGAACAATAGTAAGTTATGCGGTAAAAAGTTTACTTTTTACCGACGCCGCGTCCTCCGTTTCGGTCACGCTGCCGCCGGTCGGCGCCTCAGTTTCAGACGGGTCTGTTTCCACATATCCCTCGGGATATTCAAAAAGCACGAGACTGCGGAACATACTCTCATGATATTCGTGCAGCTTTTCATATTTCGCCTTGCCCTTGAAGGCGGAAATCGTCGATATGTTTCTGATGCAGAGCACCGTGTCCTCGGGAAGCACCGAAACGGAGCTGTAATATTTATAAAATTTGGTGCTTGAAAGGTAAATGCCGCACTCGTCGTAAAGCTCGAGTCCGGAAAGCTCCTCCTCGGTGAAAATCTCGGTCAGCTCCATGAAGCCGCCCGCGCTTTTCACGCTTTCATAGAGCCACGGGTCAAGCATACAGACGACGGATTCGCCGGCGAAAATTTCCATACTGAACTGCTTTATATTCTGCGAATTGGCGGATGCGTCAAGGTAAAATTCCTCGCCGTTTTCCTCCGCCTCCGCTTTCATTTCCTCAATTTCATCATCGGAAACGCACACGAGCGTGACGAGCGTGATTCCCGTTTCGCCGTCGCCGTTGTAGTCCTCGGTGACGGAGCGCAGCGATTCCTTGAATCTCGTTGTCGCGCCCGAGGAGAGATACTGCGGTCCTGCGTACATGACGTATACGTCGGGAACCTCGCGCGACGCATACTGATAGACGCATATTCCGAGTATGACGGCGAAAAACGTGACGACAATTACGCCCCACTTATAGTGATACCAGAAGTTGTCGAGCCACTTATAAAGCTTTGTGTCCTTTATTGTGTCGCCGCCCCCGCCGTCCTCGTCGGGAAGCCTTCCGAGTCCCTGAAATTCGAGCTTTTCGTACCTGCGCTCCCCGCGTTCGTCAGATTTTTTCCTGTCCTCCGAATCCTTTGATTCGGCGTCTTTATCTTCTTCCTTCATTTTAATTCATTCCCCTGATGCCAAAGGTATAACTCGTCATCATATTTTACCTGCCGTACCGCACGAAATCAAGCGGGGAAATGTTAAATTTTAAGGCGCGGAGATTTTACGCTGTAAATTCATGATTTACAGCGGAATATTTGTGCTGCGGCGCTTTTTGTGTTATAATAACATTGAACAACAAGGCACAGCCTTGTTGTTCAAGTTGATGAATATTGCGCGCAGCGCAATATTCACGATGCAAGCGCAGCTTGCATCGTCAAGTCTGTCAGCTCGATATGATGCAATCAATGCTGCTGTTGTAGTTTGAAATTCCTTTTTTTGGAGAAAAATATGGTACGTATAATGACCGATTCGGCTGTGGATTTTGAGCCGAACGAATTTGATGCGCTCGGTGTTCGCTGCATTCCCCTCACCGTAATTTTCGGGGAGGACGAATACGTGGAAAACAAGGACATTACAAAGGGAAGATTTTACGAGCTTTTGCAGTCGGAAAAGAGCTTCCCGCACACATCTCAGCCCTCGCCCGCAATGTTTGAGGAGGCTTTCCGTGAAGCGATGGACGCGGGCGACGAAACAGTTCTCATCACAATATCCTCGGCGCTCAGTGGAACTGTCGGCAGCGCGTCAGCCGCGAAAAAAATGATGGGGTATGAGGGATGCTATATCGTTGACAGCCATACGGCGACGGGAGGACAAAGGATTCTCGTCGAGCACGCAGTTAAGCTGAAAAATGAGGGCAAAAGCGCGGCTGAAATCGCAAGTGCGCTCACATCCCTGCGCACAAGGATTACGCTTTTTGCCTGCATTGACACGCTTGAATATCTTTATAAGGGCGGGCGCATAAGCAAATCGATTTACGCGCTCGGAAGCATAGCGCAGATAAAGCCGATACTTCACGTTGACCGCGAGGGACGCGCTGAGATTCCCGCAAAGGCGCTCGGAATGAAGCGCGGAATGCAGTATCTTAAAGACAGGCTTGAGGAAATAAAGCCCGACCCCGCCTTCCCGTTTTATATCATGTACACTCACAGCATGGAAATGGGGCGGCAGCTTCTCGATTTTCTTGAGAAAAACTGCTCGTTTTCGCCGAACGCGAAGGGAATGGCGCAGGTCGGAGCCGTTGTGGGCGCGCATATAGGACCCGGCGCCTGCGGAATGGTTTATGTCTGCGCGGAGTGATAAGTCACGCGATATAATTAAATGCAGCAAAGGAGAGCGAAGGGATTGCGGGGCGCGATGAAAAATATACTACTCACCACGATGAAGCTCGATATAGGAGGCGCGGAAACGCATATCGTCGAGCTTGCAAAGGAGCTGAAATCGCGCGGGTACAGTCCGATTGTCGCGTCCGACGGAGGTGTTTACGTCGGTGAGCTTGAACGGTGCGGGATAAAGCACTACAAGGTCCCGCTTCACAATAAGCAGCCGCAGAACCTAATAATTTCCGCGTTTCGCCTTTTCCGCATAATTAAGAAGGAAAAAATCGACGTTGTTCATTCTCACGCGAGAATACCGTCGTTTGTGCTGAAATGCCTTTACCGCGTGATGGATTTTCCGTTTGTCACGACGGCGCACTGGGTGTTTGAGACGGGACACGGACTACGCTATATCACGGAGTGGGGCGAATTTGTCATAGCCGTGTCGGACGATATAAAGGACTACCTGACCGAAAGCTACGGCGTACCCGAGAGCAGCGTTATTGTCACGGTGAACGGAATCGACACCGAGAAATTCTCGCCCGATACCGACCCGTCCGACATAAAGCGCGAGCTTGGAATTTCGGACGGCGAGACTGTAATCGCGTCGGTTTGCAGGCTTGACCGCACGAATGTGACAGCCGTGAAGGCTCTTATAAGCGCCGCGCCGCGCCTTAACGAGGCGCTTCATGGGGGGATCCGAATTATCGTTGTCGGTGACGGCGACGATTTTCAGAGCATAAAGGCGCTCTCAAATGAGGCAAACGCGAAGGCGGGACGCGAATGCGTCATCATGACGGGCGCGAGGACGGATATTCACAAAATTGTCGCCTCGGCAGATCTTTTTGTCGGCGTGTCGCGCGCCGCGCTTGAGGCGATGTCTCTCGGAAAGCCCGCGATTCTGGCGGGAGCGGAGGGCTTCGGCGGTCTTTTTGACGCGGACTGCCTTGACTGGGCGCTCAAAACAAATTTTTGCTGCCGGGGCGGGGAGCAGGTCACGGAGGACGCGATTTTCGCTGAAATAACGCGCTTTTTCGCGCTTGACGAGGCGAAAAAAGCGGAGCTTTCGCATCTCGGACGAGAGGTTGTTCTGACGCACTACTCGATAAAAAAGATGGCGGACGACACAATTCGCGCTTACGAAAAGGCGTTTTCGCGCAGCGGAATACTCGTTTCGGGGTATTACGGCTTCGGCAACTGCGGCGACGACGCGATGCTTTACTGTATAATAGACGATTTGCGGAACAGTATCGGCGACCCGCCGATAACGGTGCTTTCTGCGTCACCGAGAAAAACGACGCGCAAATACGGAGTTCGCTCTCTCGGACGATATAAATACGGCAAAATAAAGCGCGAGATGAAGCACAGCAGGCTTCTGATTTCAGGCGGCGGCTCGCTCATTCAGGACGTCACCTCATCCCGCTCGCTTTACTATTATCTGCACATAATGAAACTCGCAAAAAAACGCGGGCTTTCGGTCATGATGTACGCAAACGGAATCGGACCCATGACGCACAAACCCGGCAAATACGCGGCGGCGAGGGTCATATCCGGCGTCGATGCCGTGACGCTCCGCGAGCCTTCCTCGATGGAAACCCTCGAAAGGCTTTGCCCCGCGCATCCTTATGCGAGGGTGACGTTTGACCCCGCGCTCGGCGCCGACGGCGCCGACAGGGCGCGCGGACTTGAAATTCTTGCTCATGCGGGTGTTCCCGCGGGTGCCGGCGTCATAGGCGTGAGCCTGCGAAAAACTCCGCAGACAAACGGCGAATTTATAAAAAGAGCCGCGGAGCTTTTCGACAGAATATACAAAAGCCTCGGGATTTTCACGGTATTTATCCCGATGCAGAAAAAGCGGGACGTGAAAATTTCGGAGGCGGTCGCGCGAAAAATGAAGTCGCCCTCCGCGGTGCTTCCCGACGAAATCAGCGACAGCGACGCGCGCGACGTCACGTCATGCTGCACGCTTTCCCTCGGAATGAGGCTTCATCATCTTGTTTTCTCGATGATTTCGGGCGTTCCCTCGATAGGGCTTGCGTATGACCCGAAAATCGACAGCTTCATGAGCTACGCGGGGCTTGGAGAGGCGTTTTCTGTGACTGATTTCGACGTTGACGGCGTATTCGACGAGACGGTCAGGATTCTGTCGGACAGAGACGCCCGCGTCTCGGCTGCAATTGAGGGCAGGGAGCGAATGTCGGCGATGAGAAACGAAAACGGGAAAATCGCCGCCGCGCTTTATAAAAATGGCAGGGCGGAGACGGACTGAAAAAATTGAGCTTTCGGGGCGGCGCCCCGACTATTATATACTAAAAGGAGAAATCGCATGAATTTCAGGGATTCGGTACCCGTCGTCAAGATGGGGCAAATCACATCGAATATGTATAGGCTCGGCTGGAACGAGCGAAACGGCGGGAATATAAGCCTGCTGCTCGACGAGGGTGACGTTGCCGGCTTCGCTGACACGGGACACGTCATACGCACGATTCCGACGGGCTTTGACGCGAGACGCCTCGCGGGAAAATATTTTCTCGTCACGGGAACGGGGAAGTATTTCAGAAACGTGGCGGATAATCCCGAGGACACGCTCGGGCTTGTGAGAATTTCTGCCGACGGGAGCTGTGCGGAGCTGCTCTGGGGGTATTCCGACGGGGGGAAATTCACAAGCGAGTTCCCCGCGCACATGATGAGCCATATGGCGCGCCTTGCGGCAGACCCCGAAAACAGGGTTGTAATGCACTGCCATCCGACGTACACCCTTGCCATGAATTACGTACATGAGCTGTCCGACAAGGCGTTTACGCATACGCTCTGGCAGATGTGTACGGAGTGCATTGTAGTTTTCCCCGAGGGCGTGGGCGTTCTGCCGTGGATGCTCTGCGGAACGAACGAAATCGGTGAGGCAACGGCTGAAAAAATGCGCGATTTCCGCACCGTAATCTGGGGAATGCACGGGATTTACTGCGCTGGAAAGACGCTTGACGAGACGTTCGGGCTTGCTGAAACAGTCGAAAAGGCGGCGCAGATTTATATGCTCACGCTTCCGGCGCCGAGAATAAATACGATAAGGGACGACGAGCTTGTGCGGCTTGCCGAGGCGTTCGGCGTCGATTACAGGCGCGACTTTTTGAGCTGAGCGACGACATAAAGCCGTACATATAGGGACAGCAATATAAAGCGCAGCGAGCCTCGGAAAATGCCCGCTGCGCTTCATTTTTTGCCTGTCACTTTAGAGCGAACTATCATTTGAAGCAGAGATTCCGATTTCGGACTTGCACATCAGCGCGGTTTGTGGTATAATATGTTCGTTTAGTCTGTAGAAGGTCAGAATCGGTCGTTATTATGCTGGAAAATATAAAATCGCCCGAGGATATAAAGAAGCTTTCATATAAGGAGCTTGATGTCCTTGCGGCAGAAATAAGAGACGTAATCGTAAATACCGTAAAAGAGAACGGCGGGCATCTTGCGTCGAACCTCGGGATTGTCGAGGCGACGATAGCGCTCCACCGTGTTTTTTCGTGCCCGGACGACAAAATTATCTTCGATGTTAGCCATCAGTCATACCCGCACAAGCTGCTGACGGGCAGATATGACCGCTTTGATTCGCTTCGCCGCTACGGCGGGATTTCGGGCTTTACCGACAGGAATGAATCGCCCTACGATACTGTCACGGCGGGTCATTCGGGAAGCTCCGTTTCCGTCGCGCTCGGAATAGCCGAGGCGAACCGCATCAACGGCAGCGACAGCTTCGCGGTCGCCGTCGTCGGCGACGGCTCGTTCACAAACGGAATGATTTACGAGGCGATAAACAACTGCACCGACTGCCGCGACAAAAATCTTCTTATAGTTCTCAACGACAACGAAATGTCGATTTCAAAAAACGTCGGCGGTCTTGCGCGCTATCTTTCAAAGGTGCGGACAAGCAAAAAATACATTTCGTTCAAGCATAGATTTGACAATCATCTTTCGAGCATACCGCTTGTAGGCGCGCCGACGGCGAAATTTCTCAAGTGGATAAAGGATTCCGTCAAGGGCGCCATCATCGGCGAGACGCTGTTTGAAAATCTCGGGATTCCGTATATCGGAATGGTTGACGGAAACGACGTGAAAAGGCTCGAGGAGGCGTTCGGCGAGGCTAAAAGATATAAGGGCGTTTCGATTGTACACATAGTGACGAAAAAGGGACTTGGACTTAAGGCGGCGGAGGAGCATCCCGAGAATTATCATTCGGTTTCACCGGTGATTTGCAGCGGTGCGCCGAAGAGGACGTTCACCTCCGAGTTTGGCGGGTATATGGTGAGCGCCGCTGCCGAAAATGATAAAATTTTCGCGATTACGGGCGCGATGACGGAAGGCGTGGGGCTGTCCGAATACGCGAAAAGGTTCCCTGACAGATTTAGCGACGTCGGAATAGCGGAGGAGCACGCCGTCGCGTATGCGGCAGGGCTGGCGCTTTCGGGATATAACCCTGTCTGCGCGATTTACTCGACCTTCGCGCAGCGTTCGTTTGACCAGGTATTCCACGACGCGGCGCTTCAGGGCGCTCATGTTACCCTCGCGCTCGACCACTGCGGAATCGTGTCGGGCGACGGATACACGCATCAGGGCGTTTACGACGTTTCGCTTTTCTCATCTATACCGAACACGACGATTTATTCGCCCGAAACCTTTGAGGAGGAGCGCATATCGCTCATGCGCGCGCTTGACGGGGAAGGAGCCGTGATTGTGCGCTATCCGAAGGGGGGCGAGCAATCCTATGACAGGAGCGGATATATCGACTGCGGGGACTTCACGTATAAAATGCCCGGCGGGAAGCCTGACGCCGTGATATTCACATACGGAATCATAGCGTCGGAGGCTGATGCCGCCTGCCGCCTGCTCTCCAATGAGTATAAAATCGGCGTCGTCAAGCTTGTTAAAATATTCCCGCTTGATATTGACAGAATCGTCTCTTTAATCGGCGGCGCACCCCTTCTGATTATGCTGGAGGAGGTCATGCGCACCGGTGGAATCGGCGAAAAGCTCGCAGCCGCGCTTTCGGAGCGCGGGGAGAATACGCGCGTTGTAACCATGGCGATAGACGGCGAATTTATACCTCACGGCGACAGGGCGTCGCTTCTCGCCCGCTTCGGACTTGACGCCGAGAGCGTTGCCCAAAAAACAAAAGCGCTTCTTCAAAAGTCGCGGCAAAAGATAAAAATGTGAAATTGACAGCCTGAATAATATTCCGCCGCGAAGCGTTTCGCTTCGCGGCGGAATATTTTCGCGCGACACAAAAAGGCATATCAAAAGTGACCGTGTTCTTCACGGTCACTTGCAGGGCGATATTATTTTATGATTATTCCGTTTCCTCGTCCGTTTCAGCCGCAGTCGTGTCCTCATCGGTATCCGTATCAGCGTCTGTGTCTGTGTCGGTGTCGGTATCAGTATCAGTATCGGTATCAGTATCAGTATCGCTCGTATCCTCCGCCGTTGTTTCCTCTGCCGTCGTATCATCCGTCGTGGCGAGCGATGAAGTGTCCTGAACGACATAAGCGACAAGCACCATCACAACAAAAAGGATGGCGACGATTGTCGTTATCTTTTCAAGCTTCTGGTCGAGCGTAGATGATTTCTGCTTTCCGAAAAAGGTTTCCGCGCCGCCCGAAATCGTCCCGAGACCGTGTGATTTGCCGTTCTGAAGCAAAATAACAACAATAAGAAACACTGCCGAGATGAGCAGCAGCACGCCTAAAACAATCTGAATAATCTCCATGGTATATTTCTCCCAAAGTAAGTATGTAAAAAACATTGAAACCCGCAGGCACATATTATTCTACCACAAGAAAATCAAAAATGCAATAGCCTTTTGCGCATTTTGAGGAAGAAATTTTCGTTTTTTTGCCCCCGAAGGCGATTTTTTGATTTGCAGAGCGCATATTTCGCGGTTTGCTTGACAAAAAAGCGTGCTTTGCGATATAATCTAAGGAAAATAATGATATGTAAACGAAAGGGATGACAAGGTGGAATCCGTACTTTCCCTGCTCGAACGGTACTGCGGGGATTATATCCCCATGTGTATGCCGGGACACAAAAGAAATCTTTCCCTGCCGCACGCGGAATATCTTTCGCATCTCGCCGCGGGCATTGACGTGACCGAATGCGCGGGGCTTGACAATCTCAACTCTCCTGCGGGAATATTTCTCGAATCGGAAAGAATAGCGGCGTCGCTCTGGGGAGCGAGGCGCTCGCTTTATCTTGTAAACGGCTCGACCGGCGGAATACTCGCCGCCGTTTACGCCATGGCGGGTGCGGGAGACGAGGTGATATGCGCGCGCGCCTGCCACCGCTCCGTTTACTCGGCGCTTGAGATAACGGGAGCCGTGCCGACGTTCGTCGATTCTCTGCCCGACGGTAGCGTTTCGGCGGGAGCGGTCGAGTCGGCGCTGCAAAATCATCCCAAAGCAAGGCTTGTGATTATAACAAGCCCGACATACGACGGGGTGATTTGCGACGTTGAGAAAATCGCCGATGTATGCCGGCTTTTCGGCGCGCGGCTTTTTGTCGACGAGGCGCACGGCGCGCACTTCGGGCTTTGCGGGGGAATTTTCGGCAAATCCGCGATTTCGCTCGGCGCGGACGTTTCGGTTGACAGTCTGCACAAAACTCTCCCGTCCCTTACGGGAACGGCAATAATGCACATCGGAGAGGGCGCGGGGGCTGAGCTTTCCGCGCGCCTTGAAGCGGCGGCGGTAATGTTCATGACGTCAAGTCCCTCGTATATTTTGTCCTCATCAATTGACGGGTGCGTGAGGCTGCTTTTCGAGCACGGCTCCGAAATCATACCCGCATGGCACTCGCTTTGCGAAAAATTCTACGAAAGGTGCAAGTCGCTCAGCGCCGTTCGCCTTCTGCCGCCCGACGGGCGCGATATATCAAAGCTCGTCTTTGACACTTCGGGGACCGACATGACGGGCGCGGATTTCGCGGCGCTTCTGCGCGAAAAATATCATATCGAGCCTGAGGCGGCATCCCCCGACACCGTGCTTGCCATGACGGGTGCGGGAGACACGGAGAGAACACTTGAGGCGCTACTTTTTGCGGTATCGGAAATTGACGCGGCAGCGGCGCCGCGCGCGGGCGGCACGCGATTTCCGAAAAATCCGCCGACACCGAAGCGGGCGGCTCTCGCGTCCGATATAAAAAAATCGGGCGCACCCTGCGAGGCGGTTCCGCTCACGAACGCTCGCGGGCGGGTGAGCGGCGAATACATATGGGCGTACCCGCCGGGAGTTCCGATTATAATTCCGGGGGAGATTTTCGACGACGAGATAATTTCCTTTATAAATGAGACGACGGCAAAAAAAATCGAGCTTTTCTCGAATTTCGGCGGATTGATTTCGCCAAGCGCGACGGTTTCATGCATAAAAAGCGATTTTTTCGCTTGACAAAACCGCCGCATTGGTGTATCATATATAAGGTCAAATAAATATCCGAGGAGATTTTAAGATATGGACAGAATCAAGACACTCAATACCCGCGTTCTGCGCGATACGGACGGCGGCTGCGGCGAATGCCAGACCTCATGCCAGTCGGCGTGCAAAACGTCGTGCGGCGT
>JAJQCT010000025.1:10120-37364 GCA_021202555.1 Clostridiales bacterium
TGCAAAACGTCGTGCGGCGTCGCAAATCAGCCCTGCGAGAACAAAGAGGAGCTTTGAGCTTTTGAAATCACGAATGAGCCGGAGTCCGTTTCGGATGCCGGCTTTCTCGGTAATCGGGAGAAAAACGGATGATACATCAGTATAAGCTGAACGGCTACAACATCGTAATCGATGTATACAGCGGCTGCGTTCACGTCGTTGACGACCTCGCCTACGACGTGATAGCGCTTTATAAGTCAAATACGTGCGAGGAAATCGTCGGCGCGCTTTTGCCGGAATATGAGGGGCGCGGTGTTAGTGAAAAGGATATTGAGAGGTGCGTCGCCGACGTGACGGAGCTTGTTCGCAATGAGGAGCTTTTCACGGACGATATATTCGCGGGAATGGCGGGAAAGCTGAAGGAGGGCGCGCCCGTCGTAAAGGCGCTTTGCCTTCACGTCGCGCATACGTGCAATCTCAACTGTACATACTGCTTTGCGAGTCAGGGAAAATATCACGGCGAGCGGGCGCTCATGAGCTTTGAGGTCGGTCGCCGCGCGCTCGATTTTTTAATCGAAAGCTCGGGTACGCGGACGAATCTCGAGGTCGATTTTTTCGGCGGCGAGCCACTTATGAATTTTGATGTCGTGAAGCGTCTTGTCGCATACGGCAGGGAACGGGAAGCAGATACGGGAAAGCGCTTCCGCTTCACTCTTACAACGAACGGCGTTCTGATTGACGAAGAGGTGATTGATTTCTGCAACCGCGAGATGCATAACGTCGTGCTGTCGCTCGACGGCAGGCGCGAGATTCACGACAGTATGCGCAAAAATTACGCGGGTGTGGGCAGCTACGACATAATCGTGCCGAAATTCAAGCGGCTTGTCGAGCGCCGCGGCGATAAAAGCTATTATATGCGCGGCACATTCACGCACAAAAACACCGATTTCACAAACGACATATTTCATATGGCAGACCTCGGCTTCACGGAGCTGTCAATGGAGCCTGTCGTCTGCTCGCCCGACGACCCATACGCCTTAACGGAGGATGATATTGAAAAGGTCGGCGAGCAGTACGAAATTCTGGCGCTTGAGATGATAAAGCGTCGCCGGGAGGGGAACCCATTCACGTTTTATCACTACATGATAGATCTCGAACACGGTCCCTGCATATATAAGCGGCTTTCGGGATGCGGCTCGGGCACGGAATATCTCGCGGTTACGCCGACAGGAGAGCTTTATCCCTGCCATCAGTTCGTCGGCGAGCCCGAATATCTCATGGGAGACGTGTGGCACGGCGTGACAAACACGGCGCTGCGCGACAAATTCAAAAAGTGCAACGTATATTCGCGCCCCGAATGCGAGGAATGCTGGGCGAAGCTTTACTGCTCGGGAGGCTGTGCCGCTAACGCTTATCATGCCTCGGGCGATATTACGGGAATTTACGAATACGGCTGCCGCCTTTTCAAAAAGCGCATTGAGTGCGCGATTATGATGAAATGCGCGGAGGCAGAGGACGGAGAGGAATCCGAGCCTGACACATGCGAGGACTGCGGGGAGTGCGGCGGAAACGCATAGAAGCGAAACGCATAAGAGCGAAACGCATAGAAGCGAAACGCATAGAATTTTCTGAAAGGACACAATCGGAATGAAAAAAAGGATTTACGTAAAGGCGCTCTCGCTTTTGCTTGCGGCGGCGATGCTCGTGCCGTTCATATCGTCATGCGGCACCGGCGGCGATGAGCAAACAACAGATACCACTGATGCTTCGTCAATAACAAGCATAATCGAATCGACGGGAGCGGCGGATGAGACGACAGCGGACGACGGCAACGACGAGCCTGACACCTCTATGGCGCCGACGCTTGAAAGCTGGGATTCTGCTCGCGTATATAATTCGTCTGGCGACGGGTACGCGACGCTTGTAGGCGACGGAATTTCCGTTGTGTACGACGACGAGCTTGGCAAAAACATCCTCTCGCTCACGGGGAGCGGGAGCTATTTCAGTCTGCCCGACGACGTATGGGAGAATGCGGAGGAAGGCTTCAGCGTCGTCATAACGGTGCGCCCCGACGAGGACGTTTCTGATGACGCCGTGATATTCGGGACAAATCTCTGCGGCTACAGCGTCGGCGACACCTCATGGCGCGACGCGCCCGAAATTTCGCTTACGGCGGGCGGGAATCTGACCGTTTATGTCGGCGGACGCACGATAAACGGTACATATACGGCGCTTTCCACGTATAATAACGGCGGCAGCGCCGACGACAAGGCTTACGCGGAGCCGAATGGACATAAGCCGCGCTACGCGGCGGATACATCCTCCGTTCCGACGGGCGAGTGGACGACAGTGGTGATTACGGTATCTCCCGACGAGCTGCATATTTATTATGACGGCACGGAGATGACGCTTAAGGAGGATACCTCGCTTGAGGGAGATCTTTCGTCCGCGCTTGAATATCTTTTCGGAGACTACACTGGCGGAGATTTCATTCTCGGCGATTATCCGTACACCTCTGTCAGCGGCTCCGTTTACAGCGATGTCAGCGATTTTATCGGCGACGTTTCCTCGCTTTCGATTTACTCATACGCGCTCTCATCGGATGAGGTGTCCTCGCTTCCCGACGACGCGGAGTATCTTTTCGATTTTGAAACGCGCGACCTAGCTTACGGCGACGACGTGGCAGTCACGTCCGACCTTTCCAAATATATGGGCGAGATTTCGCTTACGGAGGCGGAGGAGCTTTCCGTATCGTCACCCGATGGAAACACCGTCGTAAATATGTGGTATGACGCGGACGGCGCGTACTATTATTCCGTGACGGCTGACGGCACGGTTATAATCGAAAGCTCCGCGATAGGAATCACCATACGCGGCGCAGACCTCTCGGCGGGGCTGTCGCTCGATTCCTCGTCAGTTTCAAGCCGCGAGATAAACGAAACGTACACGACCCTGACGGGTGCGTCCTCGACGGCGACGAATCACTGCATGGAGATGTCATTCACGCTCTCAAACGACAAGGGCTCGTTTGATTTCATAATCCGCGTATTTGACGACGGGATGGCGTACAGATACGAAAACGTCACGACCGCAACGGGCAACGAGAGCATAACGGTGACATCAGAAGCCTCGGAGGTAATTCTCCCCGCAAACACGACTACATGGTCGTTTGCGATAAACGGCACATACGAGGGCGAATACATCAAGCGCTCATACGGCGAGCTTGAGGCGCTCTCATCGACCTTATCAACGCCTATGCTCGCGCGCGTCGGAACGCATTACGTGCTTTTAACGGAAGCGGAGGTGTTCACGAACAGCGAATATTACTGCGCGTCGGGGCTTGGCACCGAAAACGGCAGCGCCTCCCTTTCATGGACGTTCGGGCTTGCGCGCGATCCGAACAACGAGACGACGGGAGAGCTTGATCAGCCGGGACATATAACGATAACGTCGGTGAAAACCGTTCAGGGCTTCTCAACGCCGTGGAGAGTTGCGATAATATCGGACGATCTTGACGAGTTCTGCACCTCAACCATAGTATCCGACCTCAATCCCGACCCCGACGAGGAGCTTTTCGCAGACACAGACTGGATTGTGCCGGGGAGAGTTGCGTGGAGCTGGTGGAGCGAGGGCGATTCGCAGGGCGATTACGACACACACATCGAGTACATAGATTTCGCCGCGGAAAACGGCTGGGAATACGTCTGTCTTGACGCCTACTGGCGCGAATTTGAGTCTCGGCTCTCCGAAATATGCGAATATGCGGCGGCGAGCGGCGTCGGACTTTTCGTCTGGGTGAATTACAGCGATATAAAGGACGAGGCGGAAATGGAGGAGCTGTTCTCATCGTGGGCTGCGGCGGGAGTTGTCGGAATCAAAGCCGATTACTTTGAGTCGGGCGAGATGACAGTTCTTCAGGTGATGGAAAATGCCGCGATATGCGCTGCCGAAAATAGGCTCATGATTCTTTATCACGGGTGCGTCTGCCCCGGCGGTGAATACAGGACATATCCGAACATCATGACGACGGAGGCGGTGCAGGGAGAGGAAAATCACAAGTGGTCGTCGCTGCCGACGGCTGAAAACTGCCTCATTTTCCCGTTCACACGCAATATTCTCGGGTCGATGGATTATACGCCGATAGCGACAAAAATCGTCGCGGGAGGCATGACGAACGGCTTCGGTCTTGCAATGACCGTCGTCTACGAATCCTCGCTCCAGCACCTTGCCTATTCGGCATACGGCTACAAGAGCTACATCGGGCTGTCATTTCTGAATATCCTTTCGACGACGTGGGATGAGTCAATCCTATATGAAGGCTCCGTCGGCGAATATATCACGTACATCCGCCGCGCGGACGAGACGTGGTACATTGGGACAATGACGGTTTCGGCGAGGGAAACGGAGGTTTCGCTTGATTTCCTCGATTCCGGTGTGACATATTACGCTTATGTTTACCGCGACAGCGAGGACGGGGAGACGCTTGAAATTGAAGCGCTCACTGTCACCTCCGGCGATACGCTTTCATTCTCGCTGCTTGATTCGGGCGGCGCCGCCGTGATAATTTCCAAGACCGAAATTGACACGGACACCGTTTACGAGGATATGAACGACCCCGACTACACGTATTACGAGGCGGAAAGCTCGTCAAATACGCTCTCGGGCGCGGCGGTTGTGCAGACGTCTGCGTTCTGCTCGGGCGGCGCGAAGGTCGGATATGTCGGATATGCGGGCAATACGCTGACGTTCAATAATGTAACGGTGGACGAGGACGGAACATATACGCTCACGGTGTATTACTGCAGCGGCGAGACCCGTTCCCTTACGATTACGGTGAACGGAACGGATACGTATACGCTGTCGGGGCTGAACAGCGGCGATTATTCGCGACCCGCCTCGGCGTCTGTTGAAATAACGCTGTCCGCCGGGGAGAATACGATAACGCTTTCAAACTCGTCGTATTACGCCCCCGATATTGACAGAATCGCCATATCGGAGTGACGTGCGGCATGGCGGCGAAATAGCCGAATTTGCATTTGACAAAACGCCCGACATATGATACAATAACATTGAACAGCAAAGCTTTGCTTTGCTGTTCAAGCTGGATGAATATTGCGCGCGGCGCAATATTCACGGCACAGCGCTCAATTTATAATAAAAAAGACTTGAATAACGAGGCTTTGCCTCACTGTTCAAGTCCTCTATTGGGATATAGTGTAATGGCAACACAAGAGACTTTGACTCTCTCGTTACAGGTTCGAATCCTGTTATCCCAGTAAGTCCGGCGGCACAGTAATCACCGTGCCGCCGGACTTTTATCACTTTATATCATAGGTACTGCGCAGACGAAGCTTTGATGCGTCGCCGCTCTCGATTTTCACGCGCTTTGTGCCGCCGTTCATGTCAAAATAATTGTCGGAGAGAATCAGATCCTCGTTTTCGTTGAGAATTTCAACGTACCTCGCGTAAGCCGAAGCCGTTACCTCTATCTCGTCTCCGACGACGCGGCAGGAAAGATGCGGATCTTTATATCGGAAATACTTCGGATACGAAAAGATTACCGTTCCCTCGGAGACTGTTTTGCCGTCCGCTTCAAGCTCATAGCTGAAATATTCCCCGTAAATGTCCACTGTCGGAAATTCGATTTTGTCAAGCCAAACGACACCGAGCGCGGGGACTAAAACCTCTTTTTCACCCTGCGAGATGACGTTTGCGTATGCGTCGCGCAGCGCATATCGCACGACTGCACGCCTCTCCTTCATCGTTTCGTTTGCCACGCAGAGATGAGCGGATTTTTCAAACTCGAAATGCTCATGAACAAGACTCTTTCCCGACGTCATAAGCCCCATCTCCTCGCAGGAGAGCATTAAAGGCGCAAAGAAGCGCTTTGCGGCGTAGTGAAGCGCCTTCAGCCGTCCGCGGTAATCAATCGACGCCCATGACGCCGCCTGCCAGCAGTCGTTGAGCTGCCAGTAAAGCGCGCCCATACAGCGCCCTCTGTTGCGTCTGAAATGCTCAACGCCGTATCGTATTGCGTCAGCCTGCAAAAGCTGCGAGGCGTAGAGCAGCGTTCCGAAATCCGTCGGATAGCGGTATGTCTGCTGCATATAATTTATCATTTTGCCGTTTCCGCTGCCGCTTCTCTGATGGCGCTCCATCGTATACGAGAAAATGTTGAGCTCTGACGGGTCGCATATTTCCTCGATTGTTTTTTTGGTCGGGAAGGACTGAAATCCGAACTCGGAAAGAAAGCGGAAATAATGTCCCCGATATTCCGTGAAGGGCTTGCTGCCGTGCCATACATCCCAGAAATGCACATCTCCCCTGTTCGGGTCTTGCGGCGAGTCGAAGCTGCCGCCCGATGAGGGGCTTGACGGCCAGTAAAACGTAGAGGGATCGTATTTTGCAAGCTCCTCGGGAATTATGCGCTCGTACATAATGAGGTAATCGCGCACCTCGCTCGGCTTTGTCACCATGTCCGTGTGATCGTGAATGAAGGATTCCATTTCGTTGTTGCCGCACCAGAGCCCGAGACACGCGTGATTTCGGATGCGCTTTATGTTGTCGGCAAATTCGGCGCGGATATTCGCTTCAAATTCGGGGGTGAGGTCATATACGGCGCAGGCGAACATGAAATCCTGCCAGACTATAAGCCCAAGCTCGTCGCAGATGTCATAAAACCAGTCGTTTGGATAATATCCGCCGCCCCAGACGCGAATGCTGTTGAAATTCGCCCATTTTGCCTTCTCAAGAAGCGTCCGCGTCGTTTTTTCAGTCACGCGCCCGAGCAGATGATCCTCGGGAATGTAGTCGGCTCCCATTGAGAAAATGTCAACTCCGTTGAGACAAAACGCGAACGATTCGCCCCATTTGTCCTTTTCACGCCGTACCGTCAGTGTACGAAGCCCGATTCGGCTTGTTTTCGTGTCAAGCAAAGCCTCCCCGCCGTCCGTTTTCGCGTAAAGCTCCGTTGATATGACGTAGAGATTCTGCTCGCCGTAGCCGTTTGCCCACCAAAGCCTCGGCTCGTATATTTTTACCGACTCGGGACTGCCGTCAAAGGCAACCGATGCCCCGTCGGGGTCGGTCACGGTAATCCGGTACGCGATACCATCCGTGGAGGCACCGTCTCTGACATCAAGCTCCACCTTCGGGAAAAGCGTCACGCACCCATCCTCGTGATGCTGCGTTATATATACGCTGTCGATTCGCACGCTGCCCGCGCCCAAAAGGTACACGGGACGGAAAATCCCCGCGTCGGGCAGATGCGCGCCCCAATCCCAGCCGAACATACAGTGCGCCTTGCGTATATGCACAAATCCGTCCATCGCGTCCTCAGTGCCGCGGGTCGGGCGTTCTCTGTACGCCTTTGCTATATATTTTGTCGGCGAATGAAGCCGAACGCGCAGTTCGTTCTTCCCGCGGCGGATGAGAGATTTTACGTCATATTCCCACACGCGGTGCATATTTTCGGGAGAGCCGAGAAGCGAGCCGTTCAGATAAACGTCCGCAATCGTATCAATGCCGTCAAAATGAAGCAGTATGCGGTCGCAGCCTAAAAGCTCATCCCCACAGTCAAATTCCGTCTCGTATTCAAAGTCGTCGTCCATGAGGCGAAGCGCCTCGTCCTCGTTGTCACCGTAAAACGGATCCTTCATCCTCCCCTCGAAGAGAAGGTCGGTGTATACGCTGCCCGGAACGACAGCGGGGACGTATTCTGCCGTCCCCGCCCTTTTCATTTTCCAGTTTTCCTTGATTTCCTGTCTTAACATTGCGTCTTCCTTTTTCAGAATCAGGTCTTGAATCCCGCAAACTGCGTCTGATAAAGCTTGTAGTATTCGCCGCCGGCAGCCAGAAGCTCGTCGTGATTGCCCGCCTCGGCGACGTGTCCGTTGGCAATGACGACGATTACGTCCGCGTCGCGGATAGTCGAAAGCCTGTGAGCGATTATGAGCGATGTTCTGCCCTCCATTAAGTGCAGCATCGCCTCCTGAATGTTCATCTCCGTTCTCGTATCGACGGAGGAGGTTGCCTCGTCGAGTATGAGAATTTTCGGATCGGCAAGCACCGCGCGCGCTATTGAAAGAAGCTGGCGCTGACCCTGACTTATGTTGGAGCCTGATTCGGAAAGCTGCGTCTTATACCCTTCGGGCAGACGCGAAACGAACGAATCCGCGTTTGACGTTTTTGCCGCGGCGACAACCTCCTCGTCCGTCGCGTCAAGCCTTCCGTAGCGGATGTTTTCGCCTATCGTGTCGGAGAAAAGCACCGTATCCTGAAGCACTATGGCGATAGCGGAGCGAAGCACCTTTTTCGGTATATTGTTAAGCGGTATTCCGTCGATTGTAATCGAGCCGCCGTCAATATCGTAAAAGCGAGTCAGGAGGTTTACGATTGTTGTCTTGCCCGACCCCGTCGCGCCGACAATTGCGATTTTCTGTCCCTGCTTCACCGAAAGGTTAATCTTCTTGAGGACGGGTTCGCCCTTGTTATATGAGAAATCGACGTCCTTTATCTCGATGTTTCCGCGGATGTCCTCGACGGTGACGCTGCTCTTGCCCTCGTCAGGCTCGGACTCCGACTCGAGAATGCCGAACACGCGCTCCGCCGCGGCGATTGCCGTGAGGATTGTCGCGTACTGGTTGGCGATTGACGATATAGGCTGCGAGAACTGGCGCGAATACTGGAGCAGCGACTGAATGTTTCCGACGGAGATGCCGCCGTTGATGCAGAAGTACGCGCCGCACGCCGCGACAAGCAGATAATTGAAGTTGTTGATGACGTTCATTACGGGTCCCATGACGCCGCCGAAAACTGTCGCCTTGACGCTGCATTCGCGGTAAGCCGCGCTCGTCTCGGCAAACGCCTCAATCGCCATCTCCTCCTTGCCGTATGCCATGACGGTTTTTGAGCCTGTCACCATTTCCTCGACCTGACCGTTGAGGCTTCCGAGAAGCACCTGACGGCGGATAAAGTATTTGCGCATGAGCTTGCCGAGAAGTCCCGACATGAATATCGTTATCGGAATTGTGCAGATTGCGACGAAAATAAGCGGTATGGCGTCGCCCTTCACGCAGTAGTAGATTATCATCGCAAACGAGCCGATAAGCGTCAGCACGCTTGAAATGAGCGAGGTGAGCGACTGTGAGATTGCGTTTGAGACGCTCTCAACGTCGTTCGTCATGCGGCTCATTATATCGCCGTGCTTGTGCGTGTCCGTGTATCTTATCGGGAGATACTCGATTTTTTCAAATAAATCGCGGCGAAGATTATATACGGTCCACTGCGAAAGCCTCGTTGAGGTGAGCGACTGAACAAGCGTCAGAAGGCAGTTGATTACATATAACCCTGCCATGAGCGCGAGATAGAAGATGAGACTGTCAAAATCGATTGCCAGACCGAAATTGGTTTCGTCTACGGTGATGCAGTCGATAATAGAGCCCTGAATTGCGGGAGAAGCGAGGGACGTGCCCGTCGTCGCCAGCATTATGGCTACGAGAATAATTACAAGTCCCACGTTTTTGCCTATGTAGCGGACAATTTTGAAAATCGTGCCCTTTGCGTCCTTCGGCTTTTCGCGTATTACGCCGCCGCGGGGTCCGGGACCGCCTCCGCCGGGACCTCCGCGCTTTGATCCCGCAGCGCGAAGCTCGTCGTCCGAAAGCTCCTTTTCCTCAACGTGATAAAGGCGCTTTTTTTCGCCCGCGTCAGCCGAATCGTTCGGCGTAGGCGGCATTTTGTCGGGAGCGCCCGAGGGGGAGCCGTTTTCAATGTCTTTTCTTTCGTCAAGCTCGCTCATTATTCCTCACCTCCGTCCGTGTTTTTCATCTGAGAGGCGTAAATTTCGCGGTACGCCTCGCTCGTTTTCATCAGCTCGTCATGCGGCGCGAACGCCGTTATCGTTCCATGCTCGATGACGGCGATTCTGTCGGCGTTTTTCACGCTCGCGATTCGCTGTGCTATCATGATTACGGTTGTATCCTTCATGTTTTCGCGAAGCGAAGCTTGCAGTCTTGCCTCCGTTCCGAGGTCAAGCGCCGAGGTTGAGTCGTCGAATATGAGAAATTCGGGATTTCTCACGATTGCGCGCGCTATTGACATACGCTGCTTCTGACCGCCCGAAAGGGAAGCGCCCTTTTCAGCGACGACAGAATCGTACCCGCCGTTGAATCCGACAATAAATTCGTCCGCCTGCGCGATTTTCGCCGCTCTGACAACCTCCTCGTCAGTCGCGTCGTCCTTGCCCCAACGGATGTTGTCCGCAATCGTTCCCGAGAAAAGCTCGGACTTCTGAAGGACGAAGCCGAATTTTTGCCGAAGCTCGTGCAGGTCGTAATCGCGCACATTCTGCCCGTCGATATAAATCTCGCCCTCGTCGGCGTCGTAAAAGCGCGGCAGCAGCGATACGAGCGTCGATTTGCCCGAGCCGGTGGAGCCTATGATTGCGATTGTTTCGCCCTTTCTGACGCTTAAATTGATGTTTTCGAGAACATTGTCGCCCTGCGCGTTCGGATAACGGAAGGAGACGTTTTTCATCTCGATTGAGCCGACGGGATCTGTTTCTTTAAGCTCGCCGCCGAGAATCGCGGGGTCGGAGTAAAGCACCTCGCGCACACGCTGAGCGCTTGCCTTTCCGCGGGCGAACATCTGAAACATCATCGACATCATCATAATTGACGAGAGAATCTGTGTGATGTAGCTTGCCGCTGCCATGACGTCGCCCGCGTTGATTTCCATCAATGCGACGGACGCCGCCTCCTGCGATTCCGCGCTGACAAGGCTTGCGCCTATGTAGTAGATTGCGACAATTGACATATTCATGATAATCGAAAGTATCGGCATTAAGAACGCCATTACCTTGCCGACCTTATACGAGGTGTCGCGGTAATCCGTGTTCGCCTCGTCGAATCTGCCGATTTCATGCTCCTCGCGCGTGTACGCCTTGACGACGCGCGCGCCCGTCACGTTTTCCTGCACGACCGCGTTCACGCGGTCAAGCTTTTTCTGCACCTTCGAGTACATCGGGTTCACGATTTTGAGCATCACTATGACGGCGATGACAAGAAACGGGAACGCGACGATTACGACGTAGCCGAAATTGACGTTTAACTGAAGCGTGAAAATGATTCCGCCTATGAAGAATATAGGCGCGCGCACGAACATATGAAGTATTTCGCGCACAAATTCCTGAAGAACTGTGATGTCGTTCGTCATTCGCGTGACAAGCGACCCGGTCGTGAATTTATCCGTCTGCTGCTGCGACAGATACATCACGCGGCGGAACATATCGACCCTTAAATCCTTGGCGAAGCCCTCCGACGCGAGACTCGCCGTGTAGGAGCAGGATATTCCCGTGAAGCCGCCGATTATGGCGATTAAAATCATCACGGCGCCGATTCTCCAGATAGCGTTCATATCGCCGAGGATAACGCCCTCGTTTACGATATTTGACATTTGCTTCGTCAAAAGAAGGTCGCACACAACCTCTCCCATCATGAAAAGGGGCGAGATTATCGCCGGACGCCAGTACGGCACCAGGTATGACGACAGCTTCTTTTTCGGTTCAGCACTTTTTGCAGAAACTGTTTCCTCCACTTTTTCTCTCCAATCTAAAAAATAAGATTTTGCCGTTTTTTGCGCGTTTCCGCGCGAAAACGGCGGACTTGAAATCCGAATAATATTATACATTATTTCGGCGCGCGAAATCAACCGAATAAGAGCGAATTTTTTAATTATTTACATATCGGGAGCGAATAAGAACAATAATTTAACGCCCGCCACAGTGAACCTTAAACATTTTAGCCGCGCGGGAAAAAGCCGCGTCCCGCAGGCGCGGAGCGCGGCTTTCAAATTTTCGTCCGTCTTTGCCGGATGTCAGCTTATTCTGTAAATTACAGAGCCGTGCGCGGGGAGCTTTGCGGAAATTTTCTCTCCCGCAGTTCCTACGGATTTGTGCTTCCACATATCATAAAGCCCGCATCCGCGAAGGTCAAGCCCGCCTATATCGGCAGCGTCGACGGAAACCTCCGACGGCTCGTTTTTAAGATTGAAAAGCGCGAGATTGCATTTTCCGACAGCGGGGTCATCCTCGTATGAGTACCAAGCGGCGGCATCTCGCGTGCGGAATATCTGATCGGGCGAGTGCGAATGCTTGTTCAGGCGCAGAATGTCCGCGTTTGTGAGAAGCGACAGGGTAAATTCATCGTTGTCGCGAAGCTCCGCGCCGACGATAAGCGGCGAGCGGAATATCGACCAGAGCGTCATCATCGTCACCTGCTCGTCATGCGTCATGCGGCACATATTGTCCCCGCCGCGGTTGTTCACGTTGATATGTCCGAAGGGAAGCATATCGCAGTCCGGCCAGCAGCCGTTCCCGCCGCGTCCCTGCCATGTCTCGCACCGCTCAAACATATGCTCGACGGCAGTCCAGTTGTCCCAGACATCGTTTGTGAGCCTCCACATATTGGCGTTATGTGAAAACATCCACGCATACTCTATCGGAGCGGGTCCCGGGGAGATGGAGAGCGTTATCGGACGACCGCACTTCATTATTGCGCGGTGTATCATCTCGATTTCGGCAACTCCGGGCATATTGCCGTTTCTGTGCGCCTCGTGCGAATACGCGCCCGTGACGGCGATGTCGTCCACCTTGACAAAATCAATCTCCCACTCGGCGTAAAGCTCGAAAAGCGAATCGTAATATGCCTGCGCGCCGCGCGAATGCGGATTTACGCCGTACATATCGGAGTTCCAGCCGCAGACGGAGAAGGGGTCGCCCACCATATCCGCCGTCATGTCCGTGCCCTTGATTTTTGTTTTCTGATAAATTGCCTGCCGCGGAATCCCGCGCATGATGTGAATGCCGAATTTCAGCCCCATTTCGTGAATTTTACGCGAAATCGGCAGAAATCCCTTGCCGCCCGCGGATGACGGGAAGCGCTTTTCGGCGGGAATGAGGCGCGAGTATTCATCCATCGCAAGCGGCGCATTCGGCGTGTAAAATACGTCGTGCGCGTCAGGCTCGCTCCACTGTATATCGCACGTCACAAGCTCCCATCCGTAGGAGAGAAGATTATCCTTCATATAACGCGCGTTTCCCAAAAGCTGCTCTTCGTTGACTGCCGCGCCGTAGCAGTCCCAGCTGTTCCATCCCATCGGGGGATACGGCGCAAAATCTGTGTGCTTCATATTCAAGCTTCAATACTCCTTTCATTAGTGAGGATTATATATTACCATATTTGAGCGGTAAAATCAACATTTGCGCGGTAAAATCAACGGTCAAATGCGCGAAAATAAAAAATTCTGTCGGGCGGTTTCATCGAAAATCAACCGAGCATAGTCGACTATGGCTTTTTCCGACGGCTCGGCGGGAGGAGTGAAAAATCCGCTCTTTTTTCCGTTGTTAAATTGCACAAGCAAAATGTTAGCGAGAGCTAACCCGATGGGCGAAACGACGAAATTTCAAAAAATCAGAATTTTTCGCGAAAAAAGCGTTGACAAAACGGCTTTTTTATCGTAAGATATATATGCGGGTTAGCGAGTACTAACGAGGTTAGTGCCCACTAACGAAAACGGCTCGCAAAAAGCGATGCAAGGGGGATACATTATGATGCCGATAAATCTCGCCCCGGTGGGTGAGGAGAGCATAATCCTGAAGGTTTCCGGAAGTCCGGAAATGAAGCAGCATCTTCAGGACATGGGCTTTGTGCCCGGAGGCAAGGCAACAGTCATTTCGTCAAACGGCGGAAACATCATCGTAAACGTCAAGAATGTGCGCGTCGCGGTGACGCGCGAGATGGCGCAGAAAATTTTTGTCTGAATAATTTTGTATTAAAATTCCGAAAGGGGTAATATAATTATGCAAACTCTGAAAGAGGCGGCAGTCGGCTCGACTGTCAAGGTCGTCAGGCTTACGGGCGAGGGCGGCGTGAAACGCAGAATCATGGACATGGGAATCACCAAGGGCGTGGAAATCAGCGTCCGCAAGGTGGCGCCGCTCGGCGACCCCATTGAGGTAACCGTTCGCGGATATGAGCTTTCAATCCGCAAGGCGGACGCCGCTATGATTGAGGTTGAGTAACCTAAGGAGGATAAAAAGAAAATGGGTATCAGAATCGCCCTTGCGGGCAACCCGAACTGCGGAAAAACGACGCTTTTCAACGCACTTACGGGCGCAAATCAGTACGTCGGCAACTGGCCGGGCGTAACTGTCGAAAAGAAGGAGGGTAAGCTTAAAAAGCACGATGACGTCACCGTCACAGACCTTCCCGGTATTTATTCGCTTTCACCGTACACGCTTGAGGAGGTCGTTGCGAGAAATTATCTCATCAACGAGCGCCCCGATGTCGTTCTGAATCTTGTCGACGGCACTAACCTTGAGCGCAACCTTTATCTGACCACGCAGATTACGGAAATCGGCATTCCCGTTGTCGTCGCTGTCAATATGATCGACGTCGTAAAGAAAAACGGCGACTCGATAAATTTAAGTGAGCTTTCACGCCAGCTCGGCTGCCGTGTCGTCGAAATGTCCGCTCTTAAGGGAACGGGCGTCATGGAGGCGGCTGAAACTGCAATCGAAGCGGCAAAGAGCGACAAGACTATTCCGCAGCACACCTTCTCGGGTCCCGTCGAGCACGCAATCGCTCACATAGAGGAGGCTGTCATTCACGATATGGCATCCGACCGCCAGAGATGGTACGCAATAAAGCTTTTTGAGCGCGATTCCGAGGTAATCAAAACGCTTGGCGTTTCCGAGGAGAAGCTCGCTCACATCGAGTCGGACATCAAGGAAGCGGAGCGCGAGCTTGACGACGACGCCGAATCGATTATAACAAACGAGCGCTACGTTTACGTCGCGTCAGTTATAAAGAGCTGCTACAAGAAAAAATCTCACGGCACGCTTTCCACGTCGGACAAGATTGACCGCGTTGTTACAAACAGAATTGCGGCGCTGCCGATTTTTGTGGCGATTATGTTCGTTGTATATTACATAGCAATCGGAACGCTCGGCACCTACGTGACCGACTGGACGAATGACGGGCTTCTCGGCGACGGCTGGTACCTCTTCGGTATCGGGCGCGGCGACTATGAAGAAGACTACGAAGCGTTCGACGAGGCTTATTCCGAAGCGGTTGAAGCGCTTGCGGATGAGCTTGCGATTGACGGCGTTGACGCTGACGTTCTCGCGGACGCGATAAACGGCGCGACGCAGTACGGCGACGAGCTTGAGGACGCGCTTTACGACAGCTCGCTTCTCACATACACTGTTGAAAATTCCGACGGAACATATACCGAGGTCGGAATTGAGGTCTCCGAGGACAGCGAGGCTGCCGCTGCGATTTTAGCGGCTGCGGAAACTGAGCCTGACAACGCCGACTACGGAATCTGGATTCCGGGCGCGGCTGCCGCTGCCGAGGCGGGACTTGAGGCAATCGACGCTGCCGACTGGGTTATAAGCCTTGTCGTTGACGGCATTATCGGCGGTCTTGCTGCTCCCATCGGATTCGTTCCCCAGATGGCAATCGTCTTCCTGCTGCTCGGATTCCTTGAGGACTGCGGATATATGGCGCGTGTCGCGTTCATCATGGACAGAATCTTCAGGCGCTTCGGTCTTTCGGGAAAATCGTTCATTCCGTTCCTTATTTCATCGGGCTGCGGAGTTCCGGGAATCATGGCAACCCGCACGATAGAAAACGAAAAGGACAGACGCATGACGATGATAACGACGACGGCGATTCCGTGCGGAGCGAAGCTCCCCGTTATCGCTACCATCGCGGGCTTCCTCGCAGGAGCATGGTGGGTCGCTCCCGTTATGTACTTCATCGGTATAGCAACTGTCATTCTCTCATGCCTTATGCTTAAGAAAACGAAGATGTTTGCAGGCGAGCCTGCCCCCTTCGTAATCGAGCTTCCCGCATATCATCTTCCGATGGTAAAGAATCTTCTCCTTCATATGTGGGAGCGCGTATGGGCTTTCATCAAGAAGGCGGGAACAATCCTCTTCCTCTGCTGCGTCGTTATGTGGTTCCTCGGTTCCTACGGCTTCGGCGACGAGGGATTCGGTCTTGTCAATTCCGACCAGTCGCTTCTCGCGTCAATCGGCGGCGCTATCGCGTTTATATTCGCTCCTCTCGGCTTCGACACATGGCAGGCGGTCGCATCGTCGCTCTCCGGCTTTGTTGCGAAGGAGGGAATCGTTTCGACAATGGGTCTTCTCGCAAATATCGGCGAGGTCGAGGAATATGCGGACAGTATGTACGCCGCATTTGCGCAGTTCTTCCCGACGGGTGTCGCGGCGTTCTCGTTCCTCACATTCAATCTGCTTGATTCGCCCTGCCTTGCGGCTATATCCACAATGGCTCGCGAAATGCACTCGAAGAAGGGCGTTGCGTTCGCTCTCGTATTCCAGAATATCTTCGCTTACTGCTTCACACTCGTTGTGTATCAGTTCGGTTATCTCTTCGTTTACGGCGAGCTTGCAAACGTGGTATTCTTCATTGCCGCTGTTCTCGTGCTTGCTCTCGGCATCTATCTCATAGTACGTCCGAATCCGTATAACAAGAAAAAATCCGGTAGTGTAAGCAAGGAAAAGCAGTACGCTTAAGCTTTTATAAGGAGTTTTATCAATGACGTGGCTTTCTGATAATATCGGCTCGATTGTCGTGTGCGCCGTGATTTTAATCTTAATAGTGCTTGCGGTGCGTTACATTGTAAGGTCAATGAAAACCGATAAATGCGTCGGATGTCCGTCTCATGGAGCGTGCGGCGGCGGGTGCGGCGACATCCGCACAGTCGAGGAGCTGCGCGAATTCCGCAAAAAGAACGGACTTGACAAGGAAAGCCGCAAGGAGTCGCTCTCGGCGACGAGGCGTTAAATTTCGTATTTGAGTTTACTATATCTTCCACATCACACCAAAAGCGCTCGAACGGGTTTTGCCCGTTCGAGCGCTTTTTTGCGTCAAAATCGATAGTCTTTGCCCCTGTATCAGCGCCGCATATATAAATACTGCTTTCCGACAAGCACGTCGTATGTCAGCATTTTATGCGCATTGACGTAATACTCTGCGTCCTCGCTGATTGTAAGCTTCAGTCTCACATTGTAGTACGGAATTGTCGAGGCGAAGTCCGAGAGGAATTTCATGTACGCCGATTTCGGCGAGCCTATGAGGTCTGACGCCGCGTTCAGAAGCTCATACGAGGCAATTTCATTTCCCGTGCCGACCGTGAGCAGGTCGCTGTCACCAAGCTCGAAATTCGCGTAAATGAGAAACGGGGTGGAGTAGAGCATGAGAGCCTCCTCGCTCGTGTATGACGTCGAGCTTGAAATCATACCGCTCTCCACGTATGCCGCCAAATTTGAGCCGAGAGTGGGCAGGTGATCGCCGAAGTAAATCAGAATCGTGTCGCGGTCGCGCGAGTCGATATAATCGACGAGCTTGCCGAGCGCCGCATCCGCGTCCCGAACGCCCTCCGTGTAATTTGCCACGAGCGCAAGCGTTTCCTCGTCGAGCACGTCGCTTGTCACCTCAATTGAAATGCTGCCGTATTTGTTGGCGTATGGCTGGTGATTTTCCATGCTTATTCCGAAAAGGAAGGTGGGCGTGCCGTCGCTTTCCTCAAGGTAATATTCTATGTAGTCGATGAAGCTGTCGTCGGAGATATATCCGCCGCGAATCGAATAGTCCACGTCCTCGAGCGCGTAAAGCGAATCCTCGAAATAAAGCTCGTCAAATCCAATCAGCGGATATGCGTTTTTCCTGCTGTAAAACGACGAGGTGTACGGATGAACCGCTATCGTCCTGTATCCGAGGGAATTGTAAATCGAAACGTATGATTCGGTTTCGCCCGTCACGTACTGCCACGGAATCGAGCCGCTCGGGAGATAATCAGTCGAAAGCCCCGTCAGAACCTCAAATTCGGGGCGCACCGTTCCGCCGCCAAGTCCCGTCTCGTACATATATCCGCTGTACGTTCCCTCGCGCGAGGCGATTTCGCGGAAGTTTTCAAGCGGATCCGACGAAAACTCGACGTTCGGAAGATTTGTCGGGTCCCAGAAGCTCTCGGAGAGTATCACGATTATATCGGGATACGAATAGTCGTCCGAAACGTCGTCGTCCTCGTAGCCGTCCATGATTTCCGTAACCGCGTCCTCGCCGTACCCGTCAGGCTCTGCGACGTTCATCGAAAGCACATTTACGACAAACGCGCCCGTGAAGCCGTTCGCGGCGTAATTGGACTGCTGAAGCGCCATATCAAAGAGGGAAATTCCGTAGTCGTCGAGAAACGCGGTGATTTTCGACGTGGTAGAGACTGTTGCCCACATGGAAACGACAATAAGCAGCGCCGCGGGAAGGCGCACATAAAATTTAAGATTTATATCCGCTTTTGAGATAATGACGATGACGGCTGCCAGAATGCCGATTACAACGAGTGCCGCAAGCAAGAGCGGAATCCCCGACGATACAAATCCGAGAAGCTCGCCGACGTTGCCCGATTGATTCACAAGGTCCCACGGGTAAAAATAATCGCCTGTGAGCGAGTATTTGAGATAATTTGCAATCCCGAAAACGGATGAGACGGCGACGAGAACGGATGCCGCAATTCCGCCTCGCCTGAAAACGAGCAGCAGAACGGCAAAAATCAGGTAAAGCACCGTCAGCGAAAGCAAAAAGGCGTTTTCATGCTTTACGAGAAAGTAATCGAGCCGCGTTAATCCGCCGAAATTGAACGCTTCGAGCATGAAGGCGCAGTAAAACGGCAGAAGCCCGAGAATTATATATCCCGCCGCCCGCAGAAGCGTTTGAGCGAGCGGATTTTTTACCCTTTTATATTCGCGCAGCCTGCCAAAAAGAACGGATTTCAGCTTTTGCGAAATATTCCGAAGATTATTATGCGGTGAGTAAATGAAAAATCCGAAAGCCGCAAAGAAAAGCGCTGCGAAAGCTGTGCCGAAAGCCTTCCCGTAAAGCCCGCGCCATGACAAAATCGCGACGATATATATCAAAATGAGCGTCTCAATTACCGCTGCCGCAGCCGAAATGCGCAGAAAGCGCACGCAATCTGCGTCCCCGCAGTCATTATCGCCGCCGCAGACGCCAAAAAAGCTGTATTTTCTGATAAATCGCCATGTTATGAGAATTGACAAAAGCCATGCCGTAATGTTCGACACGGCAAGACGCATAATCTTTCCCGCAATCGCAAGTCCGCCGACAAGATTTTCAAGCGCGAACCGAAAAATAAAAAATAGTGCCGCCGAAATTATAAGCTCCGCGGCGGCAGATATAAAAAACGCCGCGCGCTTGCCCCGGGGCGGTGAAATGCTAAAATTTATCTGCTTTTTCAAAGAAGTGTCCTCCGCTTTTTATATGAGACCCTGCCGCATTTTTCGGGGCAAGGTCTCATACGTGGAATAAAGCGAGCGCATTTTCACTTTTATGTATCGCTTTTCTTGCTCTCTGCGAGCAAGTCGCGGATTTCGGTGAGAAGCTCCTCCGTCGTCGGCGCCTTGTTTGCGGCAGCCTCTTCCTCAAGGCGCTTTTTCTCCTCCTCGGCAGCCTTTTCCTCAGCGATTTTCTTCGCGTTCGCGACAGAGTTTGCCTTGTTGAAAACCTTCACAATTAAAAAGCAGACGAGCGCGATGATGAGAAAGTTCACTATTGAGGAAACGAACGAGCTTAAGCCTATTGTGACAGTTTCAGCCACCTCAAGTCCCGTCGTCTCGTCGGTGACCATTCTTCCCGTCTTGATAACGATGTCGAGCGCGCCCACAGCGTCGTCGGCATTCCCCGTGAGAAGCCCTATCGCGGGCATAATCACGTCGTTGATGAGGCTTGTCGTTATTGAGCTGAACGCCGTCGCTATGATGACGCCTATCGCCATGTCGAGAACATTGCCTCGGTTGATGAATTCCTTGAATTCATTCAGAAGTTTTTTTATAATCCTTTTTTCCTCCGCAGGATATAAATTAAGATTGACTGAAGTAAGATATAATCGCGTCCGCGATTCTCTCCGATGCGTGACCGTCGCCGTAGGGATTAACGCTTTTTGCCATACGGGAGTATTCGTCCGCGTCAGTGAGCAGAAGCGATGCTTCCCTTACTATGTCCTTTGCATTTGTGCCTATGACCTTCACCGTTCCCGCCTCGACCGCCTCCGGGCGCTCCGTTTCCGTCCGCAGAACAAGAACGGGCGAGCCGAGCGACGGCGCCTCCTCCTGTATGCCGCCCGAATCGGTCAGCACCATGTACGACCTTTTTATGAGGTTGTGCATATCGGAAAGACTGAGCGGATCCGTCAGAATTATCCTTTCGTGACCGCAAAGAATCGGGAATACAGTGTCCCTCACGGCAGGGGAGAGATGTACCGGGTATATGAAGAGCACATTCGGAAAGCGCTCCTCAAGCGCCGTTACGGCGCGGCAGATGGATTCGATTCCGTCCCCGTGATTTTCGCGCCTGTGCGCCGTCAAAACGACGGTTTTATATTTGCGAAAATCGATTTTTCCGAGCGCCTCGCATTCAAATTTGTAGTCGTCCGACACCGTATACCGAAACGAATCGATAACTGTGTTCCCCGTGACGTAAATATCGCGCTCGTGTACGCCCTCGCGAATCAGATTTTGCTTGTTTTTCTCTGTGGGCGCGAAATGAAGGGATGCGATTTTTCCCGTGAGCGTTCTGTTCATTTCCTCGGGAAACGGCGAGTATTTGTCATATGTGCGAAGCCCCGCCTCGACGTGTCCCACGGGAATCTGAAGATGAAACGCCGTGAGCGCCGCCGCAAAGCTCGTCGTCGTATCTCCGTGAACGAGTACGAGGTCGGGCTTTTCTTCCCGCAGAATGCCGTCAAGCCCGAGCATTACGTTTGCCGCTATGTCTGTCGGCGTCTGGTTTGGGCGCATTATGTCAAGGTCATAGTCGGCGTCAACGCCGAACGCGGTCATTACGGAATCGAGCATCGAGCGGTGCTGACCCGAGAGCGCGACGAGAGATTTAATCCTCGCGCGTGAGCAAAGCTCAATTACAAGCGGGCACATTTTCACAGCCTCGGGTCGCGTCCCGAATACGCTCATCACTTTGATTTTATCCCTCATGATGCGTTCCTCTCCCGGCGTCCGCGCCCGCGCCCCGCGCCTCCAGCTCGTCGATTTTATCCTTGTAGGCAAGCGTCAGAAGCTCGTCCGCGCGCTCCCTCTGACCGTCAAGCCAGAGTGCGCCGAAAAGCGCCTCAAATCCCGTTGCCGAATGATATTCGCCCGACGTGGCGCTTTTTGGCACCGTGACGTGAGCGTTTCTGCCGCGCCTGTAGGTGTCATGCTCCTCTTCGGTGAGGGCGTCCCTTATGTTTTCGTATGCCTCGGACTGAGCCTTCGCTGATACGAACGAAACCGCAAGCTCGCTGCATACCGAGGTTTTTGTTATTCCGTGCGAGAGAAGAAGCTCACGCACCCAAAGTCCCGTCACGGCGTCGCCGATATACGCGAGCGCCGCGCCGCCGTATTCGTCTTTCATGTAATTACCCCGAAAGCCTTGTCCCGAATGTCATAGACTTGATTGACGAGGCTGTGCTTCGTCAATCAACGTCTTATTATATCATATAGAGCGCTAAACCGCAAATATTCGATTCAAATCTGTGATTTTAATCGGATATTTGACAGACTTGATTGACGAGGCTGTGCTTCGTCAATCAACGTCTTATTATATCATAAAGAGCGCCGAAACGCAAATATGAAATTCAAATCTTTGATTTGTCTTGGGATGCCTTTTCTAAAAGCGGTATCAGCTCATATACGCTTCGCACGGGAACAATCTCAATTCCGTCGGGTATCTCCTTCGGTGTCGCGCCTCGCCTCGGTATTGCCATACGCGAAAATCCGAGACGCGCCGCCTCGCGCACGCGGATATCGATATTTGAAACGCCGCGCACCTCGCCCGCGAGTCCGATTTCGCCCGCGACAACAAGGTCGGGCGGCACCGGAACATCCTTTGCCGCAGATATGAGCGCGAGCGCGACGGCAAGATCGCACGCCGGCTCGTCAAGGCGCAGTCCGCCTATGACGTTGAGATAAACGTCAAGATCGTAAAATTTCATGGAAAGGCGCTTTTCAAGCACTGCAATCAGAAGATAGAGCCTGCCGTAATCAAAGCCGTCCGCCGTCCGTTTCGGCGAAGGAAAGACTGTTTTTACCGTAAGCGCCTGAATTTCCGCAATAATCGGACGTGTTCCCTCCATGCAGCAGACGGTACTGCTGCCCGAAACGCCCCTCGGACGCCCCGAAATGAGCATCGCCGACGGATTTTCGACCTCGATAAGCCCGCTGTCGGTCATTTCAAATACGCCGATTTCGTTCGTCGCACCGTATCTGTTTTTCACGGCGCGTATGATTCTGAAATTCTGGTGCCGCTCACCCTCAAAGTAAAGCACCGCGTCAACCATATGCTCAAGCACCTTCGGTCCCGCGATTCCGCCCTCCTTGTTGACGTGACCGACAAGGATTACGGAAATTCCGCGCGCTTTGGCAAGCGACGAAAGCTGCTGCGCGCATTCCCTCACCTGCGAAACGCTCCCCTGCGTCGAGGATGAAAGCTCCGAATAAAGCGTCTGTACCGAATCGGCAACAAGCACATCGGGCTTGATTTTGTCGCACTCAGATATGATTTTGTCAACATCCGTTCCCGTATAAATGTAAAGCTCGTCCGCATTGACTGAAAGACGCGAGGCGCGCAGCCGAAGCTGACCTGCCGATTCCTCGCCAGATACATAAAGCACGCGGAGGGATTTCGCCAAAACGTCGCATATCTGAAGAAGAATCGTCGATTTTCCGATTCCCGGCTCACCCGAAAGCAAAACTACAGACCCCGACACAAGCCCGCCGCCGAGCACGCGGTCAAGCTCGGGATAGCCTGTGCCGACCCTTGCGCATTCCTCCGCCTCCGTGTCGTTTATTTTTACCGCCCTCGCGTCTGAAAGAGCGGCTCTGCGGCGTGATTTTTTCGGCGAATCGGCAGATATTTCGCTCTCCGGCTCAAAGGTTTCCTCGACAAACGAGCCGTAAGCGCCGCACTGCGGACAGCGACCGAGCAGCTTCGGATATTGATAATCGCACTTTGAACAAACGTATATTGTTTTCGACTTCATTGAATGCTCCTTTTTGCATTTGTATTATTTACCCGCCGCCCTGTACGCTTCCCTCGGCAAGATATTCGGCTATAGCCGACGATATTGCGAGCGCGAGCGCGCGCTGATATTCGTCATCGCAGAGCTTTTCGCATTCCTCCGCGTTTGACAGAAATCCGCATTCGATTAAAACGGCGGGCAGCGCTATTCTGTCAAGCACGTACATTGAGCTGTCGGCGCGCTTGACGCTCCTGTCATTTTCCGGCTGTAGACTGCTCTTTACCGTGAGCGCGATGATGTCCGCGAGGCGCTTTGAGCCTTCATTGTTTCCCGAATACCATACCTGAAGCCCCGAATACTGCGGGCGCGAGAACGTGTTCATGTGTATGCTCACAAAGACGGCGTTTTCAAATTCGGAGGCGTATCTTACGCGGTTTTTGAGGTCGTAAAGCTTTTTCTGACCGGTGTAATCGTCAAGATCGCCGTACATATCATATAGCAGCTCGTCGTCACATCGCGTCATGACGCACCTGATGCCGCGCGCCAATAGCATTTCGCATATTTTTTCCGCGACGGCGAGATTCAGATCCTTTTCGAGTGTGCCGTCAATGCCGATGCAGCCGCCGTCAATGCCACCATGTCCCGCGTCGATAACTACAAGAACGGAATCTGCGCTCCACGCATTCCCGCCCGAAATTCCGTTAATCTCGCCCTCTGCGGGTACGGCGTCGTATCGCTTTTCAAGCAAAAGCGAACAGATGCCGATTGCAATTGCAACCGCCGAAAGCAGCAGGGTGATTATTACATATTTGATTGCCGCCGAAAATGTGCCCTCGCTCCCCGTCATATCCGTGCCCTTTTTGCAAAATTGATAATGCCACAAAATCAATATGCGCGGGACGGATAAAATATGACAGTTAACCGACGCCCTTCATGCAGATTCCGCACGGCTCATATCCCATCGCGAAAACCTCATCAAGGCTTGAAACGTAAATCGTTTCCTTGTTTTCATCACTCATCCGCGAGACGGCGGAGCAGGTGGGATAATGACATTTTTTCGAGCTTGTGTTGAGTACGATTTCTATAAGCTCGGGCGGCGCGGAGGTGTCCTCCGCGGTTGTTTCGGTTGCCTCGGTCGCTTCCGTGCTCTCGGATGTGTCGGAATACACGGAAGTGTCAGCATCCGCTGTTGTATCCGGCGCCTCTGTGTCAGACATCTCCGTTTCGGCGTTCTCGGCGGTGTTATCGCTGCCCTCCGCTATTATATCATCAGATGTTATATCCGGTGCGGTGTCAGAGAGCGAATACACGGTGTCGCCGTCGGTGATTATATACCCGTATGCGCTCTCCTCACTGATATAAATTTCACGCTTGCCCGTATTTGTGCGGACGCGGTAGTAAATCTCGCCCGTGTCGGGGTCGTTCCATGAGGTGACGTATTTAATCTCGCCCTCAAGCCCCGTCATGGTGAGAAGAATATATAAAGTCTCAGCCTCCGCGTCCGATATTCCAATCGCCTCGGCGATTTTTGAAACGGACGCCTCATTGTCGGCGCCTGCCGTGCCGTCATCCTCGGCGATTGTCTTTTCGGCGCATGAGAAAAAGCACAGCGCAAGGGAGACGAGCGCCAAAGCGAGCGATATTATTCTTGTTTTCGCGCCGCGCATATCAGAGCCTCCCCCGCGATGATATTTACCTATTTAATAATATCATACTCGGTGAGGATTTGCAAGAATTCTTTTTAATCGTGCGCCATTCTGACGGTTTTTCGCGCCGTTTACCGGCTTTTGTCGCCGTTTATCAGCTTTTATCGGCTGTAAACTGATGTGTTTTTGCGTGATATTTCGCGTAAATTCCGCGGATTCTAATAAAATCTTAATATAAATGTGGTATACTTATTACATAAACAAAACTCGGAGGTGCGGAATGCGGATTTTGCTTGCGGAGGACGAGCGCGATCTCAACGCAATTATTGTAAAAAAGCTGACGGAGGAGGGATACAGTGTCGACGCCTGCTATGACGGTCGCGATGCGATTGACATTCTCTCGTATACGGAATACGACGCCGTAATTCTCGACATTATGATGCCGGGAGCGGACGGATACACGGTGCTTCGCCACATAAGGGGAGCCGGAAAAACGACGCCGGTGCTCTTTCTGACGGCAAGGGATTCGATACCCGACAGGGTGCGGGGGCTTGATCTCGGCGCGAACGATTATCTTGTAAAGCCCTTTTCGTTTGACGAGCTGTCAGCGAGGATTCGCGTGCTTACACGGACGACATACGGCGTTTCGGCAGGCAGCGTGATAACGGTCGGCGACCTTTCGATGGACTGCGCGTCCCACAAGGTGACGCGTGGCGGGGAGGAAATTGTTCTTTCGTCAAAGGAATTTGCGCTGCTTGAATATCTCATGCACAACAGCGGCGTTGTGCTTTCGCGCGAGAAAATCGAAAATCACATCTGGAACTTTGATTATGAGGGCGGAACGAACGTCGTTGATGTGTACATAAGCTATCTGCGGCGCAAAATCGACGACGGAAGAGATGTCAAGCTCATTCACACCGTCAGGGGACGAGGGTATGTGCTTCGTGAGAGTACGCGCAGGGACGCGGAAAAGCAGTGAGGAAATAAAATGCTGAAAAATATGTCAATTCGCGCGAAGGTGACGCTCTGGTACACCGCGGCTTTGATTGCTGTCGTTGCGCTCACATACTTTCTCGTCATTTTCGTGAGCGACGAGGTGCTTCAGAAGACAATACGCGACAGCCTTATCGAGACGGTTGAGGACAACGTCGATGAAATTGAATATTTCGAGAGCCTTGAGGACGTTTTGCTGTCGGGTGATGTCGATCATTATATGGCATACGGGGACGGATACCTTGAAATCGACGATGACTTCCTCGATTCCGTAAACGAGGTCTATACCTCGCTTTACGATTCGGACGGGACGCTTCTTTACGGCGAAAATCCGATAGCGAGGGATGCGAGAGACCTTGAATTTTCCGATATGCGGATTCAGCGCGTCACCGTAAACGGCACGCTTTATTATATATTTGACAGAAAGCTTGACGGCGAGGGGCTTGACGGGCTTTGGCTGCGGGGCGTCGTTTCCGAAACGCAGGGAAAGACACAGATGGACGATATTTCCCGTCTTTCGCTCATTATGCTGCCCGTAATCGTCCTTTTTGCCGTAATCGGCGGATATTTTGTCGCGAGGCGCGCTCTGCGACCGATTGTGCGGATTACCGAGGCGGCGTCGCAGATAAGCCGCGGCGACGATCTGAAAAAGAGAATCGACATAGGCGAGGGGCGCGACGAGGTTCACTTGCTGGCGAGGGAATTCAACGGGATGTTCGAGCGCCTTGACGCATCGTTTGAGACGGAGCAGCAGTTCACGCTCGACGTATCCCACGAGCTTCGGACACCGATGTCGGTGATTCTCGCGCAGTGTGATTATATTCTCTCGGAGGAAAGGGACGGGGAGGAATACAGGGAAGCGCTTTCGGTAATCGAGCGGCAGGGAAAAAAGATGTCGCGGCTCATAAATGATATGCTTGATTTTGCGCGTCTTGAGCTTAAAACTGACAAGTACACGAAAACGGAGGTTGATTTTACGGAGCTTGTTTCATCGACCTCAGGCGACCTTTCGCTTATACGCGAGCGCGGAATTGAGCTGACGTGGGAGGCAGATCCCGACATCACGGTGACGGGAAACCGCGAGCTTCTGACAAGGCTTCTTGTGAATCTCGTGAGCAACGCCTACAGATACGGCAGGGACTGCGGTCATATATATGTGAAGCTTTCGGACAGCAAAGATTTTGTTTCGCTCTCCGTTGAGGACGACGGCGTCGGAATCAGCGAGGATGAGCAGAAAAAGATATTCGACCGCTTTTACCAGACGGACAAATCGAGAACGGACGCGGGCTTCGGGCTTGGGCTTTCGATGGTGGCGGAAATCGCGAATTTTCACGGCGGCAGCGTCGGGGTAAAAAGCGAGGAGGGTGTCGGCAGCACATTCACATTTACGATGCCGAAATGAGCGAAAAAAAACTTTTTCGGCTCTAATAATCCTCTAATCTTGAGAGGCTATAATATAGTCACAGCAAGGGAGCTGACGGATTTGCGGAGACGCGAAAAAAACAAAAAAA
>JAJQCT010000025.1:37464-38672 GCA_021202555.1 Clostridiales bacterium
ATAGTCACAGCAAGGGAGCTGACGGATTTGCGGAGACGCGAAAAAAACAAAAAAAACTTTTCGCCTCTAATAATCCTCTAATCTTGAGAGGCTATAATATAGTCACAGCAAGGGAGCTGACGGATTTGCGGAGACGCGAAAAAAACAAAAAAACTTTTCGCCTCTAATAATCCTCTAATCTTCATAGGTTATAATAAAGTCACAACAAAGGGAAAGGAGATTCCACATGAAAAACCTGAAGAGCTTATTTGAAACCCCGAAGAGGGCAGTTATCACCTGCATATGCGCGATAGCGCTTCTTGCGGGCATCGGAACAGTATCGGTATTTGCGGCAGGCGCGATTGCGGAAAACACCTCAATCGGCACGGAGAACGCACAGAATTTCGCTTTCGCTGACGCGGGAGTTGATCCCCTCGATGCGGAAAACGTCACGGTCAAATTTGACTTTGAGCAGGGTCAGTTCGTTTACGAGGTTGATTTTACGGCAAACGGCACGGAATACGAATATTACATCAAGGCAAGCGACGGCACGGTAGTCAAAAAGGAGTCGGAAATTGTGAATGCAGCGCTGGCGAATGCAGGCTCTGAGACGACAGGCACCGACACCACGACAAATCAGACGGCGTCATATATCGGAGTTGACAGCGCGGTAACGGTAGCGCTCGCACACGCGGGGCTTGAAAACGAAGATGTTGTCTTTACAAAGTCAAAGCAGGACACCGACGATGGGACTGTCGTATACGACATCGAATTTTACACCTCGGAGTATGAGTACGACTACGAAATCAACGCAACGACGGGAGCGATTATGTCGTACAGCATCAACGCACTCAATGTTGCAAGCGGTGAGGAAGTATATATTTCCCTTGCATCCGCAAAGACGATAGCGCTCGCGAATGCGGGAGTTACGGCGAGCGACGTTACCTTCACAAAGGCACAGGAGACTGTTGACGACGGCAGAACGGTTTACGACATCGAATTTTACACCTCGAGCGCAAAGTACGACTATGAAATTGACGCCCTGACAGGAATTATACTCGAAAAGGATGTCGAGATTCTCACGGCGTCTGGCAATGACAACAGCTCGTCCACAAGCACAACGACTTACATCGGCGTTGACGCTGCGACAGCGATAGCGCTCGCAGACGCGGGAGTGTCGGAATCCGATACGACCTTCACAAAGGCAAGGCAGGACACCGACGACGGGA
>JAJQCT010000025.1:38772-45812 GCA_021202555.1 Clostridiales bacterium
TACGAGTATGAAATCAACGCGACAACGGGCGCGATTCTGGAGTATGACTCCGAAGTTGACGATTGAGATAATCCGATATAATATGTAAGTAAAACAAACCTCTCCGCGCCGTGACGCATTGTCGGGCGCGGAGAGACTTTTATTGATTTTTCGGCTTTTGCGGCGGTTGAGGAGCGGATTTGCACCTGTCGCCGCAGACGGCTGACGAGACGCACTGCTTCGCGCCGCCGTCCGATAAAATATACGGTACGGGTTCCCCTCTCGCGGGGCAGATTTTTTCGCCGATGTCGGGTATATGATTTTTGCGCTTCATGCTTTTGCCAAAATACGCGTGCGGGGCGGCGGTTTAATATTCAAGCTGCCTGCCAAGGAAGGAGGCGGCTGTGATTATGAGCTTTGTCTCGATTTCGTCGTCGACTGCGGTCGAATTTGCGTCCCCTGAAACGACGGACGCGACGCAGCCCACAATGTCGCCCTCGTTTATAATCGGCATGGCGCAGCGGACGTACTGCGAGCCGCCGTCGATAACGGAGATTTTTTCTTCCCCGCCGCCCGAAAATTCGTTGTATTTGTAAAGCTGGCGGGATTCGATTATGCGCTCAAACTCATCCGTGAGCTTTCTGTCCGAATATTCCTTCTTTGATACGCCCGATGTGGCGATGACCGCGTCGCGGTCGCATATAACGACGTTGAGCCCGCAGGTTTTGTGAAGCGTTTCCGCGTACTGCGCGGCAAAGCCGTTGAGTTCCCCTATGGGGGAGTATTTTTTGAATATGACCTCTCCGTCGCGATCGGTGTATATCTCCAGCGGGTCGCCTTCGCGAATGCGCATGGTGCGGCGGATTTCCTTAGGTATAACGACGCGCCCGAGGTCATCGATGCGTCTTACAATTCCGGTTGCTTTCATAGCAGTGGTAACCAATCCTTTCAAATCACGGCTGCGGCTCCGATTATGAAGCCGCGAAATACGGATTACAAGGATATTGTTTGTATGAAACGCGAAGATTATCCATTCCATGATATGGAAACTTGACGGCGGCGAAATTTATGTATTGATGGTTTGTCAGACTGTTATTCTATTATTTGTTTTTCGATTCTCTTGATCCTTTAAAAACAAAGAAAAGACCTATGCTGCCAATCAGAAATCCAACAAACGATAATGGCAAATAGCTTATACTGTGGAGAAAAATATTATTTATCTCCTCTTCTGCACAGCAAAGCAAGATGCCAAAAAGAATCAATGCAATGCCATTTAACTGTTCTTTCATCAAAGTAACCTCCGCGGTTTTATTTTATACTCATATAAGTATATCAAATCTAAACGAAAATGCAAGAGCAAAACGAAGAAAGCGAGAAATTATTTATTCGCCGCGGCTTGAAACGAGCCTGAAAGCTAAACATCCACTGAATAAATCAAGATTTACGGTTTGTTCACCCAAAACCGCATCCAAAGCGGTACAATAGAGCTATCAAATGATAGTCGATTTTAGGTCGCTTGAGGGGAAACACAGAGATTTTTGACTCAAGAGTGTTTTTGTATGCTCCAATGGGCAGTTAATCATTGTATCCTTATGTTTTGCGTATATCTGCATTCATTATGCACGTTTTGAAAATGAGGTATCATTATGAAAAAGACACAGCGAAAGGAGTTGCTGCGGACAATCACCGCATATCCTGTATTGTTTCTTTCCCTGGTTTTTATTGTGGCAATTGCAGTCGCACTGTTTTGTGGACTGGAATTCTCCGTACAAGGGATGAGTGACACTGCGGACGCTTTTTATAAAGAGCATCAGTTCTTCGGATTTCGCATGGAATCACTTTATGGATTTCAGAAAGAAGACCTTGAGCAGATTCTGGAGATTGACGGGGTGAATGAAGTTTCGCTCTCATACGAAGCGGATGTTTATCTTGAGGGTGACGAAGACGGTAATTTGATTACAGCCCGCTTTTTCTCCCAACCAGATGGAATTAATCTGCCGACGATTGTTGAAGGAGAACTACCGACAGACGAAAGCACCTGTGCGGTTGAGCTTGCTCTTGCGCAAAAGCTGAATTTGGAAATAGGGGATACGATTTCTCTGGTTTCAGATAGCGCGGAACAATCATCTGACACATCTGAAGCGACAGAATATTCGACATCAGACTTGAAAGAATCTGTTTTTACTATATGCGGCATTGTTGAATTACCGCAAGCACTGTGTACAGACGAAACATATACCAGGGGTGTGTCCACATTGGGCAGCGGGCAGACAGAGACTTTAGTAATCATGCCGGAGAGCAGTTTTACAGCTGCAAATGCCAGCGTGGTTTGGGTCAGGACGCAGGTTGATGAAGAAGTCAATTTGTTTACGGAGGAGTACACGCAGCGCACAGCTTCGATTCAGGATTCTTTGAAAGATTTGGATCCGGACAACTATGCTGTATATGGTGTTGACTACAATGAGCACTATGTTGATTTTCAGGAAAGCCTGGAGGAAGTGAAGCGGCTTGTGTGGAGTTCGGCTCTTATATTCCTGATTCTCGGATCATTAATCTGTATGACAACCATGGATCGTATGATTTCAGATCATCGCCGGGAGATCGGCATTCAAAAGGCACTTGGGGTTCGAACCTTTGAACTATATAAAAAGTATGGGGTATACTCCACCCTTGCAGTGTTGCTGGGTGTACTGGCTGGTGTGTTGGCGGCAGAATACATTATACAAAACATGATTTGGGTAACCTGTTATGCTGATTGGTATCAGGATTTGCAATACCAACCGGCGTTTATGGCTAAGCCTGTACTGTTGATCTGCGGAATTGAGGTGGGGCTGAATGTTCTGATTACGCTTTTTTCCTGTCGGAGAACAGTTTCTTCGCAGGCTATTGTGCTGATGAGAAGCGCCGTAGAGAGTGATACAAACGTCGGAGCGGGAATTCGTGGTAGTTTTTTTATGTTTCCTCTTCAGACCCGGATCCTTCTTCGCGGGCTTTTTTCGAATAAAAGATTGTTGATTACTGTCATAGGGGGCGTCAGTGCGTGCAGTATTCTGATCATATCTTCTATCACGGTACGGCAATCAATGGTGCAGGCCCTTTCGGAGCAATATGAGGTGTTGCAGCATTATGATTATATAGTCGTGGCAGATACAGAAAAAAATATAGAAGAAGTACAGATATGCATGGAGGATTATTCAGACACAGTCCTTTCGGTTTCAACCTCTCTGGTTAGTTTTGAAAATGCAGAGATACACAATGTCACACAAATCGTATGCGAGGATACAAACCTGAATCAGTTTTTCACATTGATCGATATTGAAACAGGAGAGGAAATTTCTCAACTTTCAGAAACCGGAATATTGATCTCGCGGAAACTGTCAGAAGCTCTTGAGGTGTCTTCCGGGGACAGCGTCCAGATGACCGATCTTTACGGTAATACATGGGAAATCCAGATTGCAGGGATTTATGAGTGGTATCTGGGACATCAGGTTCTCATGTCGTCTGCTGCATATCTGAATATGACCGGCGTGGAAGCGACATATTCACAATTCTTTGTCAATCTGAACGATGAACTGGTAGATGATCTGCGGGCAGAACTGCGCACATTGGATGCCTTTGTCAGTTTCAAGAGTTCCCAGACATATCTGACACTTTATGAACGCCGGATTGAGAGTTTTTTGAATGTTATCCTGATTGTATATGGAGCGGCGTTCCTCATGACCGTTTTTGTTGTGATTAACCTGGCAAGCATGAATCTGGAGGACAAGAAAAAAGAACTGATTATCATGGGTTCACTCGGTTTTCCTGTCAGGACACGGATATGGGCTTCGATGAGCGATATTTTATTGATGTCACTGGTTGGACTTGCCTTGGGTGCAGCCCTGGGAGCTCCGACGGGAGCGTGGCTTTCCAAGCAAATAGAGTTATATCATTGTCAGAACTACCGTCACGTTTCATGGTTTGCGATGGCGGCAGGTACGGCTATTTGTTTTATGTCTGTTGTTGTTGCCAATCTGGTTACGGCAGGACGTGTACGTTCCATAAGGCTTTCTGAGCGTACCCAATGACATAACGATGAATAGCATAAGTTTTTTGAAGAATCTTGCGACCCGGCGATAGGAATTATCAGGCATCGTGATGAGAAAAGCATCGAAATGGAGATTTTATGAGAGGAAGAAGGATACAGCATCAAGAAAAACCGGCTGAGCAGTCGGCACCGGTTCTTTCTCTGAAAGAGGTAAGAAAAAGTTTTACAACCTATGGTACTAAGATGGAAGTCCTCCGGGGAATCAATTTTGAAATTTACAGAAATGAGATTGCGGTAATTCTGGGCGCAAGCGGTTGTGGAAAAACTACGCTTCTGAATGTAATCGGTGGACTCGATCGTGCAGACAGTGGGTCTATTGTTTGTGACGGTCGGGAAATCATAGGTGCAAAAGAAAAACAGCTTGTAGAATACAGGAGAGACACGGTAGGATTTGTGTTCCAATACTATAGTCTGATGCCCAAACTGAATGTGATAGAAAATCTCCAGTATGTGAAAGAGCTTGTAAAGTCATCCAGAGACGAGGAGGCAGTATTGAGAAGGGTTGGAATGTGGGATCATCGAAAAAGCTTTCCGAATACTCTTAGCGCCGGACAACAGCAGCGTACAGCGATTGCCAGGGCGCTAATCAAGCAACCACATATTGTTCTTGCGGATGAGCCAACCGGGGCTCTGGACTACCAGAACAGCGTTGAAGTTCTGGCCTTGATGCAGGAAATTTCCCGTCAAGGGGAAGCTACGATTTTGATTGTCACTCATAATCCGGAGATTGCAAAAATCGCTGATAAAGTACTCTATATGAATCAGGGCAGAATCTCTGAAATTGTTTACAACGAAGAAAAGCTGAATGCAAATGATTTGCGATGGTGAGTTTTAAAGTCTGCAATTAAAAGGAATGGATGTGGTGTGTTCAATAACCGCACTATATGGGCAGAAAAGCAATAACAGGCAGGAAATTGGACGGAGGAACTATGAAAAAGTATTTTATTGGATATTATAACCCATCTGTTATCGTAACTTACATAGGATTGTTGTCATCATTCCTTGCTATTTATATGGCGTGGAACCAAAAAACGGGCATTGCTGTTTGCTTACTATTGTTTTCCGGTTTCTGTGATACAATAGACGGGAGAATTGCCAGAATGGTCAGCCGTACCGAGACGGAGAAATGCTTTGGTGGACAATTAGATTTTCTCTGTGATGTGGTCAGCTTTGGTGTGACACCTGCTGTAATCGGGGTCGCTATGTACCAGGGATCAATACTGGAAATTCTCGGAATCGTTGCGGGCTTTTGTATCACACTCGCGGCTGTGATTCGACTTGCATATTTTAATGTGGAAGAAGAGCAAATTCGAAGTGGCGACAGGGAGAAAAGGCAGAGTTATCGTGGTCTGCCTGTAACAAACTCCGCATATGCCGTCCCGGCAGCATACTGCATAGGTTCTTTGCTTCCATTTCCGATGGCTTTGCCAATTGTTTGCTCCGTGGTTCTTTTCCTGACGGCATTCTTATTTATTTTGAATTTCAGGGTTCCAGTTGTACATGGAAAAGCTATTTGGATAATTGTGGTGTTCGGACTCGCCTTGTTTCTTACAATCGTTTTTGTGGTAGGAGTGTAAAAGGGAAATGACAGAGCGCAGAATAGATTGTTATAAAGACAGAGCAGGCGCAATTATTTGTAAAAAAAATACAAGTGGACATTTTATTCGCCTGTTATATACAAATCCGCTCGGCAGAATCCTGCTTATACTTCTTGGCTCAAAAGTTTTTGCTAAAGGAGTGCGAAAGTTTTTTGATTCACGCTTTTCAAAACCCTTTGCTTACTGGCTGATAAGACGGAACGGTATTTCTTTGGAGGATTTTGTGCCAAAGCGTTACATTTCGTTTCATGATTTTTTCCAAAGAGAAATCCTTCCGGATCGACGGCCTCTCGCACAAAACCGGGATGCGTTGCTTTCGCCGGCAGACGGGAAAATCTCAGTATATCAAATTGATCAAAAATCCTGCTTCAAGATCAAACAGAGCACCTATTCTATTTCATCCTTACTCCGCAGCAGCGCTATGGCGAGTTATTATGAGGGCGGTTATTTTATTTTGGTTCGACTTTCTGTATCGGATTACCATCACTATATTTATGCCTTATCCGGAAAAAAATCTGCGCAGAAAGATATTCAGGGTTTCCTCCATTCTGTGAAACCAGTTGCTGCTGACTATGTCAGAGTTTATCAGGAGAACAGCAGAAGTTACTGTACAATCACTCAAAATAGCATTTCTGTTGTGCAGATGGAAATTGGGGCGATGGGAGTTGGGCGTATCTGCAACAATACCTTACAGGAGGCAGATGTTACAGCGGGAGATCCTAAGGGACATTTTGAATTTGGCGGCTCATCCATCGTTCTTCTTCTCCCGCGTGGATTTTGTATTCCGGACGTTGATCTCATCCAAAATACAGCTGATGGGTTTGAAACAGCAGTTCGGTTGGGAGAGCAAATTGGTAAAATATCCATCACACAACTATAAAATCAAATAAGCAAGTGAGAATGGCAAATCGTCTAAGCTATTTAATATTCGAATACGCCCATTCGCCAATTTAGCGGCATAAAAAAAGCACCGAAAGCAATAACACTAACGGTGCTTTTATCTTTGATTCGATTTATCCTGCTGTGCCCTCTTTTGCGCTTTGGCATACTGTTTTAGAACATAGCAGATGAAATCAGCAAGCACGCTTTTTCGGAAAATGCGTAAAATGAGATTGAAAAATCATATCAAAATATGTGATTTTCTGGCATCATAGAGTTGACTTTTACACCCAAATGATGATATAAACACCCCCAAAAAAGCAGGTCAGCGACCTGCTTTTTTGCTGGATAAAATTTACCGTTCTCTTTCCCGCGCGTTTACCGCTGAGAGATTCTGTCAACAGCAACGTCAGTCAGCGTACACGGAGTGACGGCGCCATCAGCGATTTCCTCGATAAACCGCAGTGCCTCATCCTCGTCAAGGAAAACGTCGGGCA